>CAMLTW010000001.1 GCA_946486375.1 uncultured Rikenellaceae bacterium
TCAGGAAATTTCTATAAGGCAATACGGTTGGGATATATACTTATCTCCATTCTTGTCGGATGTATCGCATATACCAGTTTCTATGAATGGCAGAAACTGGAAGGACTTGAAGAAGAAAACCGACAGATAGATAGGTTCCGCCTTCAGTTACATTCTGCATATGTTCAAATGATAGAGTTTTCTCTGCTTGGGGAAACCATATTGGAATGGGATGCCAATGATTTGGAGAACTACCACTCCCAACGTATGGTGATGGACAGCATATTGTGCGGTTTTAAGATAGAAAAGACTCCCGAACAAATAATGCTCGGGAATCATTTGCTGATGTCGGATTGAATTAGTTTACTATTTGAAATTCATGCAGGTAGCAGAAGGCATCTTCGCTCTTGCTTTGCCAGCGTTCGTCAAGTGCCTTGACATCCTCTGCTGACTTTATCGGCTCTCCGCATTTTTCTTCAAGCCAAGCGAACGCATCTTCTTGGGTCTCGAAATATTCACTGAGATACTCTTCCTCTGGGGAACATGCGTCCAAGAAGAACCTGTCACTGAAATATGTACCAAATTCATCGTTTGTTTCATATACTTCCATGCCTGGCTCTTCCGCCTGAAAGTAATAGCGAAGATTGGGGAACGCTTCCCTCACAAGGTCAAATGTCTCACTGCATGGGGCCCACGCTGTTTCTGTGGAAAACTTCAATACATCACCGTCCATTTCAAGTCCGTTCCAAGAGCCACGGCAACGTACATCGTTCCAATCCTTACCCAAAGCATCCACGAGACATCCCAGCCAAGTAGTCCCAAATCCGTTTTCTACTGAAGGTGTCTTACGTTCTTCCAGTCCTTTCATCAACTCATACAGTTGCTTCACTTCTTTTGCGTCGCCATCTATCACATACGCAGTACTGCACCAATTCGGCATAATCGTAATAATTTAATTGTTGAACATTGTTTTTGTTTTCCCTCTTATCGAAGCTCTTCCGGCTTCTTGTAGGGGAATGATTTTTATGCAGGACAGACAGCGAGCATAGGACGAACAAGACAAGTAAACAGTGACAGGATAAAGCGGAATACCCAAATCTTCGATTTGTGGAAGGCTGCCGTGAAGATCCGGGAGCCGTTAGCACAGCGGTACTTGGCGACCGTCCGTCGCTGTACCTTTGCATATGAAATCTCTCCGGCAAGGAAAGCCGGTGATGAGAGAGAATATCAATTTATTGAATATAGAAATGGGTATAAAAATGGCATTATCATGCTATTCATGATATAACAGAACGCGTTCTGACAAAAGAATGATATATTTCAATATCTTTGCCAACGTATTGTATTATATAAATGTATTGTAATATGGAAAATTCATTTGCTCAGATCAGCGAATTGTTCGCTCAGTTTTCAGAGAATGCCAAACTTCAGATTGAAAAAGGCAATAAGGCAGCAGGAATGCGTGCCCGTAAAGCGTCACTTGAACTTGAAAAGCTTCTGAAACAGTTCCGAAAAGAATCACTGGAAGCCTCCAAATGATTCCTTTCGGAATACGTACATACCAGGTATCAAGTAAAAAGCCTCTGCGCTTCACAGCGGAGAGGCTTTTGGTTAATAATAGATTCTCTATGGCTAAAACAGTTCAACTTTCGTGTGTCTGTTGGCTTCGGTCGGCAGATAGTCGGCAATTCCACCTCTGCTGATTTTTATGATCCTTTCTGCAGGAATGCCGCGCTGCTTCAGTTCCGAAACGATAAAGTCCGCTCTTGACTGGCTCAATGAATCATTGATGCCGGATGTCCCTGTAGAACTGTCCGCAGCCCCAGTAACTCTTACATGCAAGTCATATTTCTTTGCGACCCTTGCCAATTCATCCAGATTGAGTTTCTGTGAAACATCTGTCAGGCGGGCCGTGTTAAGAGTGAAAAAGAAATATACAGGAGCTCCGATACAGCTATCCGAGACATGATTCACAACCATGGGATTGTGCCCTTCAGCCGTTATGAATTTATTCGATACCAGGGAATCCGGATTCTGTTTGTCCTTGTTGTTATTGTTGTTATGAATGAATGCCGTATCGAGAGGGGATATTCCGTCCCAATGTCTGTGTTTCAGTCTTGCACGCAATGAGTTCAACCCACTATAATTGTTTACAGGATATCCTTGTTGTCCATTCTTCTCATCTTCCAGCAAGTGCCCGTAGGTATCAAGCAGACCTTCGATTTCCAGAATCTTCTTCAGTTCAGCAAGCGTTCGTTTGTCGCGGTCATGTTGTCCGGCATAGCGGCTGTTCTTCTCGGACAAGGCACGGGAATAATCGATGAGCTGTTCATTCCTGTGGATGTAATGCGTGACATCAGCAGCTCGTTTCCAACCTATTTTCCCGAGATGGAAGGTGAATCCGGCTGTCAGTGATACCATATGATCACCCAGGCGGTTTGTTCGGCCATAGCCATCAAATTTTTGTGAGGTTGTTGTCCCCGAGAACTCCAGTACTGCACTTACCCGTTTTGAAATCCGATATTGTCCCTGAATACCGTATGAGAAGGCGAAAGGAGAAGTCTTGTCGGAGGAATTGTGTATCAGTCCGACTCCGACAAATGGGGCAAGTCCCCAGCGTGTCTGCTCCTGTCCGGAATACCGATAACCAAGCAGGTTCCATAGCAGGTCTGCATGGACGCTATGGTAATTTTTCGTGGATAACCCGGCATCTTTGAATTGCAAACCGCTGTAATGTATGCGGGCGCCAACGGCAGGAGTAAACCATTTTCCGACGGCAAGGTTGTACGAGGGTTTCACACGTCCGAACAGATCTTCGCAGCCAAGAGGCGTTCCGAGAAAAGCGGTTGCCCCTCCGGTGACACTGACAAACCAATTGCCACTCCCGGTCCTTGGCACTACCACACCGTCAAGATAGACCGGCTGGAGGGGTTGGAACAGTTCTGTGGCATCATGGAAGAACTCATGTTGTACAGTATCTCTTTCTGTATATCGTGAATTTGCCTGTACCTGCACGGAGCAGAGAACGGCAAAGATAAGAATGATTTGTTTTGTCATATTCAAATGATTTTTATTTGTTATAACTTTGATTGTAATACATTTCTGCCATTTATCGTTTGGCTTTTTTGCCACTGGAAGGACGCATCATGCGACTTGCCATCTTCATGCACCGGAGAGCCCAGGCACGGTTGTCCTCGTCTTCATCACGTCCCCACTTGAGGTCATTTCCGCCACCTCCGCCGCCATGTGTTTCGGCAAATGTTGTGGCATCATCGACCATTCCAAGAAACAGCATTGTCGCACAGCGCATGACTTCCGTCCCCCGTTCCGCCACGGAACACAGGAGCGTGTCATCGAACTGTTGCCGTTCGGAAGGCTTCATCTGCGCCGACATTTCCCGCCACTCATTGACCATATTCTCCAACATGGCATCCTTGAGCAGACTGTCCACTTTGGAATGTACATCACGCGAGTATTTGTATGCTTCTTCCTTCAGTTCTTCTGTCCGCTCCTGAATGGCATCCATATTTTCCTTGAGCTCGGAAAGTTGTCGGTCAGCGGTCTGTAGCTTCTCCTGTTTGTCTGCCAATTTATTCTGGATAGCGGCCAGCTCATTTTCGAGCTTTTCTTTCTCGGCAGATAAAGTCTGTGCATCACCTTTCCGGGCTTCCATATCATTTTTGAGTGCCGACAATTGGGCTTCTTTTTCGGCCTGCTCCTTTTTCAAGTTTTCCACCATTGAAGTCAAGCCCTTGACCCTGCGCTCTGCCATCCGGATGTCCGAATGGAGAGAGGAAAGGACTTGCTGATGGCGGCTGATATTCTCTTCTATTGTAGAGCATTCCTCTGACAGCATACGACGGTATTCTTCTGTACTGCGATGCTTCTTTCCCGTTTCGGAAACACTTGAGCCTCTGGACATGCCCCATTTGCTATTGACTTCTGCATAAAAGTCCGTATGAAGCTGTTTCATGCGCTCGCTGAATTCATATTTGTCCTTACCGGCAAATATCTCCTTGTACGCAAACTTCCCATCTTTGATTGGCAGCAAAGTACAATGCACATGTGGATTCAACTCATCCAGATGTACAATGAATGCGGCAATATTCTGTTCACCATATCTGCCGCAGACAAATGAATAGACATCCTTTGCCCAACGTTCAATCTCACTCTTCCTTTTTATGTGTCTATTGTCCGCACCTTTTTCAAAATCGACTTCCTGCTTGCCAAATGCGAGTTCCTGCATCCGTGTGCGAGAGCCCCCAAAAATGATATTTACGACTGTACGGAATCTCGGTTCTTCCAAACCTTCATTGGGATCCTTTATGCCTCGTTTATGCAACAGTTCAGCCATTCGCTCAGGAATGCTCCGGCCTTTGTCGATAGGACGGATCTTACCTCCTGATACGACTTCAAAATTCAGGTGTTCACGTGTCGGGTCATAATTACCAAGGTCAGTTGCCCTTTTCCAACCTTTCTCTGTCCAATTGCGCATATGTTCATTACTCTGAGCCATTGTTATCCCTTTGGATACATGTACGTCAAGTACCTGTTTTGCATTTGCCATATTGTTTCCGTTTTGTTTTGTACAATCCATCATGTCCCAGCTTGCTGCTTGTTCGGACATGCCTCCCTGCGACGTTAGTCGGCAGGGGTATTAGGCTACCCACTCCCTCTGTTTCGTGGCATGTGGGCAAGCCCACTTGCCTCATAAAACTGGAAGGATGTCAGGACTGAGATAGGGATGGATTGTTCCTGGTTATACAATTCATTTTCGTTTCCCGGTTCAGTCCGACAATGTCTGGGCTTTTGCCGCAAGCGATAAAAAGGGAATACGGAACGATTTAAGGAGTTCTTTGTTCCTGTCCATATCAACACCTGCGCCGGATGTTTCGGGATTAAATACAAGCTCCGCAAGCTCTTTGGCGGTCTCGATAAACGCGCCCCATTCACCGCCGAGGTCAAGGGTGAAGAACTGCGACAGTTGTGAACTGTTATCGAATCTTGACTTACGCAACACACGCTGGAGAGCGGCATTGGCAATACACTCTAATATTGTTTCCCTTAGTTTTTCTTCCTGTCTGACGACTTCTGCCGATACCGTATCGGTGCCATTGCCGGAAGCCTGAGAATTATCTTTACCGGCAATGGCGGCTAATGCCTGGCAAAGAGCCTGACCACATGAATGACCGGCATCCTCCGATGTCTTCTTGCCGATGACCCATTCGGACAATATACTGCCGATTCGTGTGGCAAAGTCCGGCTCTTCCTGTTCAGTTCCGGCTATTGCATTTTTTCCAGACTGCACGGTCATGGTGATAATGACGCTTTTATTAAGTTTTGTGCGTTCAAGTAGCCCGAAAGATTCCAGAGCATCCAGAAAGGTTCGGACAGTGGCACGATGCCAATGCCAGAATTCCGCAAGATCGGAGATTGTCACATGACATTGGTTGGGAAGAAGTTTTCGCTCCACTTTTCTTACAAATGGAGAAACAAAACCTGCCATTGATCTGTCCAGCAAGTCCCAATACGCTTCCGTCTTCGTTTTACGGTCTCCGGCTTTCTCCTTCAGGAAATCGAACACCTTGACATCTGCCAATATAAAGGTCGTATTCTCTTGACTATTTTCCATTTTACTTTGTTTTAATGATTATTACAGTGCGGAGTTTCTGAAATGCTGCCTTTGTCCGCTTCAAAGACACCATCGCGTGATGATTATCGTGTTTCTTTTCGGATATCGTTTCAGGATGCGTTGTCGTTCCTTCAGCCTTTTCTTCATCATCGCATTCGGCTGTGACCGGAGCAGAGGGATAGAACAGGGCTGCCAAAAGAATATAGTACGCAGTTACGGTAGTAGTGTACAGATACGGTTCAAAGCAGCTGACCAATGTTATAGCACTGATGCCGGCAAACAGACCCATGGAATCATGCAAACGGCTCAGACACCTGTCCGCCAGCTTGAACGAGAACATAGCGGCACAGATAACGGTTGATACCAGGATGCCGAATTCACCAGCATGTCCACTTGCATAGACATAGTGGAAAAGCAGTAGCAGGAACAGAATCACCCGTGTATAAAGTTTGCGGGCTCTGATGTTTTGTTTCATGGAAGCGTGAAACTTTGCCATAAACCGGTATGGCTTTTTGTACAATATCAATGACAGTACAAGAGGGGTCACGCAAAAGATGAGTTGCAATATTTTCAGTAACATAAGTAATATGGTTTTTCGGGTACGTGTATAGGTGTTGCTCTGAGTTCCAAGTGGACAATATCATAAGTTGCCAAGCGGATAATGGTTTCGGCATCCACGGCCGTGAGGTTCATTGCAGCTTTTTTGATTCGCTGCTTGAATGACCGGTCCTGTTTGCGATAGATAGCCAAAGCTTTGTTCAGTTCATGTTCAGGGATGGCCCATGTGGTACCTTCGAGGTGTGTTCCGTTTGTCTTGAACGCCCGCAGGACCAAAGTTCGGGAGACAAGGTAGTCCGTCCTGTCACTTCTTGAGATGATATGTTCTTTATAGAGGTTGTCGTCTGCGACCTCTATCCATGTTCGGTGGGCATTGATCCAATAGACCATCTGCCTGTATAATGTATTTCTCATGATGTTGTTGTTTTTATAAAAAGTCAATAAGTATGTCCTCCTTGTTCTTCTGGTATTTCAGCTTTCCGCTTTTAGAATGGAGTTGCAAGTCAAGGCAGAGATCCCCGTACATTTGTTCAAGTGAATCATATATGGTTACAAGGACGGTATGGACCTTGCCATCGGAATCAGTCTTTGCGTTCACCTTGAACATTTGGCCGAAAGATGGATTGGAGTAAGCGCATGTACTATGGCCGAACGGTTCGTCTTGCATAGGAATGTGATGATAAAGCACAATCAGTTCCATATCATCCTCCAGCATATCCATCACTTCTTCCAGGTCATAAGGATCATGCAATGGAAAAGTCAGCAGGACATAGTCCCCGTAAAACTGCGGCTCCTCCATAGTGGTTACATCGAGCAGCTGTGGCAACTGAAGGGGGACAAACGTCATAAAGTCTTTCAGAAAGTGTCGTAGCATATTCATTTGATTTTATGTTTATAGCGTGTGAATGTAAATCTCCATAAGCATTCCGGGTAATTCATCCAGGCGGTTGTCTCCCGAGTTCAAGATTCGGCACAAAGTCTCAAATATGGCCGGAGTCTGTACGGCAAACCGTTCAAGCTGTTCCTGGTCTTTGGAAGAAAGCATCGACAGGTGGAAACTGTCCATAGAAACGTATGGGCGCATAAGCATCCAGATATATGCGTAGGCTTGTGCTTTTGTTTGGACCTTTTGATTATGAATGTCATTGATGCAGGTTCCGGTATTAAGTATCAGTCTGCGATTGGTTCGCATGGCCAGGTAAACGAGGGCATCCTGGTGAGGTATCTCTTTACGTTCGGCGGCAAACAAAATCTGCAAACAGCATCTTTCCGTATCACGCGTTATATCGGAAATGTCTTCATCACCAATGCTGCACAGATATGGCAAGAACGCCCGAAAAATAGCATCCTCTTTTCCGATGAACTCTGTCATGTCATCTGTCCCGTGTATGCCATTTCGGAGAGTGTTGGCCAGCAAAGTACGATAATCCGAAATGATTTGCTTCCTGTCTCCCTTATGGATTGGGCGTTTATCTAATGACTCAAAGAATGGACGGATCTTTTCCACGGTCCGGATTAATCCATTGTCTTTGTCATTAGATGAAAGTTTTCTTTTCAATAGGAATAACTCCTGATAGGAACGTGGCCTTGACAAAGCCAGACGCGAGAACTCCAGGCGTAGGGAATCATGTATGCCTTCGCATGTCTTACGAAGGTCTTGACCATGGATCCCAACCGTGTCCTGCCGGACATGGTTAAAAACGGAATCTCTTATGGCTTGCCATTGGCAAAGGTTTTCTGACAGCTCTTCAAATGAAACAGATTTCATCTTCCTTACTTCGAGCAGATAATTTCTGTATGTACCGGCAGGATCGCTTTCGGACTGTTCAGTCAATCCGCCATTACATGATGTGAACATGCATACCGTGATTGAAGCGGCAGCTATCATGTGTAAAAAACTTGATGCTTTAAGGTTCGTTTTTTGAATTTTCATACTATATGTTTTCGTACTATTTCACGCAAAACTATATATAATTTTCTATACTTAACACCATTGGAACTGTATTTTGTGCATTTTTCAATATCGTACTTAATAGTATGATTATCAATGAAAACAAGTGAAAGGAAAAAGGACGAAAAAATAAATAGTTCGATTTTTATAATGGTTTGATTTGGCCACTCAAATAAAACTTGTATATTTGCACTTGTTATCATTTGTATTGGATATTGACATGGCAAAAGTTGGTTATATATTTAAGGCAAATTCGTATGATGAATATGATGCGGACAAGGAATGGATGTGCCAGTACGGTTGTGTACAAGTGATAGAGGAATCAGTCCAGCACGAGACGCTCAGACCTCGCTGGAAACAGCTCATGACAAATCTTGAGAGAGGGGACGAACTGGTTGTCTCGAAATTCAGTAACGCCGTGCGCGGTTTGAGGGAGTTGGCCGCATTGATAGAGTTATGCCGGATCAAAGTGGTCCGCATTATTTCCATCCATGACAAGATTGACTCCCGTGGTGAATTGTTTCCGGACACGACGGCGGCGGAGGTGCTGACCATGTTCGGATCTCTTCCGGAAGAAGTGGCTGTATTACGCAAGTCATCTGACCGGGTGATACGCCTGCAACAGAGTATCAGTGTACCGGTGAAGACGAGCAAAATGTTGAGCAAGACCGAGCGGGATAAAATAGCTGTGGACATGTACAACAACGGGTATTCAGTCAATGAAATCATGGCGCATTGCAATGTCAAGAGCAAAAGTACTGTGTACCAAATTTTAGGCAAGTACAATGTGGCACTCAGCAGGAAACCTGGCCGCGTACCTGGAAATCGGAAATAGGAAGTCAAGGCAACCGATACCATATTAGTGACGGATTTGCCTGTCAGTTTAAGTATATTTAGGGAAGCCTCTGACCCTTATTGGAAATTTGTAACGCTAAATATAAAAAAGGATATGGGAGAAATTATAGTCGTAGTATTGGTACTTTATGTCTTTTGCAAAATCGTGAAGGGCATATTCGGCGGATTCAGCAAAAGCAGCTTCCGTCATGATAAATAATCATTGCAGCCAACTGTTCACGCATGGGAACAGTAAAAAAGTATGAAAACTGGATATGGTCCTAAAAATAATGGACTATTTCGTGATGGATAAATTATGTTATGGATAAATTTATACTACTTCTTTTTCCCATCATTTTCATGATACATGAATTTGAAGAAATAATCATGATTGAGAAATGGATGAATAAGAACCGTTCCGATTTTGATAGGCGATTTCCAAGGATAGCACAACGTATGAATAAATTTATGGATATTGACACACGGAATTTTTCTATCATTGTTGCAGAAGAGTTTTTTATTGTGTCGATACTGACCATAACAAGTGTGTTGACCAATAATATTATTTATTGGTACTGTATTTTGACTGCATTTAGCATTCATCTTATCATACATTTTCTTCAATTTGTAATTTGGAAAAAATACATACCGGCAATTATAACGACCATTCTGTGTATCCCTTATTGCATATTTGCAATTGAAAAAGCCAGTTATATTTTAACATTTAAGGAATTATTCATCTATGCTGTTGTAGGCATTATAATCGGTGCTGTAAATCTTTTGGTTATGCATAGATTTGCATTCAATTGGTATAAAAAAGGACAATAATCAAGCAAGTAAATAATTATTCTGAGGTGTCATAATGCTAAAATGGGGGCAAATAGAATGAGAGCAAAGTAATTTGCTCTCAAATGATAACAATAAGTAAAATATCGCAAATTACTCAACCATCACCATCATTTCCTTTTTGTATTCCAAAATCTTGTCCATTGTCAGCCACTGCGGCTTTTCTCCTTCCTTGAAGCTGTCGTGCAACTTTATCATTAAATCGATTTGCCGTTCTTCATCACCTGCCCACAGGCGTTTGGGGTCTCTGCCTCCGTAATCCAAATAATACTCACAATCTGACTGCATCCTGGCTAACAGCATATATCTGAACCGTGCGTCTCGTTGCAATATATCATCAGCCGTTGTCCTTCCTGCTGTGCTTGGCTTGTTATTCGTGTTCATACTCAATTTACATTAACTTGTTATACAATCAGTCCGTTACGTCATAATAATAGCTTAACTCTTCGTCCTTCAGATTCTCAACCGCATACTGGTCTGCCTGTCTCCAGAGTGCATCATACAACGCCGCCACATTCGGTTTCGTTTTATAGTGCTGCCATATCTTGTGATTCAATACCAACACCAATTCCGTAAGGTACTTGCAGTTGCCTTTCCACTCTTCAAAGGCCCGGTTGAAAGTGTCCTGAATAGCCGATAACCCGAAAATGTCGGCCGCTGAAAAATCTTCCCAAAAAGTAGTCTGTACGTTATACCCGTTCTCTGCCATAAATGCTCTGAATGTCATATCATTAAAATTTTTAGTTGTTTTTTATTTCCCTCTGATACATCCTGTATCGGAAGGTTGATTATTTTTCTGCCCACAAGATTGGCGGTCTGTCAGGCAAGGAGGATGCGAAAAATACTCTTTCCGACATGTCGGAAAGGAAGATTTTTCAGCAGCAAGCATAAGCGTTCCTTGACAGGACAAACAACCGGCAATCAAACTTTGCAGAATAAATAACCGGGCTTTCGAAATAGGCGTGTAGGGAATTTCAGGCATTGCAATAAAAGGGGAAAACGTGAAATACAAAAGGCTATATTACGGAAGGCTTCGAGCAAAACAAAAGCGGCCCGAAAGCCGCTTTGTCAGGAAAACAGGGATTACTTCTTGCCCTTTTTCGCTTCTTTTGCCGGTTTCGAAGGAACTTCTTCCTCCTTCTCGACAGCCGGATAGAATTTGACTGCAACCGTCACGATGCGGTTGTGCTGCACTCCATCTTTGTCAGTCCATTCTTCAGGCTTGAAGTAGCCTTCCACGGTCAGCAGCGTACCTTTGGTAAGCTGGTCAAACGACCCGGAATTTTCATTCTTGCGCCACGCTTCAATGTTCATGAAAGCGGATATGCGCTTGGTTTCTTCGCCGATCTTCTCCTGGCGGGCAACAGCCAGAGGGAAACGTGCAACACTTGTGTTGGTGAATTGATAAACCTCGGCGTCTTTTGCGACATAACCGGTTACTGCGAAATTGTTCTCGTACTTTTTCATTTCGATTGCTTTTTGAAGTTAATAAATCAGTTTTACGGTGCATAAAAAGTAGGTGCAGTAAAGGGATGCACCAAGGATAACGTATAAATACTCTTTATTTTGGGGTTCTCCCAAACCGGAGGCTTGATAAAGGAAGATTTGTACTGTTACGCCATTGGTCAAGACCATGGGTCGCGCCCGGCTGCATACTAACTTTGCAACGAAAAACGATATGGCGACTTCAATAGAAAGCAGTCACGAAAAAGAAGAGGAAAAACAATTGGCAACTGGTTAAAGGAATAATAAAGACGGACGGTGCTGTCAATGGGCACGAATTGGTTTCAACTCTCGGCTGGCATAGGAAGAAGAGCTTCTGGCGGGAAACAGCACCATGTCTCATGATTTGAAGCGGCAAGGATGATATGCCGTACTGGCAGTAAGCGTATAAGCTGCGGCGTGGGAAAGGCCGTAAGACGAAGAATTGGCAAAGGGGTGCTGGCGTATCGGTGTTGCAGCCTTTATCCGGCAAGAGAAATGAGGGAAAAGAAGGCAAAATGAAAAAAGGGCTGAAGCCCGATTGGGAGACAAAGCGGAACGGGCGCGTTATGCGAGTTTCAGCTTCTATTTTATAAAGGGATATGGCGCAGCCAAAAGAGAATATAAATGGATAATCCGGCAAAAATCATTGTCCGGCCAATGGCCATCTGCGTCTCAATGAAGTTTTGGATATAAAAGGTTATTGCGGTAAATGAAGTTACGGGCTGAAACTGAATATTCAACTCCAGTCCGTATAGTACAGAGGCTCCATGTCAGAATTGGATCATCATGATGCGGTGTGGAAAGATTTTGTTTTTGTCGCTCGGTTTTCGTTGGCATATCCAAAGATGGTGTGCCCCATAGCCGAACGTGAAATACTCGTCAAGCCGGATCTCTTTCTTTAGACTCTCCATGCTTGTGCGAAGTTCGTTTTCGTCTTTTGAAAAAAGAAGCGTGTTAATAATTCTGAAATATAGATTTGTCACTTCGCTGCAGTAAGGGCAAAAAGGGTGTTCAATCGTTACGTTCATAATTGTCTTCGTTTAGTGCATTAGTCATGATAGATTCTCCTTCCTGGTTGAAAATCTCAATAGTCGAGTAACCATCGTTTTCTTCGGGAAACAAAAGCTCGGAAGTATCACGCAAAGCCTCACTTCTTCCATGAGAAAGACGGCTGTCAATGATATTCGAAACATCTTTGCAACGCCAGGACCGGACGATTGCCTCTGCTTCCTCATAACTGTTGGCTTCCACAGTGAAATAGTCTCTTTCCCAACTTGTGACTTTACAGTCTTGATAAAATTCAAATTTTCCCATAAGCCATGTCTTCTAACGTACTACTTCAACTATATCCTCAATCCTGCCATACAGTATTGAGCGTAATGCGGTTTTGTCTATGGCATAATATTCTTGGATATGCCCGTATTGTTTGACGAAATACCGCTTGAGAACATCGGAAAAATCAAAATGATAACCGCTCAAGGCAATCCCCCGTTTGAAATAGGTGCTTTCGCTCACGTTGCGAGTAATCCAATTCTTGTCTTCTCTATTGAGTTTGCCGCCATTATTCAGATGTTCCCGCAACTTATACACTCGGCTGCCTTGTAATGTTGCCAGCTCCGGAACATCCCATTGAACGAATTTTGTTGCTATCTGTGCCATATTGCTTAATCATGAATAATAATTTCATCTCGGAATACTGAAATCTCTTTGCCGCTTTCAAGGCGGACAACTATGGTAGTGCCATAGTCGTCCACAATTACACCTTCCGTGTAGCCTTTATAAGCCGTGGATAAAGTACAGGATAAACCTATAATATCGCTTTCGTTATCAAATGTTCTGTTGCTCATCACTATTATATTTTTATTTCCCACTTGCCTTGAGAGAAGATTCTAAAACTCACATATTCATTTTCAAATTCATAAGTTAGAATTTTAATATAGACTTTATCTTTTGCTTCCAGTGAGGCAACCAATTGGTCCATTTCTTTTTCTGGATATTCCCACCGGGAAGGAAATTCTGCATCAACAGAATTGCCATACTTGTTTGCATAACAACTGAAATTGTCATCCAAGAAAGCCTCTATCTTATTGAGGTCATTTTGGTTTTCCGTACTTGCGTAGAAAATGTTTGTCGCATAATTTGCCATATAATTCTATTTTAAGTTTTCTTTTTTTCCCTCATGTAGCATTTACTACTTCAGGCTTGATTAATTATGTCGCTTCATAAGGTGTCATGGCTCTTTATGCAAGGTTTCACGACCAAATACTACCGCTAAGGTGGAGATTTTGTTGTGAACCTCAAGGATACCTTGCATACAAGAAAGACATGACAAATACCTTTGCGGCACAATTCATCAAATAGCCCGAAGTCGAATGCTTATAGGGACAAATATTTACTCGTAAACTTATAAAGGAATATATTGCAGCGAAAAGAGAAAGGACGGAGTCAAAGGGAGTCCACTTTCTGCTGTCTAAAAAGGGAGTGGCAGAGTGAGCAAAAACAGTTTAGTTTAGTCCATTAGCCTATATATATGCTAAACTAAAGTAAACTAAAAATAGACAAATATTTGATTGCTTGGATGATTATTTTTAACTTTGCACATATTGATATCGATCATTGAAAACAATACTTTTCTCTTTTCGCTGCGAATTCCTGGATATATGAAAAAACATATATTGAATCAGGATGAGAAAGCATAGTAATAGCTTGGATTGGTGCTTTGATTGCAAGCAAGTGAAAGGAATGAAAAGTAATGCAAACAAAAAAACGAGGATTTACCTAAAAAACCATTTTTGTTCCTGATTTGTTTCTTGTTTCAGAAACAAAATTTATAAACTACTCATTTGCAAATGGTTAAATAGTTGTATATTAAATTTACCAGATTTAGTAGGCCCTGTTACTGAAATAAGCTTATAACGAGTATCTAAAAAGCCTTTTAATGAGATTTCCAAGCCAAGCTCAGAACGAGCAATATATGTAATGTCTGGCATCCCGCCTGCAACAAAAACATCCGATGTTCTCATAATTTATATCCTTTTTACAAAAATATGTTTTGTTAATTAATGTTGCAACATATTTAAAGGATAATTGTAACCAAATCTTTTATTATGACTAAAGCAATTTATATGGGGAGTTTAAACAATAATTCACTTGATCATATAAGTTTATTAAGTTTTGTGGAGCAAGAAAATAAAAAAATGGCCTACACCTTTGTAGACCATTCTTACTTGTGACTCCGACAGGATTCAAACCTGTAACCTCTTGATCCGTAGTCAAGTGCTCTATTCAGTTAAGCTACGGAGCCTTTCGAACGGGGACAAAAGTAATACAAAATTATGTTCCCTCCAACAATTTTCCCGCTTTTTTCTCACTTCGTCGTAATGATGATAACCCCGTTGGCACCCCGCGAACCATAGATAGCGCCGTCTTTCAGCACGTCTATCCTTTTGATGTCCCGCACATTGACCACAGCGTCGGCCGCCTGCAGGCTTTCGAAGGTGATACCGTCCACCACCACCAGCGGTTCGTTGCTGCCATAAAACGATTTGGTGCCCCGCATCGTACTCTGCATCTCATTGTTGGCGCCCCGGCGGATGTCGAGGCCGGCGACCCGCCCCACCAGCAAATCATAGAGGGAATTGACCGAAGTGTGCTGCAGAATCGCCTGCACGTCCACGGAGGAAGAAGGAGCCGTCATGTCCCGGGCCTTCACCCGGTTGTATCCCACGTTCACTTCCCGGTCGGCGGCCTGATCGTAATAACTGTAAGCCCGGGCGGATTTTACCCGTACCACCAACGAGTCCATTCCAGTTACGGGAATGACCGTTCGCCCGTAACGCGGCAGCATGATGACCACCGAATCCTTGTCCGTCAGACCGGAAAAGACATAGGCTCCGTTGCGATCCGTCAGGAAGCCCCGGTCGGATGCGGCGGTCTGCACGACGATGCCGGGCATCGCTTTTCCCTTGCGGTCGACGATCTTGAGTTTGACATCGCGAAACGTGGAATCGGGCTGCGGTTGTGCGAAAACCGCCGATCCGATCAGCAGAGCGGGTAGCAGAACGAGAAACGGTTTCATGGCTGAAGTTTTTATGCGGAAAGACCCGGGTGAAAATTCCTTTTGGGTAAAGTTAATCAATATAATCCGAAAAACAAAATCGGAAAAAAGGGCCGGGAAAAAAGGCAAGCCTTTTGTTAGGAGAAGGGTGCTTTTGTCTCCCCGCGGGAGCGAGAGTTCCCCAATCGGCAAATTACCTGGAAATGATCTGTGATAAGAAATTCGTGTTTACGGGGCTTCAGTCCTGGAATATGTCGGCGAGCGGCAATGCGAGGAAACTGGCGATGGAGATTTCGCGCCACAACCAGGTGCTGTACGTCAATCCGCCGATGGATATGGCCGGATTGCTGCGAGGATACAGGGACAGGGAGGAGAAACCCGATTCCACGGTGCGCGTCCGGTACGACAGCCAGCGGGTTTTGCGTCGCGTGAATCCGGGGCTGTGGGTGCTGGAACCGCCAGTGATCCTTTCCGCCGTACACGGGGTGAAAAATTTCACGGTCTTCGACTTTTTCAACAAACGGAACAACCTCAAATTTTACGGCGCGCTTTCTTGGGCGCTGGAACACCTCGGTTTCGAGCGGATCATCCACATCAACGACAACGATCTTTTCCGCAGTTTCTACCTCAAGGAGCTGCTGGGGCCTCAGCTTTCCATCTATTACCGCCGGGACGATCTGACGGTCAATTCTTTTTGGGCTCATCACGCCCGGCGGATAGAGCCGGAGCTGATCGCCAAGTCGGACATCGTACTGACGACGAACGACACGCTGGCCGAAGACGCGAGGGATTACAATTTCAATGTTTTCAACGTGGGGCAGGGGGTGGACTTGGAGCATTTCGATCCCACGGTCGAACAGCCCATGCCCTGCTTTTTGCGGAATCTTCCCCGGCCCATCGTCGGATACGCAGGGCCGCTCGACACCGCTTCGCTCGCTCCGAACCTCATTTACCGATTGGCTTCGGAGCGTCCGCGTTATTCGGTGGTGCTGTTGGGACGGGAAGACCATATTTTCAAACGGCATTCCCTGCACGACCTGCCCAACGTGCATTTTATCCGAAGCCGGCACGTGCAGGATTTTCCGGCCTATATCCGGCATTTCGACGTCTGCATTTATCCCCAGGTCATTCACGACGTCACGCGGGAGGATTATCCCCGGCGGATCGACGAGTTTCTGGCCATGGGCAAACCGGTGGTGACCATGCGCACTCCCCTGACCGAGATTTTTTACCGGCAGGCTTACCTGGCCGAAACCGAACGCAGCTTTTTGCAACTGGTGGATTATGCGCTGACCGAAACCGACGACAACCGGTTGAGGCGGTCGCGGATGGCTTTCGCCCGGACTCATACCTGGGAGCAGTGCGTGGATCGGATTTATTCCGTTATCGAAATGATTATGAACGAAAACGATCCCGAAGAGATTTGGAATGTTTACGATAAATCGGTGCCCTGCAGTTGAACGTACGCAGGAAATCGCTATCTTTAGAGCGGGAAAAAGGGATACGTTTATGGAAACCGCAACGAAGAAAGAGGAGCCTGCCCCCGGCGGGAATGTGCGTTATTGCAGGCCGCTGCTGGCGTCCGTCCGGAAGAATTTCAGCGACCGGAGCTACGAATTGATCCGGGAGGCGTTGGGTGAAGCGGTGGCCGGGCTGGAAGGTATGACCCGTTATGACGGGACACCGTTCGTCGCGCATTCCATCAACACCGCTCTGATCGTCGGCGAAGAAATCGGGCTGGGGAGGAATTCCGTGATTTCCGCCCTTTTGCACGATGTGGTGAGGCTGGGCAAACTTTCGCCCGGGGAGGCGGGACGGCGGTTCGGCGAAGAATGCGTACCGATTCTGAAAGGTCTGTGCGACATTTCGGAGGTGGATCCGAAAAAGTCGGAAGAGCAGGCCGACAACTTCCGGGAACTGATCCTTTCCTATTCCACCGATCCGCGCGTGATCCTGATCAAACTGGCCGACCGGCTGGAGGTGATGCGGTCGCTCGAAGCTTTTCCGGCGGAGAAGCGGGAAAAGAAATCGTGGGAAACGCTCAACCTGTATGCGCAGCTGGCGCATAAGCTGGGGCTTTATTCCCTGAAGTCGGAAATGGAAGACCTTTCCCTGAAGTACACTTTCCCGGAAGAATACGATCACATCGTTCGCAAGCTGGCCGATACGGCGGCGCAGCGGATGGATTTCATCGCCCGGTTTCTGGAACCCGTCGAAAACAGGCTCAAACAGAGCGGACTGAAATATACGGTCAAGAGCCGCACCAAATCGGTCTATTCCATCTGGCGGAAAATGAAACGCACGGGGGTGTCTTTCGAAGAGGTGTACGACGTGTTCGCCATCCGGATCATCCTCGATTGTCCGCGGGAGACGGAAAAGCAGGCCTGCTGGAGCGTCTATTCCATCGTGACCGATTTTTATACGCCCAATCCGGAGCGGATGCGCGACTGGATTTCCATCCCGAAATCCAACGGCTATGAGTCGCTTCATACCACCGTGGTGACCCGTGAGGGGAAATGGGTGGAAGTGCAGATCCGTACGGAACGGATGGACGAAGTGGCCGAGCGGGGCGTGGCGGCTCACTGGCGTTACAAGGGGGTGAAACAGGGCGGCCTGAGTAGCGAAGAATGGCTGTCCAAGCTCCGGGAGCTGATGGAAACGACGGAGAGCGCGGTGGGCATTTCCAAGAAATTCGACACTCCGCTTTCGTCGAAGGAAGTTTTCGTGTTCACCCCCAACGGGGATTTGCACAAGTTGCCGGAGGGAGCCACGGTGCTCGATTTCGCGTTCGAAATTCATTCCAGACTGGGGTATTCGTGCACGGGCGCCCGGGTGAATCACCGCAACGTTTCCATCCGGGAGAAGCTCCGGAACGGGGACGTGGTGGAAGTCGTGACTTCGAAGAGCCAGAAGCCCAAGGCGGATTGGCTCAATCTGGTCGTGACCGGGAAAGCCCGGTCGCGGATCAAGGCTTTCCTGCGGGAGGAGAAAGCCCGGGCCGCCAGCATGGGCCGCGAAATTCTGGAACGGAAACTGCGGAACTGGAAAATCGTCCTGTCCATCGACGAGGCGGTGACCCTCCTGTGCAAGCATTACAAGCTGAAAACGGGGACGGAGCTTTATGGCCTGATCGCGGACGAGCAGGTGAGCCTGGTCGAAGTGAAGGAGCTGGTGTCGGGCGAGCGATCGCCGGCCGTGGATGAAAAGCCGAGGGGGGAGAGCCGGATCCGGCGGGAGACCGATACGGACGGATGCCTGGTCATCGACGACACGCTGCGGCAGGTGAGTTACAAACTCGGGAAGTGCTGCAATCCGATTTACGGAGACGAAATTTTCGGATTCGTGACCGTTTCCGCCGGGATCACCATCCACCGGAAAGATTGTCCCAACGGCGCCCGGCTGATGGAGAATTACCCTTACCGGGTGCTCAGGGCCAGGTGGCGGTCGGACGCCAGCACCGGGTCTTTCCGGGCATCGCTCAGGCTGCAGGCCGAGGAGAGCGTCGGGTTGGTGAACCGGATCACGGAAGTGATCAACAAGGAGTTGAAAATCAACATCCGCTCCATGAGCCTGACCCCTTCGGGCGGCACTCTTTCGGGCGTCATCAACGTGGAGGTCACCAGTACGCAGATGGTGGATATGGTGATTTACAGTTTGTTGCGGATCAAAGGGGTGCAGCGCGTTTATCGCCTGAACAACTGACGAACGTCCGCGCACCTTTATATTTGTGGAATTAATTTGAAAGGAATAAAATGCATAAAGCCGGATTTGTCAATATCATCGGAAACCCCAACGTGGGAAAATCGACGCTGATGAACGCGCTGGTGGGAGAACGCCTTTCCATCATCACTTCCAAGGCGCAGACCACCCGCCACCGGATCATGGGAATCGTGAACGGCGAGGATTTCCAAATCGTCTATTCCGACACGCCGGGGGTGCTGAAACCCAATTACAAATTGCAGGAGTCGATGATGCGTTTCGTGACCGGAGCGTTGCGGGATGCGGACATCATCCTGTACGTGACCGACGTGGTGGAAAAAATCGACAAGAATGCGGAGTTTCTGGAAAAGGTGCGGGAGTCCGGGATTCCCCTGATCGCCGTCATCAACAAGATCGACCTGACCACTCCCGAAAAACTCGATGAACGGGTGGAAGAAGTGCAGAAGCTGCTGCCGGGAGCGAAGGTAGTTCCCGTGTCGGCCCGGAACGATTTCAACATCGGCGGCCTGTTCGACCTGATCCTGTCGATGCTGCCCGAGGGCCCCGCCTTTTATCCGAAAGATACGCTCACCGATAAGACGATGCGCTTTTTCGCTTCGGAGATCATCCGGGAAAAGATTTTCCTGAACTATGAAAAGGAAATTCCGTACAGCGTGGAGATTTCGGTGGACGAGTACAAGGAGGAACCGACCATCGACCGGATCGCCGCGACCATCTATGTGGCCCGGGAATCCCAGAAGGGAATCCTGATCGGACATCAGGGAGCCAAACTCAAGAAGGTGGGGACGCAGGCCCGTACGGAATTGGAAGCGTTCCTGGGAAAGAAGGTTTTCCTGCAACTGTTCGTCAAGGTGAATCCCGACTGGCGCAATAACGACCGGGCGCTGCGCGGCTTCGGATATACGGCGGAGTAGCGGAGGACGGTGTGTTTCGTCCGGATTTACGGATGCGGGAAGGGTGTGGATATAAAAGATTAGGGAAGATGAAATACTTGTTGATGGCGATGACGCTGCTCTTGGCGACGGCGGAAGGGTATGCGCGGGAAGTGATGAATCTGAATCGGAACTGGCAGTTTTCGATGGATAACGACCTGAATCTGCGCAACCGCCAGAATGTGCATTTGCCCCATACGTGGAATTACGATGCGGTCAGTGCGCGGCAGGACTACGTGCGGGGGCTGGCCAACTATTTCAAGGACGTCCGGATACCGGATTCCTGGCGCGACAAACGGGTTTACCTTCGTTTCAAAGGGGTCAACAGCGAGGCCAACGTGTTCGTGAACGGCCGGTTCGCCGGAGAGCATACGGGCGGATACACCGGGTTTACCATCGAGATCACCCCCTTCCTGCGTTTCGGAAGCAACAATAATCTTTGGGTGCGGGTGAACAACGCTCCGCAGCTGGATTACATGCCTGTCAATGGGGATTTCAACATTTACGGAGGGATTTACCGGGACGTGGAACTGATCGTGACCGAACCCAACCATATCGCCCTGTCCGATTACGGGTCGGACGGCGTGTACCTGAAACAAGGCAAAGTGACCGACAAGAAGGCCGAGGTGGATGCGCTGGTCAGGGTGGATGCGGCCGTTCCGGGAACCTATACCGTAACGCTGGACGTGAACGATTCGGAGAGCGGTTTTACGATCCTCAGCCGGCAGGAGAAAGTGAAAACGGACGAAGGGCGGGGAGCCGTCACCCTTCCGTTCTCTTTGGAAAATCCCCGCTTGTGGAACGGATTGCGGGAGGCCTATCGGTATGAGGTCGTGGTGAAGCTGCAGGACGACAAAAAAACGCTCGATTCGCTGGTCGTGCCGATGGGGCTGCGTTATTTCGCCATCGACCCGGACAGCGGTTTCATGCTGAACGGCAGGAAATATCCGTTGCACGGAGTGACGCGGCATCAGGATCGCAGCGGTCGGGGAAACGCGCTGCGGCCGGAGGAACAGGAGGAAGACCTCGACCTGATGCTGGAAATGGGCGTGAATGCCGTGCGGATGATCAACTATCCGCAGGACCCTTATTTCTATGAGCTGGCCGATCGGTACGGCCTGATCCTTTGGAGCGAGCTCCCGCTGGTGGGGCCGCGTCTGATTCTGGACAACGGGTATATCAACAAGGAGTCTTTCCGGGAGAACGGGCGTCAGCAGCTACGGGAAATGATCCTTCAGCATTACAACAATCCGTCGGTGTTTTTCTGGGGCCTTTTCTCCAACCTGATTACGCGGGGAGACGATCCGTCGGAATACATCCGGGAGCTGAATACGCTGGCGCACGAGCTCGATCCCACGCGTCCGACCATCGGCACCAGCAACCAGGACGGGGATATCAATTTCATCACCGACCTGATCGGATGGAGTCAGTATCTGGGATGGCAGTCGGGACAGGTTTCCGATGTGGACGTTTGGCTGAAGCAGCTCACGCGGGACTGGAAGCAGCTCAAGTCGGCCATCGGGGAATACGGTGCGGGAGGCGCGCTGCTGCACCAGAGCGATTCGCTGACGCGGCCGGGCCCGCGCGATACGTGGCATCCCGAACGGTGGCAAACCCACTATCATGAACGGTTTTACGACATTCTGAAGAAATATCCGGCCATCTGGGGGAGTTTCGTGCATTCGATGTTCGACTACGGTTCCCCGAACTTTCGGGGAGGCGATACGCCGGGTGTGAGCGATTTCGGACTGGTGACCTACGACCGGCAGAAGAAAAAGGACGCCTTTTACTTTTACAAAGCCAACTGGAACCGGGCGGAACCTTTCGTGCATATAGCCGAAAAGCGTTGGAACGAGCGGGCCGACCGCGTGCAGACGCTGAAGGTGTTTTCCAACCAGCCGGAAGTGGAACTGGTGGTGAACGGCATTTCGCAGGGACAGAAGACCGGTACCAACGGCGTGTTCGTCTGGGAACGGGTGGAACTGCAACCGGGCGAAAACACTGTCGAGGCATATTCCGGCCGGGTGAATGACGGGGTTGAAATCCGTATCGTGCCTTCCCGTACGAGGCTTTAGCCGTTTTTTCTTTCTTTATCGGCGTTTTCGACGGGCTTCTTCCGGGGTTCCGCACGTTCTGCGGCGGTCGGGGTATGGTTTTACCGCCGGAATAGGGGAGTGTGTTTGCCGGACGGGAGGAGGCGAACCGGAGTGTTTCCAGAACATGTTATGCTTTTTCAGCGGGTTGCCGAATGTGCGACCGCAACCGCGAAACAGATGTTCCGCGGTTTTTTATTCGGTTCGGTATTCGTGAATGAAGATGGTTGTTTTCGGGCGAATTTTTCGGTTCTTGTTGTCCGGTCATGTCTGTTGTCAAAAAGCCTGAAAAACGGTTAACATATTATTGTGTATAGTAAAAATATGTTAACTTTGTGTCGTAAAGATGATCGACCTAAATGCGGTGGCTATGAAAAAATACGGTTTTATCCTGTGCAGCCTTCTGCTGGTTGTTTCCTGCGTGAAGGAACCCGGCGTTCCCAAAGAGGAACCGGCCGTTACGCCCGATGTGAAACATTTCCAGACTTCCCAAGAATTCGAGGTTCCCGTCCGGGACGGATTCGTGACTCAGGTGGTGGTCGGCGGAGAAACGATAGCGGAAGCGGTATCTCCCATGACCATCCTGCTGCCCCGGTATTCTGCCGCGACGAAAGCCGCTGCGGAGCCGGGACTGGTTTATGTTCCCCGAAGCGAATATCCCAACGTATTGGAGAACAAGGCCAAACTGTACCAGGTCGTTTGTTTCGAGGATTCCAGAGAGGGGGATCACGATTATAACGATCTGGTGATCCACGTTCTTTATAAGAGGCAGGGCAATATCTTCGGTTTCGGGGTGCATCCCGTGGCGTTGGGGTCCACGAAGTCGATCAAGCTCGGATGCTCGGTTTACAAAGGGGATACCCAGATTTTCAAGGGACTCGTTACGCCGGAAGGGAAAGACTGCCGGACGCAGTATTTCGAATCCCAGGAAGGGTTCATCAATACGGTGGGTTCCGTTATCAACCAGCAGAACGGCGGGTGGAACTGCTACCTTGCCTCATCCATCCGGAACTGGGATATCAGCAAGTATCCGGGAACGGGAGCCATGCGGGTGGAATGGTACATCGTGGTGGACGGCGGAGTCGAGTTGCATGCCCTGTCCACCAAATACCTCGACCGGTCGTTCGACAAAAACGCTTTGCCCTATGGACTGGTCATTACCAATACCGGTTCCCAATATATCGAGTACGGGGCGATTTGCGGACTGGACTGGTTCAATTATCCGAAGGAATCGAAAGGCATCGAGACGGTGTATCCCGGTCTTTGGGAATGGCTGACCACCGACAAGGCGTTCGATTTCGCCGATATTTACAGTGGAGAGGCCGTACCGGCCGATGCCTATCCGGCAAGCGATCTGGGGCTGTTTACCTCGGTGGACGCGGATGTCTGCAATTCGAAATACAGGCAGAATTGATAGGCGGAGAAAATGCCTTTGCACGGATGAAGAAAAGGACGGCATCATGGCCGTCCTTTTTCGTTTGCATGATTTCCGTCCGTTCGGAGCCGTCCGGAAGAGAGACCGGCTATTTGATCCGGTCGTATACGTCTTTGGCAATCAGTACGTATCCCAGTTCGTTCGGATGTACGCCGTCCGGAACCAGCCCGGGCATCCCGTACAGCGTTTTGTGCAGGTCGATGACGCTTGCTCCCGTTTCGTTCGCCACTTCGGAAATGATCGGAATGATTTCGGCCGCGATCACTTTTTCCCGGATGGTCATTTTATCGTTGGCTACCCATGTCGGAAAGCATAGATAGATTTTCGGTTTGGAAGGCAGTTTTCGGTAAACGGCCACCAGTTCCGTCAGGTCGGCCTTGAAGTCGGCGGCGTGCGTGTCCCAGTTCTGCGGTTTGGAGTCGTTGGTGCCGAGCTTGATGACCACGATATCCGGAGCGAAAGCCTGCGATTCCTGAAAGTATTTGTGATTCCAGAAAGGACGGTCCCCTTTTTTCAGGAGGGTGTATCCGCTGGCTCCGAAGTTCCGGACTTCGTACCGGTCGCCGAGCAGCCTGCCCAGAACCGCTGGATAAGCGTCATTCGCCCGATCCTGTGCACCTACGCCCGTCGTGATGCTGTTGCCCACGCAGGCCACTTTCGTTTTTTGCTGTGCCGTTCCCGTCGCGGCCAGCAAAACGGTGGCCGCCAGGAGTAAAAACCATTTTCTCATTTTTTGTCGGTTTTGGTTCTATGACCTACAAAGTTATTCTTTTTCCCCGGAATCCCATATGGGGATGAATTTTGTAACGGTTTTATTCGGATTCGTTGAAATTGACTTATATTTGTACGGAGATATTCCTAAAAATACGTTGAAATGAAAGAGACGCCTTTTACCCGGTACCACAGGGAACGGGGAGCCCGCATGGCTCCTTTCGCCGGTTACGACATGCCGATCGAGTTTACAGGGATCAACGACGAACACCTGGCCGTGCGGGAGAAAGCGGGCCTGTTCGACGTGAGCCACATGGGAGAAATCTGGGTGAAAGGCCCGAATGCGCTGCCGTTTTTGCAGCACGTGACGACCAACGATGTGGGGGCATTGTACGACGGGAAGATTCAGTACTCCTGTTTTCCGAACGGGGAGGGTGGGATTGTGGACGATTTGTTGGTGTATCGGATCGATGCGGAGACTTATTTATTGGTCGTGAATGCCGCCAACATCGAGAAGGATTGGGAATTTCTTTGCCGGTACGCTTCCGGGTACGGTTTGACGTCGGGCAGGGAACTTTACAACGCCTCGGACGAAATCGCCCAACTCGCTCTTCAGGGGCCGCGGGCGATGGAAATCCTGCAGCAAATGTGCGAGGAACCGGTGACGGACATGGAATATTACACCTTCCGAAAATTGACCGTGGCCGGTATTCCACAGGCTATCGTGTCGGCTACGGGGTACACCGGGGCGGGCGGATGCGAGATTTACGTGGCGAACGAGGATGCGCCCCGGTTGTGGGAAGCCGTCCGGAAAGCGGGAGAGCCTTACGGGATGCAGCCTGTCGGACTGGGAGCGCGGGACACGCTGCGGTTGGAAATGGGATTCTGCCTTTACGGAAACGATATCGACGACACCACTTCTCCGATCGAGGCGGGGCTCGGCTGGATCACGAAATTCGTCGAGGGAAAGGACTTCATCGATCGGGAACGGCTGGCCCGGCAGAAAGCGGAAGGGGTGAGCCGGAAACTGGTCGGATTCGAACTGGAGGAACGGGGGATTCCCCGGCACGGTTACGAAATCGCCGATGCGGAGGGAAATGCGATCGGCCGGGTGACTTCCGGAACCATGTCTCCTTGTTTGAAGAAAGGAATCGGCATGGGCTACGTGGCGGCTTCCCATGCCAAGGCCGGGACGGAAATCGGCGTCGTGATCCGCGGCAAAAACGTGAAGGCGCGTGTGGTGAAAATGCCGTTTTACAAGGGATAGAAGCGGATAAGTTTTACCATCGTCATCGACCGGGGCATGTTCCGGTTTCCGAATGGCGGTCGGGATTTGGTTCCGGCCGTCCTTTTCGTTTTCCGGCTTGCGCATTATGGAATGGACGGTGCGGAACCGGGGTTCCGATGTTCGTTCCGACGAAGGGGAAAAGCACGGTCACGGTACGGGGTCGTAACCGCTTCCGCCCCAGGGATGGCAGGAAAGAAGGCGACGCAGGGCCAGCCGACCGCCCTTGAGCAGACCGTGTTTCCGGAGCGCTTCCAGCGCATACTGCGAGCATGTCGGAGTATACCGGCAGGCCGCCGGCGTGAACGGGGAGATGCAGTACTGGTAAAACTTAATGAGAAGGACGAACGGGAACAGAATGATCTTCCGCAGCGTTTGCCGAAGCGAGTTTCCGCCTGACGGATTGTATGGCTTTTCTGATCCCATGTTCGATGTCGGAATAGTTCAGGATGTCTTTCTGCGTATAGATGAAGCCTACGGTCAGTTTCATTCCTTCCGTCTCGGCCCGCTGCGCCTCTGCGTCCCACAAGTGTCGGTTCAGGCGGTAGGCTTCGCGGATGCGGCGTTTCAACAGGTTGCGCGCCACGGCCCTTTTGTGATTTCGTTTACTGACCGAAACCATCACCTGTACGGGAGCTTCTTTCCGTCCGGGCATTTGTTTCGCCAGCCGGAAGTTGCATCGCAAGGGGTAGGCGAAAACGCTTTCTCCTTCCGTGAAAAGGGACTCGATCTGCTTCCGGTTGCACAGCTTGTGTTCCTTTCCGAAACTGTAACGCCCTTTTCCCATCTGCCCTGATTTTTGAGTTCGGACGGCACGGTTCGTTCCTCGTCGTCTGCCGACACGGAAGGGACTATGCCGATTCCTTGCTTTTTCCGGTCATCTTTTTCGAAGCGGAAACCCGGTTCCCGGCTGGAACGGAAATGGACACCGTTTTGGAAACCGCGGATTTCCCTCCAGCATTTTTCCCGGTCGCGGTTTTGGATGCGGTTTTCCCCTTGGAGGCCGCCGTTTTGGTTTTCGAGGCGGTTTTCCGGGTGCCGCGGGTTTCGGGTTTCAGGTGAGAAATGTCGGCCGTTTTCTTTTCGACTTTCACCTCTTCCACCGTTTCCCCGGCATTGTACCGCGTCAGAAACGTGTCGAGCGCCTTGACCATGGACGGGAATTCGGGAGTGGGAGCCAGCACGCTTACCTTCAATCCTGCTTCCACCGTCGCTACGGCCGTCCCGTTACCGAAGGTGGCGATCAGCGGCAGCTTCCCTTCCGACGTCGTTTCCCGGCCGCATCGGTTCACCAACGTGGCGATTTCCGAAGGGCTGTAGAAAACCAGCAGGTCGTATTTCGTCAGATCGAGACCGTCGATGTCCGTGCTGACCGTATGGGAAAGAATGACTTTGTCGTATTTGATTTTCAGCTTGTCCAGCGTCCGGGTGATTTCGGGCTTGTGAGAATCGGGCAGGGGCAGCAGGAAATGCTCCTCGCGGTGTTTGACCACCTGCTCCATCAGGTCGGTGAACGTTCCTTTGCCGAAAAAGATTTTCCGCTTGCGGTATACGATGTACTTCTGAAGGTAAAGCGCAATGGCCTCGGTGACGCAGAAATATTTCATCGTTTCCGGAACCGTCGTCCGCGTTTCTTCGCAAATCTGAAAGAAGTGGTCCACCGACGAACGGTTGGTGAAAATGACGGCCGAGTGTGCGAGAATTTCCACCCGTTGCTGCCGGAATTCCTTGACGCTGACACGTTCCACCTTGATGAAGGGATGGAAGTCCATCGTCAGCCCGTGCTTGGCGATGATCTCGTAGAACGGAGAACGGTCGAGGACGGGAGGAGCCGGTTGCGATACAAGTATGGTCTTAACTTTCAAGGCTTTGGTATTGTTGTTTTTTTACTCTCAAAATTTGAAATCCCGCAAAGCGAGCAGGATGAAAAAACTGATCGGTAAAATTTCGACGGCGCAAAGGTACAAAAACCACGGTAAAATCGAAACGTTTCGGGAAGTAAAGAAATTGTAACTTTTTGTTAAATAATATAAGCCGAAGAAAGACAAGAGGATAATATCCGCCTGCAGAGCGGCGGGTTCTCCCTTTCCGGAAACGAAGCCGGTCAAAAGGATCGCCGGGGTGACAAATAACGTCGCAAAGGTGAAAACGATCCGGTTGAAAGCGGCCGTATCTTTCATCAAACGGTCTTTCAGTCCGACTTTCGCGATCATTTGGCGCAGGAGCAGCCGGTAGAGGACGACGGCCGCCAGGCAGCCCGTCACCGTCGGAATCAGCCATGCGGAACGCAATGC
Organism: uncultured Rikenellaceae bacterium; assembly: GCA_946486375.1. Lineage (GTDB taxonomy): Bacteria > Bacteroidota > Bacteroidia > Bacteroidales > Rikenellaceae > CAMLTW01. The sequence continues at coordinate 27,813 of CAMLTW010000001.1, forward strand.
CGCGATTCCGGCAGCGTCCAGGAAGGAAAAGCCGATCCGGGTGAAAAGCAGGATTAGGGCGAAGCAGCCGAGCAGGTTGGACAGGGAAACGAACCGCCGGAACAGCAGGCTCTGTTCATCGGCGACGGCGTTGAGATGGGTTTTGTTTACGACGGCTTTCAACAGGAAGACCGTCTGGTTTCGGAACCGGTAAATCAACAGCGCATAAGCAAAGAAAAGAAGCAGGAACAAACCGTCCAGCAGGAAGGCCGCGGTTTCGGGTTCGGTCGGGATGCGCCGGGGCGTTTCCTGTCCGGAAAGGAAGGAATTCCGCCGGAAGTCCGGGCCGAAGACAGCATCGGGCGAGTCGGCCCGTTTCCGGGGAAGGACGATGACGTCCGGAGCTTTCCCGACGGGATTCGTGCAAACCGACGCTTCGTCCGGGCCGAATGGGGTCGTTCCGGTATCCCGGACGGGAGCGGAAACGACTGCCGGCGAAACGGTATCTGCGGACGGCGGAATCATGCGGAGGCGTAAGGTTTTGAACTGCGACAAAGTTACGCATTTTTCGGCAACCGGAGGCCCTTATTTTTTTCTTTGCCCTTTTCGCGCTTTGAGATTCGTTTAAAATCCGTTAGCTTTGCGAAACGATTGAAACCGGAAATAAAAAAACGAAGAAAAGATGAATATTCTTTTGCAAGCGGACGAGGCTGCCCGGATACTGGAGGAGGTGGCCGCCCAAACGACGGAAAAAGCGGGTACGATGGGCCTCGGCGACCTGATAGCGGCCGGGGGATGGCTGATGATTCCGCTGGCCCTGCTGGGGGCGGCGTCCATTTTCATTTTCGTGGAGCGGTTTCTGGCGATCCGCAAGGCGTCGGAACTGGATATGAATTTCATGAACCGCATCCGGGAAAACATTTACGATGGGAAAATCAATGCGGCCATCCAGCTTTGCAAGGATACCGATACGCCGGTGGCCCGGATGATCGAAAAGGGAATCGAACGGATCGGACGGCCGCTGAACGACGTGCATACCTCGATCGAAAACGTGGCGAATCTCGAAGTGTCGAAGCTGGAAAACGGGCTGCCGTTTCTGGCCACCATCGCCGGAGGGGCGCCGATGATCGGGTTTCTCGGCACGGTGCTGGGGATGGTGACCGCTTTCATGGACATGTCCCAGGCCGGAGGAACGGTGGACATCAGCCTGTTGTCGAGCGGCATGTACACGGCCATGATCACCACCGTGGCCGGGCTGATCGTGGGGATTCCGGCCTATTTCGGCTACAACTATCTGGTGGCCCGGATCGAAAAACTCGTGTTCCGGATGGAAGCGAACTCCATCGCCTTCATGGATTTGTTGAACCAACCCGTCGAATAACGGTAACCGGGATCGGAAATGGCTATTAAGAGAGGTTCGAAAGTGGAAACGTCCTTCGGGTCGGCGTCGATGACCGACCTGATGTTTCTGCTGATCATATTTTTCATGGTGACTACCACCCTCATCAACCCCAATGCGCTGAAACTGCTGCTTCCCAAGAGCAACAACCAGCTGACGGAGAAACCCTATACGACGGTTTCCATTACCGGCGACCTGAAGTATTATGTGGAAACGACTCCGGTACCTTTCAGCCAGCTGGAAAGCGCCCTGAAGGCCAAGATGGCCGGCATGGAGACGCCTACCGTGTCGCTCCACTGCGATAAGACGGTGCCCATCGACGAGGTGGTGAAGGTGATGAACATCGCCAAGGACAACAATTACAAACTCATTCTGGCTACCAGCCCCAACTGATCATGCAGGCGGAAGCGCGGGAGGAACGGAAACGAAAGGCGATCGGAGGCGCGGCCACCCTGCTGTATGCCGGGGTGTGGGTGGCGTTGATGTTTTTGGTTTCCTTCCGTACGGATCTGCCGGAAAAGGAGGGGGAAGGCATTCTGATCGATTTCGGAAGCACGGAGACGGGAAGCGGTCAGGAGGATTTGCCGATGAGCGAAGAAGTGGCGGAAACCGCGACTGCCGCTCCTTCCGATGCTGCGGCCCCGGAGGAAACGGCGACTCAGGAGACGGAAGAGGCTCCCGCCGTCGTATCCCCGTCCGTGCCGAAACCGAAACCGGAAACCCGCCCGACCGAAAGACCGCAGCCCGCTCCGCAGCCGAATCCGCCCGTGGAAAAACCGCGCGAAGTGAACAAAAAAGCGTTGTTTCCGGGACGGAGCGACAGCCGCTCGACCTCGGAAGGGGTGAGCGGCGGCGACGGGAATCAGGGAAATCCGGCGGGAAGCCCGGCGGGGGATCATGCGGGTACGGGGTCGGGAACGAGCGGAGTTTCATACAGTTTGCAGGGACGTTCCCTGGTCGGGGATTTGCCCAAGCCGGAATATGCGGCCCGCGAAGAGGGACGCGTGGTGATTGAGATCAAGGTGGATCAGCAGGGGCGGGTGGTCGGAGCCGCCTTCCGTTCGGTGGGATCGACCACGACCAACAGCGTGCTGGTGGATGCGGCCCGTCGGGCGGCTTTGCAGGCGAGATTCAACGTGGACGAAAACGCGCCCTTTCCGCAGGTGGGTACCATCGTTTACCTTTTCAGAATGAACTGAGCGGGATTTTTCGGAGGGAAATGGACGGAGCGAAGGGCATCGAAAGATGCCCGTTCTTATTTCATGGGAACAGGGCCGGGGGAGGATGGGAGAGTCGGGCGCGGACTGTAAACAATTTTTTCGGGAGGAAAATGTGACAATTTCGTCCGGTTTTTTCATTCCTCCCGGATGCGCGATATCGGCTTCCGGATGCGCGGAATGCTCCCTGCACCCCTTTTGCCGGGAACCGGAACCGGTTTTCCGGTTCCTTCCCGTTCCGAAGGTCGAAACTATTCCCTGAAAATGCTTACCTTTGTATGTCGTTAAAAGGTTCCGGAATGGAGTTCAGCAAGGTGTATCTGGTGGGGATCGGGGGAATCGGCATGAGTGCCGTCGCCCGGTATTTCAAACACGAAGGAAAAGCGGTGGCGGGATACGATCGCACGGCGTCGCCCCTGACGGAGAGTTTGGAACGGGAAGGAATAGCCGTTCATTACGAGGACGATCCGAGGCTGATCCCGGAACCTTTCCGGATCAAAGCGGAGACGCTGGTGGTTTATACGCCTGCCGTTCCGGAGGATCACCGGGAGCTGGAATGGTTTCGGAGCGCGGGCTTCGAGGTCGTGAAGCGGTCGCGGGTACTGGGTGTCATTGCGGCCGGCAAGTACGTCATGGCGGTAGCGGGAACGCACGGAAAGACGACCACCACGACCATGACCGCCCATTTCAACGCCGTGGCCGGCGACGGCGGCAGCGCTTTTCTGGGAGGCATTTCCAAGAATTTCGACAGCAACCTGGTATTGGGAAAAGGGAACCGGCTGGCGGTGGAGGCGGACGAGTTCGACCGTTCTTTCCTGCAGCTTTACCCCGATGCCGCCGTGGTGACGGCGGCGGATGCCGACCACCTCGATATTTACGGAACTCATGAGGCGGTAAAGGAAGCTTTCTCGGCATTCGTTTCGCAGATCAGGAAGGGAGGAACCCTGGTGATCCGGAAAGGGGTGGACATCGATATCCGGAACCCGGACATCCGGGTTTACCGGTACGCTTTCGACACTCCGTGCGATTTCTACGCCCGGAACATCCGGCTGCTGGAAGGCGGATATTACGAATTCGATCTGGTTTGTCCCGACCGGACGGTAGAGCGTCTGCGTCTGGGGATTCCGGGACGGATCAACGTGGAAAACGCCGTGGCGGCCATGGCGCTCGTCTGGTGTGCGGGATTCGACGAAGCGAAACTCCGCGAGGCGGCGGCGACCTTTGCCGGCGTGAAACGGCGTTTCGATTTCTACATCAATACGCCGAAAGCGGTTTATGTGGACGATTACGCCCACCATCCGCAGGAGCTCCGGGCCGCTCTGGTTTCCCTGCGGGAGATGTTTCCGGGGCGGCGGATCACGGCGGTTTTCCAGCCCCACCTTTACACCCGTACGCGGGATTTCGCCGACGGGTTCGCCCGGGCGCTTTCGCTGGCGGACGAGGCGATTCTGTTGCCGATTTATCCGGCGCGGGAACTTCCGATCGAAGGGGTGGATTCGGAGATGATCCTCAAGGGAATTTCGTGCCCGAAGCGGATCGTCCCGAAAGAGGAACTGCCCAAGGTGCTGGAACAGGCGGATACCGACGTGCTGGTGACGTTCGGGGCGGGGGACATAGATCGCTACTGCGAAGAAATCGCTTCCCGGCTGCATCGCAAATACGGAGTATAGGGTCTTATGGGGCGCAAACTGAATTTCTTCCTCAATCTGTCGGTCTGGGCGGCGCTGGCCGCTTACCTCGTCGTGGCTACGCGCTACTGCTCCCGACAGGAGGAAGGCCTGCGCTGCACGGGACTCGACATCACGGTGAAGGACAGCGCGCAGCTCGGTTTCATCACCCCTTACGTCGTGCGCAACATACTGGTGTCCGAAAACATCGCCCTGACGGGGCGTCCGCTCGATTCGCTCAACCTGCTGGCGGTGGAGCGGGCGGTCGGGAGCCGGGGGTACGTGAAGGGGGTGCGGGCCTATGCTTCGATGGACGGAAAGGTCAACATCGAGGTCGAACAACGTCGCCCCCTGTTGCGCATCCGGACCGAAAGCGGATACGATGCGTATGTTTCGGAGGACGGTTACGTCCTTCCCGTCCAGACCTATTTTTTCGTCGACGTACCCGTGGTGACGGGGGAACCGCCCCTGCCGTTTGGTAGGGATTTTGTCGGCAGGCTCCCCGATTCGGCGCCGTCCGAAAAAAAAGAGGAAAAAAGTGAGCTGTTTTTATATAATCTGATTAATTTTGTAAAATTCCTGCGAGAAGACCCGTTCTGGAACTTGGAGGTGGTTCAAATCAATGCGTTGCGCAACGGAGAACTCGAACTGATTCCCAGGGTCGGAAACCACGTGATCCTGTTGGGGGAGGCGGAAGGGTACCGCGAGAAGCTGAGCAAGCTGCTGCGGTTTTACCGCCGGGGGCTTCCGTACGAAGGCTGGAACAGGTACAGGTACATGAACGTAAAGTACAAAGATCAGGTTGTCTGCATAAAATAGGAAAGACTGCTGTCATGGAAAAAAACGAGTATGTTGTTGCGATAGATTTGGGTACTTCCAAAGTGGTGACGCTGGTGGGACGGAAAGGAGCCGGGGGAAAGGCCGAGGTGTTGGCCGGTTCCGTCAGCGATTCGCTTTCCGGCGTGGCGCGGGGGGAGATCAAGAATACCGAACACGTACTGAAGGCGTTGAAGGAAACGATCGAAAACATCGAGAACGAGTTGGGGATCGGGATCAAGGAGGCGTACGTGGGCATTTCGGGGCAGCATATCAAATGTTCCAGACATTCGGGGTATATTTTCATCGAGAACAACGACAACGAGGTGAGGCCCAAGGATGTGCAGCGTCTGAACGAAAGCATGCACAACGTGCAGGTGCCCGTCGGGGAAACCATCATCCATATTCTGCCTCAGAAGTATACGGTGGACGGGGAATCGGACATCAGCGAACCGGTGGGCGTGATCGGGAAAAAGCTGGAGGCATCCTTCAATATCATTACGGGCGACCGGAATGCGATCATCCGGGTGGACAAGTGCCTCTCCCGGCTGAGCGTGAACGTGTCGCAGCATATCCTGAATCCGCTGGCTTCCGCCGAAGCGGTGCTGGTGCCCGACGAAAAGGAACTGGGCGTAGCCGTAGTGGACATCGGGGGCGGAACGACGGACGTGTGCATCTATCATGACAACATCGTACGGCATGTGGGGATCGTTCCTTTGGGCGGAAATATCGTCAACAAGGACATCCGCTCTTACGGAATTCTGGAACGGCACGTCGAAAATCTGAAAGTGAAATTCGGAAGCGCGGTCGGAGAACTGGAACGTCCGGACAAATTCATCACCATTCCCGGACTGAACGCCCGCGACCCGAAAGAAATATCGTTCCGCAACCTGGCTTCCATCATCGAGGCCCGGATGCTGGACATCATCGACTGCGTCAATCTGGAGATCCGCAAGTCGGGGTATCAGAACCGGCTGGGGGCCGGGATTGTGCTCACGGGCGGCTGTGCGAAACTGAGGAACCTGGATGTTCTGTTCCGTCGGCATACGGGGCAGGAGGTGCGGGTTGCCGTGCCGGAGAATCACATTACGGCCGAAAGCCTGGAGCTGGTGAACAGCCCGGCCTACGCTACGGCGGTGGGACTGTTGCTGAAGGCGATCAATGCCGGGGTGACGATGTACGTGGAAAATCAGCCCAAGGCCGCTGCTGCGACAACAGGCGCTGCGACTGCCGTGGCCGGCGGTACGGTGAACGACCGTTATGCGGGAGCCGGTTCGGGAAGCAGACAGACGGGAGGGCAGGGGCGTTATCGTTCCGGTTACGGCCGGAAGGACGCGGCGCCTGGGGCCGCCGAGCAACAGGCGCAGGCGGCTGAAGAACCGGAAAACGATACGGCTTTCGAGGAGGCCGAAGAACAACCGGCGCCCCGGAGAAAAGGGGTGTTCGGACGCCTGGTGGACAAGTTCAACAACATGTTCGAAGTGATCGACGACGATATTTAACAGAATCGAGGAATATAGATACGGATAAACCCTGAAATGAAATGACCGACATTATAAAGTTCGACATGCCGGAAGCCGCTCCTTCCATCATCATGGTGGCCGGGGTGGGCGGCGGCGGAAGCAACGCCGTGAACCACATGTTCCATTTGGGGATCACGGATGTTTCTTTTATGGTCTGCAACACCGATATGCAGGCGCTGAACCGAAGCCAGATTCCCATCAAGATCGTGCTGGGGCAGTCGCTGACGCAGGGCCTCGGGGCGGGCAACAAGCCGGAAGTGGGCCGTGCGGCGGCGGAGGAAAGCTACGACGAGATCATGGACGTCTTCCGGAAGTACAGCACGAAGATGGTGTTTGTTACGGCCGGGATGGGCGGAGGTACGGGAACGGGAGCGGCTCCCGTCATCGCCAAGGCGGCCAAGGAGCTGGGTATCCTGACGATCGCCATCGTGACCATCCCGTTCAAGACCGAAGGCCGGAAACGGTTCAATCAGGCGCTGGCGGGAATCGAGGAAATCAAGAAGTACGTGGATTCGCTGCTGATCATCAACAACGAAAATATCCTGGAAATCCACGGGAAACTGATCCTTTCCGAGGCGTTTGGCATGGCCGACGATATTTTGGCGGCGGCGGCCAAGGGCATCGCCGAAATCATCACGGGGGACAATTATATCAACGTGGACTTCGCCGACGTGAAAACGGTGATGAGCGACAGCGGCGTAGCTCTGATGGGCACCGGCCGGGCCGGGGGCGAAAACCGGGCCGACGATGCGGTGAAGGCGGCGCTGACTTCCCCGCTGCTGAACCACCGGGACATTTCCGGAGCGAAGAATATCCTGCTCAACATCACTTCCGGGAACCGGGAGGTGACGTTGGACGAAACTTACCACATCACCAATTATGTGCAGGAGCAGACCGGATACGTGGCCGACCTGATCTGGGGAGCCGGGAAGGACGAATCGCTGGACGACGACATTCAGGTGACGATCATCGCCACGGGATTCGAAATGGGGTCTATGGATCATTTCGTGAACCTGTCTCCGTTCCCGGATGCGAAGAAGGCGGCGGTGCGAAGCGTCCCGAAGCCGGAAGAACCGGCGACGGAGGCTGTCGGAGCGGTGCAGACCGGAGAAAGGGAAGCGTCCGTTGCAGCGGTGGCGAGCGAGGCACAGGAACCGGTGACCGCAGGTATGGGCGAAACGGACGACCGGGAGACGGCGGCGTTCGTTTCGGATCGGGAAGATGAGCGGGAAGCGGAAGAACCGCTTCGGGTCGAACTTCCGGTAGCCGAAGCGTATGCTTCCGGCACGGAGGATATGCCGGAAGAACCGAGGGAAAAGCCGGCGCCTCATCCCGTTTCCCCGTTTCAACGGCCCGGTTTCGCGGCTTCGCAGCCGGGGACGGGTGCCGCTGCCGGCGGGAAGGGCGGAGCGCGTTCTCCTTTCCAGCCCCGGCAGGCGGTGGGACGGACGACCATCGTGGCGGCCAACGACAGTTCGGAAGGATACGTGGTGGTCGAACAGAACCCTGCGGTTTACACTTCGCGGAACGCGGAAATTCCGGAGGAAACCATCAACTATGACGAATTGGAGAAAAGCCCGGCATGGCTGCGGCGGAAAATGGCTTTCAGCGAAGCGACTCCTTCGGACGACAAGGTTTCGCGGGTGACGCTCAAGGACGATGCGGGTACGGGCAGCGCCCGGAGCCGTGCGGCGGCGGAGGAACAGCGGAAGAACGCCCTTTTCGATTAGCTTTTTCCGGAGGCTTGTTTCTTAACGGTAGAAGAAAGCGGAAACGATCCCGAAATCGTTTCCGCTTTTTATTTTCGGAAGGGAAAAAGCCGAAGGAACATTCTTCCGGTTCCTGCGTATTCGAAATCAGGCGGGCGAAAAATAATTCCTGTCCTCGCCGCTCCGGACCGGAAACGATCCGGATCAATAGTACCAGCCGCTTTTTCAAGTTGTCCAGCCCGATCCCCGAATCCGTACGATCCTCGTCCGGTTCGATCCCATCCGGTTCAATAGCCGGGCGGTTCCGGATACCGGTTGCAGGTATGCCTTCGTTTCCCCGGTTCTTTCCGGAATGTATACGGAAAGGGGTCGACCGTATTCATAACGGTCGACCCCTTTTCTGTCTTTTTCGTCAGTGCTATCAGGCTTTCACCTTGATGATGCATTTCTTAATGGGGCCTTCCCCGACCATCGGAGCGTGTCCGTCTTCCGGGAAGAAAATGGTGAATTCCCCATCCGTCAGGCTGAAATAAGTGGAGGGTTCATCGGTGAAGAACAGGATGTCCTTTTCCGGATTGTATTCCCCGACCGGTTTTTTGCAGTCTTCCCGTTTGAGCCAGCCGAAACTTTCCTTTCCCCGGATGCAGATTTGGATGTCGATGTATTGGTCGTGCACTTCCAGCTTGGCGTCTTCCTTTTTCTTCAGGGTTCCTTCCACTACATTGGCATAGACATTGTCCCCGTCCACCGGATATTTGCCCGGAGCCATCGACGCGAGGTCGTGGGTGGCCAGAAAATAAAAGGCCTTGGCGAAGTGCGGGTTCAGCGACGTGTATTGCGCGCAATTCTTCAGACTGTCGATTACCATAACTTTAGCTTTTTAAGGTTTGGATTGAAAAACAACTCCCTAAAGTTAGGGAATATTTCGGAAAAAGCGAAAAATTTCCGTTTTGTCGGAAATCCTCCCTACCTTTGCGGCGATTTTTTAAGGAAAGATGCGGGTATGAAACAGGCTGTGATTTTCGATATGGACGGGGTGCTGGTGGACAACCGGGACATTCATCTGGAGGCGTTCGACGTGTTGTTTGCGCGGCACGGACTGAGCGCTCCGCGCGAGAAGATGCTGATGCAGTTCGGAAAGGTGAACCTGGCCATTTTCCGCGATGTGTTCGGCGACCGGTTCACCGACGGGGAAATCGCCGCATTCGGGAAGGAAAAGGAAGAAATCTACCGGGAGATATTCGCCCGGAAGATCGAGCCGGCCAGGGGGCTGGTGCCGTTTTTGGCGGGACTGAAGAAGCGGGGGGCGCGGATTGCGGTCGGATCCTCGGGGCCGTTGGCGAACGTGCAGTTCGTGTTGGAAAAATGCGGGATCGCGGAATATTTCGACGCCATTGCGGACGGAGACAGGATTTCCCGCGGCAAGCCCGATCCGGAGGTCTTCCTGCTGGCGGCCCGGCTGCTGAACGTCGATCCGTCGCAGTGCATCGTTTTCGAGGATGCCATCGTGGGCATCGAGGCGGGGAAACGGGCCGGCATGACGGTGATCGCCATGGACACCACTTTTCCGCGCGAAATGCTGTCGGGATCGGGATACGACGGAATCGTTTCCGATTTCACGGAGGTGGACGCTTCGATCCTGGATAAATATTGAACACTATGTGGGAGAGACTGCTGGACTGGGACAAAGCGACGTTCCTCGCGCTGCACGGCGATATGGGAACTTTTGCGGATTCGGTTTTCTGGGTGGCTTCCGGAAAACTCACCTGGGTGCCGCTGTATCTGATTATACTCTGGTTCATGTACCGGAAGTGGGGCTGGAAAACCATGCTGACGGCGGGAGTATTCATTGCGCTGGCCGTGATTTTTGCCGACCAGATCTGCAACGTCTTCAAATACACGGTCAAAAAATTTCGGCCTACCCATACGCCCGGTCTGGAAGACATGGTGCACATCGTGAACGGTTACCGGGGCGGTCTTTACGGCACTTTCTCGGCCCATGCCGCCACGTGTTTCTCGATTGCGATCTTCACGTCCAAGTTCTTCCGGAACAACGTCTTCACGATTTTCATTTACCTCTGGGCCGCTTTCGTGGCCTACAGCCGGATTTACCTGGGAGCGCATTATCCGCTCGACCTGATTTACGGGGCTTCGACCGGGCTGCTGGTGGGATTCGGCATGTATAAGCTGTTCGTATCGAAATATGTCTCCCGTTTTCATTGTTACCGGCCATGTACTTCCGACCGCCGAAAATCCTGAAGAAGATTTTTCCCACGCTGATCTGGAACATCCCCGACAGCGATGACGTTTTTCTGACCTTCGACGACGGTCCGTGTCCGGAAGTGACGCCGTGGGTGTTGGAACAGCTGGAAAAATACGATGCCAAAGCCACCTTTTTCTGTCTGGGAAAGAATGTGGAACAGCATCCCGATCATTTCCGGCGGATTCTGGAGGCGGGTCATTCGGTGGGGAATCACACCTACAGCCATCAGAAAGGGTGGGAAATGAAAACGTGGCGGTATATCGAAGACGTGGATTACGCCGACAACTTCATCCGGTCGAACCTGGTGCGCCCTCCTTACGGGCGGATCAAGCCCCTGCAGGCCCGGTTGCTGAGCGAACGCTACAACCTGATCATGTGGGACGTGCTCAGTCAGGATTACAGCCGTTTCGTTTCGCCGCGGAAATGCCTCAGAAATGTGACCCGTCATGTCCGGAAAGGCTCGATTGTTGCATTCCACGACTCCCTGAAATCTTACCGGAACCTCCGTTATGCCCTGCCCCGTGTGTTGCAGTTCCTGCAGGAAAACGGTTACAGGTGTTCCGGGATCGAACTTTAGCCATGACCGAAAAACGAAAAATAATCCTCGCCGTCACGGGAGCCAGCGGTTCCCTCTATGCCCGTTTGCTGGCCGAACGCCTGCTGGCCTTCCGGGGGGTGGAACTTTCCGCCATCGTGACGGAAAACGGCGCTCATGTCATGCGATTCGAAGACAACGACAAGTGGCTGGATCATCCGAAAATCCGGGTGTTCAACAACAGCAATCTGTTCGAGCCGCCCGCTTCGGGCTCGGCCCGCTTCGATTCGATGGTCATCGTTCCGTGTTCCATGGGAACGCTGGGGCGGATCGCCTCGGGCGTCTCTTCCGATCTGGTGTGCCGTGCCGCCGATGTGATGCTCAAGGAACGGCGACGGTTGATTCTCGTCACACGGGAAGCGCCCGTGAGCACCATCCACCTGCGCAACATGCTGACCCTTTCCGAGTGCGGGGCGATCGTCTGCCCGGCCTGTCCTTCGTTTTACCAGAAACCCGTGGATATCGAATGCATGTGCAACGCCCTCAACGACCGCATCCTTTCCCTGCTCGGACTGGAAACGGACGGATACGTCTGGGGAGAGACGCCGGACGAATGATTTTTTCGGTAGTGCCGACATATCGGCGGACGGCTTTCGGATGCAGGGCCGTCCGTTTCGTTTTCCGGTGAAAAGAGAAAGGCTTTTTCTTCGGAGGCAGGGGGGCGGAGGAAACAGGAGCGTCCTTGCGACGGGTGCACTCGTAAACGGAAGCCGGGAGGACGATCCGACAAAAATGTAAACAATTTGTCCTGATTGTGTTATAAATCGTGCTTTCTGTGAAAAAATCCGCGAACCGGCACCCGGCGTACAATTAAAATTGCTAAGTTTGTAAGTCCAATTACTGTAAACCGAGATGAAGAACAACATACAGGGAACGGGAGTGGCGCTCGTCACCCCTTTCGATGCGAAAAAGGAAGTGGATTTCGAGGCGCTTGCCCGGTTGGTCGATCATGTGACCGAAGGCGGGGCCGATTATCTGGTCGTGTTGGGCACCACCGCGGAAACTCCGACGCTGACGCGGGAGGAACGCCGGGCGGTGGTAGGGTTCATCCGGGAGAAGAACGGTGGCAGGCTTCCCCTGATCCTCGGCGTGGGAGGAAATAATACCGCCGAGGTGGTTCGGTGCATGGAAGACTACGATTTCGACGGCATTACGGCCATCCTGTCGGTGACGCCCTACTACAATAAACCGTCGCAGGAAGGGCTGTATCAGCATTACCGGGTCATCGCCCGCGAATCGCCCAAACCGGTGGTGCTTTACAACGTGCCGGGGCGGACGGGAGTGAACATGACGGCGCAGACCACCCTGCGGCTGGCCCATGATTTCGAGAAGATCGCGGCGATCAAGGAAGCGTCGGGTTCCCTGTTGCAGGTCGGTTACATTCTGCGGGACAAACCGGAAAACTTCATGGTCATTTCCGGGGACGACAACATGGCGCTGCCGATGGTGGCGCTGGGGGGCGACGGCGTGATTTCCGTGGCGGCCAACGCCTTTCCGGAAGTTTTTTGCCGGATGGTCAAGCTCTGTCTGGCAGGGGACTTCGCCGGGGCATCGTTGTTGCAGATGTCGCTGCTGGAACCGGTGGACGCCCTGTTTGCGGAAGGAAATCCGGTGGGCGTGAAGTGCGCCCTGGCTTTGCAGGGAGTGATGCGTGACGAACTGCGGCTGCCGCTGGTTTCCGCGAGCGCCGCCCTTCGGGAACGGATCGCCGGACTGATGTCGAAATACAACCTTTAATTTTTGGAATTTTCTCGGATGGCGGATTTTCGCTACAAACGGATCGCCGTGAAAATCGGCAGCAACGTGCTTACGCGCGGGGACGGCACGCTGGACGTCACCCGGATGTCGGCTTTGGTGGATCAGGTGGCCGAGCTGCGGCGGGCGGGGGTGGAACTGGTGCTGGTTTCGTCCGGGGCGGTGGCTTCGGGGCGCAGCGAACTCAAGACCGATCACCGGCTGGATGCGGTTTCGGCGCGGCAGTTGTACTCGGCGGTCGGACAGGCCAAACTCATCAACCGGTATTTCGAACTGTTCCGGGATCACGGGATGGTGTGCGGACAGGTGCTGACCACCAAGGAAAACCTTTCCACCCGACGGCATTATCTGAACCAGAAGAACTGCATGACGGTCATGCTGGAAAACGGCGTGATTCCGATCGTGAACGAGAACGATACCATTTCCGTGACGGAGCTGATGTTCACGGACAACGACGAACTTTCCGGGCTGGTAGCGGCCATGATGGATGCGGAAGCGCTGGTGATCCTGAGCAACGTGGACGGAATTTACAGCGGGATGCCGGGAGAACCGGGTGCGGAGGTGATCCGGACGATCGGGAGGACGGACGGCGGGGAAGAGATTTCCGGTTCGTGCGCTTCTCCGGAAGCGCTCGCTTCCTACATTCAGACGCGCAAATCCCAGTTCGGTCGGGGCGGGATGCTGACCAAGTGCAGCATTGCCCGGAAAGTGGCCGACGAGGGCATCGAGGTGGTGATCGCCAACGGCAAGCGGGAGAACATCCTGCCGGATTTGCTGCGGGAGGGGAGCGAAACGGTGTGTACCCGGTTCGTCCCGTCGCCGCGTCCGATTTCGGGTGTCAAGAAATGGATCGCCCATTCCGAAGGGTTCGCCAAGGGAGAACTTCACATCAACCGGGGGGCTTACGAGGCGCTGACGGGACGAGATGCCCGCAGCCTGCTGCCGGTGGGCGTGACCGGCGTGACCGGGGAGTTCGAGAAAGACGACATCGTGCGCATTTGCTACGAGGGACGCTCCATCGGGGTGGGCCGGATCGCTTTCGACAGCGTGAAAACGCGGTCGCTGGCGGGCGTGCAGGGCGGACGTCCCCTGATTCATTACGACTATCTTTATCTGGATAACTGATACCCTCATGGAACTGACGAAAATGTTCGGGGAGGCCGTCGAAGCCTCCCGCCGTCTGAACCTGCTGGACGATGAAAAAATAAACCGGGTGCTGAATGCGCTGGCGGACGAAGCGGAAGCGAAGGCCGGGACGATTCTGGAAGCGAACGGGAAAGACCTGGCGGCCATGTCGCCGGACGATCCGTTGTACGACCGCCTGCTGCTGACCGAAGAGCGGATACGGGGAATCGCATGGGACATTCGTAACGTCGCTTCTCTGCCGTCGCCGCTGGGGCGGGTGCTGAGCCGGAAGATGCGTCCCAACGGACTTCGGATTACGAAGGTGAGCGTTCCGTTCGGAGTGATCGGAATTATCTACGAGGCCCGGCCCAACGTCGGTTTCGACGTTTTTTCCCTTTGCTTCAAATCGGGCAACGCCTGCATCCTGAAAGGAGGAAGCGACGCTCGACATTCCAACGAGGCTATTGTGGCGCTGATCCGGGATGTATTGGAGCGGCACGACGTGGATCCGCACACCGTGACCCTGCTGCCTCCCGACCGGGAGGCTACCGCGGCATTGCTGGAGGCGGTGGATTACGTGGATCTGATTATTCCGCGGGGAGGAAAGGGGCTGATCCGTTTCGTGCGGGATCACGCCAAAGTGCCGGTGATCGAAACGGGAGCCGGGATTTGCCACACCTATTTCGATGCGGACGGCGATCTGGACATGGGGCTGAAGATCGTCCGGAACGCCAAAACACGCCGGGTGAGCGTCTGCAACGCGCTGGATTGTCTGATCGTTCATCGTGACCGGCTGGACGACCTGGCGGGGCTTTGCATCCGGCTGTCGGAGAACGACGTCATTATTTATGCCGATCCGGAAGCGTATGCGGCGCTCGAAGGGAAATATCCGGCCCGGCTGCTGGAACGGGCGACGGAGGAGAGTTTCGGCACGGAGTTTCTTTCCTATCGGATGGCCGTGAAAACGGTGACCGACGTCCGGGAAGCGGTGGAACACATTACGCGGTATTCTTCGAAGCACAGCGAAGCGATCATTACCGGGAACCCCGAAACGGCGGCGTTTTTTCAGAAGACGGTAGATGCCGCGTGCGTGTATGTGAACGCTTCGACGGCGTTTACGGACGGGGCGCAGTTCGGCTTGGGGGCCGAGATCGGAATCAGCACCCAGAAGCTCCATGCCCGCGGGCCGATGGCGCTGGAAGAACTGACCGGTTACAAATACCTGATCGAAGGAGACGGCCAGATCCGGCCGAAGTAGGGCGTTTGGATTGTCGGCAGGCATTCTTCCGTGGATTTTGCAGGGAGCGGGAAGAAAAGCCGACTTTTGGCAACCGTCCTTTCGGAAAGGGATGCCGGTCGCATGGAGGGTCCCCGTAAGCGGGAACCGTTTCCGGAAACGGTAAAAAAACTTATTCGTTTATCGGTAAATCGGACAGATGAAAATCCTCACCGGAAAACAGGTTCGGGAAGCCGACCGGTTCACCATCGAGCACGAGCCGATTGCTTCGCTCGACCTGATGGAACGGGCTTCGTCCCGGATCGCACAGTATCTGGCGGGACGGTTTCCCGCGGGAACGCGGTTTGCCGTTTTCGTCGGAAAGGGCAACAACGGCGGAGACGGACTGGCCGTGGCGCGGTTGCTGTATCGGCGGAAATATCCCTGCACGGTTTACACGCTGTTCCCGCCGGAAGCGGGAACCGAGGATTACCGGGCGAACCTCGACCGGCTGCCGTCCGGGGTGGCGGCAGAGCCTTTCTCTCCGAACGATCCTCCGCAGTTGAAACCGGGAACGGTGATTCTGGATGCCCTGCTGGGCACAGGCGTTTCCGGAGAGGTGAAAGAACTGGTAGCTTCGGCCATCGGATTCATCAACGGTTCGGGGTGCGCAGTAGTTTCGCTCGACCTGCCGTCCGGCCTGACGACGGAATTCGGCAATGCGGGCCGGAAGGCGGTCGAAGCCGATCTGACGCTTACGCTGCAGTTTCCGAAACTTTCCCTGCTGCTGCCGGAAGGAGGCGAGAACGGCGGAGAGGTGGTCGTGCTTCCGATCGGACTGGACGAACGGTATACGGCGCAGGCGCAAACTCCTTATTATTATCTGACGGAAGACGTCGTCCGGCTGTTCGTGGAACGGCGGCAGAAATTCGCGCATAAGGGAACGTACGGACACGCTTTACTAATTTGCGGCAGCGAGGGAATGATGGGAGCGGCGGTGTTGGCCGCCGGAGGCGCGTTGCGATCCGGCTGCGGACTGGTGACCGTTCGGGTACCGCAGGCGGAGCGGAATGTCCTTTACGTCACCCGTCCTTCCGCTTTGGTGAGCGGCGATCCGGGAACGTGCTTTTCGGAACCGCCCGAAGACTTGGGAAAATATACGGCTGTCGGCGTCGGGCCGGGGCTGGGACAGGCTCCGGCGACGGCAACGGCTTTGCGGAAATTGTTGGAGGTTTACCGGCGGCCGGTCGTGCTCGATGCCGATGCGCTCAACCTGCTGGCTGCGGATCGGGAACTGTTCGGACTGGTGCCTCCCGATTCGATCCTCACCCCGCATCCGGGAGAGCTGAAAAGGCTGATCGGAGACTGGAAGGACGACCGGGAAAAGTTGGAAAAAACGCTGGAGCTGGCCCGTAACCTGAAATGCTTCTTGATCGTCAAGGGTGCTTATTCGGCGGTTTGTACGCCGGGCGGAGACGTCTGGTTCAATTCCACCGGCAATCCGGGCATGGCCAAGGGCGGGAGCGGGGACGTGCTGACGGGACTGTTGACCGGCCTGCTGGCCAAAGGGATGGATGCTCAGTTTGCGGCCATGTACGGCGTGTACATGCACGGTCGGGCCGGAGACGAGGCGGCCCGGTTGCGGGGAATGGAAAGCATGGATTCGGCGGATATCGTGGAAGCGCTCCGGCTGGATATGGAAGAACCGCAGGAGATGCCGAGCACCGGAGAGCGAAAAGGATAGATTCGGAGCGGCAGGAGGCATGGATGAAACCCCCCTTGCCGGATATTTACAGGTTCCGACGGCAGGCATGTCGAAAGACGTTCATTTCTACGGTTCGGAGCATGGAGAGCGTGTAGGTTTCGTCTGCATTTCCCGGGGTTCGCCGGATCGGGATACGAAAAAATGCTGTCCTTCAAAAGGACAGCATTTTTGAGATCAAGGGCCTCCGCCCGTATCGTCCTGTTTATCGGATCAGTCCCCGATTCCTCAGCAGCGGTGTCCGGTCGGGGTCTTTCCCGCGGAAGTTCCGGTACAGCACGGCGCCGTCCTCCGTTCCGCCTTTGGACAGAATGTTCTCCCGGAACGAAGCGGCCGTTTCGGGGTTGAAAATGTCGCCCGTTTCGGCGAAGGCTTCGAAAGCGTCGGCATCCAGCACTTCCGCCCAGATGTAGCTGTAGTATCCCGAAGCATAGCCCCCGCTGAAAATGTGCTGGAAATAGGGGTAGCGATAGCGCGGCTCGATCTCCGGAATCAGGTCCCGTTCTCCGAGCTTCTTTTGCTGGAAAGCTTCGATGTCCAGTCCGGCGGTGTCTTTCAGCGTGTGGATGTCCATGTCGATATAGGAAGCCGCCAGCAGTTCGACGGTCATGAAGCCTTGGTTGAACTTCGCGCTCCGTTCCATTTTCACGATAAGGCTGTCGGGGATGGGCTCGCCTGTCCGATAGTGTTTCGCATAGGTTTTCAGAAATTGCGGAGCCGTAGTCCAATTTTCCATGATCTGCGAAGGAAGTTCCACGAAGTCCCGTTCCACACCCCTCAGTCCGCGGTATTCGACGTTCGACATCAGTCCGTGCAGGGCATGGCCGCACTCGTGGAAAAAGGTTTCGGTTTCGTCGGGGGAAAGCAGGGCGGGCGCATCTCCCGACGGCGGCGTAAAATTGCAGACCACGGTCGATACGGGGGCCACCCGTACGCCGTTTTCGTAAGCCTGCGGACGGTAGCTGCCGCACCAGGCTCCGCCCCGTTTGCCGGGCCGCGGGAAAAAGTCCAGGTACAGCACTCCCAGGTGGGAGCCGTCCCGGTCGGTCACTTCATAGACTTGGTTGTCCGCATGGTATTTCGGAGCGTCGGGCAAGGGACGAAACGTCAGCCCGTAGAGCCTTCCCGCCAGCGTGAAAATTCCTTCCCGCACCGTTTCCAGCGAAAAATAGGGACGGAGCATGTTTTCATCCAGCGCGTATTTCGCCTGACGCACCTTCTCCGCATAGTACCACCAGTCCCACGAGGCGAAGTCGTTCCCGGTTCCTTCCGACGCTTTCAGGGCCTTCATTTCGGCCAGTTCCTCCTGCGCCCTTTCGAGCGCGGGAGCCCATACCTGATCGAGCAGGCCGTAAACGTTTTCGGGCGTTTTGGCCATGACCCGGTCGAGCACGAAGTGGGCGTAGGTTTCGTATCCCAACAGCCGGGCTTTTTCCGCCCGGGCCTGCACGAGCTGTTTGACGATTTCCCGGTTGTCGTTTTCGTTGCCGTTGTCTCCCCGTTTCAGGTAGCCGGTGTAAATCTTTTCCCGCAGCGAACGGTTGTCCGCATATTGCAGGAACGGAATCAGGCTGGGCTTGTCCAGCGTAAAGACCCATTTCCCTTCCAGCCCCCGGCTTTTCGCTTCGGCTGCCGCCGCTTCGCGCACGCTTTCCGGCAGTCCGGACAGGTCTTCCGGATCAGCCACCGTCAGCACGAAAGCCTTGTTGTCGGCCAGCAGGTTTTTCCCGAACCGGAGGGAAAGCATCGAAATCCGCTCGTTCAGTTCTTTGAGTTTCGCTTTGTCCGCTTCGTTCAGTCCGGCGCCCGAACGGACGAATCCCCGATAGATTTTTTCCAGCAGCCGGGTTTGGCGCGCGTCCAGTCCCAAATCGTCTTTCCGATCGTAAACCGCTTTGATTTTGTCGAACAGTTGCGGATTCAGAGCGATTTCGTCGTTGTGCCGGGAAAGCAGCGGAGTAAGCTCCTCGTCTACGGATTGCAGTTTCGGGGAGGTTTCGGCATTGTTGAGACCATTAAAAACGGCCATGACCCGCGACAGGAACTGCCCGCTGTTGTCGTAGGCCAGGATAACGTTTTCGAAACCGGGTGCGGAAGTGTCGGAAGCGATGGCTTCGATTTCCGCATTTTCCAACCGGATACCTTCTTCCACGGCGGGTTTGAAATGTTCGGGCCGGATCCGGTCGAACGGGGGAACGCCGTGAGGGGTATCCCACCGGGCGAAGAACGGATTTTCCCGCATGTCGGGCCGCTGGGTACAGGATGCTCCCAAAAGGACGGTGGCCGCAGCGGCCATCAGGGAAATTTTTTTCATAGGACGTGATCGTTTTTTCCGGTTTACCGTTTCCGGCAAAGGGGACACGGCCCTTTGCCGGGAAAGGAGTGTGAGCCGAATAACTCATTTCCGCAGGGAAAGAGAGCGGCTTATTTGACCGGGATTTTTTACTTTTGTGCGAATTTATTACTTTTTTGCCATTTTAAAAAACGGATGCAGCTGTTTTATACGCCTGACATAGCAGGGGAAACCTACGTGTTGAACGAGGAGGAATCGAGGCACTGCGTACGCGTGCTTCGTTTGGGAGAGGGGGACGAACTCCGCCTGACGGACGGGCGGGGAACCCTTTATACGGCGCGGATCGTTTCCGCTTCCCCCAAACGGTGCGAGGTGCGGGTGACGGAACGGAGGGAGGAATACGGCAAACGGCCCTGCCGGTTGTGCCTGGCCGTGGCGCCCACCAAGAATACCGACCGTTTCGAGTGGTTTCTGGAAAAGGCGACCGAAATCGGCGTGGATCGGATCGTTCCCCTGATTTGCGACCGTTCCGAACGCCGGGTGCTGAAGACCGACCGTTGCACGAAGGTGGTGACCAGCGCTGTGAAGCAGTCTCTCAAGGCTTATCATCCCGTGCTGGAAGAACCGGTTCCTTTCCGGGAGGCGGTGCGGAAACCGTTCGACGGAGATAAGTTCATCGCCCACTGCGCCGAAAGCGCGGAGAAGCGGTTGCTGCGCGATCTGGTGATTCCCGGACGGGACGTCTGGGTGCTGGTCGGGCCGGAAGGGGATTTTTCCCCGGAGGAAATCGCCCGGGCGAAAGAGAACGGGTTTCGGGAAGTTTCTTTGGGAACGTCCCGGCTGCGGACGGAAACCGCGGGTGTGGCGGCCTGCCATACGGTGGCGCTGCTCAACGAGCGGGAGGAGTGACGTGCCTGTTTGCGGATAAACGCTGTCCGGAACTTTTTTCCGCAAGCCGGAAGAGCAAAAGGATAATGAATGAAACTTCCGGTATCGGGCAAGATGCCGGGGTAGGATGAAATAACGGAAAATCGTACGAGATGCTGATTGTTCTGGCCGTATTGTCATTGGCGGTGTTCGCAGTACCGCCCCGTTACAAATATTGGTTCACCCTGCTGGTGGTCGCTGCCGGGGCAGCGGTCAGCACGGCGCTGGCCCTTTCCGCATGGGGGGCTTCCGCGGGGGAGATCGTTTTCGAGAGCGGATACAGTCCGCTTTTCCTGTTCGACCGCCCGGTGATGGACGGACTTTCCGCCGTCTTCGTGATCGTCGCTTCGGTGGTGGCGGTGAGCGTGACGGTATACGCGAAAGACTACCTGGCGGCTTACCGGGAATCGAAATCCCCGGCTCAGATGTCGCTTCATTACGCGGCACTGTCGCTGCTTTACTTTTCGATGGTGTTCGTGCTGACCTACCGGGGAGGGTTCGCTTTCCTGTTTTCGTGGGAGCTGATGACCCTCTCTTCCTTTTTGCTCGTGTTGTTCGAGGGGGAAAAGCGCGAGGTGCGCCGGGCCGCCATCAATTATCTGGTGCTGATGCACGTGGGGTTCGTGTTCCTGCTGACGGGATTCGTGCTGGGCTCGGGCGGCGGGGATGCGGCCGGCTTCGACGCCTTGCGGAATTATTTCGCGACCCATGATCCGGTCCCGTTGTTCCTGCTGTTTTTCGCGGGCTTCGGCATGAAGGCCGGCCTTTTTCCGCTCCATGTCTGGCTGCCGGAAGCGCATCCGGCAGCTCCGGCGCACGTTTCGGCCCTGATGTCGGGCGTGATGCTCAAGATGGGCGTTTACGGCGTGATGCGGGTGCTGACCTATGTGGAGGCCGGCGAGCTTTATACCATAGGTCTGATCGTACTCTTTGCCGGAGTCGTGACCGCCTTGTGGGGAATCGTGTTCGCCGCTTTGCAGAACGATCTGAAGCGGTTGCTGGCGTGTTCCAGCATGGAGAACGTGGGGCTTATTTTCACGGGACTCGGCGCCGGAATGGTCGGCCGGGCCACGGGAAACGACGTGCTGGCCCTGTTGGGAACGGGAGGCGCGCTGTTGCATGCGGTGAATCATGCTTTTTTCAAATCGGTGCTTTTCCTGAATGCCGGATCGGTTTACCTGAAAACCCATACGCGGAACCTGGACGAACTGGGGGGGCTGTCGAAACGGATGCCGGTGACTTCTCTGTTGTTTCTGGTCGGGACGCTCGCCATCTGCGCCCTGCCGCCTTTCAACGGTTTCGTTTCCGAATTTCTCATCTACGCGGGATTTTTCCGGTCGGTGGCCGCGGGGACGGATGTACTGCTGGCGGCGGTAGGCATCGCGACCCTTTCTCTGGTCGGCGGGTTGGTCGTGCTGGTTTTCACCAAGGCCTACGGAATCGGTTTTCTCGGGATGCCCCGTTCTCGTCGGGCGGCGGAAGCGAAGGAAGCGGGAAACTGGATGATCGGCGCTCAGGTGCTGCCGTTGGCGGGCATCCTGCTGATCGGTCTGGTTCCGGCGTTCGTCTCTTCCCGATTGACGGGAGTGGTATCCTCGGTATATTCCCTGCCGGAGATGCCTGCCGGGACGGACGGTTTGGCTCACTCGCTGGCGATGATTTCGGTGCTGGCTGCGGTGCTGATCGGGATGGCCGGAGGAATTTACGTCTGGAAACGGAGGCTCTTGCGGGGACGTACGGTGGCGGAATTCCCCACGTGGGGATGCGGATTTACGGCGCCGGATGCCCGGATGCAGTACACCGCCGAATCCTATGCGGAAGGGTTGCAGCGTCTCAGTTCTCCCCTGACGGGCCGTTCCGCCGGGGAAACGGGCGTTTCCAAGGATGAACCGTTCGCGGGGACGGTTCCCAACAGCACGGGACGGTGGCGCGACCGGGTGGACAGTCTGGTTTCGGGCCGCTGGGTTTTTCTGGTGCGCAAACTCAACGCCCGGCTGGGAAGGTTCCAGACCGGACGGGTCAACCACTATGTGCTGCATGCGGTGGTGTTTCTGGCGGCGGTCTTTTTGCTGACCCTGCTGGGCATATTGTGATACGAAACGAAATAAGGACGGGAGCATGATTTCTTTTCTGTTTGTTCTGACCGCCGCCGTTTTTCTGACGGGCATCATCAACCGGACGCGGGCGTTGCTCAGCGGCCGGAAGGGCGTGCGTTTGTTCCAGCACCTTTACAACGTGCGGTTGCTGTTGTCCAAGGGAGCGGTTTACAGCCCGGTGACGGGTGCGCTTTTCCGGGCGGTTCCGGCCGTCTGTCTGGCTGCTTCCGTGACGGCGGCTCTTTTGGTTCCGATGGGGCCCTATCCGGCGCTGCTCCATTTCGAGGGGGACATGGTGGCGTTCGCTTACCTGCTGGCCCTGTCCCGGGCGGCCCTGATCCTCGGAGCACTCGATACCGGGAGCAGTTTTGAGGGAATGGGAGCGAGCCGCGAAGCCCTGTATGGGGCCCTGATCGAACCGGGACTGTTTTTCTTTTTCGGCACGCTGGCGCTGATGACGGGCCATACGAGTTTTACTTCCGTTTTCGGGGCCCTCGGAGCCGGGACGCCGGAAATGGTCGTGGTGACCGTTTTGCTGGCCTACATTCTGGTCAAGGTCGTGCTGGTGGAAGGGGGACGCATTCCGGTGGACGATCCCCGCACCCATCTGGAACTGACGATGGTCCACGAAGTGATGGAACTCGACTACGGCGGAGTCGACCTGGGGCTGCTCACCGTGGGAAGCTGGATCAAGACGGCTTCTCTGGCTACCGTGGCTGCGGGAACGATCGCTTCGGTATTCGGCCAGGGCGGCGCTTCGGCGCTGACCGTCTGTGCGCTGGTGGCTGCGGTGGGCGTCATCGTCGGAACGGTGGAATCTTTCCGGGCGCGGAACCGGCTGAACCGGAACGCCACCTACATCGTGACGGTGAGTGCGCTGGCCCTGTTCGCCTTCCTGCTGGTATACGTCCTTTCGTTGAACCTCAATATCGAATGAAATGCTGTTCGCACTGATAATCGTCTATGTGGTGACGCTGGTCTATTTCTCCATTACGGAGCGGTTCCGGCACTACGCTTCGCTGGTCGCTTTGCAGGGATGGGTGCTGGCCGGGATCGCCCTGCTGCGGCTGCATGCGGTCGACGTCGGAGAACTGATTTTCGTACTCCTGGAAACCGTCGTGTTCAAGGCTCTGATCGTTCCCTATATCCTCTTCGGGATCATTCGCCGGACGGGGATCAACCGGGTGCATCCGAGCGCGGTTACGGGATTCAACGCCCTGCTCCTTTTTCTGGGCGGCCTGATCGCCAGCGTGGGGGTCACCTATTTTCTGGCCGATACGACCGTCAACCTCGCCTTTTTCGCGGTGGCGCTGTACGGCGTGATCTGCGGGTTGCTGCTGATCGTGACCCACAAGCGGATTTTTTCCCATCTGGTGGGATTTCTGGTCATCGAAAACGGGGTGTTTCTGTTCTCCATGGCGGTCGGGGTGGAAATGCCCTTTTTGATCAACGCCGCGGTGCTGTTGGACATTCTCATCAGCATCCTGATGCTGGGCCTTTTCGTGACCAAGATCGGGGAACGGTTCCGTTCCCTCAGCACGGATGAACTGACCTCATTAAAAGACTGATTCGTATGGTGCTTTGTTTTCTGATCGTTTCGCTGTTGGCCGCTTTGTTCACGGGTTTGTCCCGGAACAGATGTTTGGCAGCGGTATTCGCTTTCCTGTTCTATGCTGCGCAGCTGGCTTTCGCTTTGTGGATCGTGCTGCGCGGACGGGGAGAGACGGTTCTGTCCTTTTTCACGCTCGACAACCTGGGAGCGATGTTCCATCTGTTGACCGCGGTGATCGCTCCGGTGGTTTACCGGCAGAGCCTTCGCTATCTGGATACGGAACCTGTCCGGGAGTTTCGGATTTACAGTTTGGCTTTGATCGGGCTTTGCCTGTCGGTGACGGGCGTGTATTATGCCGACAATGCGGCCGTTACCTGGATTTTTCTGGAAGCCACCACGCTGGCGACGGCCGCTCTGGTGTACCACCGGCGCACGGCCCGGAGCCTCGAAGCCACCTGGAAGTATCTGTTCGTCTCTTCGGTGGGAATTGCGGTAGCCTATCTGGGCATCCTGCTGCTGAGCACGGCGGTGACGGGAAACGAAGGCCTGTCTTACCGGCAGTTGCTGCTGGCGGTGCCGGGCGCCAATCCGTTGTACATGAAGGTGGCCTTTCTGCTCATCCTGACCGGATACAGTTGCAAAATGGAGGTGTTCCCGCTTTATACCGTAGGGGTAGACGCCAACTACGCCGCTCCGACCCCTGCTTCGGCCCTGATCTCTACCGCGCTGGTGAACGCCGGCTTCGTGGCCTTTTTCCGGATTTACCGGGTGATGGCCGTGTCGGAGGTTTACGATTGGTGCCGCAACGTGCTGATTCTGGCCGGGCTTCTTTCCCTTTTGGCCGGAGCGGTTTACCTGCGGCGCACCAACAATTACAAACGGTTCCTGTCCTATTCGACGGTGGAGAACCTCGGAATCGTGCTGATCGGGCTGGGCGTGGGGGGAATCGGCGTTTTCGCCGCGCTGTTCCATCTGGCGGTGCATTCGCTGTTGAAGGCGGGAATGTTTCTGCAAATCGCTCAGGTGGGGCGTTTCTTCGGGACGTACCGGATGAACCGGACGGGAAATTACCTGAACCTTTACCGGATCGGAGGAGCGACCGTCATGATGGGGCTGGTGGGATTGCTGGCGTTTCCTCCTTCGGGGCTGTTCGTATCGGAATTTCTCATTTTCCGGGAGATGATCGCCACACGGCGCTGGTGGTTGCTGACCGTGTTCGTCCTGCTGATGTGTCTGGTGGTCTATACGCTTTGCCGCCGGTTCGCCGGTCTGGCTTTCCGTCCGGAAGCGGCGGGGACGACGCGGCCCGAAGCGATTTCCCGGACGGCGACCTGGCTTCAGATCGCCCTGATGACGGCAGTCATGGTCGCCGGCATCGTACAGCCCCGGTTTCTGGTCGATTTCATTAACGGAATGCTGATGTAGCTATGGATTGGTATGTGACGAAAAATATCCGGCGTGCGGTTCCGACGGAAGAGATTCCCTGCTGGCCCTACGCCCGGTTCTATACCGAGACGACGGAAAAGCTGATCGAGGGGGAACGCTATCATTGCGCCCTTTATTTCGGGGTTCCGGCCGCCGACGGCAGGGGGCTGATCTTTTATGTCCTGTTGGCCGACGATGCGACCGGAGAAGTCTTGCTGGCTTCGTGGAAATACGGTTACTACGACGAGGAAGAAGTTCCGTCCCTGACGGCGCGGTTTCCGGCCATGCATCCGTTCGAGCGGGAGATTACCGAGCAGTTCGGCATCCGGTTTTCGGGCCATCCGTTCGACAAGCCGCTCCGTTTCGCTCAAGACCGGGCCGACCGGGGGCTGACGCTCAACAACTATCCCTTCTGGAGAGCGGACGATCCGTCGCTGCACGAAGTGAATGTGGGGCCGATTCATGCCGGAATCATCGAACCGGGCGTATTTCGTTTCGTCTGCAACGGCGAACGGATCGTGCATCTGGAAATCGTACTCGGGTTCCAGCATCGGGGCGTGGAGCGGCTGATGCGGGAAACGGGGAACAGGCTGCGGCAGACGACGCTGGCGGAGACGATTGCGGGGGACAGCGCCGTTTCGCATGCCGCGGCTTTTTGTCAGGTGGCCGAAGGATTCGCCGGATGGCGGTGCGGGGCGTTGGATGCGGAGCGGGCGGTGGCGGCGGAAATGGAGCGGATGGCGATGCATATGGCCGATACGGGAGCATTGTGCATGGATACCGGGTATCAGCTCGGACAGGTGGCCTGCGAAGCGCTCCGGACGATGACCATCAACACGACGCAGCGCTGGTGCGGAAACCGTTTCGGGAAGGGATTGATCCGGCCGTTCGGAACCCGCTTTCCGCTGACGCCGGAGAAAAGGGAGCTGATGGCCGGAAACGTGACGGACATCCGCCGCCGTTACGAGGAAGCGGGGCAGGATATTTTTACTTCTCCCTCCGTG
Organism: uncultured Rikenellaceae bacterium; assembly: GCA_946486375.1. Taxonomy (GTDB): domain Bacteria; phylum Bacteroidota; class Bacteroidia; order Bacteroidales; family Rikenellaceae; genus CAMLTW01. Next base: position 54,136 of record CAMLTW010000001.1, read on the forward strand.
CTGGCCCGGTTCGAGGATTGCGGAACGGTGACCCGGCAGCAGATGATCCGGATCGGGGCGGTCGGAATGGCGGCCCGGTCGGCGGGATTGAAGCGGGACGTGCGGTATACGCATCCGTACGGGGCGTATGCGGAAACGGTGGAACACAATCCGGTGGTGTTGGAACAAGGGGACGTGATGGCGCGGGCGATGCTCCGGTACAGGGAGGCGTTGCAGTCCGCCGATTCCGTGTTGGCCCTGTTGGGCCGGGAACCGGAAACCGACCTGCCGGAGCCGGATTTCGGACGCAGGTGGCCGGGGAACGCTCTTTCCTTCGTTTTGACGGAAGGCTGGCGGGGCGAGATTTGCCATGCGGCGGTGACCGGCCCGGACGGGGAAGTGCTGGCCTACAAAATCAAAGACCCTTCGCTGCACAACTGGTACGCCCTTTCGCTGGCGGTGCGCGGCGCGGGAATATCCGATTTTCCCGTCTGCAACAAGAGTTTCGACCTTTCCTATTGCGGGCATGATTTGTAGGGCCTCCGGGGAAGGGACGCCGTTTTTTACGGATAGAGCGCAGGCCGAAAAAGAATTTTAACGATACGTCGAACGCATTTAACCGAACGATCCATGTTTTTCAGCAAGCTGAAAGTCCTGAAAAGTCACGGGATACAGTATATCAAAGACCTCGACCGGGTGGAACTGCCGGAGATCTTTCGGGGCAGGCCCGAAATCCGTCCCGGCCTTTCGTCCCGGCAGGCGGAGGAACTCTCGACGTTGTGTCCGTCGGGAGCGATCGGGACGATGCCTCTTTCCATCGACCTGGGACGGTGCATTTTCTGCGGCGAATGTGCCGCACGACATCCGGAGCACATCCGGTTCACGAACGACTACCGGATGGCGGCCGCCCGACGACAAGACCTGGTGATCCGGGAAGGGGAATCCGGGCCGGTGCCGTTCGCCGCGGAGGCGGTGCGTCCGGAGATTCCCCGTCTGTTCGGTCGGGCGCTCAAATTGCGCGAGGTTTCGGTGGGAGGCGACGCTTCCTGCGAGATGGAACTGAACGCCACCGGAAACGTCAATTTCGATTTCGGGCGTTTCGGAGTCGATTTCGTAGCGTCTCCGCGTCATGCCGACGGGCTGGTGATTACGGGGCCGATCACGGAAAACATGGCCGTGCCGCTGGAAATTTGCTATCATGCCGTTCCCGATCCGAAGATCGTGGTGCTGGCGGGAACGGAAGCGGTTTCGGGCGGCCTCTATGCCGAAAGCCCGGCACTCGACCGGAGTTTTCTGCAACGGCACCCGGCCGATCTGTATTTGCCGGGAAACCCGGTGCATCCGATGACTTTCATTCAGGGCATTTTATCCCTGCTGCGGGCCGGAAGCGAACGGGAGAGCGGTGAAGCCGTCGGAGAAGAAACCCCTGTGGAGACGGACGGAACGGAAGAGGCCGGCGTTTAGCGACACCATATTTTTTAGCGGTAACGGCGCACTTCGTGCCGGCGCGGACGGGTTAGCGTAAAAACCGTGTGAAAAAGGTTTTCTCTTTGTTATTTTCGGGGCCGGAAGTTATATTTGTGGAAACCGTGCCGGAAACGATCCGGTTCCAATGGAAAGAATGCAACCGAACGAAAAGCCGCTATGAAGAAAATCCTCTTTTGTCTGTTGGCCCTGATGCCTCTGCTGGCTCTGCGGGCCCAAAACGATCTGAAATTGTGGTACGACCGGCCTGCCGGGAACTGGAACGAAGCCCTGCCGCTGGGGAACGGCAGCCTGGGCCTGATGCTGTACGGCGATCCCGCCAGGGAGTTGTTGCAGCTCAACGAGGAAACCGTATGGGCCGGAGGCCCTTACAACAATACCAATCCGCTGGCGAAGGAACACCTGGCCGAAATCCGGCAGCTTGTTTTCGAGAAGAAATTCAAGGATGCGGAAATGCTGGCGTCGAAGTACATCATTGCCCAGGGGCGTCACGGCATGTCCTATCAACCCCTCGGTAACCTGAACCTGAACTTCGAGGGGCATAACGACTATGACCGTTATTACCGGGAACTCGATATTTCGCAGGCGGTGGCTTCCGTGGAATACGTGTCGAACGGGGTGAAATACCGTCGGGAGGTTTTCGTGTCGTTTCCGGATCAGGTGACGGTCGTCCGGATCACGACGGACACGCCGGGGCAGGTGAGTTTCACGGCCGGTTTCGATTCTCCCCAGAAAAACGGCGTTTCCCTGCAACGTAAGAATACATTGCTGTTGTCCGGCGTTTCGGGCGATCAGGAAGGCAATCCGGGAAGCGTGAAATTCCATGCGTATGCCCGGGTGCTGAACGAGGGAGGACGGTGTTCCGGGGCCGGGGCTTCGGTGAAGGTGGATAAGGCCGATGCCGTGACGATTCTGCTGACGGCGGCGACGAATTTCGTGAACTACAAAGACCTTTCCGCCGACCCGGAACGGGCATTGGTGCGGCTCGACCGGGCTGCCGCCAAATCGTATGAGGCGTTGAAAACGGGTCATGTGGCGGATTACCGGAAGTATTTCGACCGGGTGAGGCTCGATTTGGGAACGACTCCTGCGGCTCAGGCTCCTACGGATGAACGGGTGCGGAATTTCGCCCGGAACGACGACCCGCAACTGGTGTCGCTCTATTTTCAGTTCGGACGCTACCTGCTCATCAGTTCCTCCCGTCCCGGCACCCAGCCGGCCAATCTGCAGGGCATCTGGAATCCGCTGATGTCCGCTCCGTGGGACAGCAAGTACACGATCAACATCAACACGGAGATGAATTACTGGCCTGCCGAGGTTACGGATTTGCCGGAGATGCACGAACCTTTGTTCGGACTGGTGCGCGATTTGAGCGTCACGGGCCGGGAAGCGGCGGCGATGTACGGGGCGAAGGGCTGGGCGGCTCATCACAATACCGACCTGTGGCGGTGCACTGGAGCGGTGGACGGCGGATTCTACGGTACATGGCCCATGGGTGGCGCCTGGCTTTCGACGCACTTGTGGCAGCATTACCTGTATTCGGGAGATGAGGCCTTCCTGCGGGAAAGCTATCCGGTTTTCAAAGGTCTCAGCGAATTTTACCTGGATTTTATGGTGGAAGAGCCGGAACACGGCTGGCTGGTGGTAGTGCCGTCGATTTCTCCGGAAAACAAGGCCGGCGCATTCGGTGCGCAGTCGTCGTCGCTGACCGCCGGGTGTACCATGGACAACCAGATCGTGACCGACGTGTTCGACATGACGGAGCGTGCCGCCGGAATCCTGGGGCTGAAAACGGAAGGGGATTTCGTGAAACGGATCCGGGCTGCGCGGGCGAAAATGGCCCCCATGCAGGTGGGACGTCACGGGCAGTTGCAGGAATGGATGTGGGATGCGGACGATCCGGACGATAAGCACCGTCATGTCTCGCACCTGTACGGAATGTTCCCTTCCAATCAGATTTCCCCGTATCGGAATCCGGAGCTTTTCGAGGGCGTGAAAAAAACGCTGGAATACCGGGGCGATGTTTCGACCGGCTGGTCGATGGGCTGGAAGGTTTGCCTGTGGGCGCGGCTGTTGGACGGGGATCACGCATTGAAACTGATTACGGATCAGCTGAACCTGAAAACCGCTACGGGCGGATCGGGCGGCGGAGGTACCTACGCGAATCTGTTCGATGCCCATCCGCCGTTCCAGATCGACGGGAACTTCGGCTGTACGGCTGGAATCGCCGAAATGCTGGTACAGAGCCATGACGGAGCGATCCACATTCTGCCCGCGCTTCCGGACGCGTGGAAGACGGGGAAGGTGACGGGATTGCGGACGCGCGGCGGCTATACGGTGGACGTCGAATGGGAGGACGGAGCGCTGACGGGCCTGACCGTTTATTCGGCCTTGGGCGGCAACTGTCGGCTGCGTCTTCCGGAAACGTTGGTGGCCGCGGATGGAAGCGTGAAACTGCGTCCGGCAAGGGGCGAAAATCCGAATCCCTATTTCTGCGTGCCGGCCGTCAAAAAGCCGCTCGTTTCTTCGGAGGCTCCGGGCGTGCAGACTGTTCCGGAAAAGACGGTGCTGGTCGATTTTCCGGCGAAGGCGGGAGCGACTTATCGGTTCGTTCGGAAATAAGGCTGCCGATGCAGGGAGCGTCGAGAAATGGGCGTGGGACGGGAACGGTCGGCATTCCGGGATGATTTCTTATCGGGCGTTGCGGGTTGATGAAAGGGAGGTGAAAATGGGTTGTTATTTTATGGTGGATATTTATATTTCCGATCCGGAAAAGCAGGAATGCTACGATGAATACATCCGGAAAGTAAAACCGATCGTCGAAAGTTTCGGAGGCGAATATCTGGTGCGGACGGAAGATTTGTCCGTTCAGGGGTCGGGCCGTTTTCCCGATCGGGTGATCGTGGTCCGTTTTCCCGACCGGAAACACCTGGACGACTGTTTCGTTTCTCCGGCCTACCGGAGTATCATGGATTTGCGGATCGGTTCCGTGGAAAGCCGCATCGTTATTGCGGAAGGAATGTAAAGGCGCGGTCGAAGGCGGGCGTATTTTTGCGGACGAATCGCTATTTGTCCTGATGGGTTATATGGAATTACAGCTTGCCGAAAACGAAATTCTACCTATTTATCCGTGCTTTTTGGCGGAATGACAGACGGAAGAGAGGCTGCACCCTTCGCAAGCGGACGTGTCGTCGCAGGGGAGGGCCGGAGCGTTTCCTCCGCATCCGCAGTTGCACCGGGAACGCTTCTTGCGGCGAAAACGCCTGATTCCCATCCAGAGGGCGATGACGACGCAGACGGCTACGATGATTTGTGTAAGGATTTCCTGCATGTGAAAACCGGATGTATTTTCTCCGAAAAACGTTTGAAGTTGCAAAAAAAGTGCCCGTTCGTTTTCCGGCGGAAAGAGGAAAATGCCGTTTGTCGCTCTTTTCAGAACAGGCTCCCCACCTGATAAACGACGAGCGAGAATAGCCACGCCAGCCCCGTGGTGTAGAACACGGTGAATACGGCCCATTTCCAGCCCGCTTCTTTCCGGATGGCTGCGATCACCGCGATACAGGGGAAATAGAGCAGGATGAAGACCATCATCGTATAAGCCACCAGCGGCGTGAAGACTTTTTCTCCCCGTTTGGGGCCGTAGCTGTAGGTCTGGTTTCGCAGGTTGTCCACAAAGGAGGCGTCCTCTTCCTGCGCGTCGCTCAGGACGGCCATCGTGCTCACCACGATTTCCTTGGCGGCGAAACCGCTGATGAGGCTCACCCCGATCTGCCAGTCGAAACCGAGGGGACGGATGACCGGTTCCACGAAACGCCCCATACGCCCGATGTAGGATTTTTCCTGATGTTCCGCCGCCTGTTCGCGGGCGAGGCGTTCCCGTTCGCTTTCCCTGACTTCTTCCGGGACAGGGGCGGCTTCGATCCGTGCCCGCAGGCCGTCGTAGTCTTTCGAATATTCCGGATTCAGGGGATAGTGTCCCAGGGCCCAGATGATGACGGACGCCAGCAGGATCACCGTTCCCATTTTTTTCAGGTATTGGGCCCCTTTGTTCCACATGTGCCGGACGACGCTGCGTCCCGTGGGGATCCGGTAAGGCGGCAGTTCCATGACGAACGGAGCTTCTTCCCGGGTGAACAACAGCCGTTTGAGCGCCAGTGAAGAAACGACCGCCACGGCTACGCCGAACAGGTAGACCGAAAACAGCACCAGTCCCTGCCGGGCCGGGAAGAATGCCGAGATGAGCAGCACATATACCGGAAGCCGGGCGCTGCACGACATGAACGGAATCGCCATCATGGTCAGGATGCGGTCTTTGCGGCTTTCGAGCGTCCGAGTGGCCATGATGGCCGGGACGTTGCACCCGAACCCCATCAGCAGCGGGATGAACGATTTGCCGTGCAGCCCCATCTTGTGCATCAGCTTGTCCATGATGAAAGCGGCCCGGGCCATGTAGCCCGTATCTTCCATGAGCGAAATGAAGAAAAAGAGGATCAGGATGTTCGGCAGGAAAACGATCACTCCTCCCACGCCTCCGATGATGCCGTCGACCAGGAGTTCCCGGAGGGAACCTTCCGGCATCAGACCGTTCACGAAGCCGCTCAGCCGGTCGATGCCGTTTTCCATCCAACTAGCGGGGATGCCTCCCAGCGTAAACGTGGCCTGGAACATCAGCCACATCAGGCCCAGAAAAATCGGCAGACCCCAGATGCGGTGCGTCATGATCCGGTCGATGTCGGCGGCCCGTTTGCTCTTGCTGGCGGCCGCCCCTTTGTAGGTTTCTTCCAGTGCCCCGGAAATGAAACCGTATTTGGCGTCGGCGATGACGGTTTCGGGTTCCTCTCCGTAGGCTTTGGCGATCCGGGCGCTTTCCCTGGCCGCCGTTTCGGTGATGGCGGCGTAATTCGGGGCGCGTTTGAGCAGCCGGAACGTGGTTTTGTCCCCTTCCAGCAGCTTGATAGCCAAATAACGGGAAGAATAGCGGGCGACCACGTCGCTGTTTTTCCAGATCAGATCCTGCAGGGCGGCGATGCTCCGTTCGATGTCCGTGCCGTAGTGGATGTGGATGTGCCGCACCATCGGTTCGTTGTCCTCGAACACGTCGATCACTTTGTCGAACAGGTTGATGATCCCCCGGTTCTTGCAGGCGATGGTGGGAATGATGGGAATCCCGATCATCCGTCCCAGCCGGTCGTAGTCGAATCCGGCGCCCGATGCTTCCAGTTCGTCGTACATGTTCAGCGCGATGACCACCTTCAGATTCATGTCGATGAGCTGCGTGGTCAGGAACAGGTTCCGTTCGAGGTTGGAGGCGTCCACCACGTTGATGACCACGTCGGGCATTTCTTCGAGGATGTGGCTGCGGACATAGAGTTCCTCCGGGGTGTATTCCGTAATCGAATAGGTGCCGGGCAGATCCACGATGTTGACGGTGTACCCGTTCTGCCGGAAAACGGCGGTCTTGGCGTCCACCGTCACGCCGCTGTAATTCCCGACCCGCTCGTGGGAACCGGAGGCCACGTTGAACAGGGAGGTTTTCCCGCAGTTGGGATTCCCGACCAGCGCCACGTTGATGATGTTTCCCGTTTCGTGGAGAAACCGGTTCACGGTTTCGTCCCGAAACGTCGCGTCTTCCGGGGACGAGGCGGCGAGTTTTCCGGCGATTTCCGGAGAGGTGGAAACTTCGATCAGTTCGGCTTCGCTGCGGCGCAGGGCGATGCGATACCCCATGATTTCGTATTCCACCGGATCGAGCAGCGGAGCGTTCTTGATGACCTTCACGGTCTTTCCCCGGATGAATCCCATCTCCGTGATCCGGTTGCGGAACGAGCCGTGTCCGAATACGCGGGTGATGATTCCCTCTTCCGAATTTTTCAGCTCGGAAAGCCGTTTATAGGTGATTTCTTTTTCCATCGTTCGTGCAGAAAAGAGTCCGGAAGACGGACGGTTTTCTTCGGTTCACAACGCAAATATACGCACTCGGATCGTGGTTTCGGATGCCTCCCGTCCGTAAATGTGGAAAAAACGGCGTTTCCGCACCCTTATTTTTGCAAAAATACCTACTTCTATGGATGTTCGCATGAACGATTTGCCGGTTTGTTACCGGGGCGCTTCCCTGGCCGTACTGCTCCGGGTGCGTCGGACGGAGACCGGTGCGCCGCTGTCGCTGGCGGATTACGAGGCGGAAGCCTGCTTTTATACCCGGTTGGTGGGGGAAAAGCTCGGATTTTCCACCCGGAAGACCGGGCCGCTCGAAATCCTTCGGATCGATGACGGCACGCTGGGGGTGAACATCGCTCCGGCCATGACGGAAACGCTGCCCGCCGGGGAATGCCGGGTGCAGGTAAAGCTGATTCACCGGCCGACGGGGGCCGTCCGGATGGCCGTCCGAAAAATCCTCCTGTTGGAACCTTCCGTAAAAATGAAAAACCTATGAATGAAATCGATGAAATTTTCGGCGCCGGTCCGTTGACCGTGCCGCTGGGGGAAACCCTGGAGGCGGAAATCGCCGTCACGGGACGCATCGGGCTGGACGGTGCCTCCGTGACCGACGCGGGGGTGGAGCCAGACGGAACCCTTAGCCTGACCCTCAGCGACGGCCGGGTGTTGAATGCCGGCCGTGTCGTGGGAAAAGCCGGGTTGGCCGGGGTGGCGAGTCCTTCCACCCGTCCTGCCGTTTCGCCGGACGCCCAACTGTATGTGGCCTCCGGCGTCGGCGCTTATGCGCATTTCCGGGATGCGGCGGGGCAGCCTCTGACGATCCGGAAGGAAAACGTCATCGCGTTTTTCTTCAAGCCGGGGAACCGTTCGTGGTGGGAACGGACGGAGCTGGAAATCGCCCTGACGGATTATGCCCGGACAGCCCAGGTGGAAGCCATCGACGCTCGTTTTACCCGTCGTCGCACTTCCAACCTTTTCGATCCTTCTGAAATCGATTCCGGCGAATTCTACGGCTGGGACGAAAACCGGGTGCTCGGCAACGAAATCGTGACCGGGCAGGTGATGCGGAGCGGTTATATTCCGGTGGAGCCGGGGAAAACCTACCGGGTTTTCAAAGCCGGCCTTTACCGGCACAAGCAGTACGGCTATGCGAAAAACGGATGTTTCGACAGCGACCGGAATCCGATCGGCCTGCTTTCGGTGAACGAAGGGGCGGACACGCTCGAATTCACACCGACGGAAGGAACCGGTTTCGTGGTGCTGAATCTGGATGCGGCGGCCGTAAATCCGGCGTACTATCTGGCGGAGAAGGAGAATTACCGGTATTACGAACCTTATCTGGAAACCCGCGTTACCGAAGAGGCCGCGCCGGAACGGGTGCTGCGTGCGGCGGAGGCGTTCGGCGAGGCGGTGCTTCGGATGGACGGCTTGGCCCGGACGGTCAACGAAAACCGGCTCGACCCTTCGGCGGTGAATCGGGAAGAGTTTTACGATTGGGGGGTATGCGCGGTGACGGGAAATGCGGAGGTTTCGGGACAGATCGTGCGCAGCGATTACCTTCCGGTGGAGCCGGGAGCCGCTTATCGAATCCGGAAAGCGGGCCTGTACCGGCATTTTTCACTCGGTTACGACATTCAGGGATATTTCGACACGGACAGGCGGTGCCTCGGTCTGGCGGAGGTCGCCGAGGCGGAGGAATACATCGAAATCGCCGTGCCGGAGAACCGGTGCATCCGCTTCCTGGTGCTGAACCTGCAGCCCGGTTTCGCCCCGGAGGAGCTCTATATGGCCCGAAGGGAACGGTATTCGGTCTACATGCCTTACGGCAGGGAAGTGGGGGTGCTTCCCGAAACCCTGACGCGGGAACCGGATCGGTTGCTGCCCGCTCCGGTTTATCCCGGCGTCAGCCGGAAATTTCCCCGCTTTACCGAAAAGTTCCTGCGGCGAAGGGAAGACGTGACGATCGTCGTCACGGGCGGAACGGCAGCGCTCGGCGCAGCGGGATGCACCTTGCGGGAGGACGCTCCATTCCGGCCTCCGTTGCTGGAAGGAAACCACCTGGCTTCGCTGGTGTTCGACCGATTGAGTGCCGATTGGCCGGGGCAGGAATACCGCCGGTGGGACGCGCCGGGTGTCTTTACGGAAACGGGCGTTTGGAGTACGCCGGATGCAACGGATATCGAAAGCTACGGCTGGGATGACCGGACAGCGGGGCGGACGGCTCCGGAACGCCTTGCTTCGGCGGCGGGCGCTTCGGTCGCCTTTTCGGTTCCGGCAGGGATGCGGCGCTGCAATTTCGTTTATCGTTCCGATACGCTGGGCGGCGAATGCACCGTGCAGGTCGGGGAGGGAGACGGCAGGCTGCAGGCGTGGGACGGGACGGCGTGGCGGGAGGCGAACGGATTCGTCTTTTCGACGCTGGAATTTCCGGCCACGGACACGAAGGGAAACACCACTTTCCAGAAACGATTGTGCTTTCGGGCGAGGGATGCGGAAAATGCCGATACGTCCGCTTCGGCCAAAACGGTGACCATCGTAAACGGAGCGGAGAGAAAACACTTGTGCTATTGGGGAATCGAGTATTCGCCGCGGGAATATTTGTTCACGCTGGTGAACGCCGCGCGGGAAGGACACAATTGGAGCACCAATCCGAAAGGGTTGGGACGGTATCAGGACAACGACATCTGGGGATTCGCTCCCGATCTGCTGCTGGCGGAAATCACCACGGCCGGATGGGAGGGCGACCGGCTCGGTTCGGGATATTTGCCGCAATATTTCGCCGATTCTCTCGCTTCGTGGTATTTCAATGTCTGGGAGAACAATGGGGCTTCGATTCCGGTGCATGGCGCCGACACTCCGGGCTGGGAAATGATCCTGTTTCAGCCGCCGTTCGGACTGTATGCGGAAAATCACGATGCGTCGGGCGATCCGGCGACGGCTGTCCGCAGCAACGGCGATATCGTGACCGTCCGGGACAACTACGATGCGGTGGCTGCCCGTATGCTTTCGGAGTATGCCGCATATGCCTTTGCGGACATTTCGCGGTTTGCGGCGGAAGCGCTCGGAAAACGGTACGGCAACCTCCGGGACGGCCTGACGGGGAGCGGCCCGGAAGGGGCTACCCTGACGGCGGACGGGGTGCACCCGAACGATACCGGTCATCGGTTTATGGCCCGGTATGTGCTGCCGTTTTTCGACTTTTTGTAGGGAACGTTACCCTGAGTAAATCAGGGACGGGAATCTTCCCGCCCTTGTCGTCTTCAGTACGGATGGGATGACGAATGTTTTTTCACCTTCTTGAACAAGGTTTTCGATGGCATAAACAGAACGGCTGGCCCGGCTCCGGAAGGCGGTGAACGGGTTGTAAGACGGGCTGTCCGGTGAAACCGGCGTGTTCTTGCGTGTCGCTAACGTCTTACCGCATCCTTTTTACGAACCGGAGAAATTCTTCGAACTGGGTTTTGAAATCGAATGCCTGCCGGGCCGTGTCGAGGCAACGTTTCGACAGATCGTTGCGGTCGTTGCGGGACAGGGCGGCCAGCGCCCGGATGTTGTTTTCCAGCGCCCGGAAGTTTCCCGGCGGGGAAACGAACCCGATACCGTGGCGCCGGACGATCTCCGCTCCTTCGCCTCCCCCGCAGAATAGCACCGGCAGCCCCGCCGCCATCGCGTCGAATAGCTTGGACGGAACGGCTCCCGTCAGCGGAACGCTCAGGGGGATCAGAGCGGCGTCGTACCGGGGCAGTATGCGATTCATTTCCGGTTTCGGAAGCAGTCCGCAGTAGCGTACTGACCGACCCGGATGTTCCCGGATGAATTTCTCGATTTCGGGACGCTGGTTTCCTTCGCCGTAAAGGTGCAGTTCCGTTTTCAGTTCCGTGAAATTTATCCGACGCAACAGGGAAAGCAAATCCTGCGTCCGCCCCAGCAGACCGGCATAGACGATTTTCAGTTTACAAAAGGAATCGTTTTCCGAAAACGCCGTTCCCGGTCCGGAAGCCGCCGTTTCCCGCCGCAGGTTCCGATACAGAAACAACGGCTTTTCGGGAAAAGCGCGACGGATACGGTTCAGAATTTCTTCCGACTGGCCCATCACAGCGGTTGCGTGCCGGTAGAGGTATCGCTCCATCCGTTCCGCCAGACGGTAAGCAAGGTGGGAAGGCCGGATTTTGCCCAGTTCGGCGGGGGTCAACGGCCAGAGGTCGGAGACGTTCAGCAGGATTTTCTTCTTGTAAAGTTTTCCGAAAAGATACAGGGCGGAAATAGCTGAGAGCAGCGGTGGCGACTGAATGAGGACGAAATCGTAGCCGATGATTCGCCTGCGATGCGCCCCGAATCCCCAAAGGGCCAGCGCAGCGAACAACATTCCCGGAAGACGGAACAACGGACGGACGGATCGGGAAGGGAGAACGGGGTACCGGTAGACCGCAATGCCTCGGATCGTCTCCCTGCAATAGCTTTTGTGCCGGTAGGCCGGGAATACTTTTCCGGTCGGGTAATTGGGCAGCGGGGCCAGCACTTCGGTTTCGATTCCCGTTTCCCGCAGCGCAGCCGCCAGTTCGGTCAGGCGATAGGCGGCGGCTCCCGTTTCGGGAGCGAAAGCGGAGGCGACGATCAGGCATTTCATGGCTGCGACGTGTTTTTTTCGGTCGGATGAAAAACGATGACCGTTTCCAGTTCCTTCCGGAAGGTTAGGACAAGGCGCGTCGCTTTCCGAAACCGGTTGAAGCCGGCGGCGATCCGGACGGTTTCCGTTGCGGCCTCTTCGGCTCCACGCCATGTGATCGTCGCTTTGTCGCAAACGAACCGGTCTGCATACAACACGCCTTGCTCCGTCTGCAGGTGCAGGCGGGCGACGGGGAGCAGATTTTTCCGTTTTCCCGGCACCCTGTCCACAATCGTTATCCGGTTTTCCTCGAACCGGAAGGTCCGCTCGTGAACCGCTCCGAACAGACGTTCGTAACCGTCATGCGTCGCAGCGAGTTCCCAGAACGTGTCCGTAAGTACCGTGACCCGTGCCCGTCGCCCGACCCGGAAGCCGCCCCATACCTCGCTCGAATCCCGGTTCCCGACGGTTACCGTGTTGTGGGCTGCGGTGCCTCGTTCGTATTGCCTGCGTGCGTTTTTTTCGTAGGTGGAAACGCCCGTTTCCACCACGAAAGGCCCGGACGGAAGGCGGACGAGAAACCCAAGGGTGTCGGCGTGGGAATGTCCGGGGTTGTGGCGGGCGGTAAAGCCGCCGATGTCGGTCAGGCATTCATAAAAAGGGCTTTCGTATTTCCGGTAACCCGATGCGCCCAAAAGGATGGTCTTCGGTGCGATTCCGAGCCTTTCGGCATAGGCGGTCAGTTCATCGAGGGAAGGAAACGCCTCCGGAACCGAATCGTTGAAAGGCGGCAGGGTGCCGTCCGTCCATGCGACGGCTTTCAGCCATCCCAACATCCGGGAGGCGATGTCCGGCAAAAGGGCGAGAAAACTTTCGGTTTCGGTAAATGGATTGTTTCTCAACAGGTTGACCGCGTCCAGTATTCGTTCCAGCATCAGGGCGTGATAGGCGGGACATTGCTCGAAATGGCCCCCGTCGGCAAGAATCTGGGTTCTCAATTCCCGGACGAGTATCCGAACCCCTTTTTGCGACCACGCCCCATTTCGGAAATAGACGCCGCCCCAGAGCAGGGCGAAACCGTTTTCCAGCAGGTGGTTGCCGCCGAGCCGATATTCGATCCGGCGGGACAGCATCCGGCATTGACCGTACAGGGAGGCGTCCGCCGCTTCTTTTTGCCGCTTTGTCAGCCGGTCGGCGTGCCGGGACAGGAACCTGATCCAATTGACGATCCGCAAGGAGAGGGGATAAGCTTCGCTGCCGACCGAACCGTCCCGGAAGTGGGCGATAAACCGTTCTATCCATAGCCATCCCGTACCGAAATCCGCATCCGGTTGCAGGAGCCAGTCCATGTAGTTCAGGTGGTATGCCCATAATTTGCCATGTCTCACGTCGTTCCAGTCTTGAAACTCATCCGTGACATTCAAAAAACGAAACCGGTTTCCCCGGCGGCACGGACGTTTGGGAATGTCCGGAAGCAGCCCGACCGGAAAACCCTGCACGCATTTCTGCTCCGGGAGTTTTCGTTCGGGCTTCCGGCGAAGCCCGCTTTCCGCCCGGAAACGCAGTTGGAAGAAAAGCTGTCGGGGCGTCAGGCGGATCAGCGTATGCCAATAACGGATGAGGTTCATTTCGGGGGAATGTCGATCCAGGTTCTTTGCCGCAGGGATTCTGCGACTGCCAGCGTCGCCCGCGTAGTGCCGGCCAGCGACTCGAACGGGATCGGTGGCGTTTCCCCTTTGCACAGCGTTTCCTGCAACCTCAGCAGCAGGGTGCGGTGTCCCTTGTCCTGCCGCGTCCGGTACCTATGGTGGTTTCCCGCCCCGTATGTCCGCAGGCTTTTCCAGTTGTCCAGCACGAAGACCTTCCCGCCTGAAAAGACTTCGATCCGCTCCTTCGGAAAAGAACGGTGCCCGTTGGAAAAATAGTGGACGGTCGCCCGGGAGCCGTCGGCATGGCGCATCAGTATGGAGACGTTGTCCGCCGGGTGCCCGACGGTTTCGCCCAGCCGGTCGGCACAGACCGCAACGATCCGGCTGCCGGTCAGGAAGCCGCAAAGGTCGATCCAGTGACAGGCTTCCCCGGCGATGCGTCCGCCGCCGGTTTCGGGGTCGTGCGTCCAGTGGTCAGGCGGCAGCGCTCCCGCATTGACGGTGACGACGATGTTTTTCGGCAGCGTATCGAGCATTCCCTTCAACCGGACGGCCAGCGGAGCGAACCGCCGGTTGAATCCCGTCGTCAGGGTGATCCCTTCCGGACGATTTTCGTAGGCCTCCGTCAGCCGGGAAAGTCCGTCCTCGTCGAGTGCGAGCGGTTTTTCCACGTACACGTGTTTCCCGGCCTTCAACGCTTCCACGGCCAGCGGGACATGCAGGTCGTGCCGAGTGGCGATCAGCACCAAACCGATCTCCGGATCGTTTAGCATTTCCCGGTAATCGCTCCCGCACACCGGGATCCCGGCTTTCCGCGCGGCATCGGCGGCGGTCAGTCCCGACCGGGAAACGATGTGTTTGACCGGGATTCGGGCTTCTTTCAGGGCCGGGAGCAGGGTGGAGCGGACGAAATTTCCGGCTCCGACGATGCCCCAGGCCGTACCGTTCCTGCGGACAACAGTCGTTGCCGCAAAGCCCGGAAAGACGGTAGAAACATCCGGGCGGTTTTCGACCACAGGGACGGATGCAGGCTGTTTGCCTTCCGCCGCTTCCGGGAAATCCAGCAGAGTGGCCAGGTTTTGACCGGTTTCGATCCGGTCGTAAATTTTCCGGTAGCCTTCGAGCGGCAGCCGTTCCGAGATCAGGGGACGCACGTCGATCCGCCGGTCTGCGAGCAGTTCCAGCACGGCCTCGAAATTCCGCCGGACTGTCCAGCGGACGTGTTCCGGGGGATAGTCGTATCCTTTTTCTTCGTACCGGGGATCGTAACGTCCGGGACCATAGGAACGGGAGACTTGAAAAGAAAGCTCTTTTTCGTAAAAATCCGACCGGCGGAGGTGCAGACCGGCGGTTCCGATCAACACGATCCGGCCCCGTTTCCGGCACATTTGTGCGGCTTGATGAACGAGTCCGTCGTCCTCCGTCGCTGCGGTCAGAAGGACGGCATCCGCTCCCCTCCCGCCCGTGGTTTCCTGTACGAAACGGACAGGGTCGCTTTTCCCGCCGACGCGGCAGGTACGGATTCCGACATCCGTCGCCAACCGGATGCGTTCCTCGTCCGGATCGAGGCCGATGACCCGACAGCCGTTGGCCAGCAGCAGGCGCGCCGTAAGCTGTCCGATCAGTCCCAGCCCGGCTACGACTATGGTTTCGCCGAGGGTCGGGTTGCAGAGCCGGATGCCTTGCAATCCGATGGCGCCGGGCACTGTAAATGTTGCTTCCTCGTCGGAGACGGAATCCGGTATTCGGACGGTCAGGTTTTCCGGAACACGGACGTACTGGGCATGAGGGCCGTTGGAGACCGCCCGGTCGCCGACGGCGAACGAATGCACGCCGGCCCCGACAGCGACGACGGTTCCCGCATTGCAGTAACCCAGCGGCAGGGGGGCGTTCAGCTTGCCCTTGACTGCCCGGAGCGTAGAGGACAGACCGTCGGTACGGATTTTATCGAGCGCCTGTCCGACCTTGTCGGGCTGCTGCCGGATTTTTCCGATCCATCCGGCCCGTCCGAAACGGACGAGCATCCGCTCGGTACCTGCGGATACCAGCGTGCAGCGGGTGCGGATCAGCACTTCTCCGGGGCCGGGATGCGGTACGGGCACTTCCTCCAGCAGGGTCTCTCCGGTACGCAGGTTTTGGGTCAGTTGCTTCATGGAAAGAAAGTCAGCAGTTAAAACGATGTTTCAGTAAAGCTTTGAACCGGGGCGGCAGGTGGCGTAGCGCCCGGCGGCAGACAGCCGTCTTTTTCAGTTTGCGCATAAAGACGGGCCATCGGGAGCGGTCGCAGTCGAAAAAAACGGAACTTCCGTGCAACAGCCGAAGCGTTTCGTATTCCTGTCCGGGCATGGTCGAAAGGAAGGCGATATTTCGGTAGGCGCCTACTGCATTCGGGCTGTGGGCGTCGCTGCCCACGACGGGGGTCAGGTCGGGATAACGGGCGATTATTTCAGCCATGCCTGCGGTTTTTCCGTGGTTCCGGTTGTCCGTTTCGATGAAATGAGCTGCCGAAAGTACGGCATGAACCGTTTCCGGAGGAATGGAGCCGTTGCCGGTCAATCCCGTCGGGTCGGAAGGGTGAGGGATCAGCAGGATCGCACCGAACCGGGTTAGCAGTTCGGCAAGTTCCCGGAGCGGATAATGTCGTGCCGGTTTTTCCAAATCCCCGATGCGCGGATGAATGCCGATCAGGTGCACGCCTTCCTCGGTGGTGAATTCGATGGCCCGCAGCAGGATGATTCCCGCCTTCCGGGCTTCTGCCGTTTCCGCGTCGCTCAATCCGCAACGGTTGTGATCGGCCACAACGATGTGGGTCAGTCCCCTTTTCGTTCCCTGTCGGACGATTTCTTCGACCGTGGTGTCGCAGTCGGCGGAACGGCAGGAATGGGTGTGCATGTCGATGCACAGCCTTGCGGGACGGGGAGCCTTCCTGTCGGAAAGAGCCGAACCGGTTTCCGTATCCGAAGCAACGGATACGAAAGGATTCTTTTTGCCTTCTCCCGTTCGAATGAAGGGGAATCCGGAGCGCAAAGAAAGGACGGTTCCCTCCGGCAGCCGCAGGGCGAATCCGTGCCGGATTTCTTGTTCTTCCTCCGATGCGAGCGTCCCGGAAAACCTCAGTTCGATCTTCGTGTCGCAGAGGCGGACGATTTGCCAGCTTTCGAGGGAAGGGTAATTTTCCAGCAGGGTATAGAAATTGGTAAGCGGAATGCGCCTTCCGGCCAGTCGCAGGACGGCGTCCGCGCGGCCCCGGATGTTCCGCACGACGGGAGCGGGGCCGGTTGCACCATCCTCGGAACCGGTTTCGGCCAGATCGCCCGTGTCGTACCGGATCAGCGGCATGGCGCGGTTGTTCAGGTTGGTGCCCACGATCTTCCGCAAGCCCGGCTGCTCCGTTTTCAGCAGTTCCGTGTAGCCGTATTCCGGATAGAAACGAAGATCGGAACCGGGCTCCCATGTTCCGGCCATGACGATGCATTCCGCCAGCCCGTAGTGGTTGAACACCGGACAGCCGAAAGCGGTTTCCATCCGGCGGCGGTTTTCATCGGTCAGCACCTCTGAAGCGGTGAATATCGCCTGGAGTTTCGGAAGCGGGGGCCGGTGTTTCAGAACGTAGTCCGCCAGCGTGCCGACGGACGAAGGATAGCCGCGCAGGAACTTTACCCCTTCCCCGCGCATGTCTTCCAGGTAAAGGCCGATGTGCAAGTCATCCAGCCGGAACGGGCTGTAATAGCGGAAATTCCGCAGCCGGTCGTGCCGGATCGGTTTCCCGTCCCGCGGCGCGTAGGAACGTACGATGGCCATTTTGTCCCGCATCCGGTATCCGGCCCTTTTCCATTGGCGCCAGATGACCGCCTGTTCCGTGATCCAGTGTCGGGCATTCACCCGGACTTCGAGCGGTTCGCCGGTCGAGCCGGAGGTTCGCAGCCGGATACCCCGTTTTCGATAGCGCTCGTTCAGAAAAAGTTCCGGATGAGTGCGCACCTCTTCCCTGGAAAGGATCGGAATCCGGGACAAATCGGCCATGCTGCGAAAATCCCGTTGCGGATCGAATCCGATTTTCCGGAAAAGCATTCGATAATACGCCGTATGCCGTCCCGCTGCCGCCAGCAATTTCTTCAGCTTCCGATACTGAAACTTTTGCAGCTCGTTCGGAGACAGAAAAGCCGATCCCTTGAGACAGAAGCGGTAATGAAAAATGCCGCAGGCTGTCAGGAAGGTGTCTTTGACGGGATTCATGGCCGGTACAAACGGGTTTATACCGTAAATATAACTTTTTAAGTTATGATTTCCGACTTTTTGCGTTTAAAAATGCCGGCAAAGAAAGTATGGAAAGCGTCTTTTCAGTACGGTCGACCGCTGTGCCGAAGGTTTGCAGCCGGTCGGTTCCGGCGGCGATCAGTTTTTCCCGAAGGAACGGATCGTTTTTCAGCCGGAGGATTTTATCCGTCGCGTCTTCGGCATCCAGCGGGTCGAAGTAAAGCGCTGCCGTTCCGCAAACCGGACGGACGAAACTCAGATCGGATACCAGCAGCGGTCTGCCGGTCGCCATGGCTTCCGCCCAGACCCCCGAAAAACATTCCAGCAGGCTCGGCAGGAACACGGCATCGCATTCGTGATAGAGTCCGGGACATTTTTCGGGAGGAACCGTTCCGACATTCACAATGGAATCCCGATAGCGGGAGCCGAATATCCGTTGGTAGTCTCTCTCGGCGAGGGTGACGACCATCCGGACGTTTTCCGCCTGCCTGAAGCGCAGTTCGTCGGCGATTTTCCCCAGCAGAGCGAGGTTTTTATGCGGATAGGGTACCGCCGGAACCAGCACTCGGAACTCATCCGGCCTTTTTTCCGGCAGCAACGGGGGAAGGTCCGGAACGGGTTCAAGAAACCCGGCGGAACAGGTATTGGAGACGGTATAAACCGTTTTCCGGTTCAGAAACCATTTCAGCCGCCGCACGGTTTCGTCCGTTTCGGCAATCCACAGGTCGGCTTCCCGGCGGAAGCAAAACCGGTGAAACCGTTCCAGAAGCACGAGGCGCAGCCGTCCGGCCGTAGACAGGTTTTGGAAAAAGGGGGATTCCGGATAAAGGTAATGCGGAATGGCGTACCCTTCCGCGTGGGGTGCGGCGGGACGCCAGTAGGCCGGCCCGAAAACGGTAAAAACCGCGTCGGGGCGGATCCGTTTTTCCAGGTTGCCCAGACGGAGTTGAAACCGGTATTTCGGAAGGCGGGGGATGTCGTGGAAAATGAAGTTTTCGGGGAACCGTTCCCGGTTCAGCCGGGAACCGACGGCCCTGCCCAGAAAGACGTGGTACTCGTGTTCGGGAAAGGAAACGCATTCCCGCAGAAGGGAGAGCGCTACCTGCAAGCCGCCTCCGCCCAGGTTGCCCGATACGTTGACGATGAGTTTCACGGGCGTCGTTTTATCGCTTGTCGGAGCGGAGTCGGGATGCGGGAAGGGTATCCCATTTCACGGCTTGTTCGTGGATGGAGCGGAGAACGGCGGCCGGGTTGCCCGCCACTACCGATCCGTCGGGAATCCTGCCCCGCACGACGCTTCCGGCACCGATGACGACATCGTTCCCGATTTCCGTTCCCGGCAGCAGCAGGGAGCCGGTTCCAACGAATACGTTGTTTCCGAGAGTGATTCCCCGGATGAGAGCCGTATCCGTCCGGAGCGGTTTCCCGGCGGCGATCCGGGCGGTGGTGTAGGAATAGTCGTGCGTCACCAGCCGGCACCGGTCGGAAATCACCGTCCGATCTCCCAGGGCGATCAGCCGGAAGTCGTCGAATTCCACCCGTGCTCCGATGTAGCGGGGTTTTCCGTCGAACCGCATGCCCGCCGCTTTCAGCAGCGGCAAATAAAGGCGCATGTACAGCTGGTGGCTGAATAGACCTGCCGTTCGGATGAAAAGAAAAGCGGTGTGGAAGGCGAGTCTTCCGAGCAAATGTCCGGGTTTCATCGTTATTTCTTTTTAAGGGTGAGTAATCGTTCGTATAAACGCAGGTAACGTTCGGCGGTTGCGGTGAGCGAAAAGGTCTGCCGGTACCATTCCCGCTTTTTGCAGGCTTCGGTTTTCAGTTCCGGAAGATGCGAGACCGCGCAGGCGAGTTCCGATTTCAGGCTTTCCACGGAACCGGCCCGGCATATACGGGTACCCGTTCCCCGGAACGGATCGAAGGCCCCGATGTCCGAGCACACCAGCGGAAGCCCCTGACAGGCTCCTTCCAGAGCGGTTAGGGGCAGTCCTTCGAACCGGGAAGGAGCCAGCATCAGGTCGGCTGCCGACAGGAAGGGGAGCAGGTCGGGAACGATGCCGGTGAAAATGAACCGGGAATCGCGGACGTGTTCGGGGGCGTAATCTCTGCATAGGTTGGAAGCGTCTCCCGCGAAAAGAAGCCGGCAGGACAATCCGGGCAATTCGTGCAGGGCGCGGAATACCAGATCGTGGGCCTTCGGAAAGCCCCCGAGACGCGGCAGCAGGGAACCGGCCATCAACAGAACGGTTTCCTTGTCGTCGATTCCGAACCGCTTTCGGACGGTCTGCCGGCTACCGGGTTCCGGTTCTTCGATCCGAATCCCGTTCGGAATGACGGAGAGGCGAGGCCGAAGATCGGGGAAGGCGAATCGTTGCCGGACAAATTCGGAACAGGCGACGCTGGCATCGAAGGAAAGGGCCATGTTCCGGTGCACGAACCGGGGCAGGGCGGCGATGAAGCGCACGCTGTGGAGGGTGCGCACGAAAGGAATGTCCGGGCACAGGGGACGGGCCGCCCGGAGGAAAAAGTCGGTTTGGTCGAGGTGGGTATGGACGAGGTCGGGCCGGATTCGCCGGATCAAGGCGGCATAGCGCAGGGGAAGGAATATTTTGCCCGGATTCCGGTGCAGGCCGAAATCGTGAAACGTTACGCCTCCGGCTTTCAGTTCTCCGGCCAGAGCTGCTCCCCGGCTGTCCCCGATTCCGGCATAGACCGCCAGGTGAACCTCCGTGCCGGGTTTCCGGGCCATTTCGCAGGCCAGCCGGGCGGCGAACGCTTCGGCGCCACCGCTGCAGAGGGAATTGACGGCATACAGGATAGTCATGGGCCGACAGGATAGGCGTTAGACCGAAAAGGAAGGTTCAGCAGGGAGAACAGGTTGTCGTAAAAAAGCCTCGGCACGTTGGCGTAGATTTCCCATGCGTGCCGGGTGCGGAACAATTCGAGCGTGAAAGCGGCTGCGGCGATCAGAAGGATCGCTTCCGTGAGCCATCGCATCTGGTGAAATAAAGAGGAACCGGGACAAAGGGCCGCCAGGATCACCAGGTAGAGGATGGCCAGCAGGGTCAGCAGATAAAGCAGCCGACCGGCGACGATCAGGTTCCGCCCGTTCAGGATCAGAAAGGACGCAAGCAGCAGCATCAGCCGTTCCAGCCGGGGCAGATACGGATAGATGGTGCGAAGCCGTCTTAGGGAAGGGGACAGGGCGGCTAGCCCTGCCGCTGCCAGCAGTATGAAATTCTGGGCTAGCCAGACCCGGCTGCCGAGGGTAAGGCCCTGTGCGTTCGAGACGTCCCATTCCAGGGCGTATCCTTCGATTTTCACCGCCAGCAGGTTTCCGGGGCCTCCGACCGCTTCCGCCAGCCCGATCAGCAGTCCCATCAGGGGCCGGTAAAAAAGCAGGGCCGCTAAAAACAGGCAGCATACGGCATAAACGGTTTTTCGTCCGGCGTATGCGAAAAGCAGGTAGAGGAAAAAGAGCGGCAGAAAATAAAAGTGGACGAGAAATGCGAAGGCTGCGGGCAGAGCGCCCGCGGCTTTTCGTCCCTGCAGGGCGTCGAGGCAGCCGAGGACGAAAAGAACGGTTCCGGTGGAGGAGCGGACGCCGTTGAAAAAGAACGGATGGGTGGTGAAAACGAGCAGCATGCAGGCGATCGGCAACAGGTCTTTCCGGACGGGCTTTCCCGTCAGTTCGAGCGCTTTGGCGGCGATCAGTGCCAGAGAACCGTACAGGAAAGCGCTGCTCAGAAAACCGATGATCTGTGCCGGGAAGTTCAGCGTTCCGACCGACCAGTAAAAAAAGCCGGACAAATCCCCGTTCACGAAAAAATAGGGAAACGCTTCTTCCCATCCCTTTCCCCGCAAGGTGTCGTATAGGGCGTAGATCCGGGAGAGATCCATGTCCATTTGTTCGGTAACGGCGAACGTATAGCCGTAGAGTCCGGCGAAAAGGGTGAAAAGCAGCCAACTGAACCGACGGTCCCGGCCTGCCGTCATCTGCCGGAAAGTGAGCAGGGTGCTCCCGAAAGGCCATCCGATGAAAAGCAGGGACAACGAAAAACGCCGGACAAGACGTTGTCCGAAAGGATGAAGCACGGGCACGATCGTCAGACGGTCTTCGTTCCTGCCTCGTCCTTTTGAAAGAACACGTCTTTGACCAGAATGGCGCCCGTGGCCCCGAATCCGCCCAGTACGGCGCAAACGATCAGAATGACCAGCTTGCTGGTGTTGGATTTGCGCACCGGAATCCGTGCCGGTTCGATCACCGTGACCAGCGGAGTCTGTTCCTGTACCTTGATCTTGGCCATTTCCAGCTGTTGAGCCAGATTGGTGTAAACATTATAAGCCAGCTGCTGTTCGTTCCGGAGCCGGTCGGACTCGATGCGCACCGATTCCCGGATGACGTTTTTGTTGGCGTCTGCATATTGCGCATAGCGTTGCTGCGCTTCATAGTATTTTCCTCTGGCATCTTCGAAAAGCTGCCGGGTAAATTCGTAGTCCTGCTTGGCCTTTTCCGTCCGGTAAAGGATGATGTACTCCTGCAGTTTGCTGACCAGCGAATCGGCCACCGCGGCCGAAATGGCCGGATCCTGCATGGTGGCCGAAGCGGTGATGACGCCCGTTTTCTTGTCCACCGCTACGTTGATGCGGCTTTGCAGGGCCGTAAGGTTGGCTTCCTGCTCCGGGGTCAGCCGGTAAGGATTCAGCGTCCCGTCGTCCGCTTCCTCCTCGTCTTTCCCGAGGGAGGCCATCCATCCGATAACGGCCATGGGGGCCTGTGCAACGTATCCCCACCAGGGCGCTTTCATCTTTTCCGCCGCATAATCGTAAAGGGTGACCGCCGAATCCATCTTTTTCCCCTGAACCGGAATCCGGCTCAGATCCGTGATGAACGGAGTGCTGCTGACCACATCCGGATAAAGCGTGAGGTTGATTCCGTCCGCTCCCGTACCGCTGCTCAGATCGAATCCCGCCAAAGCGGCCAGATCGGCCATTCCTCCGGCCCGGGAACCGCTTTTCATCCCTTCCGGCGCCATTTTGACGGTCGTGGTGAATTCCGCGGGGATGCTGAACCCGATGATCAGTCCCGCCAAGGCTCCGATAGCCGTCCATTTGAATACGGTTTTTCTTTTGCTCCAGACTTTCTGAACCAGTTCGAGCAGGTCGATTTCTTCGGGTTCTTTCGTCGTTTTTTCTTCGTTCATGATGCAACGGAATTTTTTCGGGTACAAACTGTGCTATGCCTTTGCAAAGGTATTGAAATATTTTGGAATATGGCAACGGAGAACGGTCGGGGGGCCGGGGAGGGTGTCGGAGCGTGGGTTTCCGGATGTTTTTGCCGAGGAAGTGTACGGCGCTCGTTTTTCGGCTTGCATTTTGTGTAGGTGATGAAAGTGAATTCCGGAGCGGTAGGGAAGGAATGCTTTACCGGGAAAAATGATGCTGTAAAACACGGTAAAATACCGGACGGAAGAAGTCGATCGGATCGGATGTCCGTATCTTTAACAGGGGTTTGGAGGTGCCTTTGTAAAAGTAGGTTTAATTTTTGCAGGAGTCAGGAAAAAAATATGAATTTTGGATAGCAGTTATTTTTAAAATTTTAAATTATGAAAAGAAACAGATTGACTTTTTGGATGGTGATGCTGATGTGCGGGAGCATCGGTTTTTCTTCCTGCATCGGCTCTTTTCCGCTTTCCCGGAAACTGTTGAACTGGAACCAGAATATCGGAAGCAAATTTGCCAATGAAGTGGTGTTCTTCCTGTTCTGGGTGTTGCCGGTATACGAAGTGTCCGTCATCGCCGACGTGCTGGTGCTGAACAGCATCGAATTCTGGGGCGGCGGTAATCCGGTAGCTTCGAACGACGTGGGCAAGGTGCAGCACATCAAGGGCAAGGACGGAAACTACCTGGTGAAACGCAATGCCGACGGGTACGAAGTGACCAACGAGGACAAGAACGTGACCGTGGAACTGAAGTACGATGAAAAGGAAGACAGCTGGTCGGTATTGGCCGACGGTCGGTCGACCAAATTCATGTCCTTCATCGATCAGGACCATGTGCTGATTTATCTTCCCGACGGCGAAACGATGGAAGTGGAACTGTCTCAGGCCGGTGTGATGGCATTCCGGAACGCCATCGAAAGCGACGCCGCTTTCATGGCCGTCAGATAGTCGGTTTCTGTTGCGCATATAATGAAAAGGGGCTGCCGACGGCAGCCCCTTTCGGTTATCCGGCAGTCGTTACTCTTGCAGCGCCGACAGGCATCTTTTCAGGGATTTTTCCCAATGGGGTATGGTCAGTCCGAACCGGGCCTTGATCTTTCCCTTGTTCAGCACGGAATAGGCGGGACGTTCGGCAGCGGTCGGATAATCTTTCGTTTCGATGGGAATTACCCGGCAGTCGGTTCCCGAAAGCTCCATGATCGTCGTAGCGAAGTCATACCACGAGCAGACGCCTTCGTTCGTGAAATGGTAAATTTCCCCCTGCTGCGGCTCCTCCTGAAGCCGGGGCAGGAGCGTCAGGACAGCGGCGGCCAGGTCTTCCGCATAAGTCGGCGTTCCCACCTGATCGAAGATCACCCGCAACTCTTCCCATTCGGCGCCCAGCCGGAGCATCGTTTTGACGAAATTGTTCCCGTAGGCGGAGTAGAGCCACGCCGTCCGCAGGATGACGCTTCGGCAGCCGGAAGCAATGACGGCTTCTTCCCCTTCCCGCTTGGTCTTTCCGTAAACGCCGAGCGGAGCGACCGGGTCTTCTTCCCGGTAGGGCCGGTGGGCCGTTCCGTCGAACACGTAATCCGTGGAGACGTGGATCAGCAGGATATCCTTGTCCGCTGCCGTCTGCGCCAGCACTTCGGGGCCGCGGGCATTGATCTTGCGGGCTGTCGCTTCGTTCGATTCCGCTTTGTCCACGTTGGTGTAGGCGGCACAGTTGACGATCGTATCGATCCGGTGGGCAACGACGAATTCCCGCACTCCCTTTTCGTCGGTGATGTCCATTTCGGGCACGTCGGTAAAAAAGAACCGGGCTTCGGGCAGCGTATGCGCCAGCTTCCGGAGTTCGGAACCGAGCTGTCCCCCGGCTCCCGTCACGAGTATGTTCGTTTGCATGGTGTCGTTGAAAATTTTCCAAAAGTACGATTTTTCCGCCATTCCTTTTTCGTGACCGGGAAATTCCTTATTTTTAAAGTCAGGAACCGCTGAAAAGCGGTTCCCGACCGACTGCTGATTACAATGACTAAATGAGGAAGCGATGAAAAAACGGGTATGGAGCATCGTCGCGGTGTTATGCTGTAGCCTCGGAGCCAGGGCGCAAGGGGGTTCCGAAAGCCTTCCGAAAGCGGATACCGCTTTCAACCGGGGTTATTTCGTGGTTCGGGGAACAAGCGTCAACAAGCCGGAAAAAACGGAGACCTGGCAGTTGGCGGTTACCGATTACATTCATAACCGGACTTATGATGTACCCGTGGCGGCGAACGGCGCTTTCGAGCGGAAGATTCCGGTTACGGACATTCAGGACGCGTACCTTTATCTGGGAGACGCCGTGACCGTTTTTACCTGCCCGGGCGACACCCTTTCCGTCTTTTTCGACTGGAACGAGCCTTTGGAAACCCTGCGGGTCGAAGGAACGACTCCGGAGCGGAACCGGGAACTGGCTCTTTGCCTGGAGCTGTATCGCAAATACCGGAAAAGGGGTTTGGCGCTTTCCGATTTTCGGGCGCGGGAAAACGTTTCGATGACGGCATCGGAGTTGGAACCGGTGAAGAGCTACTATGAAGACCGGACGAAGGCGATCCGGGATTTCGTGGCGGAGCACGGCCCGGTTCCCCGCGAACGGAAATTTTTGGAAGATACCTATTATGAAGTGCTTTACCAGGGGGCAGCCAATACGCAATGGCTCGATACGCTGGTCTATGGCTGCGGCGTGACTTCTTCCGGCGATTTGCACGGAAGCGGGGGCCGGTATCTGCCGGCTTATCGGGTGTTGCGTCCCGAACTTTTTCGGGAAAGCGCGATCTATCGGCAGTTCTTGGAGTTCTTTTACGTTTACAGTACGACCGAATGCCTGAACCGCTTTCTGGATGTTACCCGGCAGGAGGATTTCTCCGACCGGATGATCAGGCAGTTCCGCTGTACGTGGGGGATGATTGCGGCTCCTTTGCTTCGGGACTGGATGATCGCCAGGGATTTGATGAAGGGTTACCCTTATACCCCATTCGACAGGATGGAGCCCTTGTACCGGGAATTCGAACGAATTTGCGAAACCCCCGCTTTCTTTTCCGAACTGTCAGGGGTCCGGGAACAGTACGTTCGGTTTCGTCCGGGAAGTTCCGCTCCGGATTTCGAATTTCCGGATACGGCAGGAAATACGGTGCGGTTGAGCGATTTCCGCGGAAAGCTGGTTTACCTCGATTTCTGGGGCACGTTTTGCGGCCCCTGCATCGCGCAGTTTTCCCATTTGCCCGCTTTGCATGGGAAATACAAGGATTATGAAAAGGAGATTGCATACGTTTATGTCTGTGTGGATACGGGCGGAAAGCGCTGGAAGGATGCGGTGGAACGGCACGGCTTGCAGGGCGTGAACCTGAGCGGGGAAGGCTGGGAGAACAATCCGTGGGTGAAGGCTTATGGGGTAGAGGGAATTCCGCAATACGTACTGATCGACCGGGAAGGGAAAATCATCGAATACGGTTGCGCGATGCCTTCGCAGTTGCTTGGGGCGGGTGAAAACGTACTGGATCGGGCACTGGGGCGGCAGCCGTAGGAGTGTTTCGTTGCCCGGATAAGGGAACAGAATGCCCGGGAAATTCCCGGGCAAAATGGATTTCGGACTGTTTTGCCTGTCGTGTAGGGGTGATTTCCCGTTTTTCGGTTTTGTAGGACAATGAGAAAACCGCAAAACGACATGCCCTGCGGTTCTTTTTCTGGACTGGGAAATGCCGTTTACCGTGGTTGTGTAAAGCGTGTCTTTACCGCGATTGCTTCCACGACTGTACCGTTCAGCCCGATACCGGTAAATATGGACTGCTTTAACGGAGTCCCTCCAACCCTGCCTGAAACATTCCTGTATTTTGCCGGGCGAATGATATTCTATATTTACAATACTTGCAAGTAAGCCCCGATAAAAACGACCTTTCACATCCCGGGTTATCTCTTTTAAACGACTTCTGCGAGTGTCGCACTATCGTCTTTAAGAATGAAAATCAATTTATGGATTTCTTTTGTGATTTCGTATTCGATACTTTCATAACCGATGAATGAAATGACAAGAGTATCCCCTATGTCGGCATAAACAACGGCACTTCCATCCACGTTCGTTATTGAGCCGTAGGTCGTTCCTTTAACCACCACATTGGCCCCTGGTATTGTTGCTCCTGTTTCATCTTTGACGATAACGACAATTTGAAATTTTACACTTTGAGCAACCGATGTATTTGTCGGGGCTTCTACAGGCTTTGCGTTTGTGGCAAAAGTCATAGATGCAGACCCGATGAGAAATGCCAGTACGATCAGTAAACCTTTTTTCATAGCTGTAAGTTTTGAGGTTAGTGTTGAATGACGTTTATAATCTTAACCGGGGTTAAAAGTATCGAATGGTCATTACCGAAGCACCGATGAGGGGGTCTCCGTATTCGTCCGCAACGGTGAAGCAGACCCGCTGGGTTTGAAGCGCTAAAAGTTGGGCTTCGGTTTTTTCCCCGGTCGTGAGCATGAAGGAGGAGAATGTTACGATTGCTGCCAAAGCGGCGCAGACGGCTAAAAGCTTTTTCACGACATCGAAGATTTAAGTTAGTTTGAGCAGGCGCCGTTCTTCCGAGGAAACGGGTGTTCTTTAAAATTTGTACATGATAAATATAATTTATTTTTGGATAACGACCAAGTTTAACAACTATTTATTACTTTTATCAGGGGGCCAACTTATACTTTGTGAATATAATGTCCTAACATTCCCTTTGAAACCACGACAGCCGGTCGGACAGGGAAGCGATTTTTTCGAAGGGATGCGTTTTGGGTATCAACTTTGCGGAAGGAAAGAAATCGAACCAGTATGACCAGTTAAACCGAATATGTTATGAAAAAGTCGTTTGTTTTATTAGTATGTCTGTTTGCGCTGAGCCTGACGGCCTGCGCGGACAAGGAGCGCCCTATCGAGGTGAATCAGCTTCCCGCCAGGGCGCAGCAATTCCTGAAGGAAAATTTCGCTTCTGCCAAAGTTTCTTACGCCAAGGAGGAAAGCGACTGGCTGGACAAGAATTACGAAGTGTTGTTCGCCAACGGGGACAAGATCGAATTCGGCAAGGACGGGGAATGGAAAGAGGTGGATTGCCGGAAATCCGCGGTGCCCGATGCGGTGGTACCCCAGGCGATCCGGTCGCATGTCGCCGCCAACCATCCCGACCTGAAAATCGTGAAGATCGACCGCGACAAGCGGGGGTACGATGTGAAACTCGGCAACGGGCTTGAACTCAAGTACGACCGGGACTACCGGCTGACCGGGTACGACGATTGACACGCGTAATGGAGCCGGCCTTGCACGAGGCCGGACGTAAAACGATCGAGGGAAAAGGGGGAGAGAACGTCCCTCCTTTTCTTTTTCAGGAACTTCATAAAGACAGAGAAAAAAATCGCAAAAGATGGAATACAGAACCGAAAAAGACACGCTGGGAGAGGTACGGGTTCCCGCCGATGCTTATTACGGCCCGCAGACGCAGCGGAGCGTGCAGAATTTTCCGATCGCCCGCGATACCGACCGGATGCCCGCGGAAATCATCCGGGCTTTCGCCTACCTGAAAAAAGCGGCGGCGATCGTCAACCGGGATTTGGGGGTGCTTTCGTCGGAAAAGTGTGTCTTGATCGTGAGGGCGTGCGACGAAATCCTGGAAGGAAGGCTGAAGGATTCCTTTCCGCTGGTGATCTGGCAGACCGGAAGCGGCACCCAGACCAACATGAACGTCAACGAGGTGATCGCCAACCGGGGACACGTGCTGGCCGGGGGAAAGCTGACCGACCCGGAGAAGGCGCTCCTGCCGAACGACGACGTCAACAAGTCCCAGTCTTCCAACGATACGTTTCCGACGGCCATGCACATCGCCGCCTACATGATGGTGGTGCGGCTCACCCTGCCGGGGATCGAAGCGTTGCGGAATGCTTTGGCGGAAAAGAGCCGCGAGTTCATGCCCATCGTGAAGATCGGGCGCACTCATTTCATGGACGCCACGCCCCTGACGCTCGGTCAGGAATTCAGCGGATACGTCGCCCAGTTGGATTACGCTTTGCGGTCGATCCGCGCTACGTTGCCGCACCTGGCGGAGCTGGCATTGGGCGGAACGGCGGTGGGCACCGGAATCAACGCTCCCGACGGATATGCGGAAAAGGTGGCCGCCGAAATCGCAAGGCTGACCGGTTTGCCTTTCGTGACCGCGCCGAACAAGTTCGAGGCGTTGGCCGCTCACGACGCGATGGTGGCGACCCACGGGGCGTTGAAGGGAACCGCCGTGGCCCTGATGAAGATCGCCAACGACATCCGGATGCTCGGTTCGGGGCCGCGAGCCGGGATCGGGGAGATTCACCTTCCCGAAAACGAACCGGGTTCGTCCATCATGCCGGGAAAGGTGAACCCCACGCAGGCCGAAGCCCTCACGATGATCGCCGCGCAGGTGATGGGAAACGACGTGGCCGTTTCGGTGGGAGGAGCGACGGGGCAGTTCGAACTGAACGTGTTCAAGCCGATGATCGCCTATAACTTTTTGCACAGCGCCCGGCTGATCGGCGAGGGGTGCGCCAGCTTTGCGGAGCGGTGCGTGGCCGGGATCGAGCCGGTGAAGGAGACGATCGACCGGCATCTGAAGGATTCGCTGATGCTGGTGACGGCCCTCAATCCCCACATCGGTTACTACAAGGCGGCGGCCATCGCGCAGAAGGCGTACCGGGAGAACAAAACGCTCCGGGAAGCCGCCGTCGAATCGGGATACGTCACGCCGGAAGAGTTCGACCGGTGGGTCGATCCGGCGAAAATGGTGGGGAAACTCCCTTCCCGCTGAGAAAAGAACCGCCGAATCGAAACGGTATTTCCGCAATAAACCGGGTTTCTGAAAGCCCGGTTTTTATATGCGTTTTACCCGCAGTTCCTTCCGGTCGATGTAGTTCGTGAACCTGAAGGCGGGCATGCCGAGCGCCATGCCTGCATGGATGCGTCCGTCGATGCCGAGCAGTTTGTTCAGCTTGCCGGAGTTGTCCTGCTGGAGGGCGGAACAGACGAATCCCGTGTAGAACTGGCTCACTCCCAGGCTTTCGGCCATCAGCGATCCGTTCTGGTAGGCGAGGTTGGCGTCCTGACAGCCGAACCGGTTTCCTTCCGGGGCGTGGATGAAAATGACGGCGGTGGCTCCCCGCAGGATCGGGTCGTTGTTCCGGGCGAATTCGCTTTGCAGCCGGTGAAAAGTGGGCAGGTACCGGTAAACGCCGGGAAGCATTCGCTTCAGCAAAGGTTTCAGCAGCGGATTTTCCAGCTTTTTCAGCACCGAGGAAAACGTTTCCACCGTGAAAGCGCTGATGGCGTGCAGTTTTTCGGGCGAGGTCACCAGCGTGAATTCCACTTGCTGCAGGTTGCTGGCCGTCGGGGCGCGGTGCGCCGCTTCCAGAATCTGATCCAGCATGTCGGACGGCACGGGAGCCTTCGTGAAGGCCCGGTTGGAACGCCGCATTTTGCACAGGAGCATGACCTGAGCCGGCGTCGGCAGGTTCTTCCGGTCGATCGGGTGCACCTTGTCCGGCGGAAAAGCGGTATGGACGACCGCCCCGTTAGGGCACGCCGCCACGCAGTGACCGCAGACGATGCAGGTTTCGGGATGCCGGACGCCCACTTCGCCGCCGGGCGTTTCCTGGGTGAAGATCCGGGAGGGGCATACCCGGACGCATCTGCCGCAGCGGATGCAGAGGGTCGGGTCGATTCGGATGGTGTCGTTCATGGTTGCGATCGGTTTGTTGTCCGTAAAGATAGTACATTTCCGGGGAAGGGAGCGACAAACTCCGAACCGGCGGGGAGCGGCTCCGGATCGAAAAAGAAAAAAGCGTGCTTCCCGGCATCGGCGGTTCGGTCGCAAAGCGGATGGCCGGAAGCCGGAACGTTGCTCCGAAAAGACAGGCGGGGCCTGGGGCTTTCTGTTTGGTCGCACCGCGTGGATAGCGACGACGGCCCGCAGCGCCTTTCCCGGAACGGAAGCCGAATGCACGGAACCGGCGGCAGGCCCCGCGTACGAAGAAGGCCCGGATTTTCGGGTTCGAATGGAAAAATTGTTTATTTTTACCCGGTCAAACGCACCATAAAGGATTTAACGATGAAACGCACAACGATTTTTTGGGGTCTGGGCTTGGTCTGGGCGGGACTGTTTTTCACGGGTTGCCGCCGAACCCCGGCCCCGGCATCCGCTCCGGTGACGGAAGCGAACAACGAACCCGTCGAAATCGTCCTGAAGGATTACGGCCCGGAACCGGCGACGCTGGACATCGAGGCCTACACTTCCGGAAACGGGGATTTCAGAACCGCCTTGTGGACCGGAGACCATCTTCAGGTTACGCTGATGGCCATACCTGTGGGCGGGGAAGTGGGACTGGAACGGCATTCGGACATCGACCAGTTCCTGCGGATCGAGGAAGGGAAGGGGCGCGTGCTGATGGGGAACGGTCGGGATACGCTCGATTTCGTCCGTGAAGTGGGGGAAGATTTCGCCGTGTTCGTTCCGGCAGGGAAGTGGCACAACCTCGTCAACATCGGCGATGTTCCGCTGAAGCTCTATTCCATTTACGCTCCTGCCGAGCATCCGCACGGCACCGTGCATCGGACATTCGGGGAAGCGATGGAGGCCGAACGCCATCATCATGAATTCACTCCCGTTTCCGAATGTCGGGAAAGTCCCTGTTGCGGGGCGGAACGGTCTCGCTGTAATCGCTAAAAGAAGGGACGTACGGACGATCCACAAAAAAGGACGGCCTTAGGGCCGTCCTTTTTTCCGCATGCTCGGCGGGTTATTCCGCCATGTAGGCGGTCAGCATCCACACCAGTTTTTCCTGTTCGCGCAGGTAGTCGCTCATCATGGCTGCGGTTCCTTCGTCTCCGGCAACCGAAGCGGTTTCCATCGTTTTCCGTTCTTCCCCGATCAGGTGCTTCAGCGTATCGAGCACGTTTTTCAGGGCTTCGCGGCCGCAGGTCACTCCGCTCGCTTCCTTCACCGAGGCGGTTTTCAGGTACTCGCTGTACCGGTTTTCCGGCACTCCGCCCAGCGTCAGGATGCGTTCGGCCAGCTCGTCCGCTTTTTCGGACACGCCGTCGTAAAGCTCTTCCAGTTTGGCGTGCAGCACGAAGAAGCTCTTGCCCTGAATGTTCCAGTGGAACCCGCGCAGGTTGGTGTAGTAAACTTGGTAATCGGCCAGGAGTTTCTGCAAAGCGTTTACGGTTTCGTTTGTCCGGGCTTCGTTCAGCCCGAGGTAATCCAGCGTTTTCATCGTTTTCGTTTTTTATGGTTTATGTTGTTCTTCCTTTTTGTTGATGCAAAGATAGGGGAGGGTGTGATATAAATCAAATAGATATTTATTATCGCATTATAGATGCTGTAAATATGAAAGGGGCCGGATCAGGGAAATCCGGCCCCGCTTCGATTCGGCAGGAAGAACGCGCTGCCGGCCGCCTGTTTCGGGGATTTCTTCGTCCTGCTCGAGGCGACAGGGAGTGCGTTGGCTTTGGGTTACGGCGTTAAAACCGACGTTTCGCCGTCGGCGGGTGTGTTTCGCCGGACGTTTCCGGTTCGGGTCACGGCATGGAAATTCTGTGATGGGAAATCTCCAGCATCGGCCCCTTTTCCGGTATGCCGTCGGTGCGCAGGTAAATTTCTTTCACCACGTATCCGCACCCCATCCCCGACCAGTCCAGCAGGATCATTTCGGTGTCGGTCAGTTTCGTTACCGACCGGTTTCCGTATTTGGCCGTTACCAGCCTTTTGGCCATTTCGTTGTAGCGGTAGCGCGAACTTTCGATCCGCATGCATCCGATACAACGGGTCACGTAGTTTTCCCCGAACTCCCACCCCGGAACCTGTTCGCAGGCCTGCGCCTTCCATCTTCCCGGCTCCCGGCAGCTGCACCGAAACGAGCGTTGCAGCTCCCAGCGTCCGGGGATTCCGGCGGTGTACAGCTCGGCATCCGTGCCTTCTTCCAGCCACCAGCGATTCTCGTATGCATCGGGCGGCAGGAAAAGCGGCGGTTCGGGCGGGGCGTCCTGCCCCGTGAGCAGCCACTCTGCCGGACAGTCCGGGAACCGGGCGTTGATCCGCCGGGCGAGCGTTTTGGTGATTTTACCTTTGCCCTGCCGAATGCGGTCGAGCATGTCGACGTTTTTTGTTTTCAGGTCTTGCGCCAGCCGGGCGGTCGTCTCGTAGCCGACGGCTCCGGAGGGCAGGATCGCGTTTTTCATCACGTATTCGATCCGCGCCCGGTCTTCGCTGAAATCCGTTTCGATCATTTTTTTCGGTAAAATGGGAGGGAGGTTATTTTCGAATGCAGGCAAGCCCTTTCAGATCGTCATACTGCTTTTGCAGGCGGGTTACGATAGCGGTGTTGATCGCATCGAGCCGTTTTCGCACCACCAGCGCATCGGAGCGCGTCAGCCCGTACTGTTTTGCCAGCGAAGGGGTGATCCTGATCGGATCGTTTCGCCGGATGGCTTCCTCGCAGCGGTCGATCAGGTAGCGGTCGTAGAGCGTTTCGATGTTCTTTACGCTCGTCTCCGATTCATTGCACAGCCTGCCGCCGCCGAAAAGAATGTAGAACTCGTCCCGCACATGGAAAGAGGCTGCCCCGGCGTAAAATCCTTTGAGCGAATAGGGCTGAAAGACATACCCGCGTGTTTCTTCCGTGTAGTCCCGGTAGCTGTACCTTCGGACGATGGCGAAATCGTCCTCCGGCAGGGTTTCGATCAGGGCGTAGATATGATGATAACCGTATTTGAGGCGACGCATGATGTCCTTGACGTATTTTTTGGTCAACGGAGCCGGATGCTCCGGGGCGGCATCGAACGCGCAGGCGGCCTGTTCTTTGTCGGTTTGGGGCAGGTTCATGGAAAGAGAGTGATTTGGGGGTTATACATATGATATTTAGGGCCGGGTTTGGAAAAAGGGGGACGCGGCCCGGCCGTACCGATTTAGAGGCCAAACATCGGTATTCGGCCGCAATTGCCGCGTCCGGTTGAAAGAGGGTAAATCTGCGGGTTCCGGGGAACCACGGAACCCTATATGGTCTTTATGCCGCAGGGGGCGCTCCGCGATGGGGAAGGAAGGGACAGGATCGTCCGACCGGCGAAACGGGATCGCCGGAGCCGGGAAGTATGCAAAGGGGAAATGGTTCGACCGGAACATACGGTAAGGGATTGCGGATGATTTTCTTCGATCCCGCGTCCCCCGCAGAAAAAGCGAGGGCGCAGATACAACCCCTTTCTGTTGGCCTTAGGAAACCGTAGTATGGAAGTTGACCTACGCCCAAGCCAGCCCCGATAAACACGTATCGGGGCATGACTCAGGTTTCGGACAAATCTTACGCCATACCAAACATCTGTCGCAGCGTTACTTCAATCCGCAACAGTTCCTAAGTTCACAGAAAGGCATAAAGGTTCGTCTTCTACCTTTATTTCGTATGTTACGGGTTAACCCGTATGAAAGTAGGGCAAAGTTAGCATAATTTCTGCATTTAAAAATTGAAGTTCATTATACAAATATAGATATAAAATTGATTAATGTCCAATCGGTCATCAGTTTTTTATCGGTTTATCGGGTTTTTTGCTAAATGGTAAAACCCAGACGTGATACGGTATTTCTTAAATCGGTCGCAGAAAAGCTGAAACAGGTTCGCAAAGAACGGGGGCTTTCACAGCGAGTGGTATATATTGATACGGATATTCACGTCGGTAGAATTGAGCAGGGTAAAAGGAATATTGCTCTAAGCACTTTAGCCATTTTGTGTGACTACTATCGAATCCCGTTAGTTGATTTCTTTAAAGATATTCCGGTCGATTCAAAGTCCCTTTGGGAGTGAGCTAATGGTTACCTGTTGTATTTGGCAACATTGAAAATCAATCGTCGGTTGGAGCGACCTGCTGCAAGCGGCAAAGGCATTAACCGAACACGCCGGGTACAAACTGTACCGACATAAAAACGCTTGAGATAAATAAACATCTTGACCGACAGCCCGCCCGCGTAAATCGTCCCCGCGTTGTTCCTATTCTAATTCTACATCAAACCACAACCCTCGAAGATAGTACGTCGCGTTGTGCAGAGTTGTTACTTATCCTATTTCTACATCAAACCACAACTTATAAACCGGCGGGACATTATGTGCGAAGTTGTTACTTATCCTATTTCTACATCAAACCACAACGGTATCATGCTCTTGATTCTTGATTTCAGTGTTGTTACTTATCCTGTTTCTACATCAAACCACAACCAAGGCCAACACCTTCACCGAGTATTACCGGTTGTTACTTATCCTGTTTCTACATCAAACCACAACAGTGTAAGAGGTTATGAAAAAGTAGGAATTGTTGTTACTTATCCTATTTCTACATCAAACCACAACCCCGCGCCCGAAAGTCGTTGATTTTCGTAAAGTTACACGCTTTTCGTGTAAACGAAAACCGGTCTCGTATGCTTCGGCGAAGTCGATTCGATGCCGTTTTTGCATTGTCCTGAACAAATATACCCAAAAAAATTTATAAAAAAAGTCCGTCCGCTAAAAATTTCGGGTTCGGCGCCTCGGATTTTTTCCGAAAGTTCGGGATGCCGCTGTACAAGGGGTGGCATTTGAAGGAAGGAGCGCTGGCGACCCGTCCCGCCGCTTCCGGTTTCGTTTCCGTACGGAAGACGAATACAAGGGGCGGTTTGGAAATATCGCCGAATGCCGGGGCGGGGTGCTCCGATTCCGCCGAAGGGGAAGCGGAAAAAAGAAAACCCCTGAACTTCAGCCGAATTCAGGGGTCGCTCTGCATGCTTTCCAAGTGGTGCCACCACGAATCGAACGAGGGACACAAGGATTTTCAGTCCTTTGCTCTACCAACTGAGCTATGGCACCATTTCTTCCGTTTGCGGTGCAAAGATAGAAACAAAAATTTAATAATACAATAGTCTGCGATATTTTTATCTATACCTTAAATTGCGTACCTTTGTCCCCGTTGAATCAAAGCATAACCCGGAAATGAAGATAGCGATAGCCCAGTTGAACTATACGATCGGTGATTTTGAAGGCAACAGGGGCAAAATTGTGGAGCACGTCCGGAGAGCGAAAAAAGACGGTGCCCACGCTGTCTTTTTTGCAGAACAGGCCGTCAGCGGCCGTCCGGCGTACGATCTTCTGAATGACGTGGTTTTCCTGGAAAAGTGCAACGAAACGCTGGCGGAAATCGCCGCCGAATGCAAGGGAATCACGGCCGTGGTAGGGCTTCCGTTGCAGATCGACAACTGCACCATCAGCGCCGCCGCGGTGATTCACGACGGGAAAATATCCAAATACATAGGCAAGCAAAACGTCATGTCCCGGGACGAACGGTACCACATCGGGCATTCCAAGGGGTACGAGTTCGTGCGGGTGGACGGGAAAAACGTGGCCGTGGTGATCGGATCGGACATTCTGGTGCCGGAACAGGATTTCGGAGGCCGCGCCGATCTGGTCGTGAGCCTGAAATCGTCCCGGTACGCGCGGGGCGTGATCGCCGACCGGCACGAGTTTTATTCCAGGCTGGCCTTCCGCACCCATTGCCCGGTGGCGTTCGTCAATCAGGTCGGCGGGCAGACCGACATCGTCTATTACGGCTCGTCCGCCGTGTTCGGAAAAAAGGGGGAAACGGTGTGCCAACTGAATAATTTTCAGGAGGATTATGCCGTTATAGATATGGACGCGGAGAACCCGCCGATCCATGTTCCGGAACAGAACAAAACGGCCAACGTCTACGAGGCGGTGAAGCTGGGGCTGAAGGATTATTTCGCCAAGAACGGCTTCCGGCAGGCGTGCGTGGGGCTGTCGGGCGGAATCGATTCCGCCGTGGTGGCGGCTTTGGCGGCGGAGGTGCTGGGGCCGGAAAACGTGCGGGCCCTGATGATGCCGTCCCAGTTTTCCAGCGATCATTCCGTGGAGGATGCGGTGGCGCTGGCCGAAAACCTGGGCATCCGGTACGACATCGTGCCGATCACGGAGATCTTCGGGCAGGTTCGCGAGGCCATGGCTCCGGTGTTCGGAGATATGCCGTTCGACGTGACGGAGGAAAACATGCAGTCCCGGATCCGGGGCCTGCTCATGATGTCCCTGTCCAACAAATACGGCTGCGTCGTGCTGAATACGTCCAACAAGAGCGAGATCGCGGTGGGCTACGGGACGCTTTACGGCGACACCATCGGCGCGCTCAGCCTGCTGGGGGATATCTATAAGACGGAAGTGTACGATCTGGCCCGGTATATCAACCGGAAAAAAGAGGTCATTCCGGTCAACACCCTGCAGAAGGCGCCTTCCGCCGAGCTGCGGCCGGAACAGAAGGATTCCGATTCCCTGCCGCTGTACGACGTGCTGGACGCCATCCTGTATCGGATGATCGAGGAAAATCAGGGCGTGTATGAAATCATCGCGGCCGGGTTCGATAACGATACGGTCAAGCGGGTCTACCGGATGTTCGTGCGGAACGGGTACAAGCGGTACCAGTTCTGTCCGGTACTTCGGATGTCCACCTGCACGATGCGCAAGGACAGGATATTGCCCCTGACCTATGATACGGAGGCGCTGATGATGTAGGGGCGCCGGTTCGAGGCGGCCGGGCTTGGTTGTTATGGAATAAAACGGGTGTGGCCGGGAATTTCGCCGGCGGAAGAAAATGAAAACAGATTCGGGTAAAGAGAAAGTGATCAGACATTCCGGCCGGGTACTGGGAGTGTCCGGGGAAAGGGTGGATGTGCTCATGGTTTCCGAGTCGGCCTGCGCTTCGTGCAAAGTCAAATCGGCCTGCGGCATGAGCGAAAGCACCGAAAAGCTCGTGACGGTCTGTACCCCTTATGCGGCGGCCTATCGGGAAGGCGAGGAAGTCTTCGTTTCCATTCGGCAAAGCATGGGAATGAAGGCCGTTTTTTATGTCTATATGCTTCCCTTTCTGCTGGTGCTGGGCGCATTGATCGCCCTGATCGAAGGAGCCGGCGTGCGGGAAGAGGCGGCCGGACTGGCGGCCTTGGGCGTGCTGGCGGTTTACTATGGGGTGCTGTGGCTTTTCCGGCGCCGGATCGAGCGGGAAATCAGTTTTGAAATCGAAAAAATCAGATAACAAACGATCGTAATGGAGGTATTATTATTTACTGTGTTGACGCTTTGCGCGTTGGGGATTCTGGCCGCGGTGATCCTGTATTTCGTGGCCCAGAAGTTCAAGGTATATGAAGACCCGAGAATCGACGAAGTGGAAGCCATCCTGCCGGGAGCCAACTGCGGGGGATGCGGCTTTCCGGGATGCCGGGGAATGGCCGACGCGTTGGTGAAGAACGACGATATTTCGGCCCTCTACTGTCCGGTCGGAGGCGCCGACGTCATGACGAAGGTCGCTTCCTATCTGGGAAAGGCCGTGGCGGAAAAAGAGCCTCAGGTGGCTGTGGTGCGCTGTTCGGGTTCCTGTGCCAACCGTCCCCGCACCAACCGTTTCGACGGAGCGGACTCGTGTGCGGTGGTTGCGGCCCTGTACGGCGGGGAAACGGGGTGTACGTACGGTTGTCTGGGCAAGGGGGACTGCGTGAACGTTTGTAATTTCGGTGCGATTTCCATCGACCCGGAAACCGGACTGCCCGTGGTGGACGAGGAAAAGTGTACGGCTTGCGGAGCGTGCGTGAAGGCGTGTCCCAAGTTTATCATAGAATTGCGGAAAAAAGGGCCGAAAGGCCGGCGGGTATTCGTTTCCTGCGTCAATCAGGATAAGGGGGCGGTGGCCCGGAAAGCCTGCAAGGCGGCATGCATCGGGTGCGGCAAGTGTGTCAAGACCTGCCCGTTCGGAGCGATTACGCTCGAAAACAACCTCGCTTATATCGACTATACCAAATGCCGGCTGTGCCGCAAGTGCGTGGCCGAGTGTCCTACGGGTGCCATTCACGAGGTGAATTTCCCGCCCCGGCCCGCTACGGCTCCGGCTGCGGACAAGAAAACCGATCGGGTGGCTGCCGGCAAACCGGATGCGGTGAACGTTGCCAAACCGGCCGCCGGTGCGGCGCAGGGAGAAGGGTGCGGAACCGCTCAGCCGGTGAAAAATACCGCGGAAGCCGCGCCGAGGCCCGAACCCGATGTGCTGACGCGGGGTGCCAGGGGCGTAGGGATTCCTTCCGCTGCCGTCGAGGCGACCAAGCGTCATATGGAGGCTTCGGCGATCGAAGGCCGGAAAGCCGACGAAGCGGGCGTTTCGCCGAAAACGGAGGATGCCGGAAAGGGCTTTGCGGAAAAAGTGGCGGAAGTGCCGGCTCCGGGCGTGATCCGGAAAGCGGAAGAGCCGATTCCGTCGGGATCGCCCGCAGAGGGAAAGACGGGGGAATAGGGAACAAAAGTACAAAAGCTAAATTTCATCGGATATGTTGAAGACATTCAAAATAGGCGGTATTCATCCGGCGGACAACAAGCTGACGCGGGGTGCCGCCATCGAAGATTTCGGAGTGCCTGCGACGGTGACCATTCCGGTTTCCCAGCACATCGGAGCTCCGGCTTCTCCCGTGGTGAAAAAAGGGGACAACGTGAAGGTGGGGCAGGTGATCGCCACGGCGACGGGATTCGTTTCGAGCAACATCCATGCATCGGTTTCAGGGACGGTGACCGCGGTGGACAACGTGCCCGACGGCGGGGGATTGCGGAAGCAGGCCATCGTCATTCAGGTCGAAGGAGACGAATGGGAAGAAGGAATCGACCGCACCGATACGCTGGTCAAAGAATGCGACCTGGATGCGAAGGAAATCGTTGCGAAAATCGCGGCGGCGGGCATCGTCGGCATGGGCGGGGCCACTTTCCCGACCCAGGTGAAACTTTCCGTTCCGCCGGGGAAAAAGGCCGAATTTCTGATTATCAACGGCGTGGAGTGCGAACCTTACCTGACGGCCGACCATCGGGTCATGCTGGAACGCGGCGAAGAGCTGCTGGTGGGGATTAAGATCCTGATGAAGTGTCTGGGCGTGGAACAGGCCTATATCGGCATCGAGAACAACAAGCCGGACGCGATCGCACACTTGAGCGGACTGGCCGCCGGTTATGAGGGGATCGAAATTGTGCCGCTTCGGATGAAGTACCCGCAGGGAGGGGAAAAGCAGTTGATCGACGCGGTGATCGGGCGGCAGGTGCCGTCCGGACGCCTGCCCATCGACGTGGGCGCCGTGGTGCAGAACGTGGGAACGGCCTTGGCGGTTTATGAAGCCGTGCAAAAGAACAAGCCGCTGATCGAGCGGGTGGTGACGGTGACCGGGAAGGCGCTGGAAAATCCGGGAAACTATCGGGTGCGTATCGGAACGCCGTTGCGCGCCCTGATCGAACGGAGCGGCGGCATGCCGGAAGATACCGGCAAGGTGATCAACGGAGGGCCGATGATGGGACGCGCCGTGGCCAACATCGAAGCTCCGGTGACCAAAGGAACGTCCGGGGTGCTGTTGATGCGGGACGAAGAAGCCCTTCGGGGCACGGCGAAGGCCTGTATCAGCTGCGCCAAGTGCGTGGCGGTATGTCCGATGGGGCTGGAGCCTTACCTGCTGAACAAGCTGGTTTCCAAAGGCCGTCTGGCGGATACGGAACCCGAACGGGTGACGGACTGCATCGAGTGCGGTTCCTGTTCGTTCACCTGTCCGGCGGATTTGCCGCTGCTGGACATGATCCGTTTGGGAAAGGCGGAAGTGATGAGGCTGATCCGTGCCCGAAATGCGAAATAACCTGAAACGAGAAGAAAAAATCAGATAATGGAGAAGAAACTTATTGTATCCCCTTCGCCGCATATCCATGGCGGCGATTCGACGGCGAGGCTGATGCGGGACGTGGTGATCGCTCTGGTGCCGGCTTTCGTGCTTTCCGTCATCGTGTACGGGCTGAACTCCCTGGTACTGACGGCTGTGGCCGTAGGTTCATGCGTGCTGTTCGAATACCTGATCCAACGTTTTCTGCTGAAGGGGCCCAACACGATCGGGAACTGGTCTGCGATCGTAACCGGGGTGCTGCTGGCCTTCAACGTGCCGAGCACCCTGCCGGTGTGGATTTTGATCCTGGGCTCTCTGTTTTCCATTGCGGTAGCCAAAATGTCGTTCGGGGGACTGGGCCGGAACCTTTTCAATCCGGCTATCGCGGGACGCGTGTTCCTGTTGATCTCTTTTCCGGCGCAGATGGCTTCCTATCCGGTTCCGGAAGGGGTGGTGGACACTACCTCCGGAGCCACGCCCCTGGCTTTCGTGAAAGAGGCGCTGAAAAAGGGAACGAGTGTCAGCGATCTGATGCCCGATCTGCCGTCCTACGGCGACATGCTGCTCGGCTTCCGGGCCGGGTCGCTGGGGGAAATCGCGGCGGCGGCGTTGATCGTCGGTTTCATCTACCTGCTGTGGCGCAGGGTGATCACATGGCACATTCCGGTCTTCATCGTGGGATCGATGGCCGTTTTTGCCGGCATCCTGTGGCTGGCCGATCCGGAACAGTATATGAATCCGCTGTTTCATGTGCTGGCGGGAGGAACCTTGCTGGGTTCCATTTATATGGCGACCGATTATGTGACGTCGCCCATGAATGTGAAAGGCATGATCGTTTATGCGGTGGGAATCGGCGTGCTGACCATCCTGATCCGGGTGTGGGGTGCTTATCCCGAAGGTTTGTCCTTCGCCATCCTGATCATGAACAGCGTGGTGCCGCTCATCAATAAGTACATGAAGCCCCGTCGGTTCGGAGTGCCTGTAACAAAGGCGGCCGCTGCGAAGTAGCCGACTGTGTGACGGCAGGGCCGGGGCACAAATGTATCGTGTGACGGAAACCGGAAAAACCTGTATTTTTGTTGAAAGAAGATAGATGCATATGAAAAGCTCGTTGAAAAATATGGTGATGGTGTTGTTGCTGGTGACGCTGGTCGCTTCCGCTGCGGTGGGAGTGGTCAACCGGATGACGACCGATCCCATTCGAAAAGCCAAAGAGGCGAGAATTACGGAGGCCATCGGGAAGGTGTTGCCGCCTTTCGATAACAATCCGTCCGAAACTGTTCGAAAGGAGGGCGTGGACGGGGACACGGTGGTGATTTATACCGCTACCAAAAGCGGCGGCGAAACGGTGGGGTATGCCATGGAAACCTTCACGGACAAAGGGTTCGGCGGAAACGTCAAGTTGATGGTGGGATTTCTGCCGGACGGAACCATCAACGCCGTGGAAGTGCTGGAACACAAGGAGACGCCCGGACTGGGGGATAAGATGGATCCGAAGAAGTCTCCGTTCAGCCTGCAGTTTCAGGGAAAGAATCCGAAGGATTTCAAACTGGCGGTGAAAAAGGACGGCGGCGACGTGGACGCCATCACCGCTTCGACCATCTCTTCCCGCGCATTTTGCGATGCGGTGGAGAGGGCTTATAAGGTATATCAGTCAATCGAAAAATAGACGGGGAATGAATAAGCTGCAGATTTTTACTCAGGGATTGATCAAGAATAATCCCACGTTCGTGTTGCTGCTGGGGATGTGTCCCACGCTCGGGACGACTTCGTCGGCCATCAACGGCATGGGAATGGGACTGGCGACGCTGTTCGTGCTGACGCTTTCCAACATGGCGATTTCCATGATCAAGAACGTCATTCCGGGAAAGGTGCGGATTCCGGCCTTCATCGTGGTGATCGCGTCGTTCGTGACGGTACTGCAATTGCTGATGGAAGCCTATGTGCCGGCGCTGTATGCGGCTCTGGGAGTATTCATTCCGCTGATCGTGGTGAACTGCATCATTCTGGGGCGTGCCGAAGCGTTCGCTTCCAAGAACGGGGTGCTGAGTTCCATGCTGGACGGTCTGGGCATCGGATTGGGTTTCACCCTTTCGCTGACCCTGCTGGGAGCGGTGCGGGAGATCCTCGGTGCCGGTTCCGTGTTCGGCATGAAGTTCATCGAAGGCGACGGTATCCTGATGTTCGTGCTGGCGCCGGGGGCGTTTCTGGCGCTCGGTTACCTGCTGATGCTGTTCAATAAGATGAATGCCCGGATGAAGGCGTAATCATAAAGTGCTAACCGTTTAAGAATTCATTATGGAATACTTCATTATCATCATAGGGGCCATCTTCGTAAACAACATCGTGCTGGCCCAGTTTCTGGGGATCTGCCCGTTTTTGGGAGTTTCCAACAAGGTGAGCACTTCCATGGGGATGGGAGGGGCCGTGACCTTCGTGATGCTGATCGCCTCCATTGCGGCTTACCTGTTGCAGTATTACGTGCTGGTGCCGCTCGGAATCGAGTACATGCAGACCATCGTCTTCATTCTGGTGATTGCGGCGCTGGTCCAGATGGTGGAAATCATCCTCAAGAAGATCAGTCCGTCGCTCTATCAGGCGCTGGGAATTTTTCTGCCGCTGATTACGACCAAC
The DNA here is from genome assembly GCA_946486375.1 of uncultured Rikenellaceae bacterium. Lineage (GTDB taxonomy): Bacteria > Bacteroidota > Bacteroidia > Bacteroidales > Rikenellaceae > CAMLTW01. Next base: position 97,655 of record CAMLTW010000001.1, read on the forward strand.
TGCGCTGTACTGGGGGTGGCGATTTTGTTGGTTCAGAAGAAATACGACCTGCTGCATTCCGTGACCTATTCCGTGGCGACGGCGGTCGGATTCTTTATCGCCCTGGTGTTGTTCGCCGGGATGCGGGAACGGCTGGAACTGGAAGACGTGCCGAAAGCCATGCGAGGGGTACCTATCGCTTTGGTGGCCGCCAGCATTCTGGCGATGGCCTTCATGGGATTCTCCGGGCTGGTGAAGATGTAGTTTCTATTTTTTCGCCGGGAAGCCGGGAAAAGAAAAAAGACCGTGTGAAAACACGGTCTTTTTTCAGGAAATTCCAGTTGTCTTTATCGGGTCGGGTCGGTTAGGTATTAATTTCCAGAATTTTATTCCTCAGACTTCGGATGCTTTGTTTAAGACATGGCAGGGAATCGCTTTTTCCCGGTTGGGAAAAGTAAAGAGAAAACCGTAGAACCGTAAACTTTTGGCCTTTAAAAGGAACAGCCGTACTGCACGGACAAAAAACACCGCGGCGGTTTTTGCACCGGTTTACTTCAACTTCTTCGGATCGACACGCGATTTATCGTAACGGATTCCGTGCCGGTCCATCGCTTCGAAATCCTCTTTGTCCCGGAGAATGGCATACACCGGAACCGCCTGATCGTGATCGTTGAGGTACAGCCTTTCCCGTGCCTGAAAGCCGTCGTTTACCAGGGAACGGGTGGTGTCGAGCATTTCCGTTTCGATGCCGGCCATGTCCACCAGCGTGTGGAATACGGCAGCCGTGGAGGTCGGCAGGTCTTTGTTCCGAAGGGCTGCCTCCGCTTTTTTCGGATACCGGTTCCGATACGTTTCGGAAAACCAGGCGAAGCAGGCGACATGCAGCTGGTAATAAGTGGGGATGGGAGAGGCATGCAGAAACCGCTTACGACCGTCGTCCAGAATATCTTCCCCATGATCCGCCGAGTAAAGCAGGGCGGTGCAGGCCTGCGTGGAATCCAGCACGGATGCGATTTCGTTCAGCACATGATCCGTATACAGCACCGAATTGTCGTAGGAATTGACCAGTTCTTTCTTGTACTGGGTGCCGATGCTGGACGCATAGTCGGGCGTATAGTGCCCGAATCCGTCCGGATACCGCATCTTGTAGTTGAAGTGGGAACCGTAGGTATGCATCACCACCAGCAGGTCGCCCGTGGTTTCCCGGATCACTTGCCGGAGCGCCGGAAGCATTTCTCCGTCGGGACGATTGTCCGTAATGAGGGTGTTGGTATGCGGGCTGACGTCTATCCGGCGGTCGGCTTCTTCCGAAAAGAAGTCGATGAGCGACCGGTTGGGAACCTGGTTGGAAATGAATACGGTATGGAATCCGCTTTCCCGGAAGGCCGCGATGAGGCTTTTCTGGGCGAAAATTTCATCGAAGTTTTCCGCCGATGCCGGAGCCAGGATGATCGGTACGCTTTTGTGCGTGGCGTTGGCCTGCGTCAGCGCGTCCCGGAAGGGCACGATTCCCGACAGGGTATCCAGATGGGGCGTGGTTTTCCGTTCGTAACCGAACAGGCTCCACTGCGGCGCCCGCGAGGCTTCCCCGATCACCAGCACGTAGATTTCCCGTTCTCCCCGCCAGCGTTCTTTCCGGGCGTTGAACGTGAACTCGCGGGAAGTTTCGGGATAGTTTTCGCTTTTGGCCCAGCGGACGAAAGTCAGCTTGAGGTTATAGAGGACGTTGATCGGAAAAACCTGATAGCGGGCCGCGAAAGGATACGCTTCCGTTTGGGCGAAGAATCCGATCCCGTATCCGCACAGTACGGCTCCGGTGGCGACCAGCAGCATCCGCCGGCGGAAGTGGGGCTTCAGCCGGTCTTTCAGCCGCAGGGAATATCCGGCCGCCACGAGCGTAGGGATGTAGAGTATACAGACGGCCGCGACCGCAGGCCAGAGGTTCCCGAGCAGTTCGCCCGCTTCCGTGGCGTTGGTGGTGAACAGGTTGGTGAACATGTCCACGGCGATGATCGAATTTCCGAACAGGTACAGCAGCACCAGCTGGAAGGCACCGAAAAACATAAACGGAAAGGAGATGTAGGCCATGATTCCGGGCCTTTGGGTCAGCAACAGCAGGAGTGCATAGCCGCCGAAAGGAATCAACAGGTTGGCAAGGGTCTGGTTCCACGTATAGGGTTCCGTGATGCACAGCGCCGCGTTGGGCACCAGCAGTACCGCCAGAAAGAGGAAATAATAGAATATCTGGTTCCTGAATATCTTCGCTGCCATCAGAATGCTTCGTTAATGTTGAAGATGAATGCGTTCTGGCCTTTGCCGAATCCGTAGTCCAGACGGACGTTGACCCGGTTCTTGAATTCCCAGCGGTAGCCGAGACCGTAGTTGGGAAGGGTGTGCCGGAACCTGAATCCGCCGAACGACGGGAACACGTTTCCCGCTCCCACCCAGAAGGCGACCCCGTGCCGGTTGTAGATTTTTTGCCGCAGCTCCAGCTGAGTTTCGATCATGTTTTTGTCGCGGTACTGTCCTTCGTAATATCCCCTCATCCGGTACGATCCTCCGAGCAGGGCGAGCATCGTCCAGGGAACTTTTCCGGCATTGAATTCCATGTGCAGGTCATAGGCCAGTACGCCCCCCTTCCACACTTCGTGATAAATATCCCCGAACAGTTCCGTCTTATAGAAAGCCCCTTTGTTGCCCAGAAAGCCCGGAAAGAAACGCTGTTCGATCTTGGCATAGGCGCCCCGGTGGGCATTGGTGATAACGTCCCTCGAGTCGTAGATGAACGAAATGCCCAGACCGGTATTGATGTATTTGCTGGCCTGTCCGTTCAGGTATTCGGGCTTGGACAGGTCTTTTCCCCAGATGAAATTGAAGCTGGCGCCTCCCCCCAGATACATGTTGGCGCCCACCCGATAGAGAAAATCCGCTTTCACCTGATTCTGCAGCCGCTTGTAGGAGGCGGATTCCGCATGCGCGCCGTTTTCGTAGCCGATGCCCCAGAAAGCGCCCGGAAAGGAGAAGAAGTAAGCGGTATAGTCGATCCGGTATTTGGCTCCCTGAAACAGGTTGTTTCCCCGCACTCCGAGCAGGTAGAATCCCGTGGTGGTGATGTCTCCGAACAGGGAGACGTTGGACGGGGGGATGGAGAGGTCGTTCCGGTCGATGCGGTAAAGTCCCGCGGCTACCAGTCCCAGCCCCAGCTTGGTGTCGGAGGAATAGTGGGGGCCGCCGATGACGCTGAAATCGATCTTTTTCGTGAGGGTCTTGTCCTCGTTGGCTCCTTCGAAATAGCGGTAGATGCGGCGAAAGAAACCATTCTTTTTCACGCTGTCGCCCGGCTGTTCCTTTTCCGGAGCGGTTTGCGCTCGAAGCGTTCCGCCCAGACAGGAGAGGCAGATGAGGATCGGAATGATTTTTTTCATAATTTTTGCTACATTTGCCGGTATTCGGGTGATTTGCGCCTTGCCGGAATCCGACAAAATTAATGAATTTTCGGCAGATAGGTAAATAAATTTGATTTTCGCTTCCCGCATCATGCTCACAACAACAGGAACGATCATGAAAACGGTATTATTTTATTTATGTTTTTTAGCAGCGGCGTTTTCCGCGTCCGCTCAGAAATCCCCGCTGGTAGGGAAAAAGGTGGGGCCGGTGCAGATACGCGATGCGTCCGACAATCCGATCATGCTTCCGGAGCTGGGGAAAAAGCACCTGCTGATTTTTTATCCCGATCCGGATCATGCCGGACAGAACAAGGATTTCCAGGATTACATGAAGGCCCATCCCATCGACAGCGATGATATTTACGCCTTCGGCGTGGTGAATCTGAAGGACGCTCCGATGCTCCCCAATTCCATCGTCCGGGCGATGGTGCGCAAGGAGGTGAAAGCGACCGGTGCCCAGATTTACACCGATCCCGACCACCTGTTGCGCGATGCCTGGGGGCTGGGCGACGTCAACAACTGTTTCGCGGTCATTTTCGTGACCAAAGACCGGGAGATCGCCTATTTCAAGGCGGGAGAAATGAGCGAGGCCGACAAGGCGGAGTTCTTCCGGGTGCTGGAACGGTATAAATAAATTAGGCGGACTTGCCATCCGGGAGACAGGAAGGGTTTTCGGCGGATGCCAAAAATAAACGGAGCGGTTTTCGGGCCGCTCCGTTCGTTTTGACAAAGGTCGACAGGCCCGTCCTACCGGCGGGTCAGCGTATAGTTCAGCTTCGAATTGGCCCGTTCCAGACTGGCGTTCAGCATGGTGAGGCTGTCGCGTCCCTGTACGAGGAAATTCATCTTGTCGTCGTTCTTGTTCGAGGGAACGAGCTGGAAGACCGTGGCGTTCTTGTCGGTCGCATCCCCGCGCAGGGTGTACCATTTGCCGGTCGAATCGAACGTTTTGTCCTTCCCGTTGTCAGCTTCCAGATAGGTGGTCGAAAGCGCGTAGACGCCCGTGCCGCTCTTTTCCTGGTTCCAGAGGGTCAGATCGTACCGGATTCCCGGGCCGTCGGCCGCCGGAATTACGCCCGAATAGGTGCGTTCCACCACCTTCCCCAGGTTCTTGTCCAGGATCATGGAGTCTTTCACCGAGTACTTCGACACGTAGGCCACGTCCGGCCGGTTGTCGTTGTGCTCGATCTTGGTGTCGTTGCGGCGACCGCAGGAGAAGAGCGTGAGAGCCGCAACCGCGTAAAGTAAACTTTTCATAGAGTTATTGATTTTGGTTCGAAAATAAATTTTATGATTTGATCTGTATGTCGTTTGCGTTCTGCGCCCCGTTTTCCAGAATGCTGACCAGCGGGAACAGAGCGAAGCAGACGGCGCCCAGTCCCGTGAGGATACGGGCCGAGATGAAGTATTTCGGGCTGAAAAGAGCCCCTTCGAACAGGAACGCCGCGAGGAACAGACAGACGAGCGCCGTCAGCACGGGAACCACCGGGATCCGGGAAACGGACGGATATTTGCCCTGCCACATCCGGGCCAGCTGATCCACGACGCTCAGGATGCCGATGCAGAAGATACCCAGGCCGAGCAGCACGTAGCCGGCGAAATTGCTGGCCTGTCCCGCCCGGAAGATCAGCAGGCCCAGCCCCCACAATACGGCCACCCCCGCCATCAGCAGGGCCAGTTTCGGCCATTTCACCTTTTCGTTTTCGTCGTAGGCGTTTCCGGCCAGCCGGGTGAACGTGCTGACCAGAGCGATCAGACAGGTGCAGGTGCAGGCGATACCTCCCATGATGCTCCCGGCGATGAAATGCTGATCGGTGTTGCGGGCCAGCAGGACGATGGCCCAGATCCAGGCTATGACGGCGAAGACGATCGTCACGATGATGAGCGTTTTCTGTTTGCCGGTAGAGGGCGTTTGCTCCGTCTGGGGTTGTTGCGAGGTTTCCGTGCGGGAAGCCGGCATCAGCTTGTACCGGGCCGAAGCGGTGGACGCTACGGCTGCACACAGGGCGATCAGCCCGATGCCCGCGGTGATGTGCCCGGCCGTCAGCACGTCGGGACGCCGGGTGACGGCGGCCATGACGATTCCCGCAATCAGGGTGATGGCTCCGATGCCGTAAGCCAGCAGGGGCAGGAAGAATTTCATAAAAGGAGTGTACGACCCTTTTATCTGGCGGATTACCGTGGAAACCATGGTATAAAGGACGATGCAGATCGAGCCCAGGAAGAAAACGACCGGCCCGGCGATGTAACGGGTGGGGTCGTCCCCGGCCAGAAAGACATACCCTCCGAACACGAAGCAAAGGAGCGCCATGGCGAGTGGTATTCCTCTGAACAATACGCTGATAGTGGAATTCATAACGTTGGTTTTTATTGGCTTTGGTAGGGATTTAAAACAAAAACTGTGCCCTGCGGGAAACGGCGGAACGAAACGGGACAAGGGCTTCCCGGCCTTTCCCGTCCGTTTTCCCTGCGGCCGTCCTTGCGTGGAAAAAGCGGGAACGGTTTCGGGGATCGGCTTTCGGCCGGGCTCCGCGAATAACCGGTTTTCTTTAGGATTCGGGGCGGTTGTGCCGTAGAACGCGTGCAGGGAGCAATAGACAAGTCGCGGCGGGCGCCGGGAGTGTTCGGACAGGGCTACGACTGGGCTTTGGCGGCGTTGATCTCGTCGCGCAGCACGGCGGCTTCTTCGTATCTTTCTTCCGCCACCAGTCTTTTCAGACGGTCTTCCAGGACGCGGAGACGGTGGGTGAGGGACGCGGAAGACGGCCGGGCGTGCAACAGGCGTCCGACCCGTTCGGCCACTTCGCGCGAAACGTACATTTTTCCCTTGCTCAACAACAGCAGAATGACGGCGTCGCTGGGACGGCAGTCGAGGCGCAGCCGCTCTTCGCCTCCCTCGAAGGTGAGCAGGGCGGTGAAAATCCCCTGTTCGAAACCGGTGATGTGCATACAGCGGATTTCGTATCCGGCGGCCCGGACGAAATCGTAGAACAGGCTGTGGGTGCGCGGCCGCCTTTTTTCCGTGCAGTCGAGCAGGGCGATCAGGGGCCGGGCCTCGTCCGCTCCGATGACGACGGGCATCCGGAAGGTCTTTTCCGTGTCTTCGAAGACCAGCCGGTAACAGTTTTCGGCTTCGGTTTCCTGAACGATCTTTTTGATTTTGATTTCGATGTATTCCACGGCTGTTTCCCTTCCTGCGCAAAAATGCTGTCGACCGGTTTCCGGAACCGGTTCATGCGTCGCACCGAAGCGTTCCTGTCCGAAAATCCGTCTCCGCAAATATAGGAAAATATTTTCCCTTTTTCGGGGGTGGCGAAATCACAGCCTTTTGACGCGATAGGCAAAGGGGGTTCCGTATGTTTCGGAAGAGAGGATATCCAAAAGCCAGAGGCGATCGGGGCCATCGGGCCGGATTCGATAGGTGTTATCCACCCCTTCGTCCGGCTCGCCTAAAAGGTCGCATCCGACATAGAGCGTCCGTTTTTCGGGAAAGCAGGCGTAGCGTACCTGAAAGGGATCGCACCCTTCTTCCTTTCGGGTTAGGATTCCATCGGGGGAGAAGTCCCAGATGATCTTTTGGAAGGAAAAGGATCGAAAGAGCCTCCAGCCATCGGAGCCTTCGACAAAAAGAGCCTCGATGCGCCAGCGTTCCGAAAAGGCGAAACGGTCGTTGTATCCTAAAGGATAGAAGCTAAAGGGAGGGAATGCTTCCATGGCAAGAATTATTCGACCCTTTGGAAGGTAAACCTGGTGAGGGTATCGTTATTCCACTCCTGCCAGTCTACGATATCGAGCCTTTGGGAAGAAAGACGGGAAACGAGCATGTGGGTTTCTCCCACCCGAAGGGTACCTTCCTTCGGATCGAAGACGAAGGATAGGTTTTGGAAGATTTCCCCGTAGAGCCACTTGACGCTTTTTCCCTTTTCATCCATCTTCCAAAGCGATCCTTCTTCAAGGGGTATTTCCTCTTTCCACCTTTGTTCGGAAAGGAGAAAATCGCAGGCGGAAACGCACTTCCATGTGCCGAGGATGGAAGAAGGGGCATTATCCGGTAAGATAGGTTTTTCTCCGGTCAAAAGCCAAAGGAAAGGATAGCGAGGGTACCGCAGATGAATGGCAAGGGCAAGAGGGGGTGTAAGGACGGTTTGCCCGGATTCGATCCGGGTCATTTCAAGATCGGAGGAAAGTCCGATGGCATAAGAAAGCTCCGAAGAAGATAAGTTTTCGTTTTGGAGGATCGTTTGGATACGCTCCCAGGATTTGGCGGATGGGTTTGTCATGATGGAAAAGTTAAGGGAATTGAAAAAAACGGCAACGGATAAGTAAAAGAGAGTGATGATAAGCAGTTTGCGGATCGAATCCGTTTCCCCTGCGCCTTTTCTCCGTGGATCGAAAAAGCCAAAAAGAAAGGGCGTGGAAACAAGCCTCTTTTCGGTCGGTACTAGGATACCTAAGATGAGAAGCTGTCCCACACCCTAGCCTGTTTCGCTATAAAAATCGAAACATGGCTAAGGCAGACAACTTTATACCTCATCTTAAAACACTCCTTTTTTGGGAGGAGCTTCCTAGTTTTACCGAAAAGATATAAAGAGTCGTAACCCTTTATAATATGTTCACGGCGTCAAGCCGTATCGTACCACTTCAAAGACAGCATGGTTCCCGGTTTTAGTAAGTTGAACATGCCGTCCGTCTTAAAAAGCGCGGGCGTCCGAATTATACCATGTACGGGTTCTGGTAAACCTTTGAGAAGTATAAGTACAGACGGCCCACGCCTGAAGCTGTGAGTAATAACATACTCCGTGCCGAGAGACGTGAGCCTCGACCAACCGGATTATGTCTGTACTTTGTCCTCTCATTAGAATTTACCAGATTCGTACATGGACAAAGGAAACCCGTCCCATAACCGACGGATCGTAGGACAAATATAATGAAAATTCGGATTCCCGGTCTTCCCGGATGCAACTTTTTCTTTTCCCACCGTCCTGCTTCGGTGGATGTCCACGAACAAAAGATCCTCACGTCGCAACTTCGTTGCTCCTCAGGATGACGGAAGGGAAGCGAGGTTCTTCCTGCCATACCGTATCCAAATGTCCCCGCGTCATTCCGAGCGCAACGAAGTGAAGCGTGGGAATCTTTGACAATTTATTTCTGTCGATATGCTAAAGGGAGATGCTCACGCTACGCCTGCGGCTCTTTAGGATGTCGGAAAAATTCCCTTTCGAAGAATGAACCGAAAAAGAAAATAATTCCTACCTTTCAGGGGAACGTCGGGCAGGGACGGTTCCCACGGCGTTTCAGGCGCATGATCGGGAAAAGACGGAACATAGGGGCGGCGCTTCTGCTGCTAGGAAGCGGTCTGTTGTGGGGACAGGCCGGGGAACGGCCTGCGGAACGGTTCGTGCTGGCTTTTTACAACGTCGAGAACCTGTTCGACACGGTGAACGATCCCGGAAAGGCCGACGGGGAGTTTACGCCCTGCGGTTCGTACGGATGGAATGCGGAACGGTACCGGCACAAGGTGACGAACATCGCCCGGGTGCTTGCGCAGGTCGGGGGAGGGCCGGACGTGATCGGTCTGGCGGAAGTCGAAAACGCCGGAGTGCTGGAAGACCTGATCCGGGAATCCGCTCTGGCGAAGAAAGGATATGATTATGTATATTTCGAATCCGGGGACGCGCGGGGAATCGGAACCGCCTGTCTGTATCGGCCTCTCCGATTCCGGCTGCTGGGCGGCGAACCGTTGGAATACCGACGCATTTTCGGAGCCTCCCGGCATATCCTGCACGTATGGGGACTGTCGAGCGGGGAGAAGGTGCATATCCTGATCTGTCATCTGCCTTCGGTTCCGTCCCCTTTCCGGGAACGGGCCGAAGCCGTCGCTTCGCTGAAGCATTATGCCGATTCCCTGCAAAGGTCCGATCCGGACGCCGGCCTAATCGTTATGGGGGATTTCAACGCCAATCCGGACGACCGGCTGTTGAAGCCCCTGTTCGGCGGAAGGGAGCCGGGCGGATTGGAAAATCCTTTCCGGGAAATGTACCGGACGGGGCGGGGTTCCTACCTTTATCGCGGTCGCTGGAACCTGTATGACGCCATTCTGGCGGATTCGGCTTTTTTCCGTGGCGGAGCCGGGCTGAAATTCGGGAAGGCGGGAATCTTCATCCGAGATTTTCTGATGCAGCAGGAAGGCGTTTATCGCGGATATCCGCTGCGCACGTTCGGAGGACGCCGCTATCTGGGCGGATACAGCGATCACCTGCCGGTTTACATGGTGCTCGAAAAGAACGTTCCGCGCTGATCGGGTGAAACCCGGTCGGAAGCGTTTCCGTATGGAATTTTCGTGTCTTTGGGGCATTCCCGGCCGGGCTATTCGCAGGCATTCCCAATGGTTTCCCGTTTTCTTTCCCGTTCCGTTCCGGCGTTATGGCATGATAATTATGGTATTTTCCCGAAAAAAACATTCGGGAATGGAACCGCAAACCGATCGCAGGGCTGTCGTTTACCGTTCGTATTTGCTGTTGCTGCTGGCCAATACGATCTGGGGAACGGACTATCCCTTTTACAAAATACTCCTTTCGGGATACATATCCCCTTATGCGCTGGCCAGCGTGGCGCTGATCGTGGCCGGGATAATCTGCGCCGTCTCCCTGCTTTTTTTCCGGGGAGAGAAAATTCACTGGAAAGACCTTTGGGTTTTCGCCGTCGCGGGATTATTGACGGGCGTGCTTCGGAAAGGGCTGTTGATGGTCGGGATCAGCTATGCCTCCCCCATAGACGCCTCCATCATCACGACCGTCGGCCCCGTGATCGTCCTGATCATCTCGGTGATGCTGATGATCGAAAAACTGACCCGGATGAAACTCATAGGACTTCTGCTGGGACTGGCCGGAACCCTCGTCATCATCCTGTTTTCGGGCGGAACCGGCGGAGGTCACGACCGGATGCTAGGGAACGTCATCGTCTTCCTGGCCACCCTGACGTCCGCCGTTTATATGGTATGGCTGAAAAAGGTGGTGAAAAAGTATCAGCCGCTGACCGTCATGCGATGGATGTACATCATGGCGGCTATCATGGCCCTTCCTTTCGGCATCCACTATATTCCGCAGACCGATTTCCACGCCATGACGGGAAGCGTCTTCTGGCTGTTTCTGTTTGTGGCGCTGCTTCCGACCCTGCTGCCCAACTACATCGTCATTTCGAGCACGCGTTTCGTCAACCCCACGCTGGTCAGCGTATACGGATACGTTCAACCGGTGGTGGCAACCGTCCTGTCCGTGGCGATGGGGGTAGACCGGCTTTCGTGGGAACAGGTGGTGGCGGGAATCGTCGTTTTCGTAGGGGTTTATCTGGTGATCCGTTCCTATAACGGAAACAGCGGGCTTACCCCCGCTCACCACATGCGTTGAGTCCGGAACAGAAATAATCCCGCTGCCCGGAAAAATCAAAAGGGGCGGAGAAGACAGGCTTCGTCTCTTTATTGTGCGTCTTCGGAATTCTCCGATGCGGGTTCGGCCGGTCGTTCGATCAGTTTTTCCAGCGGCAAATCCTCCCGTGCGGGAACCGCCTGCGGGAACTGATCCTTGACGCGACCCCAGACGATCATGGCTTCGTCCATGGTCAGGCAGTTTCCGACCGCCACCTTGAAGTACGGGTTTTCGTAGATCATGTCCGCCGGTATGTCGGGAAAACTTTCTTTGAACCGGGCGAGGGTGGCCTGTGCATTGGCCCGCGCCTGCTGGCTGTTGTCGAAAAAGATGCGGACGCGGTATCCCCTGATTTTCTTATGTCCGTTCGTCGGTTTGTTCAGGAAGGAGGAAATGTCGGCGCTTTCCCGGACGATCACGCGGCTTCCCGTTTCCGGATCGGGTACGGCAAGGGCTTCCTTGAAGTCTTTCGGGGATGGAATGCCGGTCTGGCTCCGCGCCCCGGAGACGGAAAGGAAAAGCGATATGCACAGGATGAAAGCGCCTTGTAGTTTCATGGTTCCCGATTTATAGCGGCAAATTTAGGGATTTTAAATCTTTTATCCCTATCGAATTCAGAAATACTTGCAGGGGCATGTCGGAAATCTCGAATTTTCGGTTGACTCCGCCGCCTTTCGCCCGGATGAACCCGCGGACTTTCAGCTTGTCCGCATCCCCCTGAAGGCGGGGCAGCACGCCCGCTATTCCCAGCGCTCCCCGGAAACGGATGCTGACCGGAAGCGTGACTTCGACCGCCGACCTTTTGGGAAGGGTGACCGCTTCCCGGAGGGTGATTTGCGCGATATCTCCCTGCGGATCGCTGACCGTCAGTTCTCCTTCCTGCACCGTGATCTTCACGCGGGAGTCGTTGACCATTCCCATGCCCAGGTCGAGCCGCATCTGGGAGAGGGTGATGCCCTGCACTTCCACGCGGTTCACTTCCTCGAACCGGATGTCGTCCGCCGAAATCCGGCAGGAAGAAAATGCGAGCGCGATGCCCAGCAGCAACAGCAGATTTTTCATAAAGCTCTTTTTTACGGTTTTCATGCTTTGACTCCCCGGTACAGAATGGCCAACCGTCCTGTGACGCTTTCCTGCGTGTTTTCGCGGAACCCGGCCTGTTCCATCAGGGCGGCGAACCGATCGCCCCACGGGAAGGCTTCGACCGATTGCTGCAAATAACGATAGGCCTTTTTTTCCCCCGATACCGTTCCGCCGATGAACGGGAGCAGTTTTCGGAAGTAAAAAAGGTAGAAGGCGCCGAACACCCGGTTCCGGGGCATGGCGAATTCCAGTACGTACACTTTTCCTCCCGGTTTCAGCACCCGGCATATTTCTTTCATCCCCCGCTCCGGATGTTCGAAATTCCGAACACCGAATCCGACCGTGACGACATCGAACGAATCGTCTGCGAACGGCAGGTTTTCCGCATCCCCTTCCGCCAGCGCCACGATGTTGGCCGCCTTTTTCCGGGCGGCTTTCCGACGGGCGACCGCCAGCATTTCCGGAGACAGGTCGATTCCTGTGACCGTTGCGCCGGGATTGGTGCGGGCCAGCAATACGGCCAGGTCTCCCGTGCCGGCGGCGACGTCCAGAATCGTGCCGGGCCGATCCTGCCGCACCCGTTTTCCCACTTTCCTCCTCCATCCGGTGTCTACCCCGAACGAAAGCATCCGGTTGAGAAAGTCGTACCGGAAGGCGATCCGGTCGAACATGGTTCGCACCTGTTCCTTCTTGGAGCCCCTCGTGTCGTATGGTTTTACCGTTTCGTCCATGGAACTATTCGAATCTGATGCTTTTTTCGGGGCGTATCCGGGATACGATGGACGTGGGGATGAAGACGAAGAGTATGGCGGCAGCGAATATCCCCAGGTTCAATAGCCCGACGGATCCCCAGTCGATGTAAACGGGTACGTGAGAGAGAAAATAGCCTTCAGAGTTGAGCTTCAGCAGGCCCGTGTACTGTTGCAGGTAGCAAAATCCGAGCCCCACCGCGTTTCCCCAGAGCATTCCTTTGAGCACCAGCCGGGAGGAGCGCAGGACGAAAATCCGCCGTATGCCGCTGTCCGGCATGCCGAGGGCCTTGAGGATGCCGATCATCGACGTTTTTTCCAGCAGGATGATCAGCAGGGCGGCGATGATGTTGAATCCCGCCACCAGCAGCATGATCGTGATGATGATGACGGCGTTCAGGTTGTGCGTGTCGAGCCAGTCGAAAATGACAGGATTGCTTTCCCGGAGGTTGGTGACCATCAGCTGTCCTTCGATCCGGTCGGACATGCCGTCGAGGGCGTCGAACACGTTGTTGCCGAACGTTTCCAGCCGGTCGAAATCGACGGTCGCCAGTTCGAAACCCGTGATCTGGTCGCTCGTCCAGCCGTTCAGCCGCTGTACGTTCCGGATGTCACCCAGCACCAGGATGTTGTCCACCGTTTGCAGGTCGGTTTCGTAGATGCCGCTCACCTTGAACCGGTCGCGCCGGGGCGGATTCTGGATGAACATCATTTCGAATTTGTCCCCGACATTCAGTTTCATCTGTCGGGCCAGCCGGTCGGAGATCAGCACGTCCTTGTTCCGGATCGAGTCGCTCACTACCGGTAGTTCCCCCGCTTTCAGGTTTTTTCGGAAAAAAGTCCAGTCGTAGTCCGGCCCGATCCCTTTCAGTACCACTCCCTGGATGGCTTCTTCCCCCTTGAGCACCCCGGCCTTGATGGCGTAACGGTTCATGTGTCCGAATCCCGGAATCCAGGGCAGCGTGTCCAGAAAAGGCTGATCAGCGGAAATGGGAACGGTTTCATAGGAGGTGTTGTGGTCGAAATGGCGGATTTGCACATGAGAGAGAAACCCGGTCAACTTTTCGGATATTTCCCGTTTGAAACCGAAAATCACGCCCAACGAGAAAATCATGACACTCAGGCCGATGGCGACGCTGAGGGTGGCGATTTTCACCATCACCGTATTGGCCCGGCCGCCTTTGTCCGCCGCCAGTCGCCGGGCTATGAAACGAGATGCGTTCATTTTATTCATCCGGGAATGTTTTCCGTCAGAGGTGCTGGAAAACATTCTCTTTGTTCAGTTTTTCCTCTTGGCAGGTCTTCCAGCGCCGGTTACAAAGAAACGCAAAAAAATTATACTTTTGTATCCACGGGATTTAAAATGTATCCCGGAACCCGGCCGGAGAGGGGATATGTTCTGGGCAGGAAACCGAAAAAACAGAAAATCATGGGAAAGACGGCTTTGATTACCGGGGCCACTTCGGGCATCGGTCATGCGACGGCCCTCCGGCTGGCACGGAACGGATACGACGTGATCCTGACCGGACGGAGGCAGGATCGGCTGGAGCATCTGAAAGGCGTGATCCGGCAGGAGACGCAGGCGGAAGTTATTCCGCTCTGTTTCGATATCCGGGACAAACGGGCCGTCGCGGAGGCCCTCGAATCGCTGGAACCCCGCTTCCGGGCGGTGGACGTGCTGGTGAACAATGCGGGACTGGCTGCCGGTCTGGAACACATCGACGAAGGGAGCTTGGAGGACTGGGAACGGATGATCGACACCAACGTGAAAGGATTGCTTTACGTGACCCGCATCGTTTCCGGCTGGATGATTTCCCGTAGTTCGGGGCACATCATCAACATGGGATCGGTCGCCGGGGTGCAGACCTACGAAAACGGGAACGTTTACTGCGCGACCAAACATGCCGTTCACGCCCTTTCCGAAGGGATGCGGATCGACCTGCTCCGTCACGGAATCAAGGTTTCGGAAATCCGTCCGGGAATGGTGGAGACGGAGTTTTCGACCGTTCGTTTCCACGGCGACAAGGAACGGGCCGATCAAGTGTACAAAGGGGTTACGCCGCTTTACGGGGACGACATCGCTTCGGTGGTGGAATGGCTGGTGAGCCTGCCGCCCCACATGAACGTGACAGAAGTACAGGTGATGCCGACACAACAGGCCGACGCTTTTTATACCTACCGCAAACAGTGATGCGAAGCGATGAGAAAACGAAATGCGTTTTTCGTGTCGGCCTTGTGCGTTTGTTTGCTTTCCGGGTGCGGGAACCGTTCCCGGTCGGCGGAAAATGAGCCGGGAGTTGCGGGGTCGGACAGTATATTTCGGACACCAGCGGGAAAAGCGGATACGTTTTCGGTCGCCCGGCCGGAGCCTCCGAAAACCGCGGCGCCGGGGCCTACGGCCCGTCGGCTGGATTCTTTGGGATATGTAAATGTCCGGACGGTCGATTCTTCGATCCGGGTTCGGATCGTCTATGCCACGGCGGACAATTTTACGGGAAAGGTGTTGTACGATGACTTACGGGAAGCTTATCTGTTGCCGGAGGTGGCCGAAGCGTTGGTTCTTGCACAGCGTTTGTTGAAAACGGAACGTCCCGATCTGAGCCTGATCGTTTACGATGCCGCCCGTCCCATGTCCGTCCAGCGGCGAATGAAGGCGGCGGTGCGGGGAACCGATCAGGACATCTATGTTTCCAATCCGGAAAACGGCGGGGGGCTGCACAATTACGGAGCGGCGGTAGACCTCTCGCTGGCGGATGCGGACGGAATCCCTCTGCCGATGGGAACGCCGTTCGATTTTCTGGGGCCTGAAGCTCACATCACCCGGGAAGAGAAGCTGGTATCTGCGGGGAAAATAACGGAAGCGGAACGGCAAAACCGCCTCCTGCTGCGCCGCGTAATGAAAAGCGCCGGCTTTCGTCCGTTGTCGACCGAATGGTGGCATTTCAATTATTACAGCCGGACCGAAGCCCGTGCCCGGCTAAAAGTGATCGAGTAGCGGCGTGTAAAAATAACCGGGCCGGTTTTCATTGTGAGACCGGCCCGGTTCGTTAAGGATGCTTATGCTTCCCGCTTTAGAATTTCCATCCGGCGGAAAACTGGAATACGCTGTTCTTGTTGGTTCCCGCATCTTTGATAACATTGGTGAATCCGACGTTATACCGGACGGAAACGATCAGCCCCATCGGGAAATCATAGGAAATGCCTACCGGGATGCTGAAGTCGAATGTATGAAAGTCGTGTCTCTTGTCGATTTCGATGTGATCGTCGTGTTCCTGCCTTTGAGTCATCTTTAATCCCAACCCGAATTGCGGCCCGACGTCCACGCTGAAATTATCCAGGATATAAATCCGTGCCAGAATCGGAAGGTTCAGGTAATTGATCCTCCACGAGTCGTGGTACTTCACATCCTTAAAGTGGTAAGAGTCGCTGCATCCCTGCCGGGAATAAACCAGTTCCGGCTGGATGGTGAACAAGTAGTTTACCTTGAACTGACAGAATACCCCCGCCACGATGCCGGGTTTGCTGTTTACACCCGAGTAGGTCAGATTTGCCACGTTCAGTCCCGCCTTGACGCCCCATTCCAACTCCGTTTGAGCGAACGCACCGCCTGCCAGCAAAAGGCCCAGGGCGGATAAAAGTAATTTTTTCATATTTTTATAGTTTTTGACATTTCTTTCCGTTTTCGTCGTCGCAGGGATTTGGTGCCGGTTGTCGGTTCTCGTGTTCAAATATAAAAAAAATGTTTCAATGTCGGTCGGAATCCGGCGACTTTATGCAGAAATTGCCGGACGAAAGTCCGGCAATTTCAAAGGATAAAGCGTGAAAAAGGGAAGGATATCCGGCTTACATCAGCGTCTTTTTTTCCGCCAGCGTGTCGTAATTGTTGGAAGGATCGTACCAGTCGACTTTCTGGGACGGATCGATACCGTTGATGTATTTTTCGATGTTGGTGTAGCCGTCGCCGTTCACGTCGCCATTGGCATCGGACGGGTCGTTCGGATTCAGTCCGTACTTCGCTTCCCACTCGTCCGGCATGCCGTCTTTATCGCTGTCCTTGTAAGGAGTGCCCGTATAGGACGGGATGCCTCCCACCTGACTGATGTCGTAAATGATTCCCTGCTTGTAGGAATCGGCCGGAAGGCTGCGGGTAAGGGTGGAGTCCGCCAGAAGCGCAAGCCCGGCCGAATCGGGTTGCACGTACTCGATCTTGCCCGTCTGAACTTGCCGGACGATCCGCGTATCCACCGTGTCCCGCCTGGGAATGTTGGCGCCTGCATTGGCCAGCACGTAATCGTAGGCGGTTTTGGCGGTCATGATGACGGCCGGAGCCGTTTTGGGCGGTTCCTTCAGGCGGATGTACATGTATTCTTCCTTGGTGGGTTCGCTTTCGAACTGGATGCCTTTGCTCCAGTTGTTGCGGGTCACGCGGTTGTTCCCTTCCGTCACGTTTCCCTCGGTGTAGATTTTCCCCCAGCGATGTTCCAGGGTGGAATCTTCCGGAAGTTCCGAATACAGAAGCTGGTAGCGGTAATTCCCCTTTCGCGGTGTGGCCGGCCCCGGTTTGTAATAGTTGTTGACAAGGGTGTACGTTCCTTTCGGAGAGCCACTTTTCACGGTTCCGTCGCACCAGTTGTGGATCACATTGTTGACGAAGTGGAAATTGTCGTTGTCCCCCGCTTCCGGATTGCAGTTGCGGTTGGAGGCCCACAGGTTCCGGACGAAGGAGACGTTCCGGCCTCCGAGCTTGGCTCCCGGAGCGTAGTCGTACATGTCCAGCGCTTCGGAACAAATGCAGTTCTGGACGGTCATGTTGACCGGCACGAGCAGGAAGGTTTTCCCGTTCATATCCTTATAACGGTGATCGCTGGCGGTGAGGTTGTTGTCGCTTCCCCAGCTGGCCGAAACATGGTCGTAGATGATGTTCCCCACCGGTTCGCCTCCCAGGGCCGGCCCGCAACTCGTCAGGTCGGGATTTCCCCGGCGAAAACGCATGTGCCGGATGATGACATCGTGCGTGTCCACGTTCACGGTTTCCCCGGTCACGCAGATGCCGTCTCCCGGAGCGGTCTGTCCGGCGATGGTGACGTATGGGGCCCGGATGTAAAGGGGCGATTTGAGGCGGATCACTCCGGCCACGTTGAAGACGATGATACGCGCTCCACCGGTCTCACAGGCTTCGCGGAAGGTTCCCGGGCCGCTATCTTCCAGACTGGTGACGACGATCACTTTCCCGCCGCGTCCCCCTTTGGTGAAGGCTCCGGCGCCTTCCGCGCCCGGAAATGCCCGGAGTCTGCATTGCGGAAGGTCATCCGGAGAAGAAGCCCAGGGAATGTAGGGCCGGTCACCTTTCCGGGCTTCCGCACGGATGACGGGAAGCGCTTTTTCGAAAGCGGCATCGGATTGTTTGCGGGCTTCCAGGCGGGCGGATTCCCCCCGCGCCTGCACCTCGTTGGGGATGGTCGGGGCCTGCCCCCACGCTTTTCCGGCGAACATCGCCGAAACGACCCATATCAGACAGTTGAATTTTTTCATGGTTTTTATCTGCTTATCTTATTTTTCGTTTTTGTTATCGCTCACCGCTGCCGGCTGTCTTGCGACAGCGGATTCGTTCCCGTTCGGCAGGGTACGGAAAACAAATACCCTGCGAAGGAAGTCTCCTCGCAGGGTACGGAACGGTGTTGCGACCGGATGCCCGGGAATCCTATATCAGGCTTTTTTTCCCGGCCAGCGTATCGAAGTTGTTTTTCGGATCGGACCAGTCGATTTTTTTGGACGGGTCGATGCCGTTGATGTATTTTTCGATGTTGGTGTAACCGTCGCCGTTCACGTCGCCGTTGGCATCGGACGGGTCGTTCGGATTCAATCCGTATTTCGCTTCCCATTCGTCCGGCATTCCGTCGCCGTCGCTGTCCCGATAGGGCGTACCCTTGTATTCGGGAAGACCTCCCACCTGTGCTATATCATAAATGATGCCTTGTTTGTAAGAATCGTCGGAAAGTCTGCGCCGGATTTTCAAAACTTTCATATCGGCCAGCAGGTCGTCGTAATTTCCGTCTTCCCGATACTCGACCTTTCCGGTTTTGATCTGGCGGATGATCCGCTGGTCTACGGCGTCGCGACACGGGAGAGTGGCTCCTGCATTTTCCAGGACGAAATTATAGGCTTTCTTGGCCGGCATGATCGTGACGGGAGCCATCGGAAGCGGTTTTTGCGCCCGGATGTATTTCAGGTCTTCCGCCGAGTGGCCTTCCTGCACGCCGCCGTCCCAGTTGTTCTTGCTTACTTTCGGGTTCCCTTCCACGACGTTTCCTTCGACATAGGCCCAACCCGGTTTTCTGCCTTTGTTGTTGGCCCGGAACACCCGGTATCCGATAGGCTTGTCCGTCGGCGTGATCGGCCCTGGTTTGAAATAGTTGTTGATAACGTTGTAGGAATACCCTGCGCCGTCTCCGGTGCGGTGGTACCAGTTGTACAGGACGTTATTGATGAAGTTGAATTCTCCGCTCGACATGGACGGGTTCCGGCCGGTGTTGCAGGCCCAGAGGTTCCGCACGTAGGTGTTGTTCCGTCCGCCGATCGTGCTCCCGAACGAGTGGTTGTAAGTGTCGAGGCCTTCGGCGGAGATGCAGTTCTGGATGGTGATGTTGACGGTCGGGAGTTTCAGCCGTTTGCCGTTTTCATCTATATACATATGCCGGTAAGCCGAAAGGTTTTCGTCGCATCCCCAGCTGGCCGAGATATGGTCGTAGATGATGTTCCCCACCGGTTCGCCTCCCAGCGCATCGTCCCGGTCGGTAACGTCCGTGTTTCCCCGGCGAAAACGCATGTGCCGGATGATGACATCGTGCGTGTCTACGTTCACGGTTCTTCCCGTGATGCAGATTCCGTCTCCCGGAGCGGTCTGTCCGGCGATGGTGACGTACGGGGCCCGGATGTAAATAGGGGTTTTGAGATGGATTACTCCGGCCACGTTGAAGACGATGATGCGTGCTCCGCCGGTTTCACAGGCTTCGCGGAAGGTTCCAGGGCCGCTGTCTTCCAGGCTGGTGACGACGATCACTTTCCCGCCGCGTCCTCCTTTGGTGAAAGCTCCGGCCCCTTCCGCACCCGGGAATGCCCGCAGTTCGGCCTGCGGCAGGTCTTCGGGAGCGACCGCCCAGGGAATGTAGGGCCGATCTCCGTTGGCAGCTTCCGCGCGGATGACGGGAAGCGCTTTGGCGAATGCTTCGTCGGAAAGCCGGTCGGCCCGGGCCATCATGGAGTCCGTCCGGGCCTGCCGTTCGGGAGGGATGGTCGGATACTGTGCCCGGCCGCTGACCGCTGCCAGCATGCAGGCGGCAGCAAGAACAGGAAGTTTTTTCATGGTAGACAAACAATTAGGTGGTTATCCGACAAATATAATTAAATAAATTTAATAATTTACGTTTTGTTTCCTCGGATGAGGTTTTTCATAAAAAAAGGAAAATCCCGGGCGAAACGAATCCTTGGCCGATTCGAGGAAAAGAGCCGAAAACAGGTCGGAAAATCCGTCCGAAATATCGTCTTTCCGGCTTTTTTTGAAAATGTATCCGCGGAAGCCGTTCCGGAAAAAAGTCCTTCCTACCGGAAGGACAGGCGATTTTTAAGAGATAAAGTATTGCATGTTTTGCCCGTTTCGGTCTTTCCGTACGCCGGAGAGAAGAAGTACCATCTTACCGGAATGAAAACCGGCTCCGGGTCGTACGACCCGGAGAACATTGTATCGGTACAATAATCAGCGGTTTGATGATGAAACGCGCTTTGGCGTGTCCCTTGCATGGCCGGCCCGGATTTTCCCCGCGTATTGCGGGATGACTTTTCATATCCGACTGTTAAAATAATCCAGCGAAAAGCGGTTTCTCTGCCTGAGGTTTGGTTCGGATGGAGGAATAGTTCTTGTGATTTCCCGGCGGAGGAGGATGCCTTGGCCGGTTTTTTTGCGTCCCGGTGTTTCCGGAAACCGATCGACGACCGAAGGGCGGAAGCGGCCCGTACATGCGCGACCCACATTAAAATTTAAAATAGGTTGTTTATGAAAAAGAAATCCGAAACAAATCGAAACCGAATGAAGAGGCTGTTGACGGTCGGTTTTTTGTTCCCGATGCTTCTGTTGGGAATTTTTCCGGGATGGGCTCAGGAAAACGATGTGCCGGGGATAGTTACGGATGCCAACGGGCCTTTGCCCGGCGTTTCCGTTTTCGTGAAAGGGACGAACATCGGTACGACGACGGATACCGAGGGGAAATACCTGCTCCACCACGTGGAAACGGGCGATACGATCGAATATACGTTTATCGGGTATCGCACCCAGGATATCGTATATGCCGGTCAGCGCGAGATCAACGTAAGGATGGCGGAGGATGCCGAGAATATCGACGAAGTGGTCGTGATCGGATACGGTACGGCATTGAAACGCGAGTTGACGGGGGCCATCACTTCCGTCAGAAGCGACGAGATCACCCTGACCCCTACGCCCAACGCCATGGAAGCCTTGCAGGGGAAAGTGGCGGGAATGGACATCGTCCGTTCGTCCGGACGGGCTGGTTCCGATGTGAACATCACCCTGCGCGGTAACCGCTCCATCAACGGTTCCAACGAGCCGCTGTTCCTGATCGACGGGATGATCGGAAACTACAACGACCTCAATCCGAACGACATTCAGTCCATGGAAATCCTCAAGGACGCTTCTTCCACGGCTATCTACGGTTCGGCCGGAGCCAACGGCGTCGTGCTCATCACCACCCGGAAGGGCCGCGCCGGAAAGCCCCGGATCAACTTCGACATGTATGCGGGAGTGAACGGCATGGCCAAGTATCCGCACGGACGGACGGGAGAAAACTATATCGAGCTGCGGCGTCAGGCGGCCATCACGCAGGGGTCGTGGCATTCGCCGGAGGACGACATCAATATTTTTTCCACCGCCGAATGGGACGCCATCCAGAACAACCAGTGGGTGGACTGGGTGGATTTGGCGTTGCGTACCGGCAGCGAGCAGAACTACAGTCTGTCGGTCACCAGCGGAGGCGAGAACACGCAGGCCTATTTCTCCTTGAATTACAACAAGGAGAAAGGGATTCTGGAAAATGACGATGCCAAGAAATACGCTTTCCGGGCCAACATCGACCAGAATATATTCAAATGGTTGAAGGCCGGCGTAAATTCACAGTTCACTTACACCGATGTCAACCAGCGGAAGGCATCCGTCTTCACCCAGTCGCTCAGCGCTTCCCCGTTCGGGATTCCATTTACGGAGGAAGGCGGGATCAACGTGTTTCCGATCGTGGGGAGTCCGAGCACCATCAGCCCGCTGGCGGACGAAGTGCCCAATTCGGCGGTCAACAACACCCTCAATACCCGTTTTCAGGGGAATGCCTATCTGGACATCCTGCCGCTTCCGGGACTTTCCATCCGGTCGGTGGTCGGCGTGGTGACCAATTCCAGTCGGCAGGGAATTTACAACGGAATCAGTTCTCTGCAGGGAAATTCGGACGGGAACAGCAGCGCTTCGGTAGAGAACAGACGGAATTACGATTACCGTTGGGAAAACATCGTCAATTACAACTTCACCGTGGCCGAGGATCATAATTTCGCGTTGACGGGGGTGACCAGCTGGACGAAGAACCAGTACGAACAGTCCAAGGCCAGCGGCCAGGACATTTCCTGGAGCAAATACCTTTTCCATAACCTGGGAGCTGCGCAGACCGGAGTGAAAATCGCATCGGATTATATCCGTACGCAGGGAATGTCTTACGTGGCGCGGTTGAATTACAATTACCGCGGAAAATACCTGTTCACCTTTTCCAACCGCTGGGACGGAACTTCCAAATTCGCTCCCGGCCACAAGTGGGATTCGTTTCCGGCTTTCGCCGTGGCATGGCGGGCCAGCGACGAGAACTTCATGTCCGCCGTACCCGAAATCTCCGATCTCAAGCTCCGGATCGGTTACGGAGTGACCGGGAACAGCGGAATCGGGGCTTACGAAACCCAGACCCGGCTGACGGCCGGAACCAATCTCGGTTTCCAGAATACGTCCGCTCCCTATTACCTTTTCGCCGCGCAGCTGGCCAACAAGGGGCTGGGCTGGGAAAAGTCCTACAACACCAACATCGGGCTCGACCTGGGCTTGCTGAACCAGCGCATCACCCTGACTTTCGACTGGTACAACACCCATACGAAAGACATCCTTTACAACCGGGAGCTTCCCGGTGCCATCGGGGGGGCATACGGAGCCGCTTTCCAGATGTGGCAGAACATCTGTGAAACCCGGAACCGCGGGGTCGAGATCATGATCAACTCCCAGAACTTCCTGAAACCGAATTTTACCTGGAACACGACGCTGACCTTCACCCGCAACAAGGAAAAGATTACCCGGCTGGCCAACAACAACGATGTGATCAAGGGAAGCAACGTTCTGTCGGTAGGGCATCCGATCAATTCCTATTACAATTATAAGGTGCTCGGCATCTGGCAGAATTGGGAAGCCGAGCAGGCCGCTCTCTATGACAAGGAACCGGGAGACATCAAGATCTACGATCGTGACAAGAGCAAAGGCGAATACGTTTACTCCCCGGAAGACAAAATGGTGCTCGGTTCCAAGACCCCGAAGTGGATACTGGGGCTTCAAAACAATTTTACCGTTTATGATTTCGACGTGAGTTTCTTCATGATGTTCCGCTGGGGACAGATCATCGACAACAAAATTCTGGGTTGGTACAATCCCAACGGTACCGGGAACGGTCCTGCGAAACTCAATTACTGGACGCCGGAAAATCCTTCCAACGAACTGCCGCGTCCGGGGAAAGGATCGTTCACCGATGCCAATTATTTCGGAGCCGAGGGGCTGCGTTTTGTGAACGGATCGTTTTTCAAGGTGCGGAACATCACGGTGGGCTATACGGTTCCGGTAAAGTACACGGAACAGATCCGGTTGCAACGGGTGCGCGTCTATTTCACGGCTGTCAACCCTATTATCGTCGCCAAAAGCAAAACGCTGAAAGGATACGACCCGGAAGCCGGGGGAGACGACACCTTCCCGTTGACCCGCCAGTTCGTATTCGGTATTAACCTTTCATTCTAAGAGACATAACTTATGAAAAGACAAAGACTTTACCGATTGATATTTTCCCTGTCCGCGGTGTTTTTCCTGGGAGCCTGTTCGCTGAAGGAATACGATCCGCACGGCGGGGTGACGGCCGAAGATATTTTCACCACGCCCGAAGGGTACGGACAACTCATCAACGCCTGTTACATCAACCTAAGCCGGATGCTGTACGGTCGGGAAAACATGATCCTGATGACCGAGGGGGGAACCGACCTGTGGATCACCAACGGGAACGGAACCGGTTACCGGCAGTTCTTGAAATACCTGGATTTGACTTCTTCCATCGGCGGTTCGAAAGACATCTGGAACGGTTGTTACGATGCCATCAACCTGTGCAATGCGGCCATCGAACGGGCCGAACGGGCCGGATTCAAAACCGAGGAGGAGAAAAATGCGAAGGTGGCCGAAGCCCGTTTTCTGAGGGCGTTCTATTATTTCCACATTGTGGAACAGTTCGGCGGTGTTTATTTGCAGACGGCGGAAACGGACGCTCCGAAATTCATTCTGGAACGGAGTCCGGTGGAAGCGTTCTACGACGTGATCATTCCCGATTTGCAGTTCGCGGCCCAGTGGCTTCCGGTGGAACAGGACGACGTGGGAAGGGCTGTGCGTCGGGGAGCATTGGGGATGCTGGCCAAAGCGGCTTTGCAGCGCACCGCTTACGGGGACGTGGAAACGTATGCCACCATTGCGCGGGATGCGGCGGCGGAGCTCATCAACAACAAGGCCGCTTATCAGGCGGAACTCTATCCGACCTTCGCGGAAGTGTTCGATCCGGCCAACAACAAGACCAACAAGGAATCGTTGATCCGGGTTACGTTCTCGACCAATTCGGCTCTCTTCACCAACAGCAATCCGAACCGGCTTTTCACCTGGATTTCCCACGCTTCCTTCAAAGGAGTAGCCGGATTGATCGATCCGGGCAAACCGACCGAGGTCGGTTATAAGAGCGGCGCGATCATGCAGCCTACCAAGTTTTTGTTCACGCGTTTCAACGAGGACATGGATGCCCGCTATGACGTGACCTTCAAACAGGCTTACCGGAATAACGGTTCTCTTTATACCTGGAACGAGGCGGATCAGGTCAAGTTCCTCAAGGATCCTTCCGTCATCGGCCGGCAGGTGGAAGTGGGGGACACTTCTTTCGCCTTCTCGAAAAAGCCGATTCTGGGTCAGGCGATTTTGCCTTACGTGGCTGTCACGCTCAACGACGTTTACGATCCCGACACCGATACGGTGCTGGTGAATCTGAAGAGCAATCCGGACAGGAGCTCGCCCTTCAAAACGCTTTTCGCTTCGTTCGTCAAGTACGATAATCCGGCCCTGACCGCCGCCAACAACAAGTACATGATGGCCGACGTGATCGTGATGCGCTTTGCGGAAGCCTATCTGATCGCTGCCGAGGCCGAAATTCTGCTGAACCGTCCAGGGGAGGCCGTCGGATACGTGAATACGCTTCGTGAGCGAGCCAGTCTCTCCCCTTCCGACTTCGTGGAAGGGAGGATGAAAACCACCGCCGCAGACATGACGATCGATTTCATCCTGGACGAACGGGCGCGCGAATTGTGCGGGGAGCATACGCGCTGGTACGATCTGAAGCGGACGAAGACTTTCGAGCAACGTTTGGGACTCGGAAAAGCCAATCCCGATATCCGCTCGTTCGATCCGGCGGTCAACTATGTCCGACCGATTCCGATCACCTTCCTCAACTCGATCGATAACCGCGACGAGTTCGGACAGAATCCCGGTTACCTGTAGGGAGCTTTGACGGATGATCTTTTTTTCGACGTTCCGGGCCGTAAATTGCCCGGGACGTTTTTCATTTCATCCCAATGCCTTTTGCCGTTCTGCAAGGGAAAGGAGAACTTCCTTATCCGGCGGATTTCTTTTTCTACCTTAAAAAATAAAATTATGGCTGAGAAAAATGATAATATTTTTTGCGTTTTTAAAAAGAATGTGTTAACATTGTGACCGGAACCGGCTATAAGACGAAACTAACTCATGTGAAAAAGAAAAGAATCGTTACGTGATGAGGCCGGGATGGGACTAACCGTTTTAACCCAAAAAAACGATGAAGCGCCTTTTCTTCGAAACAGGTAGAGACGAACGATCCGTTTCCGGGATTCGGGCCGGAAGGGGAGGCGGTTTGTGCCGTGCGAGAAGGGCGGTCGCGGGGAAAAATTCCGAAAAGTGTCTGTTTTGTTTGGATAAGTGTGAAAAAATGTTAACACACACACACACACACACACACCTTATTTAACTTATTTGCCGATTTCCGATTCTTCCGGTATGGAGGAGGAGGGAAGACGTCTTTATTTTCCGCATGCCATGTGTGTGCGGAAACATGCGTATTTTTTGTTGTATCGTCGTTTCGGAGGAGCTTTCGGGTTCCCTTCCGCCGGTCGTGTTTTGTCCTCAGACCCACACTAACCTACAAATAATTATTTTTATGAAAAACAAATCCGAAAAAAATCGAAGATGGACGAAGATGCCGGTCGTACTGGCATTTTTGTGTGCCGCGATTTTGCTGGGGGCTTTCCAGACGTCGGCCCAGCAGCGGCGAATCACCGGAACGGTGAGCGATGCGAGGGGTCCGTTGGCCGGGGTGGCGGTTACGGTCAAGGGCACCACTCAGGGAACGACCACGGACGGGGCCGGAAAGTATGCCATTTCCGCTTCGGCGGAAAGCATCCTGGAATTTTCCTTTATCGGCTACGTCGGGCAGGAAGTCACGGTCGGGTCCCGGCAGGTGGTGGACGTTACGCTGGAGGAAGATGCCACGGACATCGACGAAGTGGTGGTGATCGGTTACGGTACGGTCAAAAAACGGGACTTGACCGGTTCCGTGTCTTCCATCAAGGAGGATGTGATTCTGGCCATTCCGACCGGCAACGTCATGCAGGCATTGCAGGGACGAGTGACCGGTTTGGACATGCATGAAAACGACAAGGGCGAACTGAAGCTCGTCATGCGCGGACACCGTTCCATCAACGGTACGAATGATCCGCTGATCATTATCGACGGCGTGCAGGGCGGAAGCTACTCCGATATCAACCCGGCCGACGTCGCTTCGATCGACATTCTGAAAGATGCATCGTCTACCGCGATCTACGGTTCGCAGGGGGCCAACGGGGTGATCATCATCACTACGAAGGCTCCGGATAAGGGGAAAATGACGGTGAATTACAACGCTTATGCCGGATGGACCATGTGGGCGGATCAGAACGATCGTCGTGTCGGCGAGTCCTGGATCGCTCCGCGGCGGATAGCCGCCCAGAATGCCGGACAGTGGCAATCTGCGGCGGACGATGCGGCTCTGTTCGGGAGCAACGAGGCTTATCAGGCGTTTATGAACAACGACTGGACCGACTATCGCGAACTGATCAGCCGGAAACCGTTCATGCAGAATCATACGTTGTCCATTTCGGGAGGGACGGAAACGGTCAACGCGCGTTTTACCGCCGGCTGGGAAGAATCGCAAACCAAAAGAAAAGGCGGTTCGTCCGACAAGTTCAACCTGCGCGCCGAAATCAACTCGAAAGTCAATTCCTGGTTGAGCGCAGGGGTCAACATGCGGTTGGGACACAATTACAGCAAAGAATCTCCGTATCAGTCGGACGGCGGTTGGCAGTTGGGACATCCCTACGATGAGAACGGGGATTTGATTATCTATCCCGTCGGCGAGTCCGGTTATGTCAATCCCTTGCTGGATGCTTATTATTCCAACATGAAGGTCAAGAAGGAGTATTCGACCCGGATTTCCGCTACCGGCTATGTCGATGTCAAACCGGTGAAAGGACTCAACATTCGTTCCCAGTTCAATACGAATCTTTCCATGACCACGACCGGTTCCTACACGGACAAGAACTCTTCGGGGCAGATCGCCGACAATCATGAAAGCAGCTCCAGTATGGAAATCGTTCCGAAACGGTATATCGAATGGAACAACATCGTCACTTATGAGAAGAAGTTGGGCGACCATAGTTTCGGGATAACGGCCCTGACCGCTTACACCAAATCGATAAATGAAAAACTCACCGGTTCGGGTAAAGACCAGCTGGTCAATTCCAATCTGTGGCATGCTTTGGGCGGAACCAAGACGCAGGTGGTCGGTTCGGAATATGTGCAATCCCAGATGTTTTCCTATGCGGCCCGTGTCAACTATTCGTATAAGGATCGTTATTTGTTCACCGCTTCGTGGCGCCGGGACGGTGCTTCCAGACTTTCGAAAGGACACAAGTGGGCCTCTTTCCCTTCGGCCGCATTGGCATGGCGTGTCAGCGAAGAAAACTTCATGTCGGGACAGACGTGGCTGGATAATCTGAAACTTCGTATCTCTTATGGGGTGACCGGTAATTCGGGTATCAAGGAATACGGAACCCAGAGCGGTGTGGTAAGTTCCAGCACGGGGCTCGCTTTGCAGGATAAACCGCTGTTGCATTACGATTTCGCCAATTCCATCGGTAATACCGAAACGAAATGGGAGACTTCGGAAAACTTCGATGTCGGGGTCGACTTCTCAATCTTCAACGGTCGACTGGACGCAACGATCGACTTCTACAACACCAATACGAAAGACCTGCTCCTGGCGCGGAAACTCCCGACCTCCGCAGGGGCCGACGGTAACTTTACGATCATGCAGAATATCGGCCGTACCAATAACAAAGGAGTCGAAGTCACGCTGAGCGGTTACCCGATTCGCAAGAAGAATTTCTCCTGGAGAGCGACCTTTACATTCTCCCGCAACGTGGAAAAAATCAAGGAACTGGTCGATGGAAACGATATCGTGCTCGACGGCACCGACAAGGAAACCAAGACGTTGATGATCGGTCATCCGATTACTTCCTACAATACGTATCAGTATCAGGGAATTTGGAGAACGGATGAAGCTGCCGAAGCCGCCAAGTATTTCACGACTTCTGCTAAAACCACCAGTTTCAAACCGGGGGACTACAAGATACTCGACCGGAACGGCGACTTTATCATCGACATGGACCATGACTATGACTACATCGGCTCTTCCACGCCCGACTGGTTCGCCGGGTTCGACCATACGTTCCAGTACAAGAACTTCGATTTGAACATTTACTTCTATTTCCGGTGGGGACAATACGGCAGTAATCCGGGAGCCAACCTCGATCCGGCGACCGGTGGCGGTTATACCCTTTACGACAAATGGTTCTGGGCGGCCGGCACCAATGAAAACGCCAAACTTCCTCCGCTGGATGCCGGCAAGAAGCATTTCGATTATCAGGGCTATCAATCCGTCTGGTATTGCGACAGGTCTTATTTCAAGATCAAGAACGTTTCGCTGGGGTACACCCTGCCGAAATCCGTACTGTCGAGAGCCGGCATCAAAAACCTCAGACTGTATGTTTCGGCGGCGAATCCGCTGTACTTCTCCAAGAGCAGCTGGCTGGAAGGTATCGATCCCGAAGGTTCGCTGAGGAACTATATTTTCGGCGTTGAGTTTTCATTTTAACCAAGGAAAAAATTAAAGCGATGAAAAGGATTAAAAATATATTCATCTCGGGTGCGGCGCTCCTTGCCGCGGCTTTCGGGATACAGTCCTGCGACCTGGAAGAGTACAATCCCGCCGGAGCGACCGTGGATGTACTGCTTTCCACCCCGGACGGCGTGGCTGCTTTCGTCAATCGTCTGTATTACAATTATCCCTGGAAGTATTTCGGGCGCGAAGACCCCGTTTTGTACCTGGAAAGCAGTACGGACATCTGGGTGCCGCGCGGCGGCAGTGCCAATACCTATGGCCAGAACATGACCATGTATAAGAACATGACTTCGGGCGTCGGACAATTCGCAACGGTCTGGAACCGTCAATACGATAACATCAACCGTACGAATGCCATCATCAACCGGATCGGCGACGTCGAATACATTTCCCAGGATGAGAAGAATTTTCATGAAGGGCAGGCCCGCTGGTTCCGCGCCTACGCCTACTGGTGGCTCTGCGAATTTTTCGGCGATGTCGAACTGAGACTCGAAGAAACGAAAACCGCTGTTTTCGAGGCTTACCGCACGAAAGCCGAAGTGATTTACGATCAGGTGATCCTGCCCGATCTCCGGCTGGCCTGCAAGCAACTTCCCGTTACTCCGCTCGACGGTTATTATGGTCGTCACACCAGAAAAGCGGCGTACGGTATGTTGGCTCGCTGCGCCCTGACCCGCGCCAGTTATTGCGCCACCGAAGCCGAAGCCAAACCGTTCTATCAGGAGGCTTACGATGCGGCTACGTATGTCATCAACAATAAGGAAGAGTTGAACATCGAGCTGTACGATACGTATGACGAAGTATGGCAGGCCAAGAACAACAAGACGAACACGGAGTTTCTGGCCGTCGTGACCCATTCGTCCAATTCGACCTACAATGCTCAAAAGAAGAATCCGAATCGGCTGTTCATGTATTTTTCTCCCAAACTGCAATCGCATATGGGCATCTCTGCCAGCTCGGACAACTGGGAATATTATAAGGAACAGGGAAACAGCAGCGCGGCTCAAATGCCCACCCGTTTCTTCCTGGGGTTGTTCGAAGAGGGGGATTTGCGTTATGACATTCTCTTTCAGGAAAAATTCTATGCGCCTACCGATCAGGATTACAGCTATGACTGGGCTTCTTCGTCCACGGCTGAAACCGACAGAAGTTTCTTCGGCAAGGATCTGGATGCGATTAAGGCCGCTAACGGTGGAAAGACCACTCTGGAACCGGGCGATCTGGTTTACTGGTTCCCGAGAACTGCCGTCAGCGAAGAGGTGGAAAAATCTTCGCTGACCGCTATCGTGGATATCGATAAGCGGTACAACGCCGACGGCAGCGTTCGCACGGCAGAGGAAAACGGCAACGCCTGGCTGACCCAGTGCATGCCTCGTTTCAAAAAATTCCGGATCTCGGACACTCCGACTCCGGGAGACGAGGATGTGATTCTTTGCACCAATGCCAACAGCAACGTCGGGTATGCGGACGTATGCATCATGCGGTTCGCCGAAATGCAGTTGATCGCTGCCGAAGCCGCCATGTATCTGGGTACCGACAACAAGGGTGCGGACTTTATCAATCAGTTGCGTAAACGCATCATCAAGCCGGGGTATGAAGCCGCCATGACGGTTACGGCTGCCGACATGGATATCGACTTCATCCTGGATGAACGGGCCCGGGAGCTTTGCGGCGAATGGTTGCGCTGGTTCGACCTGCATCGTACCCATAAACTGATCGAGCGCGTTAGATTGCATAATCCGGAAGCCGGGGAAAATATACAGGATCATCACATCTTGCGTCCGATTCCCGAAGCGTTCCTCAGTACGCTGATGAACCGGGATCAATTCGGTCAGAACAAAGGGTATTAGGATTCGGAACCGAGCGTATTCGGAAGCGTCCGAATATTCCCGGAAGTGAAATGGAACGGATGCGGAGCGGGAAAGTTTTTTACGCTCCGCATCCTTATTCGTGGAAAATTTCGGGTAGCTTTCCGTGGCCGGAACCCGGAGGGAGCTCCGAAATTCCGAAATCGGAATATTCGGGGAAACGTTTTTGTTTTATTTCGATTTATTTTTCGTATATTCGTATTCCATACCGGAAATGTCGCCGTGTTTCGATCGGCGACGGAAGGTGACTGTGAACGCAAACATTCGATCCATGAGAAAAGTGAAACACATTGCTGCATTGGCCTGCGCGCTTCTTTTAACGGGGGCCGCGGCTCAGGCGCAGAAGACGATTTACGTATCGCCCGACGCGCCCAAAAACGGAAAGGGGACGCTTGAAGCTCCGTACGGTTCCATCGAAGAGGCTCAGGCGGCTGTCAGGAAGCTGAATAAAAAGATGACGGGGGATATCACGGTGTATCTTCGGGGCGGCACCTACACGCTTGCTTCTCCCCTTCTTTTCAAAGAGGAAGATTCGGGGATGAACGGGTTCCGTGTCGTTTACAAGGCTTATGAAAACGAAAAACCGATCGTCAGCGGAGGGCATGCGATTACCGGTTGGGAACCTACCGCCCACAAGCACATTTATAGCGCTCCGTTCGAAAGCGGTGAAAAACTCCGCGCCCTTTTCGTCAACGGCAAACGGGCGCGCATGGCCGGGATGGGAGCTCCTATCCGGGGACAGGGCAGCTGGGGACGGATCGAAGTGACCGGAGACGAACCCTGGGCGTACGGCAGCGGCAACGTTGTGGAAGGCATTAAGTTCTTGCTGAAGGATCTGCCGCTCCTTTCCAACCCGGAAGACGTGGAACTGATCCAGAAAAACGTATGGAACGAAAAGATACTGGGCGCTTCGGCGGTCGAAAGAATCGATCGGGATACGCTGGTCATTCGGCTCCAGCAGCCTTACGGAGCCATTCTGACGTCGCTGGCATGGGCCGGAAGAACCAACTACAACAAGGATTTCATCATCCGGAATGCGTTCGAATTGCTCGACAGTCCGGGCGAGTTCTATTTCGACCGGAAGAAAGGGCGCCTTTATTATTATGCGGGCGACGAAGACATGTCCCGTGCCGAGGTGATTGCGCCCGTCAGCAAGGGATTGATCCGGATTTATGGTTCAGGGGTGGATTCCCGTGCGGGGAACCTGGCTTTCGAAGGGATTACTTTTTCGCACGATGCGTGGGGGTTGATGGAAATCGAGGATTCCTACGGTTTCGGCGGGATTCAAAGTCTCGGACTGGCGATCAAATACATTCCGGGCGGCAACTGGCATCCCACCAAGTACAACAGCACCGATGTGCCTCCGGGAAGCATCGACGTGAAGAATGCGCAGAACGTTTCCTTTGTCCGCAACCGGTTCGAGCAGCTGAATTCAGCGACTGCCGTCAGCTACGTGAATGACGTAGTCGGCTCCGAGGTTACCGGCAATTTCTTCAACGATCTGCTGGGAAATGCGGTCTGTGTAGGGCATCCGCAGCATTACGAAATCGGCGACGGCGATATTTACGGCCCCGGTGTCGAGGGGGTATGCAAGGACATTCGGATTACCAACAATTACATCCGGAACGTTTCGCTCGATTTCCGCATGGTGGAAGCGATCATGGCGTTCTTCGTGGAGCATGTCAATTTCGATTACAACGACATTTCGGGTACCCCTTACGGTGCCATTGCCTGCGGGTGGTGGTGGGCCAATGCGGGCATTCCGCCGTCCACGGTCGCCAAAGACAATACCATCAGCTACAACCGCATCGGCAATACGCATATCGTTCTGCATGACGGCGGTATGATTTACACGCTGGGAAAACAGCCCAACTCGACGATCAAGGGCAACTATCTTTTCAACGGGCCGAGGTGCATCTATCCGGACGACGGTTCGGCTTACTTCACCGTTACCGATAACGTGGTCAACAGCCTGCACCGGTTATGGCTGCACATCGCTTCCGACCGGTGTCACGACATCGTGATCGATCACAATTTCGTGAAGGACAACGGGACGATCAACAACGGCGTGAATACGCCCCTGACCAATACGATCAATTTCCGCAACCGTCCGTTCGACGACGAAGCCAAAGGGATCATGGAGAAGGCAGGCATTCAGGAACCGTACAAAGACATCATCCCGGCACGGGAACCCGAACGGATCGACATTTATCCCTGGGTGGAAAAGGAACCCTGGATCAACTGATCCGGGCGTATCCCGAAAGCCATGCGAAAAGAGCAAATTCCTTTGGAATTTGCTCTTTTTTTGGTTCCCGCCCTATGGGGAATTTCAGAAGCGTATTTTTTACGGCCCTAACCTTTATGGCGGTCAAAGCATGACCGACGTGCGTCCGTTGCCCGAAAAACATTCTGCACGGGTCATTCCAGATCAATCCGGACGGCCTGCGCCAGATCGGACGGAATCCGCGTTTTGGGCGGTATGGTGAACGTCAATCCGTCCGCCGTTTGCGTGAAGGTGCACGTATGCGGTTCCTTCAATCCGAGTACGGTCACGGATTTGATTTTCGATCCGGTGTTTCCCCGCTTGAGCTGTTTCAGTTCCACCGTTGCACCCTGTCCCGGCCAATCGAGGAAAATCGCGTAGATCGTGTTGCCTTTCCGGGTGTAATGTACTTTCTGATTTTCCGGAGTGTATTCGTAGGAAACGGAGAACGGGCGCGTTCCGTAGATGGATTCGCCGTAAGACCACAACCAGACTCCGACGTTGGCGACGATGTCTTTCTGATCCTGGGGGAACGTTCCGTCTGCCCGGGGCGACAGGTTCAGCAGGAACTGGCCGTTGTTGCTGACCGCTTCGATCAGCTTGTGGACGATTTCCTTCGGGGTACGGAGAGCCATTCCTTCCACGTATCCCCACGAATAGTGGTATCCCGTTCCGATGGCGTAATCGCACAGCCAGGGGATGGGGTCGATCCGGTCGGGATTGCTCATTTCGTGATCCAGCATGCAGATGTCCCGCGGAAAATCCTTGTTTTTATAGGTGACGATCACATCCTGACCGCGCTCTTCGGCCGTGTTGAAATAGTGCGCCAGAAACTTCAGTTTGTACGGTTCCGGGATCTGATCCATCCACGCGTCGAAGTAGATGATGTCCGGACAGTACTTGTCGACTACTTCGTTGCTTTTGTCCAGCCACATCCCCAGCCACTCGTCGTGAGGCATCTGGCATCCGTACATCTTTGCATATTTCGGATCGGCTGCTGCCCATTCGGGTTTCACCTTGACGTACGTGTAATTGTTTTCATGGTGAAGCGAGACGAAGAATTTCATGCCCTGTTTCCGGATGGCTTGAGCCAGTTCGCCGATCACATCCCGCCGGGGCCCCATGTTTTTGGCATTGAACGGGGTATGCCGGCTGTCCCACATGGAAAAGCCGTCATGGTGTTCCCCGACGGCTCCGGCGAAACGGGCGCCGCTTTTTTTGAACAGCATCGCCCACTCGTCCGGGTCGAAACGTTCGGCCCGGAACTGGGGGATGAAATCGTGATAACCGAACTCCGAAAGCGGGCCGTACAGAGCGACATGACGCCGATAGGTACCCATCTTGTCGTACCGATCGTCCTGATGCATGAAATAGTAGTATTGCTCGTTGTCGTAAGCGGGAACCGAATAGACCCCCCAGTGACAGTAAATCCCGAATTTGGCGTCGCGCATCCATTCCGGGACGGGAACATGCTGCCGGAGCGATTCCCAGTCGGCTCCGTATTTCGTTTGTCCCGATGCATGTGCAGCCATGATCGCACAACAGGAAAAGAGCGCTGTTTTCAGATATTTAAACATGGATCGATGGTTTTTGAAAAATTGATTTTTTTCCGGAGGCAAGGTTCCGGTCACTTCTGCGTTCGAAAAATGGTTCAAATGCGAATCGTCGATTCCGTTTGAAAACGGCGCCTTTTCTTCGCATTTGAACCGTGTGTTTTCCGATTCCGGGCCTATAAACCGGCTGCGATTTCGTCGAGCGCTTCCCGGTTCAGCTTGACCTGCACCATGCCCATCGGATGGTACCGCCGTTCGTTGTTGATGGCCGCATAAACGATCGTGTAAACGTCGTCTCCTTCCGGAATGAGGCACAACGGCGTACGCATCGTGTTCCACCATTTCTTCACTTTCACGTCGATCGGAATGTAGCGGGCCCTCGTCCAGTTATAGCCGTCCTTGGAAAGCGTATAGGCGATGTGGTTCGGCAGTTTGAGCCATTCCGGGCCGCCGTCGAATACGGCGATATAGAGTCCGTTCGGCAAACGGGATACGATCGGATTTTCCACGAACCAAGGATGGATGGACACCAGAGGGTTGACGGTGGTATCGAGGCGCGTCCACGGGCCTTCGAGCTTCTCCGATTTGGCCAGTCCGACGAACCATCCGCGGGTGCTCTTGTAAGGGTAGCCGCCTTTTACGAACGGATAGGCGCCGCTGATGAACGCAAGCCAGCCGTCCTCTACCTGATAGGGATGGAACGACGCCACTCCCTGACGGCCTTCCCACCACTGGGAATCCAGCCCCGGCTCGATCACGATGCCCATGTCCTTGTACGGGCCGCCGATGCCCTCGATGCCTTCCACCGTCGATTCGCAGCGCCAGATCCGGCCGAAAGAGTGGTTCGGAGAAATTTGTTTGTCGGTCGTATAGGCCAAGTAGTGGCCGTACCAACGATTGTTTTCCTTGCTGAAAGTCGGCATGTACGACCAGATGGCCGACCGACGGTCGTTCATCGGATTGTCTTCGTGAGAGATAGCATAGACTCCGGTCGCCTGCACGATGGTGGACTGGCGGGTCCAGTGGATCGCGTCGGTACTGGTCCAGTGTCCGATGCGGGTTTTGACCCGGTCGTAGGAAGACGGTTTCCCCGCTTCCCCTGCGCGTTCCGTCGGGAACATGTGATAGACTCCGTTGATCTTCACGATACAGCCTCCCTCGAAGCCGCCCTGAATCCCCTCGGTGCCGGGCATGCCTTCCTCCACCACCGGTTCGTCCGGGCCGCCGATCACGGAGAACAACTCGGGGCCTTCGGCGAATCCGTCGATGTAAAATGCCTCGTATTTTTCCTGATCCGGCAGTTCCGCATTCCGGGCTGCCACACGCTGGCTTGCAGGCACCACACCCAATATCGCCGCCTGGAATCCGGGGTTCGCCGGAACCGTCATTTCCTGCTCTCCGGCACGGTATTGAACTTCATAGACGTCCATAGCCGGCAGTTCGGTTACGCTTACCCCGTTTTCCAGAACAGGGGTCGATGCCGGCACCCCCTTATGAAAATCTATTTTGGTCAATAAACCGTCGCTCGCCTGTCCGGAAGGAGCGGCTATCCCTACCAGCACTTTGACCGGTCGGTTGAATTTCCATTTCAAATTCGCCGCTTTCAGGTTTCCCTGATCATCCGCCGGCAACCGGACTCCCGTCAGCCCGTCGATTTCCGGAGCGATTTCCAGAATGCTGCGATAGTTTCCCGAAAAGGGATTCCCGTACCGTACGGTTTCGAATTGGCGGAAACCCGGGGAAACCACCGTATAGTCCGCCGGCGTAAAGGCTCCGTTCCGCTTTGCGGGGGATGCCGCCCAGGTCAGGGTCGAAGCCATCCACGGGAGCAGCATGCATGTTAAAATCAGTCTCTTCATAAATGAAATATTAATTTACGTATTCAAAGTTCATGCTTTCGTTTCGGTGGCTGTTTCCTTTTGAATCGGTTTCCCCGAAACGGTTCCTACAAAAATAAAAAAACTTATGGAATTTACTTTCCATTCCCGCTTTACTTTTGCGATTTGTGCCGGAATCGGTTCGCAAAATGCATGAAACCGAACTGTTTTCCGTAATTATGCATTCCGGAGTTTACCGAGACGTTTTCCGACGCAGGATGGGGTAAGAGTCCGGCCTTTGTTTTCGGAAACGAAAAAGCTGTCCGTGCAGGCGGGATTTCAGGAAATGAAAAGAACGTATTTTTCTCGTGTCGGGGAAGATGAAAAGGATTTTGGTTTAACGGATGGATAGTGAGTGAATTATGTGTGGATGATTGTGCCGTTACGGGAAATCGTCCCGTTCGGGAGAAAACAGGGTGCCTCCTGTCGATTTTGTGTTCCCGATAAAAAGTGTAATTTCGTCAGTTAAAAAGTCGGTTTTCGGTCGGAAAGCCGGGATGCATTGCGGGAAATGAAAGGGAAGACTCGTTGCGGATGGATACTCGGCGCCGGAAAGCGGTTTTTCTGGACGGGGATTTTTTGGGTTTCGGCCGTCGGACTGGCGGAGGCCAGGCCCGAAGGACTTCGGAACGCCGGTTCCGAAGCCTCGTCGGAAGCGGAATCTGTCGTTCGCAGCCGGACGGAGGCGCCCGATGAGAGGCGTCCGCGGAGGAAAGAACTGAGGGAAGGGGAGGATTCCGTGTTTCTGAATCCCCGGAACCGTTATCTGCACCGGCTTTCGTCGGGCGTGCGTTCGGGATACGTGGCCCCTTCCAACCGGTTTCTGGCCGGTGAGAATATTTATGCCCGGCCGCTGAACTGGTCGGGATCGGCTCACCTGAAGTACAGTTTCCAGTCCAAACCGGGTACTTGGGAAGACCGGGTGTACGGTTCCGTGTATCAGGGGATCGGCGTCGGCTGCAACCATTTCCGGGATCGGAAGGAAATCGGTCGCCCGTGGTCTTTTTATCTGTTGCAGGGCACCCGCATCTGTTCGATTTCCCCTTCGGTTGGGGTATTTTACGAATGGAACCTGGGGCTTTCGGCGGGTTGGGTTCCTTACGATCCGGAGGAAAATTCCTATAACATTTCCATCGGTTCGCGGGTGAACGCCTACCTGAACGTGGATTTTTTCCTGCGGTGGGCTTTGTCCCGCCGGCTTGATCTGGAGGCGGGAGTGGCGTTGACCCATTATTCCAACGGGAATACGCACATACCCAACACGGGGATCAACATGATTTCCGGCAGTTTGGATCTGGTTTACAATTTCGGACGCACCGAACGGAAGTACAGACGTTCGCAGGACATCGTGGTGCGCCGTTATCCCCGGCATATGGCATACGAAGTGATGCTGTTCGGTTCCTGGAAACGGGGCGGGGTGGCGACACCGGATTTGTCTCAGGTCTTTCAGACCAAAAAATTCATGGTGGCGGGATTGTCCTTCGCTCCCCTGTATGCATTGAGTTACCGAATCAGGCTGGGAGCCGAGATGGACGTGGTTTACGATGCCAGTTGCGGCGTCGAATACGAAGCGGCCGGTTCGGAACTGGTCTACGCCGAACCGCCGGCGAACCGTCAGATACGGGTCGGGTTGGGGGGCCGGGTGGATTACGTGATGCCTTATTTTACGGTTTCGGCCTGCGTGGGATACGACGTTCTGCATGCGCAGGAGGACGACCGGGCGTTCTACCAGAGCCTGAACCTGAAACTGGACGTCGCGCGCGGCTTTTTCCTGAACGTGGGTTACCGCCTGAAAAATTTCCATTCCCCGAATTTCCTGATGTTCGGAATCGGTCGGCGCTTCAACGCTTATCGGTAATTTTCTTTCGCTTCTTTTCGGTCGGATATTTTCTACCGGGGCGCTTCCGTGTTTTTCCCGCGTTTCCGTTGCTCGGATGCCTGCAAAAAAATACCTTCGCTCCCGCAGGGGCGAAGGTATGGTAAACAGGGTTCGGTAACTCCCGAGTCCGACGGCTATTCGAATTCCATGCTTTCGAGTTCCAGGCCCGGCGTGTCGAGTACGGTCAACCGGATTTTATAGAGTCCCGCGTTGATCATCGAGCCGGTGGAGGTACTGGTGATGCGCCATTTTTCCGGAGCAGGAGGAAAGTCGATTCGTTCGCTCCGCATGAGGACGCCGTTATTGGCGTTGACGAGTTCCAGACGCATCGGAATCGGTTTGTCCGAACGGTTCATGTAACGGAAGCGGATCAGGTAGGTGGCTGCCAGCCCCGGATTCACTTCCCATTCGAGGGAGCTTCCCGGTGCGGTCAGCTTCACGAAATCGCCTTTGCGGAAGTTGCCCGTTTCGTGCGCTCCCGTGACGGCGGCTTCCTGCGCTCCCAGTTTTACCACCGGCCGCGCCGAAGGTTCTTCTCCCATGTTTGCGATGTAGGTGACCGCCACGTTGTCCACGGTTTTCGCGCCTTGTTCGGTCAGGGCGAAGGATTCTCCCTGAGCGTATCGCCGCGTAAAGACATCGAAAACTTCGTTCCGGCCGTTGACGACCGAATCCGGGCTTTTTTCCCAGCCTGCCAGTTCCTTCGGAAGGGAAACGCCCTGCCGTACGAAAAGATGCACGTCTGCACTGTCCCGGAGCCGGAAGGAAACCGGTTTCCGGTTTTCCCGCTTACCGCTGAACCATTCCGCTGCATAAAAGGAAGAAGGCAGCGAAGCGAATCCGACCGCTTCGTTTGTGTATTGCGGATCGCCCGTATCGAGCCAAAGATGCTTCTCCCAGCCTTTCCCCTTCAGGTTTTCCGTAAGGGTGGGGGAGGCCGGAGCCGGAGCGATGCCGCCGTTTCGGGAAGCGATGGCGATGGCCGACAGAACGGCCTGTCCGGAGGCGGTTTTCGGGAAGGAAATCTTCAGCACCCCGTCTTCGGCCCGTGCCGTCACCGTTTTTTTCACTGCGCCGTCGTGACCCGCTTCCCGCCAGATGTCGAGATTTTCCAGCACGGTGCTGTCGTTCACCGCCACGTCGAACAGTCGCCAGCCGGCGGCATCCATCCCGCCGCCCGTACCGTACCACGGCTCTGTGAAATAGAGTTCCACCCGGTACTCTCCGTCGGGCACCGGAAACTCCCAAGACAATTCCTGTGTTCCGTATCGGAAAGACCGGAACAATTCCCAGTCCGCCGTGTTCCGGATCGGATCGTGCGTTCGGCGTTGGCTGCCGAAATAGGGCGGAACGCCCGGAAAGTCGTCCGTCCACGACCGGGAGCCCCAGGTTCCCGGTTCCGTTCGCTGCCGGTCGGCCAGCCAGCGGGAACCGTTTCCATCGGTGTAATCGTTTCCTCCGCAGTTCACCCGGTACAGGTAGCGATACCCTTTTTCCGGCTGTGTCAGTCGACTTCCCCCTTCTTTCAGCCGGGCCAGTCCGGGCGCCTGCGGCAGGTGATGAAGCAGGATCAGGTCTTCGGCTGCCGGCTTCCCGTCCACGTAGCCCACGGCCCGAAGAACATTATAGCGGATGTCGGCATCGTTCCAGATAAAATGCGTTCCGATGCCTCCTTCTCGCCGGCGGCGTCCCAGCGAGGCCCCGTCCGCGTCGTTGAAAAGTTCCACTTCGTCGCAGTTGGAGAAAACCCGGATGCCGTCTTTTCGTCCCGGTTCCGTCCAGCGGTCGGGCCAGGTGTGGGAAACGATATAGACCATCGGTTCCGTTTCTTTCGGGGCGTAATTGGCCCGGAACATATAGAAAGCGTCCAGCGGTTCCCCCCACGGCGTGACGATTCCCTTGTAGTTGACCGGGCCTACCCGGTCGATGCTCCGCAAGCCCTCTCCGTTCTGGATGCGGCCCGGATTTTCATGGGAATTGAACAGCCAGTGGAACTGTCCCGCGATCTTGTCCCGGACCGATTCGGCCTGCCGCACTTTCATTTCCATCAGAAGCGTCATGCGGTCTTCGCTCTGGGGGCCGTTCTGCACGTAGTCCCCTTCCGTGTGCCAGTCGATGCTGCGCCAGGCGCCGTATTCCCCGTTGAGCAGCTGGGCAGTCATTTCCTCCGCATATTTGTCCGGGTTGCCGCCGTAGGTGCCCGACCAGTTCTGCACCACGTTCCAGTCGGTTCCGGTGCCGCCGTTGCAGGTGGTCACGAGTCGCTGGGAGGAAGTGGTCGGATCGAGTTCCCGGATGATGTCGACGCATTCCCGTGCGTATTCTTCCGGCAGGGTGCTTTCGTTTTGCAGTCCCCACATGATGAGGGAGGGACTGTTCCTGCGCTCTTTCACGTAGTCCCGCAGCAACCGTTTGAAGTTTTCCCGGAATTGCGGGGTGTCGTACCAGATATGGGCCGACATCTGCGACCACCAGAGCATTCCCAGCTCGTCCCAATATTTGTTGTACAGCAGGTTGTGCGGTTGGTGAGCATCCCGAAAAGCGTTGAAGCCCGCCGCCCGCATCTGTTCCACCCGCGCTTCGATTTGTTCCGGCGTGAAGGCGTGGCTGTTTCCCATCAGGTGCTCGTATTCGCAGGTGCCGTTGATGAGCACGGGCTGTCCGTTGATCTTGAACTGATTGGAGCCGTCGTTCCGGTTCAGGTGCCAGCTTACCCACCGGATGCCGTAGGGCGTTTCCGTCCGGTCGAGCACTTTTCCGCCGTCCCGGATTTCGGTCACCACGGTATAAAGGTACGGTTCGTCCGGAGACCAGAGTTTTACATTCCGCAGGGCCGGAAGCTCCTGTCGGAGCGTCTCGGTTTCTCCCGGACGGAGCAGGACGGGATCGCTGCACAAGCCTGCTTGCCGTCCTGCACTGTCGAGAACGGTGGTCAGAACTTCGACCTCCTTCGCCCGTGCGCCGTAATTCCGGACTTCGGTCTCGAAATGCAACCCTGCGGAATCCGCCGAAATATCATTGCCGTTCCAAACGTGTACTCCGAAGGGCTCGATCCGGATCGGATCGGTTGCCGTCAGCGTGACGGGCCGAAAAATACCCATCGGCTGGCTCCCTTCCGAAAAACCCCATTCCCCGGAACAGCCGCCGCATACCCACGGCAGATCGCTGATAAGCGCCGGATGGTCGGCCCGTACCGCCAGCGTGTTCGGTTCCCCGTAACGGACGGCATCCGTGATGTCGAGGGTGAAAGTCGTCCGTCCCCCGGCGTGTTTTCCGACCTCCCGGCCGTTCACCCAAACCGTGGCGTAGGAACCGACGCCTTCGAAAAAGAGGAAAATTCGTTTGTCCCGTAGTGCCGGATCGACCGAGAATGTTTTCCGATACCAGGCGTAACCGTGCCGGTTTCCATGGCGAAGCTGTCGGAATCCTTCGTAGTTATCCCAGTTGTGGGGCACGTCGACCGCCAGCCATGCGGAATCGTCGTAACCGGATCGCTCGAATCCCGCGTAAGCCTGCGGATCGGTGTCATGGACAGCGGTGCGCCATCCTTCGTTCAAGGAAACGGATGTTCGGACGTTTCCGTTTTGTGCGGAAACCGATAAAGCCGCCAGCAACAGGGCGAAAAGAAAGAGATTTTTTTTCATGTTTTCGTATTTACCGTCGGGTACCGAATCGTAAACGAACGAAATCCGGTCTTCGTATGCAGGCCGGATTTCGTCCGCAGTATGTCGTTATCAATAGAACAGCCAGTCCACGCTTTCCTTTTGGGTTCCGCTGGCCAGTCCCGCATCGCGCGGCGCGATCTTGTCCGTGCCGTCCGCAAAACCGAGTACCAGTGCCGTTCCCTTGCCGAGGTTCAGCGTGTTTTTACCCGGGCCGAACGAATAGGCGTGGATGTTGACCGCCGGCATTCCTTTTATTTCCACGGCATTGGCGATCTTGATTTCCGCCTGTCCGTATTCGTTCGCCGTGGCGTCGGTTTCGAGCACCGGCGCCCGCAGGAAGTCGTTCTTTTCGGAGGCGAAGTAACCCACCAGCACCTGTACCGGCTTGTCGCAGGTAAAGACGATTTGGGTTCCGTCGCGCCGCTGGTCGCTTGTCCGGGTCTTCACGGCTTTCAGGTTCGTCAGCTCCGGTGCGAAAGCGCCCATGACGTTCTGCCGGTCGGCAAAGACGGTCTGTCCCTCCTTCACCGGTACCAGCGTGAGGCCGGACGTTTCGAATTTCACATCCGCCGGTCGCAACGGCTGCGGTTCTTTCGTTTCCTGTCCTCCCGCCGTTTTCAGGAAGTCGATGTTTTTCCGGAAGGTGGTCAGCTCGGCTTCATAAAGCGGCAGCAGCTCGGCCCACGTACTGTACCGGCCTCCGTCGCTGCCGATCGGAATCCGCCGTTGCCGGGTCAGCATGCTGTTGGCATAGTGATAGGTGTCTTTGGTCAGGTCGACCAGTTCGCGGTAGTAATCCAGGCTCTTATCGAGGTGGGCCGCTGCTTTTTCAAGGCTTCCGACGTTCCGGGAATAGTTGTATTCCAGCACCAGCATGGCCGCCTTCACCTTTTCGGCGAAATACCGGGCATAGGCATAATAGGCATGGGCGTCATTCTTCAGCCGCCCGAACTCTTCCTTGTTCCGGGTGACGTGCGGAGCCGCTTTTTCCATCGCTTCCACCGCTTTACGTCCGTGCTCTACCGCTTCGGCGATCAGTTGCGGCGGCGTTTCCCCCACGTGCGGCTGTTTGTTCCATTCCTTTTCCATGAATACCTGCAGCCGTTCTCCGACCGGCCCGCAGGAAGAGTGGAACCCTTCGTAGACCGTCCATTTGGCCGGATTCACGAGCTGGCTCATGAACATGCCCAGCAGCATGGTCTGCCGGTTCCCTTCGGTGATGCCGAACTTGCGCAGGAGTTTGGGCGAAATTTCCCCCATCTGATCGTAGCCGGCCATGATTTCCCGTCCGTATTCCGGTGAGCAGCCGTACTCGTCTCCCAGCCGGGCCGACCAATAACGGCTTTCCTCTTCCTGATCCCGGTTGCATTTCCAGGCATAACGAGCCCAGGCTTCGTACCAGATCCAGTCCCGATCCATTTCCAGCAGCCGGGTGCTGTCCGCCAGCTTGTCCGCAGAATAGGGCCAGTCCCAGTAGGAGGCCTGCGGATACAGGTGCAGCCCGTTCGCCCCGTGCACGGTATGCATGGCCCGCATGGCCTTTTGCACGAAAGCCGGGGAACCCCATCTGAAGGGTTCCAGATTGGCCAGAATGTGTACGTTTTCGATGTGGATCGACCCCAGCGAACTCAGGTCGGTGTGGATTTTCGACCACGGGCCGCGCGGTTCGTAGGTCGTGAGCGATTCCCCGTTGTATTTGTGCATCGTGTAGAGGTTCTTGTAGATCGGCAGCGCCGCGTCCATCACCATCTGGCAGTTGGTGTCGTGCGCACGTACCAGAATCGGAGGTTCGTCCGTCCGCCCCAGCGCTTTCAACCCGTCTTTCACGCCGGGAATGATGGTCTCGGTAAAGAATTCCACGTCGTCTTCATAGGTGTCCATCGCTTCTCCCAGACAAACCAGCAGCCCCACGTTCGGATAATTTTCCACGAAGGCGGCGATGGATTTGCGCGTATAGTCGGAAATCAGAGGCGTGATCTGCCGGCTCCGTTCCTGCGTCCTCAGGCCGTA
Organism: uncultured Rikenellaceae bacterium; assembly: GCA_946486375.1. Classification (GTDB taxonomy): domain Bacteria; phylum Bacteroidota; class Bacteroidia; order Bacteroidales; family Rikenellaceae; genus CAMLTW01. The sequence goes on from CAMLTW010000001.1 coordinate 142,079, forward strand.
GTGTTCTGCGAAAGGCTTGGAAAGGATGATGTTGTAGAACATCTGGATCACGAAGATTCCCCGCTTGTCGGCTTCCTGCGTGAGGAAGGAAAACATTTCCTGGTTTTTTTGAAACGTCTCGTCGTCCACTTCCACGGCGAACGGATAGTCTTCCAGCTTCACCAGCGAGGCGAACGGATGCCCGTTCCAGAGGTAAACGGAGTTCATCCGGTTTTCCACGAGCATATCGAGGTATTTGACCCACAGTTCCTTGTCGTAGAACCACGGGAAGTTTTCAGGCGTATAGGGATACTCGTAAACGCCCCGGCCCGGCAGCCACGTGGTTTTCTGAAGGCCGATGCAGGAGCCGCGCAGCACCATTTCGGGCCGGTCGGTCATGTCGACCGAGTCGGGCAGGGCGCCGTTCGTTTTCAGCCGGTCTATCAGTTCCATACAGCCGTACAGGGCGCCCGAAGCGTCGCCTCCGTTCACCACCAATACGTTTCCTGCCGACCGGAGGGTAAACCCTTCCTTGCCGGGATTCAGGAAGAACTCCATGCCCGTTTCTTTGGCGGCGGCACCGACCGCAGCGTCTTCACCGGCGCCGATGGCAATGACCTTTCCGGCGGTTCCCGGTGTGTAATCGTGTGCCGCAGTCACCCGGTAGCCGTTCTGTTCGAGGGCCGTTTGCAGTTTTTCGGCCCCGAAAGCGATCCGGTTCGAAGCGTCCGGGGCGGTGACGATCGTTACGTCACCTTTGCCGCCGGAACAGGCGGTTCCTCCTGCCAGCAGGAAGAAGAGCGCGGCGATTATCCAATGCAGTTTTTTCATGTCGTTGTGTTTTTGTCGTTCGGGTATGTTGAAATTATAACGTATTTACAGGTAGTTACGGTACTTTTTGTTGCTTTACTCCGTCAACAGATAGCGATACTCCTTTTCCAGCCCCGCAGCGTTCCTGATTTCGTCGGAAACCGTCGGGCCGTTGTTCTTCCAGGTGTTGCCGGGGCCGTTGGCATTGGCCAGGAACTTTTCCGCCGGACACCAGTTGTTCTCGATCCGCATGAAGGATGAACCTTCGTCCGTATAGTAATAGAACCAATGCTTCGGGTCGTGGACGTACGGCGGCGAGTAAATCGAGTCGGCCCGGTTTTCGACGATAGCCGTACCCGGTTGCGCCGAAAGGGTGTAGACCGCCGCCACATCGTACATGTGTTTGGCATAATGATGAATGTAGTTGGCCCGGACGGTGTTGTTCCGCATGGCTCCCACCAGCTTCGTCCAGCCCCAGCCGAGACTGATTCCCGTGTAGGGCAGCTCCCGCAGTTCGTTGTGTTCGATCGTCAGTTCCCGGACGCAGCCGGCCAGAATCCCCACGCTGCCCCAGTCCTCGTTGCCGCATTCGGTGATGAGGTTGTTGGAGATCAGTCCGTTCCGGCTCACTTCCCGTAGATCGGACGGGTCGTATTTCAGGTGCGACTCGAAAGCCTGATCCGAAACCTTTCCGTACTGGATGGCGTTTCCGGAGATATCCCGGAAAAGGCATCCCCGGATGATGTCGTTTTCGGTTCCGTGCAAAAAGTCGAGTCCCGCACCGCCCAGATGCTCGAAGCGGCACTTCTCGAAAGAAACGTTTTGCGTCCAGGCGACCGTAACCGCCGCCGCCGGGCGTCCGTGCCAGCCCTGATTTTCCAGTCCCCGTTTTTCGGGGGTGCCTGGACGTTTCAGTTTATAGGCGTCGATCAGATACATGCCGGCCTGCAAGGGAACATGTCCCTGCTGCGACGGCCGCATCCAGGTCGTGTATTCGAACGACAGCCCTTCCACCGTCACGTGCTTTACGGGCCGGTCGATCGTTCCTTCGACGTTCATCAGGGTTTCCAACGCCGGAACCGTCGCTTCCGCCCGGTTCATGTCTTCTCCGGGACGCGGATAATAATAGACGTCCTGCGTCCGGTAGTCGTAAAACCATTCTCCCGGCTCGTCCAGCAGACACAAGGCATTGGACAGATAGAAGGGGGAGTTGCCTGTGGAAGTTCCGATGACGGGCGTGGGCCACGGATGCTCGAACTGGATGCGGCTTTCCGGCTCGTGGAACGTAACCCGGGCGCTGTCTCCCCGGACTTCGATGTTTTTGATCCGCAGATGGGCGATAGCCCACATCTGGTGAATGGTGAATTCCATAGGCGAAGGATTGCCCGTTGCGGGCCATGCCGCAGGAGTCGGAATCCAGATTTCCCGCTTTTGCTTGTCCCAGGAAAGGATGCGGTTCATCCGGTCGGGGGCGTTGTCCCGCGCCCGTACCGCTTTTTTTCCATTCACCCACAACTGACGAAAGTCGAACGGCCGTCCGGAAAGCAGGGGAGCTTTGGCTACCCATACTTTCCCTTGCGCCGCTTTCGGCAGTCCGGCGATTTTCCCTCCGGCTTTCCGCCATCCCGTGACCGGGACGCCTCCGCTCAACCGGGGCCGTTCGCCGTCGGCATTCCGGATGACGGTGGGAGACTCCGGCGTACCCGAATCTTCCGCCCGGACGAAAACCGGTTCCCAAAGTCGATATTCGCCTCCCCGGACAAAAATATAAACTCCGTCGGCCACCGACGGATCCTGAAGCCGTCGCAGTTCGCGTCCCTGACGCAGGGCGGCATGGATGGTTTGTTTCGGGGCTTCCCGTGTTCCGGGCGCCGTGTCGGAACCTTCCGGCGAAACCCAGATTTCAACGGCATTCGCTCCGGAGAAGCTCCAGGCTCCGGCAAGAGTCAGCAGGACGGTGAAAAATTTACGTTTCATGGCGTTATTCATCGTTTGTCGGTTGACGGCTGCGCCTTTTACCGGAGAACGGATTCTGTTCCGCAACCGTTTTTTCGGCCGACCGGTTTCCTCTCCTGAACCGGAGGGGAGAACCGCCTCATTCTCGTTTCCCCTGTCGGCGGAAGACGTACGCTGCATCCGGATGTGGTTGCAAAAACAAGCGGTGACATGCGCCGTTACACAACGGTGGGCCCGTCCGCCGACATCGAGTCCGAATGCGGATGCCGACATCCTGGTTTATAACGGTTATCTTCCTGCATGTGTTCGCAAACACAACCGTGCTAAAGATATTGAAATTTTCTGATACCAGAAAAAATTCTTTGCGTTTTATTGCCGTTTTGTGTTCGGGCGTTTTGTTTTCCGAACATGAAGAAAAAGGAAACGAATTTTCCGGGCGTTTTCCGGAAAGAGAAAAACGCTTGGGGAAGGGAAAATAAAAAAGCCCGGAAGGGCTTTCATTTCGGGCTTGTTTGCCGATTCTGTTTTTCCGGATCCGGGGCCGATAAACCGGTCGCAAACCGTCCCGGAAAAAAGCGCCATCAGATATCCATCACTTCATCGTCGATATTCACTTCCCGTTCGAAGGCCTTGAACAGCGACATGTAGGTTTCTGTTTGGGAAATTCCTTTGATTTTCAGGATGTTGTCGAAGATGGTGTGCATCAGGTGTTCGTTGTCGAAACAATGGATTTTGATGAGGATGTTGTATTTGCCGGTAATGAAATGGCATTCCACCACTTCCGGGATTTCCTTCAGTGCCTCCACCGCCACGAAATGCAGGCTGGGGTCGGATATCTGGATGCCGATGAAGGCGCACAACGTATAACCCAGCGCCTGTGGATCCACTTCCAGCCTCGACCCGGAAATGATCCCGGCTTCCTCCAGTTTCTTGACGCGCTGATAAATGGCCGCTCCAGAAATGCCGCACTCCCGTGCGATTTCCAGGAAGGGCATCCGGGCGTTTTTGATCAGGTGAGAGAGGATTTTTTTGTCGATTGCGTCGATGGGAAACTTTGCCATGTCTTTGTCTCGGTCTATGTAGTTACAATATGCTACAAAAGTAGGCATTAATTTTAAGAAACCCGTGTCTCCGGGATGAAAAGATTACGATTTTTAACGTAATGTGTCGGGAAAAGCAAGCCCGGAAGCGGACCGTCAGCAGAAACAGGGACTGATCCGGTCGAAAAAGACTTTTTCAGAGGGTATAAGCCAGGCAGTAATGATGAAGCAGGAAATAACCGATCCGGATTTCTTCCCGTTCCCGCAACCGCACGCGTATGTGTTCGTCGTGGGTAATGTCCGTGATCCGGATGTCACGCTGAAAGTCCAGCCCCGGAATGCCGGCGTATTTGTAGGCTGCTTCCTTCACGCACCAGGACAGGGGCAAGAACAAACCCTCCGGGAGTTGCTCCCGAAAAACTTCTTCGGCATCCGATACCGTCCGTCGGGCGACCCGGCTGAAATCCCTCCGCATGTCTTCGATGTCGATTCCGCAGGGTGTATGCGGGGAATAATATAAGGTCACATAGGGGGCGCTGTGCGAAACGCTGATGTGTCCGGAATGGTTCAGCAGCCGGGGTGCTCCCGTGAGGTGATAACCGGCCGTAATCCCTTCTCCCAGAAAGTGCCGTATCATCCCGTGCCACGCGAGCCATTCCTTCCGACGTTTTTCACCGCTCAGTTCCCGGAAATACAGCGTTTCTTCCGGCGACAGGACGAGGGCGTTTCGCAGAACTTCCGTCGTTTCCGTCGTTTCCCAGACGGCGATGAATCCATGGGGCGTTTCCCTTCTTTCCAGCAACGGCATATCAGGATGGAGAATGATGGTGTTGCAGGGCCGACCTGTCGATATGAACCCGTACCCGGCTGATGCGTCTTCCTTCGGTCGATTCCACTGTCAGCCGGACCGGGCCGATGCGGAGCGTATCCCCCTCTTTCAGAAAATCGCCTCGTACTTCCAGCATCAGGCCGGCTACGCTTTCGGCTTCTCCTTTCACGTCGTCGAAGGTTTTTTCATCGAGTCCGACGATTTTCAGGAAATCCAGCAGGTGGGTTTTCCCTTCGAAAATATAGGTATCGGGGTCGATGCGCGTGTAGTCCGAACGGTTGACGTCCGACTCGTCGGAGATCTCCCCGACGATTTCTTCCAGAATATCTTCCAGCGAGACGATCCCCAGCGTGGAACCGTATTCGTCCACCACGATGGCGATGTGTATCTTGCTGGTCTGGAACTCGGTGAACAGGTCGTTGATCTTTTTGTGACCCGGTACGAAATAGGGCTGCCTGCACAGTTTCTGCCAATCGAAGTCGGGGCCCGCATCCAGATACGGAAGCAGGTCTTTGACGTACAGGATTCCCGTGATGTCATCCAGGTCTTCCCGGTAAACCGGAATCCGGGAGAATCCCGATTCCATGACGATACGGCAAACCGCGGGGAAATCCGTCCGATAGTCCAGCGCCACGATGTCGATGCGCGGACGCATGATGTCTTCCACCTCCGTATTGATGTAACTGACGATGCCCGAAAGGATTTTCTTTTCCTCTACGGTCTGGTCGGAAGTGATTTCGATGGCATTGGTCAACTCGTCCATCGAGATGTTGCCTTTGCGGACGGCAACCCTCCGGTTGACGGTGTTTCCCGTATGGATCAGGATGTAGGCGAACGGATGCAGCGCTTTTTTCAGAAACAACAACGGTCTCGAAACGAGTTTGGTCACTCCGGGAGCGTTATAGGCGGCATACACTTTGGGCATGATCTCTCCGAACAGCAAAAGCACGAATGTGACCACGATCACTTTGACCACGAATTCGACGATGTGAGAGTTGAAGCCGACCACGCCGTCGATGACGGAGTTGGAAACGATGACAGCGCAGATGTTGACCAGGTTGTTGACGATCAGGATGGTCGCTAACAGATAGTCCTGATCCCCCAGCAGCTTCAGGGCCGCAGCGGCCTGCCGTGAACCGCTGTTTTTCAGCTTGTTCACGTTTTTCGGCGAGAGCGAAAAGAACGCGGTTTCCGAAGCCGATACCGAAGCGGAAAGGAACAGCAATACGGCCAGAATGGCCAGTTGGAGGGCTGTGGAAGAAGTAAGGTGGTGAAATACAATACTTTGTGTCGAGTCGTCCAATGTGGCAACAGGATTGGTTACAAGGCAAATTTAAATAATAATTATCGATAAGTGCAAATGCATCCGACGGACATTTACGGAAGCCGGGAGTCTCTGCCTGCTGAAAACAGCGAACCGGAGCGGAAAGTATCTCCGCTCCGGCCGAAGGAAGAACAAAGTTCCTCTTAAACGCTCCGAAAAGGGTCAGCGGCTGAATTGCTCCACGGTCCCCATCATTTTTTCGGTTACCTTCAGAATTTCGGGATCGCCCTTGTAGTAAACCACTCCGTTGCTGCCGGCGTGGGCATCCAACTTTTCCGTTCCCCAGACGAACGCTTCGGCTCCCATCTGCGCCGTGACGGTAGCGGTACGGGCTTCCAGGTTCCGGGCGTCCACCTTGGCTTTCGACATAGCCCGGACGGTCAGGTAAAGGGTGGTTCCCTCCAGCATCAACGCGGAATTTCCTTCCGCGGAAACCGTCAGGTCTTTGGTGTCGAAGGCGCCCTGTATGGTCGCTCCTCCGGCCGAGCTGAGCGAAAAGAGACTTTCCGTAATGACGCTGTCGAGGCGTACGTTCGCCCCCGAGGCTTCCACGGCACGCAGGTTCCGATAGTAAATCCGGACTTCTCCGGAGCTTTCCTTTTGCGTGGAAGGTTTGAGGCGTATGTTGAGCTTTTCCTCTTTGATCGACCAGTCGATTTTGCTCAGGTCGCTGTTGATCAGTTTGATTTCGATCGCATTATGATCCGAAGGAGAAAGCACGACGCTCAGTTTGCCGGTCAGCGCCACACGGTGGAAATCGGGCAGGTTCTCGGATTTGATGTCCTGACCCCGTAAGGCCGGATGGAGGCAGAGCAGGGACAGGATCGCAAGGACTCTTTTCATGCATTCAGTTTTAGTGGAACGACTCCGAAAATGTATTTACAAAAATAACAAAAATGCCCGGAAACCCATGCATGCCGGTGGTGAAAAATCCTTCCGGGGGATTTCCGGCCCGTGAATTGCAAAGCAGAGGTAACTTGTGCTTTTAGTACGGACACAGCCGGATGCGAAACCATGGAAAATCAGCGACGAGGCAATCCGAAAGCCGGAAAACAGGAGGCGGAAATTTTCGCCGGAGAAGGACGGAAGCGGCCTGCCATGCCTTTTTTATGTCCTCCGGTTCCCTCCGGCCGGGGCCGGGAAGGTTGCTTCCTTTGGCACTTATTTTGCGATAACCATCCGAGTAGAACAAAATTTTAAAAAGGATTTCGTTAAACTAAATTTTTGTGTTATGAAAAGATTTTTACTTCTTACTGCCATCCTTTCGGTATTTGCACTGAGCGGACACGCACAGCGGTTCGGATTCGGGGTAAAAGCCGGTTCGTACTTTTCGAGTACGCCGGATGTTCCGGGTACCAAACAACGGATCGGAGTCGTTGCCGGCCTTTTCGCCGACTACATGATCACCAGCACCCTTTCGGTGGAAACCGGTTTCAACTACACCCAGAGAGGCTGGAATCAGGACACCCAAAACGGCAAGCTCAAAACCCGTCTGGATTACATTTACATGCCGGTTATGTTCAAGTTCTTCATGACCAGCGGGCTGAACGTTCAGCTGGGGGCGCAGTTCGGTTATCTGGCCAACGGTAAGACGGTTTATCAGGGATCGGATACCAAGATCAACCACCTGATGAACAAATACGATGTCGATTTCGTAGCCGGTCTGGCTTATGAATTCGATTTCGGGCTGATCGTCGAAGGCCGTTACATGATCGGTCTGGTCGACGTGATGAATCAGACGGGGGCTGCCAAAACCCGGATCAACGGGCTGCAGGCTACGCTGGGCTGGAGATTCTGATGGATTCGAGAAAAACATCATAAGGAAGGTGCCTGCATTGCAGACACCTTTTTTGTTTCTTCCCGTGACAGAACGAAGAGGCGAGGAAAAAGGCTTCCGCCGTTGCGGAAACAGATCGAAGCCGCTTATCCCCAAAGGCATGGGAATAAGGATGATTTGCGACACTGCCCGCTCAGTTCGAAATAAACGGGGAAACGCCTGCTGTCGGTCGAAGGCCAGAGGAACGGATCGGCGACGATTCCCGGCTTAAGGGCGGAAAAGAGGGATCCGGAAGTAACGCTGTCTGGGTGCAGGATCGGTTGATCAGGACACGAAACGGGTAGCCGTATCCGGAAAATCCGTCGATCGGAACCGAAGGTCGTTCGGGCGTGAGAAGTAAGATTCAAAAGAAGATTTTGCATACGGCGGGTTCCGAATCCGTATTCCACTCCTTTCCGGTTTCCGGCTTCAATCGTGCCGGTCGTGGTTTCTTTCGGCGCTGAACATGTTTCGCGGATCAATATGTCGGAAGGAATAACCGAGTTGGTCGGAAGGTGAACGGGAGGGTTCGCAGGCGTTTTTTCTGCCCCGCTATGAAAAGAACGGGATATATAATGTCCTGCCATAAAAAAGAGGTTTCTTCATTTTGTGAAGAAACCTCCCTTTGTTTCCGGCCCTTTCCGGTTCCGGCTATCGTTCATTCATCCGAATGAAACGTATTACATGGTCTGCAAAATCTGGTTGAACTTTTCATAATTCTGCATCATTTCCGGACTTTCGTCCCGGAAACGGAAATACAGGCTCTTGAGCAGTTCCACCGTCGTCCGTTCTTTCGGATTCAGTTCGTAGGCTTTGAGCAGGTAAGGCATCGACTCCTTGTAAAGCGTATTGATTTCCGCCAACTTGGCATCGTATTCCGCCTGCTTCGAAACCGGAATGTCGCTCAACTCTTTGGCCAGCGCTTCACCGTGCCGCACATACGTAATCCCCAGATTGAAGAAAGAACTGAAGTCTTTCGGATTCAGTTCCGAAGCCTTTTTGAATTCTTCCGCGGCTTTCTCGAAGTTCCCCAGTTTGTCGTAGATCATTCCCAGGCCGAAGTGGAACACGAAGTTGTTCGGGTCCTTGTTCAGGGCTTCCTGCACCATCGGAATCATCTGGCTGGCATCCTGCCCCGTAGTGGTGTAATGCAGGATCAGGCTTTCGATCAGTTTCGAGTTGGCCGGGTATTTCTGGATGCCCGTCTTCAGAGCGTTTTCGGCTCCCTGCTGATCCTTTTTCCCGTTGTAGGCATGGTATTGGAGGAAATAAAGCTCTCCGTCGTTTTCATAGCCCAGTTTCTGCGCCGCATCGAGGTATTTCAACGCCGGATCGAAATCTTCCGCCAGGATCGAAACGTAACCGGCATTGTATGCGCTCAACGTGTCCGGTTCGTTGACCAGCGGATTGACCGAGAAGTCGTACGCCTTTGCAAAGGCATGGGCGGCCGTCTTGTAGTCTCCGCCGGTAAAGGCGATGTCCCCTTCCTGCTTGTACGTGTCGATCAGTTTCTGAATGGACGGTTTTACCTTGCCGGCGGTTTTCGGATCGAGTTCGGCCGCTTTGACGTACGAATCGAAAGCCACATCCAGCCCGTTGTCCACCGCTTTGGTTTTCTGTTTCCAGAAAGTGACCTGTGTCTGTCCTTCCGGAATGTAAAGATCGTAATTGTCGTAAACCAGCACCGTGTAGTTGGCTCCGTTCACTTCTTCGGTCTTCTTTTCCAAAGGCTTGCCGCACAGCAACAGGGCATCCTGTTCCGTCATCCCCTTGTAAATGCCGTTGGTGGGAGCGATGGCTGCCTGATAATAGGCATCCCCGCGATTGACCCACGTGGCGGCTTTGGTGCTCCGTTTCGGATTTTGGGCTGCTGCATCGGCTGCTTCCACCTTTTTCTTTACGCCTTCCGCATCGTACTTGATCTGGGCGGAGAGGGCCGTAACGGCCAGAAGCGCAACGCAAAGCATCGATAATTTTTTCATAACTATCCGTTTTTAATGTTTTGTTTTTGTTTTCCTGTATGCTGTCGGTTGGTATCTGAAATTCTTACTGACTCTTTGTTCAGGCTTCCTGTTGCGGATTCCCATCCTCCGCTGCTCCCGTTTCCGTCGTTCCGCTTTCCTGCGTTTCGGCTGCGGAGCCGTCCGGTGTCGGAGGCACTTCTTCTTCCTCGTCCGATTTGGGAATGGCCGTTACGGAAGCGATGGCGTCGTTGCCCCGCAGGTTGATCACTTTCACGCCCTGGGTCGCCCGGCCCGTAACCCGGATATCGCCGACCGGAATCCGGATGGTCAGGCCCGATTTGTTGATGATCATCAGATCGTTGTCGTCCGTGACGGTTTGGATGGCGATCAGCTTGCCGGTTTTTTCCGTCACCTGCAGCGTCTTGACTCCCTTGCCGCCCCGGTTGGTGATGCGATAGTCGTCCAGGTCCGTCCGCTTGCCGTAACCCTTCTCGGAAACTACCAGTATATCCGCCTTTTGTTCCGGTTCTACACATACCATGCCGACCACTTCATCCCCTTCCTCGATGGAGATGCCCCGGACACCCGCGCCCGTCCTTCCGATGGGCCGTACGTGCGATTCGTTGAACCGGATGGCTTTCCCTTCGCGGGCCGCCAGGAGCACTTCGCTCCGGCCGCTGGTCAGCTTGGCTTCGATCAGCTCGTCGCCTTCCCGGATGGTGATGGCGTTGACCCCGTTCGCCCGCGGTCTGGAATAGGCTTCCAGCGCGGTCTTCTTGACCACTCCGCTGCGGGTGCACATGATGATATAGTTGTTTTCCACGTATTCCCGGTCGTCCAGCCTCCGCACGTTGATGTAGGCACGTACCTTGTCGTCCGGCTCGATCTGGATGACGTTCTGGATGGCCCGTCCTTTGGAGGCCCGCGATCCTTCCGGAATGTCGTATACCTTCAGCCAGTAGCACCGCCCCTTTTCCGTGAAGAAAAGCATGGTGTTGTGCATGGTGGTGACGTAGATATGCTCGATGAAATCTTCGTCCCGGGTGGCCGAACCCTTCATGCCGACGCCTCCGCGGTTCTGGGTGCGGTATTCGGTCAGCGGAGTCCGCTTGATGTATCCCATGTGCGAGATGGTGATGACCATTTCATCGTCCGCATAGAAATCTTCCGGGTTGAACTCCTCTGCGCTGAACACCACTTCCGTGCGGCGCTGGTCTCCGTACTTTTCCTTGATTTCCAGCATTTCGTCCTTCAGCACCTTCCGTTGCAGCGTTTCGTCGGTCAGCAATCGGCGCAGGTAGTCGATCAGCTTGCACAGCTCGTCGTATTCGGCTTTGATCTTGTCCCGTTCCAGACCGGTCAGCGCCCGCAGCCGCATGTCGATGATGGCTCCCGCCTGGGCCTCGCTCAGTCCGAACTTTTCCATCAGAGCCGTTTTGGCCGCATCCGGATTGATCGACGAGCGGATGATCCGGATGATTTCGTCGATGTGATCCAGCGCGATCAGCAGCCCTTCCAGAATGTGCGCCCGTTTTTCCGCCTGCGACAGATCGTATCGTGCCCGCCGTACCACCACTTCGTGGCGGTGCTTGACGAAATGATGAATCAGGTCTTTCAGGTTCAGCAGTACGGGGCGGCCGTCCACCAGGGCGATGTTGTTCACCGGGAAAGACGACTGAAGCTGCGTGTACTTGAACAGGTTGTTCAGCACCACGCTGGCCACCGCATCATGCTTGAGGATGATGACGATCCGCATTCCGTTCCGGTCGGATTCGTCGTTGATGTAGGAAATCCCTTCGATTTTCTTGTCGTTGATCAGGTCGGCGATCTTCTTGATCATCTCGGCCTTGTTGACCATATAGGGAATCTCCGTCACCACGATGCATTCCCGGCCGCTCGGCGTGTGTTCGATTTCCGTCTTGGAACGGATGACTACCCGTCCCCGTCCCGTTTCGAACGCTTCGCGCACTCCTTCGTAACCGTAAATGATCCCCCCCGTAGGAAAGTCCGGGGCCTTGATGAAGTGAAGCAGTTCTCCGACGGTGATTTCCGGATTGTCTATATAGGCGCAGATGGCGTCCACCGTTTCCGACAGGTTATGAGGCGGCATGTTGGTCGCCATCCCCACGGCGATCCCGGAAGTTCCGTTCACCAGCAACAGAGGAATCCGCGAGGGAAGCACCGCCGGTTCGGGAATCGTGTCGTCGAAGTTCATGGTGAAATCCACCGTTTCCTTGTCGATGTCGGCCATGGCCTCTTCGGCCAGCCGCCGGAGCCGGGCTTCGGTGTAACGCATGGCGGCGGGGCTGTCCCCGTCCACCGAGCCGAAGTTCCCCTGTCCGTCCACCAGCGGGTACCGCATCGACCATTCCTGGGCCATGCGCACCATGGCGTCGTAAACCGACAAGTCTCCGTGGGGATGGAATTTCCCCAGCACTTCCCCCACGATCCTGGCCGATTTACGGTAGGGTTTGTCCGAGTAGATGTTGAGTTCGTGATACATTCCGTAAAGAATACGCCGGTGGACGGGTTTCAGACCGTCCCTGACGTCGGGCAATGCACGCGAAACGATAACCGACATCGAATAATCGATGTAGGATTTCTTCATCTCCTCCTCGATGTTGATCTTTATGATTTTCTCTCCTTCTCCCATTACAACTGTAACTGTCTCTGTTCTATAAATTAAAAGTCCGCTAAAATAGAGAAAATCTCCCGGATTTACAAGTTCCGGAACCTCTCTTTTAAGTATGCAAATATACGCAAAAAAAACGGAAATATCATGTTTTCCGGCCCGGAAACGGAAAATAGGACGACTTTTGCGATTCCCGCTTTTAATCCGTAATTTTGAAGCACGACCCGTGGAAACGACAGGGTTCCGTCGGGACACGATCATGGAAAAGAGCATGGAGAAAGAATGGTTGTACGAGACGGCCGGAACGGTGCTCGGCGAGGCGATCGGTTTGCGCCGGGAACTGCACCGTCGTCCGGAGTTGTCTTTCCGGGAAAGGGAAACGGCGGAACGGATCGCCCGGATGCTGGACGGGGCCGGTATTCCCTACCGCCGGGTGGCCGGAACGGGATTGCTGGCCCGGGTGGAGGGGATGGCGGAAGGGGATGCCTGCGTGGTGTTGCGGGCCGACATCGACGCCCTGCCGGTTATGGAGGAGACGGGGCTGGAATATGCGTCGGAGAATCCGGGTGTCATGCACGCCTGCGGCCATGACATCCATGCCGCCTGCCTGATGGGGACGCTTCTGGGGCTGCAAAGGAACCGGGACCGGTTCGGCGGGGCGGTGCTGGGACTGTTTCAGCCGGGAGAGGAAACCCATCCGGGAGGCGCTTCGCTGGTGCTCAGGGAAGGCGTGCTGGACGGACTCTATCCCGTGGCCGTTATCGGGCAGCACGTGGCTCCGGAACTGCCGACGGGGACGTTCGGTTTCCGGTCGGGCATGTACATGGCTTCGGGAGACGAGATACACATTACGCTTCGGGGCACGGGCGGACACGGCGGCCTGCCCCATACGCTGACCGATCCGGTGCTGGCTGCGGCCCAGTTGATCGTCTCGTTGCAGCAGGTGGTGAGCCGGTTCGTCCCGGCGGAAATCCCGGCCGTCTTATCGTTCGGAAAGATCGTGGCCGACGGTGCGACCAACGTGATCCCTGCGGAAGTCTATCTGGCCGGGACGCTCCGGATGATGAGCGAGCAGTGGCGGGCGAAAGCCAAAAAACGCATCCGGGAAATCGCGGAAGGGGTCGCCGCCGCTTATGGAGTGACGGCCGAAGTGGATATCCGGGACGGTTATCCGAACGTGGTGAACGATGCCGAAGTGACCGAACGGGTGAAACGGGTAGCGGAAGTTCTGGTCGGCAGGGAGCGGGTTTCGGAGCTCGGTCTGCGGATGACGGCGGAAGATTTCGGGTTTTACACGCAGCGTTTTCGGTCGGTTTTTTACCGGCTCGGCGTCGGTTTTCCGGACGGGAGGAAGACGGGAGGGCTTCATACCTCCACTTTCGTAGCCGATGAAGAGGCGATGGTACACGGTATTGCCTTGATGACGGGAGCCGCGCTGGAATGTTTGAGAAACGGGTGACGCGTTTCGATATAGAGGAACGGTTGCCTGTTTCCTCGGCTATCCGCGATGTATAGCAGGATTTTTTTTAGGAAAGTCTTGTCTTACAGGTGAGAAATGTTATGAAGCCGAGGCGATCCAGCCGCCTCCTACGATTCGATCGCCGATGCGGAAAAGCGCGGGCTGCCCCGGTGCGGGAGCGAAAGCCGGTTCCGGAAGGAGCACCTCCAGCCGGTTTCCTGCAAGCGCCCGAACCCGACAGTATCCGTGCGGATTGAGCCCGACGCCCCGGATGCGGACTTCTAGGGCCGTGCTGCCGAAAAACTCTTCTGGGCAAACGATTCGAGTCTCTTTCAGCACGAGCCGATCCATATACAGGTCGGCGCGGCTTCCCGCGATCAGACGGTTGTGTAGGGGATCGACGGAAATTACGTGATGGTTTCCCGGTACGTCGAGGGTCAGCCCCCGTTTTTGCCCGATGGTATAGAACGGATAGCCCGTGTGAGTTCCCAGTCGTTTCCCGTATTTGTTCTGTATTTCCCCGTTTGCGAAGCGGCCGGACTCCGGAAAACGGGAAAGGAGGAAGTCTGCGTAGCTTCGTCCTTTCAGAAAGCAAACGCCCATGCTTTCGGGACGTGCCGCCAGGTTTTCGAATCCCGCTGCGGCCATCAAGCTGCGGACTTCGGATTTTCGGAGGGCGCCCAGCGGGAAGACGGCCTTTTGCAGTACCTCCTGTCCCAGATCCCAAAGGTAATATGACTGGTCTTTAACCGGATCGGCACCCGCCGTAAGGTAAAAAAGATCGTCGCAAACCGTGATGCGTGCATAATGTCCGGTGGCTATGCCCGCATATCCTCCCTCCCGGGCCTGTGCCAGCAGGGTCTTCCATTTGACGAGGGAATTGCAGCGGGTGCAGGGCGCCGGCGTTTCGCCTTTCAGGTAACTTTCCGCAAAATAACCGATCACCTCCCGTCGGAACGTTTCACGAAGGTCGACGGTCAGCAAAGGAATGCGCAGTCTGTCGGCGACCTCCGCCGCTTCCCGTACCGAACCCGCGTCTTCCGTCAGCCGGAACGTGATTCCCGTAACGTCGTGCCCGTCCCTTTTCAGCAAATACGCGGCTGCGGCGCTGTCGAGCCCTCCGCTGAGCGCTACCAGTATTTTTCCCATCCGATCATGAAAAAACCGGCTTCCGGCCGGTTTTCATACGATTTGTTTTGGTTACGGTTCCTTCCCCGTCCTTTCGGAAGAGCCTGCCTGTAATAGAAGGGGAGGATAAAACAGTCTTAAAGTTTCTCGAATTCCTCATCAACGGAAGTAATTGTCGTTTCACTCCCTTCCACTTCGGCATCGTCGCCCGAAGCGGCCAGGTTTTCGAAAAATTCCGGCTTGCTCTGCTTGACGAAATTCACCACTTCTTCCAGTCCGTCCGCGAATTTTGCAAAGTCTTCTTTGTAAAGGTATATCTTATGCTTGTCGAAAAAGAAACTGCCGTCCTTGCCCTGTTTCTTCCGGCTTTCGGTGATGGTCAGGTAATAATCGTCGTTCCGCGTAGCTTTCACATCGAAGAAGTAGGTGCGTCTTCCGGCTCTGACCGCTTTCGAATAGACCTCTTCTCCGCCCTCGGCGTCAATCTCTTTTCTGACATCAAATGTATTCATGTCCTGAACGTTTTAGTTAAGAATCCTTTTCACTGAATTATCCGTACACTCCGACCCGGTCGTCCGCCGGGAACGGCTACACAGGTTCAAAGATACAAAAAAATGGAAACTAACAAATTTCGTGTCCTACAAATTCTTGCATTTCGCGGAAAATTCTTTCAGGCGGAAATCCCGGTATCGTACTTTTCCCAGTTCTTCAAAACTTCCCGGGCTTTTCGGAAGGTTTCGTCCGCTTCTTCGTTGATGATCCGGTAGTATTCGCTCATGCCCCACAGTTTTTGGGCGATGAGGGCTTTGAGTTGCAGCCGGATGATGTTTTCCGATTTCCGCCAGTCCGCTTCGTCGTATGCGACGCCTTTTTTAGCAGCCAGTTCGATCAGTCCCCGCGTCATGGCGTCGTCCACCGTGAATCCCCGGTTAAAGGCGGCGAAGTCCGGAAAGGCGGCTTCCAGCCGTTTGCGGTTCTTGTCGATATAATCGATGGCATACTCATTCACGATGCCTTGCCGACCAAGTTTTCCCCAATAGTCGGAATAATAGGAAGTGTCCCGTTTGACCGGGATGTCGGGCGTAATGCCTCCTCCGCCGTATACCGTGCGCCGGCTTTTCAAAGTTTTGTATTTCAGGGAATCCGGCAGAGCGGCCACCGAGTCCGACGTGAAACGGCTGGTAAAGTCCGCATAGTAACGGTCGCTGTTCCCCTTTTCGTAGGGGCGCTGGATGACGCGTCCCGAAGGGGTGTGGTAGCGGGCGACGGTGATCCGTACGGCGGAACCGTCGATCAGGGGAAACTGCCGTTGTACCAAACCCTTGCCGAAAGTGCGGCGTCCGATCACCAATCCCCGGTCCCAGTCTTGTACGGCACCGGCTACGATTTCGCTGGCCGAGGCGGAAAATTCGTCTACCAGCACGATCAGTTTCCCTTTGGGGAAAGTGGGCTGGTTCTGTGCCCTGAGCTGTTCGGAGGGCATCACTCTCCCTTCGGTCGATACCACGATCGCCCCTTTGTCCAGGAAGTTGTTGCTGACCAGCACCGCCTGTTCGAGGTACCCTCCGCCGTTGCCGCGCAGGTCGAGAATCAGGGCGTCGAACGGCCAGAGCTTGCTCATGGCTTCCTGCAATTCTTTATTCGTGGTTGCGGCGAAACGGTTGATTTTGACGTAGGCCGTCCCGTCGTCCGTCTTGTAGGCCGCATCGACCGTGGTGATGGGAATCTTGTCGCGGACGATGCGGAAGTTCAGTTTCCCCGGTACGCCGTGCCGGACGACTTCCACGTCGATCGCCGTTCCTTTCGGGCCGCGCAGGATTTTGGGTACCTGCAACTGCTTGATCCCGACGATGCTGCTGTCGTTCACCGCCACGATGCGGTCGTTAGGCAGCAGCCCGACCTTTTCGGAGGGGCCTCCCGGAATGGTGTTCACCACGATGACCGAGTCGTTCAGCACGTTGAATTCGATGCCGATCCCCTCGAAATTGGCATTGAAACTTTCTTTCACTTCCTTCATCTCTTCCGCCGACACGTAGGCCGAATGCGGGTCGAGCTGCGAGAGCATTTCCCGGATGGTTTCCTCCACCACTTCTCCCGTGTCGAGCGTATCCACATAGGTTCCGGTCAGGTAGCGGACGAACTGGTTCAGTTTTTCCATGTTCCGGAAATCTTCCCGGTTCTGGGCGGCGACGGCGAATCCGTACCAAAGTAAAGCTGTGAATATGACGATTCTTTTCATGGTCGTGTTTTCCTTGTTTTTAACAAAATGCCTGCCGGTTACGGAAAAAGAGCCGGATTACAGCAGCAGATCCTGGAGAATGTACACGATGATGCCGGCCGCATAGCCTGCCAATGCCATCAGAGTAATGTTTTTGGCGTACCAGAGGAAGTTGATTTTTTCCAGTCCCATGACGACCACGCCGGCGGCGGAGCCGATGATGAGCAGGCTTCCCCCCACGCCCGCGCAGTAAGCCAGCAGTTGCCAGAAAGCGCCGTCCTGCATGAACGCCTGAGCATAGGCCGGATCGCTCGCCGCTGCGACGGTGGCCGGATCGGCGATGGGATACATGCCGATGGCTCCCGCTACCAGCGGCACGTTGTCCACGATAGAGGAAACCACGCCGATCACCGTGTTGATCACATAAACGTTATGCACTTTCTCATCGAGGAACCGGGCGAAGGTGGAAAGGATGCCCGCGCTCTGGAGGGCGGCCACCGCCAGCAGGATACCCAGGAAGAAAAGGATCGTGGGCATGTCGATGTGTTTCATGACCTTGGAGACGCGGCATTTGATCGATTCCTCGATGTCTCCGATGTTCTGGTACATGATTTCGGTGTAGATCCACATGATGCCGAGCGCCAGCAGAATTCCCATGAACGGCGGCAGGTGGGTAAAGGTTTTGAATACCGGGATAAAGATCAGACAGGCCACCCCGATGATAAGGATCGAAAGCCGTTCGGCCTTGCTCATCACCTGGGTGATGGGGGGCTTTTCGTCCTTGTATCCCGGAGCGCGGACGATTCCGTGCAGCAGCCGTTGCCCGAGCAGGACGGGAATCACTACCGAGGCCAGACAGGGGAGGATGAGCCTGACGATGGTCGGAGTGGCGGTGATGTTCCCGCCGATCCAGAGCATGATGGTGGTCACGTCTCCGATGGGCGACCAGGCTCCGCCGCTGTTGGCGGCGATGACGATCAGGCTGCCGAACAGCCATCGTTCCTTGTAGTTGGCGATGATTTTCCGCAGCAGCATGATCATCACGATGGATGTGGTGAGGTTGTCGAGCACCGCCGACATGAAAAAGGTAATGAAGGATATGAGCCACAACAGCTTGTGCTTGTTGCGGGAGTGAATGCGGCTCGTGATGAAGTCGAATCCGCCGTGGGCGTCGATCAGCTCCACGATGGTCATGGCACCCATCAGGAACAGCAGAATTTCGGCGATGTCGCCCAAGTGTGCGATAATCTGGTGATCCACCACGAATCGGACGTATTGTTCATGCAGCGGCAGCGAGGAAAGATAGGATGAAGTTCCGATGAAATTCTGGAATTCCGTCTGGCTGACCGCCGGAATGAGCTGCGGGGCGGCAAAAATGTAAATTACCCACAGGAGGCCGCCCGTAAGCAGAGCGATCCCCGATTTGTTGATTTTGAGCGGATGTTCGAGCGCGATTCCCACATAGCCCAAAACGAAGACGATAATCATCAGTGCCGTCATATAACGAATCTTTATTTTAGGTTAAGAAAGAAGCAAAGATATTAAAATTCGGGGAACGGTCATGCTTCGACCGAAAAAGCCGCCCCGATCCGGGACGACTGGCGAAGCAGAACGGGCAGGATCCGGATCGGCAGGAAGAACGCGTTTCCCTTGCGTCATGCTGAACCGAGCAGGCGGAAACCTGCGAACTCACTGACCGCAGCCCGCAGTCATTCTGCAGGAATGGTGCGGATTGAACGGAGGGAAGTAGCATTAGCAACGTTAGTTGCGACGCGAGGATCTTCTTGCCAACCGGATGAGCTTCCCACGTCGAATCCTTCGGATTCTCCTCGGAATGACGCAGGGGCGTATGGTTAGAAATGGCAGGGGACAATTGGACTGACGCAAAAGCGGTATGATATCCCATAATGGCTAAAAGTTCCTGGTTCCGTCGCGTCATGCTGAGCGGAGCCGCAGGCGGAGCGTGAGCATCTCTGTGCAAATCAGATAAGATTGCCGCATCGCTACGCTCCTTGCAATGACGCGGGGGCGTAACGGATTCGGATCGGATGGAAGTTCTCGTTTCCCTTGCGTCATGCTGAACCGAGCAGGCAGAAGCCTGCGCACTCACCGACCACGGGCTCCAGTCTGTGAGGCTCAGTATACCTTCGGTGTTCCTCGGTTCCGCTCCGAAGAGGGAAACATGTTGTGGTTCAAAGATTATGCGTCAGCCCCAAACATCTTGAATATCAATATAACCAACTTCATCATTGCCTATGCGTTGTCTGCGAATATTCGTTATGCTCCGACCTTCTAAATAGCCCGAAGCATTGGGCTTAATTTGGAGATATTCTTTTATTCTTTGCCGCGATAATGATACCGGGCAATTGAAGAAATCAACAGCTTTCCATTCAGAATTTTTCTTTCCCAATAGGAAAATCCGCCTTCCTCTTGCTGCCGTAACTTCATGTACTTCGAAAAGTGCATCGTACTCTGCTTTCACGCTTGTGCCGCTCGCTCCCCATTTTCCGTTTTCCTTATACAAAAAACTTCCGGAACCGAGCATGAAAATATCCTCATACGGCCCTTTGACTTCCCAGCCGTGATACAGGATTCCGAAATAAACGCCTTTTTCAGTTGTGAAACGGTAGTACTCATACTCGTCTTGAAGAACGGTTTTTGTAATTCCCCATCCCAGAAATTCGTACCCGAGAAGAGGTTCTTGGAAAATTTTCTTCCCGATTCCGTCAATCGCCCATTTTTTGGTTCCGATTGTCGCAATATATAAATCTTCATACCTTTCGTCATGTGAAATGTTATCATACATAAACATTTCGTTGGGCACTTTCTTATCTCCGTAGGGAAAATAAGGATAAACGGGGAACGCCAATTTTTCCTGACCGCGAATTTTCTTAACCAGAACACATTGATTTTCGCTTATCGGGCGCTGCTCGATGCGGCCGCATGCAGCCACCGCCAAGACAAGAGCCGGGAGAATGAGTGTTGAGAGTTTCATATTTCTGCATTTATCGTTGTTGTTCAAGGCATACCCATTGGATCGCGGAATCCGCTAAAGTTCTTTTCCTTTAGCCGTAACCTGCAAACCGACGCCGAAAATGGCGTAGTTAGGCGAGGATAACAGATCTATGTTCAACAGCCCGATGGTAGCGTTGCCTGTGAAGGAACATTTGGTGCCGAGCGGCGCGTATTTTTTGTCGGGATCCAGTTCCCTTGTGGTAAGTGCCAGAAAAGAGCGGACATAATCGTCCGTAACATCCGTATGGCCTGCGGTTCTCATGCAATCCAACATGGCGGTATGGGTCGTGCCGTTGAAGTCGTACATGATGCGCCTCGGATCGCCCAGATAATCCAGTACCGACCATTCGCCATTGCGCTGCACCAGGTAAAACGAACAGAAAATATTCAGGCGAACCTCGATAACATTGTCATACACGGCCTCCGTTCGTTTTACATAATCTATGTGGGCTTCGTCCATAAGACTATTCTCTTTCAGATAGGCCGTCTTAATTCCCCATTTTCCGCCGGATTTGAACAAGAAACTGTTTCCATTCCGCCTGTACTCCGTATAAGGGCCGTTCTCCTTTCCATACCGCTCGAGAGGTACGACCCCGGCATCCGTGACTGCATAGAGACAATCGTTTGCATCCCTGCGGATCTCGGTAAAACAACGTCCTTCGCCGAGAGCGAACTCTTTAAACAACGGTTTGAACAAAAACTTCGTTCCGTCACTGTAAGTACAGCAATCGTAACCAAGCAGCGAATCCTGACTGATCCTGCTCAATTCGAACCCCACCAAATACTTTTTATCCAACACGTTGTTATCGTAAATAGCCCACTTGCCGGTAAGCCGGTTCTGATGGTATTCGATTTCCGTGAAAGGAACCGGATCCTTTCTTACACAGGAAACGATGGCCAGACAAAAAGGCAGTGCCCACAAAAAAGGAAGTCCGTTTTTCATTGTGCATTTCATAATTATTATAAATTAAGCTGGTATATTAACGTATACGATTGGGATCAATAAGGCTATAAATATAAGAAACGTATCCGAAAAGGGCAACCTGCATCTTCTTTTTACTGAATCAAAAAGACACAAACGTGCCTTTTCCCTTTTTGGAAGTTGTCGATGCGTATTTTCTTTCGAATACCATTTCTGATTTTTAGAGTTTTCTCCTTACTACTTGTTGTCTTTGGAAAATAACCTATTAATCGGAGTGTTATGTGTCGTGACAAAAATTGAGTCATCTTACTGCGGTAATAAGGTAGTGGAATTGTCGTAAGGTGATTTTAGGAAACCTGCTACGCGGGGTTCGTTTTTTTTCAGCACTTTGTATGTTTACGCGATAAGGCAGTGACTACAATCGAGACAATCAGGAAGGAACATGGTGGCCGCCCACGTCCCAAAGTTTCTTTTCCTCACTTTCATTTCACAGTCCGAGCTTTTCGGCCGGTCGTTACCTGACGGAATTTTCGAACGGACACAACGATATTATTCTCACTCACAGAGCAGCGCTGCACGCCCGCGCTTTTTTCAAGAGACATGATTCACTGGGGCGTTCTTCTTTCCATATTGCTCCGCAACGCTAAAAATGCTCCAAAAAACCGGAGGGGCGATAGCTCCTCCGGTTTTTCCGTTCTCGCGACGGTTCCGAGCTATGGAAGGCTCAAAACAGCCGCTTTATTTGACGTAGATTTTGCTGACGGCGCTCCACGATTTTCCGGGAGCGACAGTCTGGAATCCCGTAACTTCGGCTGGAAGTTTGAGATTGGGAGCGTTGATGGCCCACGTCTGCGGTTCCGGGCAGGCCCAGTCGACCGTTCCTCCGTTGTTCCAGAAAGTCCAATGCTTGAACTCGTCGTCCACTTCATAGTAGACGCTGATCCCTTTGGCCGTGTCGGTAATGACGGCGCCGTTGTACGCCTTGCCGTCCACTTCGATCTTTTCGGCCGTCAGGGGCCATTCGATCCCTTTCCCGGTAGGCTTCAGCGTGCCGTTGCGCAGCGCCAGTTCTTCTTCGCCCAGCGGCAGCAATTTTCCGGTGGGAAGCGTACGGTCGTTGATTTCCCACTTTTCGCCCACCGACATCCGGATCCGGTAGTCGTCCGCTTTTCCGCCTTCCGCGAACGGAACCATGATCGGCGTGTGGTATCCTACGCCCAGCGGCATTTCGGAATCGCTGAGGTTGGTGAAGGCGACTTTGTGTTCCAGTCCTTCCGCCGACAGCTTGAAATGCATTCGGCATTCGAATTCATGCGGGAAGTTCACGAAAATTTCGTCGTTGATCCGGTTGGAGAAGAAGGCCGCTTCCACTTCCACCGCATCCTGACCGATCTTCGTCCGGGTAACTACGAATTTCTGCGATTTGATGATACCGTGGTGATAGTTGTTCTGGTTGGGAATGGTGATCGGAAACTGGTAAGTTTTCCCGTTGTGCGTGTATTTCCCGTCCTCGATGCGGTTGGGCGGAAAGAGCAGCGGCAGTCCGAACAGCTGCGGGCGGGAGGCGAAAGTCTCCAGGTCTTCTTCCTGCGGCGTGCGCAGGATGTTCACTCCCTTTTCCCGGTTGACCAGTTTGACCACGTTCGCACCCATGGACGGGATCATCAGGGCTTCGTAACCGCCCGCTTCCATTTCCACGGCTTCGAAACCCAGCCATGTCGTCTTTTTGATTTTCATCGGCTATAATTGTTTAGGTGTTTTGCATTCCGTTCAAATGTAAGATTTTTTTCGGAAAACAGGCAGTCGGAAGGGAATTATTTCCGAATCCGGCAGGCGGCAGCCGGCGGAAAGTTTACCGGAAGGATGGTTCCGCCCTGGAGCGGAATCGGGAATGGTACATATGAAAGGAAGTCGGAATCACCTGCCGACGATCCTTGGCAGTTCCCGTTTCCGGGCCGCTTCGACCCATTCGGCAGGCAGAAGGCGCCATGTCGTATCCGTTTCCGGTGCCATGCTGTCCCGGCGCTCCAGCCATTCCCGCAGCAGGAGCCGATAATCCGTTTCGAAAACCCCTTCGACGCGTTCCGGCAGGATTTCGGGCGGAATCTTACTTCCCCGCACGAGCGATCCCGCCCGCAGGCGGCTTTCCGGAACCGCTGCCCGGTAACGGCTTTTCGGATCGAATTCCCGTCCTCCCTTCAGGGAGTCGACCCGCACTCGATGTCCGTAGGGACGGTTCAGGCTTATCGTGTAGTAAAGGCCGTCCGCCGAATCCAGCCGGTAGTGTCCGGCGGGAAAACGGACGGTTCCGTCCGGACTGTAGGTGAGCCGCAGCAGATCGCTTTCCGCATGGAGCATCCGATGGTACAGTTGCCCCGTGGTGTATTCGAGGTAGTTCCGGATTTCTGCGCCCGTCAATTCCACGATCGCCAGCCGCTCGTCGTACCGGAACCTCCGCAGCAGTTCGGCGAAAGTGAAGGGGCCTGCCGGGATCGAGTCGTCGTACCGGGGCGGAGCGAAAAAAGAAATGTCCGCACCCGTGACTTCCCGTTGAAACCGATGGAACAGGGAGGCGTAAGCGGAAGGCCCGAACCGGCTTTCGGCGGCGGAAAGCGGAGCGGTGAACCGGGTCAGCAGCCGATGGCACCAGGCCCGGACGGCCTTTTCTGTCTCCGCGAAACGGTTCATGCAGGCCGTGTCCGGAGAAAAACGCGTGATGTCCACCGTCTTTACCGTAAACGACCCGGAAAGGGAGAAGTCGGCCACTCCGATCCGGTCTCCTCCGGCACCGGGATTCAATACGGTCAGAGTGTCTCCCCGGAAATTGAGAATGCGAAAAGCGTCCCCTTCCGGCCCTGACGGAAAGGCGGTCACTGCCAGCTGAATGCCGGGAGTATGAAGCACGGCGTCCAGCGTCGTCCGGGGATCGGGAAACAGTCCGGTCAGTATGTCGGAAGGATGCTTTTCCCGGAAGGCGGCTACGGTTGCCCGGTTGATCGCCGGATCGTTTCCCAACTCCACGAAACCTATGGAAAGCGACCCGAACCGGAGTACGGTCGCCGTGTCGTATTTCAGAAAATCCCGGATCCGTCCGGTCAGGTCTTCCGGATAGAGCCGGCAGGGGAGAGCGGGGTTTTCTCCGCAATTGATCAGGGCGAATTTTCCGGCTGGAGCATATGCCCGGTGCGCCCGGATGTACGAAGCGGCATACGGAAGCGAACCGCGCATCCATCGGCCCGTCAGCGGGTCGCGCGGGAAAAGATGCTGTTGGTATCCGACCGTGAACACGATTCGTACCGGAACGGTATCGGGCGGCGTTTCGCCGCGGGCCGTCGTCCGTCCGAAAAGAGTCAGTCCTGCCAGGATGATCGCCGCTGCCTTCATGATTCAAAGTTAAAAATTTTTTTGAACAAAGTTGAAAATTTGAACTCGACGGCAAGGAAATTTAAAAAATAAGTGCTAAATTTGCCCGTTAAAAGTGGATTCGTATGCTGTTTTCGGTTGTCTACTATCTCCTGCTTATCCTTTTCCTGATCGTTTTCGCCGTCTTCATTTCGGTGGTATGGCTGCTGACCGTGTGGTGGGAGCCGAAACGGCGGATTATCGCGCGTACGACCTATTGGCATGCGGCGGGAGTTTTCGTCCTGTGTCCCCGGTGGCGGGTGAAGATCGAGGGGAAAGAGCATTTGGAAAAGGGAAAGAATTATGTGATCGTGAGCAACCATCAGGCGTTCTATGACATTCCGTTGCTTCACATGCTGAAGTTCAACGCCCGGTGGGTGGCCAAACGGGAGCTGTTGAGATTCCCTTTCGTGGGGCATGCGATGCTGATTCACGGGGACATCCTATTGAAGCGCGGGGATGCAGCCAGCGCGAAGGCGATGTTCACCAAGGCGAAGCGGGAACTGGAACGGGGCGTGTCGATCGTGATCTTTCCGGAAGGGACGCGGACGAAGACGGGACGGATGGGGCGGTTCAAGGAAGGTGCTTTTCTGCTGGCCCGTCAGACCGGAGCGGAAATTCTTCCGGTTGTCATCGAAGGTACGGGATCAGCTTTCCGGGACGGCTGGAAACCGTTGTGTCCCCATACGTTCCGTATCCGGGTGCTTCCGGCCATAGACCGGGAGACGGTGCGGAATACTTCGCCTCGGGAAATGGCGGTGCGGGTACACGACCGGATACTGGAGGAACACCGGAAAATGCGTCCCGATCTGTACGACGGCACGGAAGATGCCGGAACGGTGCGGGAAAAAGACGATGCGGAACGACGAAAGTAATGAACTTGAAAGACAAAAAAGACGAAAATAAGGAATGAGTGCAGCGGCAGACATCAATTACGGCGAGGAGCATATCCGGACACTGGACTGGAAGGAGCACATCCGGCGGCGTCCGGGGATGTATATAGGCAAACTGGGAGACGGCACTTCCGCGGACGATGGTATTTATATCCTGATCAAGGAGGTGCTCGACAACTCGGTGGACGAATTCATGATGGGTTTCGGAAAGGTCATCGACGTACGCATCGACGTGGAGGAGCGGAAAGTGACCGTCCGGGATTACGGACGGGGGATTCCACTGGCGAAACTGTCGGACGTGGCGTCCAGGATGAATACGGGGGCCAAGTACGATTCCAAGGCGTTCAAGAAATCCGTAGGGTTGAACGGCGTGGGGATCAAGGCGGTCAATGCGCTGTCCTCATCGTTCGTCATCCGCAGCGTCCGGGACGGTGAGGCCCGCACGGTGAGTTTCGCCGCCGGAGAAGAGACTTCCGATGTGATGGAGAGCGGCGTGGCGGACAAGAACGGTACGGAGGTGACCTTCGTGGCCGACGAGTCGATTTTCGGCTCTTACGATTACAACCTCGAATACGTCGAGACGATGATCCGGAATTACTGTTACCTCAATGCGGGGATGCAGCTCCGGCTGAATGGTCAGACGTTCGTTTCCAAAAACGGGTTGCTCGACCTGTTGAACGAAAACCTGGGGGAAGAACCGCTTTATCCGCCGATTCATTTGAGGGGCGAGGACATCGAGGTGGCCATCACCCACGGTACGGGGTATAACGAAACCTATTTCTCTTTCGTGAACGGGCAGCATACCACACAGGGCGGGACGCATCAGGCGGCGTTCCGGGAAGCGGTGGTGAAGACCGTTCGGGAATTTTACCGGCGGGATTTCGAGGCTTCCGATATCCGGACGTCGATCATCGCCGCCGTCAGCATCAAAGTCGAGGAGCCCCTTTTCGAATCCCAGACCAAGACGAAACTCGGTTCGAAGGACATGGGGCCGGAAGGTCCGACCATCCGGCAGTTCGTGGTGGATTTTCTGAAGGAACAGCTCGACAACTACCTGCACAAGAACGGGGAAACGGCCGACATCCTGCTCAAGAAGATACAGGAGGCGGAAAAGGAACGGAAAGCGATTTCCGGAATCCAGAAGAAGGCCCGCGAAATGGCCAAGAAGGTGAGCCTGCACAACCGGAAGCTGAGGGACTGTCGCGTTCACTACAACGACGAGAAGAATCCCCGACGGGAGGAATCCATGATCTTCATCACCGAAGGGGACTCGGCCAGCGGTTCGATCACCAAATCGCGCGACGTGAATACGCAGGCGGTGTTCTCCCTGCGCGGGAAGCCCCTGAACACCTACGGGCTGACGAAAAAGGTGATTTACGAAAACGAGGAATTCAACCTGCTGCAGGCCGCGCTGAATATCGAGGAAGACATGGAGAACCTGCGGTACAACAAGGTGATTATCGCGACCGATGCCGACGTGGACGGGATGCACATCCGGCTGCTGATGATTACCTTTTTCCTGCAGTTCTTTCCGGAAATGATCCGGCAGGGACACCTCTTCATTTTGCAGACCCCGCTGTTCCGGGTGCGGAACAAGAAACAGACGGTTTACTGTTATACGGAAGCCGAACGGCAGCAGGCGATCGCTTCGCTGGGAGCCAATCCGGAGATTACGCGGTTCAAGGGGCTGGGCGAAATTTCCCCCGACGAGTTCCGGGAGTTCATCAATGAAAACATCCGGCTGGAAAAGGTGCGGATGACCAAGGAGGATCCGGTTCACGACCTGCTGGAATTCTACATGGGGAAGAATACGCCCGAGCGACAGGATTTCATCATCGACAACCTGAAAATCGAGGCGGATATCGTGGAAGAACTCGAACGGTTGCAACAGGCGCTGGATGCCGCCGGAGGCCTTTCGGGAAAGAAGAAAGGGAAATCGGTGGCGGCCCGGGTCGAAGGAGGCGAAGAACGGTCGGTGGCGGAATGAATGTCTTCGGCAGGCGCAGGAAAATCGAAGGCCGGGAACGGAAATCCCGGAAGATAGTTTAAGGAAGACGAACGAAAGAAATGAGCGATAAAAAAAACAGGAACAACGAAGAAAATGCGGAGAACCGTCTCCCGGAAGAAATTTCGGAAGGGGAGCCGGTGACGGAGGCGACCGGTGAAGGGACTGCAGGGGATGAAACGGACGATGCCGCGCTTCCGGCGCGGAGCGGAAAATTCACCCGACTGACGGACGACGACGGTCCCGTGACCCGTCACAAGCTGACGGGAATGTACAAGGACTGGTTTCTGGATTATGCGTCGTACGTAATCCTGGAACGGGCGGTTCCCCATGTGGAAGACGGCCTGAAACCGGTGCAGCGGCGGATTCTCCATGCCATGAAACGGATGGACGACGGACGTTTCAACAAGGTGGCCAACATCATCGGGAGCACGATGCAGTACCATCCCCACGGGGACGCTTCCATCGGAGACGCGCTGGTGCAGCTGGGGCAGAAGGATTTGTTGCTGGATTGTCAGGGAAACTGGGGCAACATCCTGACGGGAGACAGCTCGGCGGCGCCCCGGTACATCGAATCCCGCCTGTCGAAATTCGCGCTGGACGTGGTGTTCAATCCCAAGACGACGGAATGGATGCTCTCTTACGACGGACGGAACCAGGAACCGGTGACGCTGCCGGTGAAGTTCCCGTTGCTGCTGGCGCAGGGGGTGGAAGGAATCGCCGTCGGACTGGCGTCGAAAATCCTGCCGCACAATTTCATCGAGCTGGTGGATGCGGCGATCGCCTACCTGAAAGGGAAGGATTTCGAGCTGTATCCCGATTTCCCGACCGGCGGTCTGGCCGATTGCAGCCGTTATAACGACGGCCTGCGCGGCGGCGCGGTGAAGGTGCGGGCGCGTATCCACAAGATAGACCGGAAGACGCTGGCGATCACCGAAATTCCCTACGGGAAAACCACCACGCTGATCATCGACTCCATCATCAAGGCCAACGACAAGGGGAAAATCAAGATCCGGAAGGTGGACGACAACACGGCGGCCAACGTGGAAATTCTGGTGCATCTGGCCAACGACGTGTCGGCGGACAAGACTATCGACGCGCTCTACGCTTTCACCGACTGCGAGGTGTCCATTTCCCCGAATGCCTGCGTGATCGAGGATGACAAGCCCCGGTTCATCGGCGTGAAGGAAATCCTGCGGCAGAGCGTGGATCATACCAAATACCTGCTGGGTCGGGAACTGGAAATCCGGCTGGCCGAGCTGCGGGAAGAATGGCACATGTCGAGCCTGGAACGGATATTCATCGAAAACCGGATTTACAACGACATCGAAAGCTGTACGACCTGGGAGGCGGTGCTCAAAACCATCGACAGGGGGCTGGAACCTTTCAAACCGTTGCTGAAACGAACGGTAACGCGGGAAGACATCGTGAAACTGACCGAAATCCGGATCAAGCGGATTTCCAGGTACGATTCTTTCCGGGCGGACGAACTCATCCGGGGAATCGAAAAGGAAATGGCTCAGGTCGAAAAGAACCTGGCCTCGCTGGTGAAATACACCATCGCCTATTACGAGCGGATCAAAACCAAATACGGAAAGGGACGGGAGCGGAAAACAGAGCTGCGCGGATTCGATACCATCGAAGCCACGAAAGTGGTAGTGGCCAATGCCAAACTCTATGTAGACCGGGCGGAAGGATTTTTCGGGATCGGGAATGCCATGAAAAAGGACGAATTCGTCTGCGACTGTTCGGATATCGACGATGTCATCGTCTTCAACCGGAGCGGGAAATACATCATCACGAAGGTGTCGGAGAAAGCGTTTTTCAGCAAGGACATCATCCACATCGGGGTGTTCAAGAAGAACGACGACCGGACGATCTATAACGTGATTTACCGCGACGGCAAGAACGGCCCCGTCATGATGAAGCGATGCCCCATCAAGGGAATCACCCGCGACCGGGAATACGACATGACCAAGGGAACGCCCGGGTCGCAGATCCTTTACATGAGCGTGAACCCCAACGGGGAGGCCGAAGTGCTGAAGGTGTATTTCAAGCCCCGGCCCCGGCTCAAGCGGCTCATCGCCGATCTGGATTTCAGCGAGCTGGCCATCAAGGGGCGCCAGTCGCAGGGGAATCTTTTCTCCCGCTACGGGATTCACAAGATCGTGCTCAAGGAAAAAGGGACTTCCACGCTCGGAGGCCAGCAGATCTGGTACGACGAGGATATCCGCCGACTGAACGACGACGGACGGGGCCTGCCGCTGGGCGAGTTTTCGGGAAGCGACAAACTGATCGTGGTGACCAGAAAGGGCGGATACTATACGGCCGGGTATGACCTGGGCCAGCATTTCCCGGAAGACACGCTTTTCGTGGAACGGTACGATCCCCGGAAGGTCTATTCGGTCACCTATTACGATGCCGGGCAGGGGTATTTCTACGTAAAGCGCTTTACGGCGGAGGAAAGCGAAAAGATGCAGGCTTTCGTGGACGAGGAGAATCCGGGCTCCTACCTGGCGGAAATCACACGTGACGCTTATCCCCGTTTGCAGGTGACGTTCGGGGGCGCCCATGCCATGCGGCCGGAAGAGGTGATCGACGTGGAAGAATTCATCGGGGTAAAGAGTCACCGCGCCAAAGGGAAACGGGTTACGACATACGTGGTGGACAAACTGAAGTTCATCGAACCGTTGCGGAAAGAGCCGGAAGGCGGAGAGGGGGATGGAGGCGATGAACCCGATGACGGGTCGGTGACGGATAACGAAGGGAGAGGGGTTGGAACCTCCGGGGACGCTGCGGGTCAGGCGACTGATGCGGGGAAAATTTCCCGGCAGCGACCTTCGTCCGGAAAAACCGAGGGCGAAGACAAGCCGATTTTCGAGGACGACTCGGACGTACAGATGGCGCTGTTTTAGCCCGGGGACGGCAGAACAGATGATGTAAAGAATGCGGACGGGATGAAAATTTTTCTGGTCGGATACATGGGGTGCGGAAAGACGACGCTCGGACGGCCGTTGGCAAGGCGGTTGGGGATGCGGTTCGTCGATATGGACGGCTATCTGGTGGACAGGTGCGGCCGTACCATTCCGGAGATTTTCGAGAGCGAGGGAGAGACCGGATTCCGGGAACGGGAACGGGAAGTATTGGACGAATTGATGGAAATGGAAGGGGATGCCGTGATTTCGACCGGGGGGGGGGCACCCTGTTTTTTCGATAACATGGCCCGGATGAATGCCTGCGGGACGACCGTCTATTTGCGCGTATCTCCCGAAGGGCTGGCGGCCCGGCTCCGGGACGGGCGGGACAAACGGCCTTTGCTGCGGGGAAAGGACGACGTTCAGTTGCTGGCTCACATCCGGGAAACGCTGAGGGAAAGGGAGGTTTTCTACGGGCAGGCGCGGATGGCGGTGGACTGCGACGGATTCGGGGATGCGGAAATCGTGAGCCGGTTGGCCGAACGGCTGGCCGGTGATGGGAAATAAGATTCGGGCTATTCGGATATAAAAATAGGCGGCCTGCCGGTAACGGGGCCGCCTATTTTGTAGGATAAAGGAAGAGGTTACCGCACCGGCGTATAGTCGATGATCGATTCGTCCTCCGTCGCTTCCAGCTTGAAAATCACGGGCCGCAGTCCATCGTTGCAACTGCAGATGGCTACCCCCGGTTTCCGAATCCAGTCCCCGTAGTAGAAAGTACCCGCGTCTGCGCCGTGCGCCAGCGCGAACACGTATTGGTAGATCGCTTTCCAGGCTTCGTCGCAGAACCCTTCCGGCTTGGCATAGTCCACATAAAGGATTTGCCCTTCCTTCATCATGGGACATGCCGTCAGCCCCGGAGCGCCGTACTCTTTGGCGAGTTCCCGATCCAGCGTGGTTTTCAGTACCGTAATCTTTACCTTTTTCATGGCGGGTTGAAGGATTCGTTTTCCCCGGAACTGCCTTTGTTCCGAGGGGAAAGGGGTGAAAACGGAGAACGGTACGGAAAGAATTTCGTATCTTTCCGTACCGTCTTTTCCGAAACTGTTAAAGGGTGACGCCCGTCTTGAAGATGGCGATTTCCCGGTAGTTGTTCTTTTCGTTGTTCACCCATTCGCCGCTGGCTACGCTGAGGATGTAGTCGATGAACCGTTCGCAGGTTTCCTCCATGCTCTCGTTCTGCACGATCACCCCGGCGTTGAAGTCGATCCATTTGGGCTTGTTTTCATACAGCGGCGTGTTGGTCGAAATCTTCATCGTCGGCACGAACGTTCCGAACGGAGTTCCCCGACCCGTCGTGAAAAGCACGATCTGGCATCCCGCCGAAGCGAGCGCCGTGGCCGCCACCAAGTCGTTCCCCGGTGAGCTGAGCAGGTTCAGCCCTTTGGTTTTCAGCCGGTCGCCGTACATGAGCACGTCCTTCACCACAGCCTTGCCGCACTTTTGGGTGCAGCCGAGCGATTTTTCCTCCAGGGTGGAGATGCCTCCCGCCTTGTTTCCCGGCGACGGATTCTCATAGACGGGCTGTTTGTTGGCAATGAAGTAGTTCTTGAAATCGTTGATCAGATGGACGGTCTTGTCGAAAATGGCTTCGTTTTCGCAGCGGTTCATCAGGATCGTTTCGGCTCCGAACATTTCCGGTACTTCGGTCAGGATGGACGTTCCGCCGTTGGCGATCAGGAAATCGGAGAACACGCCCAGCAGCGGATTGGCCGTGATGCCCGAAAAACCGTCCGAACCGCCGCATTTCAGTCCTACCCGAAGCTCGGAGATCGGCACGTCTTCCCGTACGTCTTTCGACGCTTTTTCATAGATTTCGCGCAGGAGTTTCATCCCTTCCTCGTGCTCGTCGTGCACTTTCTGCGTCACCATGAATTTCACCCGTTCCGGATCGTATTCGCCCAGGAATTCCCGGAAAGCGTCCGGCTGGTTGTTTTCGCAGCCCAGTCCCACGACCAGCACGCCTCCGGCATTCGGATGCTTCACCAGATCGCGCAGGATTTTCCGGGTGTTTTCATGATCGTCCCCCAGTTGAGAGCAACCGTAGTTGTGCGGAAACGCCACGATGGCGTCCAGTCCTTCGCAGCCGGTTTCTTCCTGCAGGGCGGCGGCCAGCTCGTTCACCGTTCCGTTGACGCATCCCACGGTCGGAATGATCCAGATTTCGTTCCGGATGCCCACTTCTCCGCTTTTGCGGCGATATCCCTTGAAGGTCAGGTTCCGCTTGGGCGCATCGGGATTTTCCAGTTTGGGCTCGTAGGTATAGTCCAGCAACCCTTCCAGATTGGTTTTGATGTTCTTTTCGTTCACCCAGCCCCCTTTGGAGATCGGATTGCGGGCATGGCCGATGGGATAGCCGTATTTGATGACGTTTTCCCCTTCGGCGAAATCCTGGAGGGCGAATTTGTGCCCTGCCGGAATTTCTTCCGTCAGCACGATTTCGGTTCCGTCTACCGGTACTTTTTCTCCTGCCGGAAGCGTCACGATGGCCACCGCCACATTGTCCGCAGGGTTTATTTTCAGAAATTTCGTTTCCATGTTTCCGTTTTAAAAGGTTGTCCGTTTTCCGAACGCAGGCGTCCGGCTATTGATGAAATTGCCGTGCCGTCCTTACGGAAAAATCCGGGGCAGCACGGCAATCGGTCCGTTTCGCCGGCAATGAAGAAAAGAATGCGTCCGTCTCTTTGTTTAGTTAGACAAGGCCCTTCCTTCCTTTTCTCCGCGCCGGAAAAAGAGAGGTTACAGAATCGTCTTGACCGTTTCGAGCATTCCCTTTTCCTGGATGGATTTCAGGTAGCCGGTCAATTTTTCGGTCAGGCCCGGAACGGCGTTGAGGTCTTCGCCCCAGATGAATTCGGCGCCCAGCACGCCTTTGGCCACGGTTTCCGGACATCCGGTCGCCCACAGTTCCTGGAGCAGCTTGATGATCGCCGGATCGTCGTTGGGCACGATTTCGTCGTTGCCCCGTTTGCCGCCTTTATAATAGGTGATGATTCCGGCCAGTCCCAGCACCAGTCCGGCAGGCAGTTCCCCTTTGCGCTGAAGGTAGATTTTCAGTCCGGGCAAGTCGCGGGTCTTGTATTTCGGGAACGAGTTGAGCATGATGCTCGTTACGAAATGCTTCACGAACGGGTTGCGGAAACGCTCCAATACGTCGTTGGCGAATTTCACCAGCTCGTCTTTCGGCAGGTCGAGGGTTTCGAGCAGTTCTTCGAACATCACCTTGTGAACGTAT
Organism: uncultured Rikenellaceae bacterium; assembly: GCA_946486375.1. Taxonomy (GTDB): domain Bacteria; phylum Bacteroidota; class Bacteroidia; order Bacteroidales; family Rikenellaceae; genus CAMLTW01. The sequence continues at coordinate 175,681 of CAMLTW010000001.1, forward strand.
TTGCCGATCACGGGGTCTTCCACGCATTCTTTCACCGTATTGAGCCCCGACAGGTATCCCACGGGCGAGAGCACGGTGTGCGGCCCGTTGAGCAGCGTCACTTTCCGTTCATGATACGGCTTTTCGCTCGGCACGAACAGCACGTTGAGTCCCGCCTTGTCCGCCGGGAATTCCTTCGCCACCGATTCCGGGGCTTCGATCACCCACAGGTGGAAGATTTCACCCTTGACCACCATCTTGTCTTCCACGCCGATCCGTTTCAGGATTTCGTCGATGTTGTCTTTCGGATAGCCGGGTACGATCCGGTCTACCAGCGTACAGTAAACCCCGCAGGCCGTTTCGAACCACTTCCGGAAGTCGTCGCCGAGGTTCCACAGGTCGATGTACTGCTCGATGCATTTTTTCAGCTCCTTGCCGTTCAGGAAGATCAGTTCGCACGGAAGGATGATGAATCCTTTGTCCTGCGCTCCGTTGAAGGTTTTGTAACGGTGATACAGCAACTGGGTCAGCTTGCCCGGATAGGATTTGGCCGGTTTGTCTTCGAGTTTGCAGGACGGATCGAAAGCGATTCCCGCTTCGGTCGTATTGGAAATCACGAAACGCATGTCGGGATTTTCGGCCAGTTTGAGGTATTCGTCGAACTGGGTATAAGGGTTCAGTCCCCGGCTGATGACGTCGATCATCTGGATGCTGTCCACTTCCTTTCCTCCGTCGATTCCCTGAAGGTTCACATGGTAGAGCCCGTCCTGCGCATTGAGCGTGTCCACCATTCCCTTTTCGATCGGCTGCACTACGACCACGCTGCTGTTGAAGTTCGCCTTCTGATCCATGTTATAGATGATCCAGTCCACGAAAGCGCGGAGGAAGTTTCCTTCGCCGAACTGGATGACGCGTTCGGGATAGGTTTTGGCTTGCACGTTCTTTCTGTTCAATGCGTTCATAGTTCAAGGTTTTATAGTTAATTGAATTTTGCCTGACTCTTCTCATCGGCCGAAGCGCTTACAAAGTTTATGATTTTTTGCCGGATTTACAACCCCCTGACGTAAATAGTTTCCGGAAAAAGGCGTTTCCGCTTTTTCCCGGAGGCGTATTGCTTTTTATCATTTTAATCCGTAAGTTTGTAACGAGGGGAGTTTTTTCGTTCCGGGCTTTACCGGACGGGAGGACTTCGCCGTCGGGAGCGAGCTTATTATTTATTAACTAACCAATTAAAAAGAAGAGAGACGATGAAAAATTTCATGGATGAAAATTTCATGCTGAACAGCGAGGAGGCTCAGGAGCTGTACCATAATCATGCGGCCAAGATGCCGATCATCGATTACCATTGCCATCTGATTCCGAAGCAAATCGCCGAGAACCATCAGTTTACCGACCTGACCGAAGTGTGGCTCGGCGGCGACCACTATAAATGGCGGGCGATGCGCGCCAACGGGGTGCCGGAAGAATACATCACCGGGAACAAGCCTTCCTACGAAAAATTCATGAAATGGGCTGAAACGGTGCCCTATACGATGCGTAACCCGCTGTATCACTGGCTCCACTTGGAACTGCAGAAGATTTTCGGCGTGAACACCCTGCTGAAACCGGAAACCGCCAGGGAAATCTATGACGAATGTACCGCCAAGCTCCAGACCGAACAATACCGGGCGCAGGGACTGATGCGGATGTTCAACGTGGAAGTGGTCTGCACCACCGACGACCCGATCGACACCCTCGAATACCACAAGCAGATTCAGGAAAAACCGTTCGGTACGAAGGTGCTTCCGACGTGGCGTCCCGACAAGGCGATGGCCATCGAAAATCCGGAAGCCTACAACGATTACATCGCCAAGCTGGAAGCCGCTTCCAATGTGAGCATTTCCAGCTACGCCGACCTGTTGAAGGCTTTGAAGGTACGGCACGATTTCTTCGCTTCGATGGGCTGCCGCCTGTCCGATCATGGGCTCGAAACCTTCTATGCCGAAGATTATACGCCCGCCGAAATCGACGCGATTTTCGCCAAGGTGCGCAGCGGCAAGAAGCCGACGCAGGAGGAACTGCTCAAGTTCCGTTCGGCGATGCTGTTCGATTTCGCCGTGATGGATCACGAAAAGGATTGGACGCAGCAGTTCCACGTCGGCGCAATCCGCAACTGCAACACTAAAATGTTCCGGCAGCTGGGCCCCGACACGGGATACGATGCCATCCACGACCTGAAGATGGCGGCGGCCGGCAACAAGCTGCTCGACCGGCTGGCCACCAATAATACGCTGGCTAAAACCATCCTCTATAATCTGAATCCGGGGGACAACGAAGTGCTGATGACGATGGCCTACAATTTCAACGACGGTACCGTGGCCGGGAAGATGCAGTTCGGTTCGGGCTGGTGGTTCCTCGATCAGGAAGTGGGCATGACCAACCAGATGAACGCGCTGTCGGTGCTGGGTCTGCTGAGCCGTTTCGTGGGAATGCTGACCGACTCCCGGAGCTTCCTTTCCTATCCGCGGCACGAGTATTTCCGGCGTATTCTCTGCAACCTGCTGGGCGAAGATATCAAGAACGGAAAACTGCCGCGCAGCGAAATGGCTTTCATCGGTCAGATGGTGGAAGACATTTCCTACAACAATGCGAAGAATTACTTCAAGTTTTAAGGCAAGAATCGGCGCTTTTTGCGTCGTGATGGAAGCGGCCCGGATTTCCGGGCCGCTTTTTTCGGGAATAGAAGGGGGGATACGAAAGCGGCTGAAAGCCGTTTCGGAATTTCCGACGGCAGTCTTTTGCAGGAGGCCGCCTGCCGCGATACTGAAAAAGACATAAGAAAACCCCGGCTTCCTCGCGGAAACCGGGGAGGGATTGCCAATTGCCCGTTTCGGTTAGCGGTAACTGTCCAGCGGAGCGCAGGTGCACACCAAATTCCGGTCGCCGTAGCCCGCGTCGATTTTCGTTACATGGGGCCAGAATTTGTTTTCCCGTACCCACGGCAGCGGATAGGCCGCCTTGTGTCGGGAATAAGGATGCGTCCAGCCGTCTTCCGTGGTCTCGTAAGCCGTGTGGGGAGCCATTTTCACCACATTGTCTTCCGGGTCGGCTTTCCCGTCCCGGATTTCTTCGCATTCGCGTTTGATTTCGGTCAGCGCTTCGATGAAGCGGTCCAGCTCGGCTTTCGGTTCGCTTTCGGTGGGTTCCACCATCAGCGTTTCGTGTACCGGGAAAGAAAGGGTAGGGGCATGGAATCCGTAGTCCATCAGCCGTCGGGCGATGTCCGCGCATTCCACGCCGAATTCTTTCCGCAGGTGCTGCATGTCCACGATCATTTCATGTCCCACGCGGCCGGTTTCTCCCGTGTAGAGCACGTCGAATTCCTTCCGGATGGCCGAAGCCATGTAGTTGGCGTTCACCAGCGCCATTTCGGTCGCCCGGCGCAGACCGTTCGCTCCGAGCATTTTGATGTATCCGTAGGTGATCGGCAGGATGGAGGCGCTCCCCCACGGAGCCGCCGAAACCGCCGTGATCCCTTCGCTGCCGCCCGTTGCGGCCAACGCATGAGTCGGAAGGAATTTCACCAGGTGCGCGGCCACGCCGACCGGCCCGACGCCCGGGCCGCCTCCCCCGTGCGGAATGGCGAACGTTTTGTGCAGGTTCAGGTGGCATACATCGGCGCCGATATAGCCCGGATTGGTCAGCCCCACCTGCGCATTCATGTTGGCGCCGTCCATATAGACCTGTCCGCCGTTGCGGTGGACGGTGTTCACGATTTCCCGGATGCGGCTTTCGAACACCCCGTGCGTCGAGGGATAAGTCACCATCAGACAAGAAAGTTCGTCCCTGTACTGTTCCGCTTTTTTCCGCAGGTCGTCCACGTCGATGTTTCCCCGCTCGTCGCAGTCTACCACGACGACTTTCATTCCCGCCATCGCCGCCGAAGCCGGATTGGTGCCGTGGGCCGAAGCCGGAATCAGGGCCACGTTCCGATGACCCTGTCCCCGGCTCTGGTGGTAGGCCCGGATGACCATCAAACCCGTGTATTCCCCGGCGGCCCCGGAATTGGGTTGCAGGGTCACGGCGGCGAATCCCGTGATAATCGCCAGGTCGCGGCTGAGGCTTTCGATCAGTTCCGTGTATCCCGCAGTCTGCTCGCAGGGCACGAAAGGATGAATATTCGCGAATCCGTCCAGCGAAAGGGGAATCATCGTGACCGCCGGATTCAGTTTCATGGTGCACGATCCGAGCGAAATCATGCTGTCCGCCAACGAGATGTCCCGGCGTTCCAGCTTTTTGATGTAGCGCATCAGGTCGGTTTCGCTGTGGTATCGGTTGAAAACGCTTTCGGTCAGATAGGGCGTTTCCCGGCGCAGGGAAGCATCGAAGGAAATGCCTTCTTCGATCCGGATTTCAGGAGCCGGTTTCCCGGCGGCTTCGGCCAGCAGAGCGACGATAGCCTCCGTTTCTTGCACCGTCGTCACTTCGTCGAAACTCATCTGAACGGTTTCGTCGTTCGGATAGAAAAGGTTGATTTTCCGTTCTTCGGCCAGCTCCTGGATTTTCGGGGCGTCCGCCTTGAGCCGTACCGTATCGAAAATATTCCGTGCCGACACTTCATACCCCAGTTTCCGTGCTGCTTCGGCTACCGCCGCCGCATGCGAATGGGCATGCAGCGCGATGCGACGGATGCCTTCCGGGCCGTGGTAGACGGCGAAGAATCCCGCCATCGAGGCCAGCAGCGCCTGCGCCGTGCAGATGTTGGACGTGGCCCGTTCGCGCTTGATGTGCTGTTCGCGGGTCTGGAGCGCCATGCGGAGGGCTTTGTTTCCCAGCCGGTCGACCGAAACGCCGATGATCCTTCCCGGCATGTTTCGCTTGTAGGCGTCCCGTGTGGCCAGATAAGCCGCATGCGGTCCGCCGTATCCCATCGGGATGCCGAACCGTTGCGTCGATCCCACCGCGATGTCCGCTCCCCATTCGCCCGGAGCTTTCAGCAGTGCCAGACTCAGCATGTCAGCGGCAGCGGTAACGAGCGCTCCCGCCGCGTGGGCTTTTTCCGCAAAAGCGGCGTAATCGCGGATTTCCCCGTTCGCAGCCGGATACTGGACGACGGCTCCGAACTCTCTGCCGGTGAATTCGTATGACGCGAAGTCGTCCGAGACGATTTCGATGCCGAAGGGTTCCGAGCGGGTCAGCAGTACGTCGAGCGTCTGCGGAAAAATGTTTTCATCCACGAACAGTACGTTCCGGTTCTCCTTCACGGCTGCGCGGGAACGCTGGTTGAACATGAGGATCATGGCTTCCGCCGCCGCCGTCGCTTCGTCCAGCAGGGAGCAGTTGCTTACCTCCATGCCCGTCAGACCGGTCACCATCGTCTGAAAGTTCAGCAGGGCTTCGAGCCGTCCCTGCGAGATTTCCGCCTGATAGGGAGTGTAGGAAGTGTACCATGCCGGATTTTCGAATACGTTCCGGACGATGGCCGCCGGGGTAGCCGTGGGATAATAGCCCATGCCGATGAATGTCCGGTAAGGCCGGTTCTTCGCGGCCAGTTCCCGGATGTGGGCGGCGAATTCGTATTCGGTCATGCCTTCCGCGGGAAGGGCCAGCGGTTCCCCGAGCCGGATGTCGGCAGGGACGATCTGATCGATCAGTTCTTCCGTGCTGTTCACGCCGATCGTTTTCAGCATTTCCCGCAGGTCGTCCCCCTGAGCGGCGGTTCCCGTGTGGCGGTCGATGAATCTATCCTGAGCCATGTGTATCGATTGTTTGTATTACGTGTGCAAATTTATTTTTATTTTCGGGATTTTGATGCCGAATTTATAGGAAATTCGGTAAAACAGGTATAAAAATGTAATGCCCTCCGCTCGGTGTATGGCAGGGGGATGTCCCGATCCGGAAACGTTCTCGGTAGGAAGGACACCGGCAACGGCATTCCGGAAAACGAAAGCGGCCCTGCCGGATAAGGCAGGGCCGCAGTACGCGAAATATAAAAAGGTTATCCGGTTACTTGCGGATGGCCGCAACGCCCGGCAATTCGATTCCTTCCATGTATTCCAGCAGGGCGCCGCCGCCCGTGGAAACGTAGCTGACCGCCTTCGCCAGTCCGAACTTGTTGATGCAGGCCACCGAGTCGCCGCCTCCGATCAGAGAGAAGGCGCCCTTGGTGGTCGCTTCCGCGATGGCTTCGGCCACGGCTTTGGAACCCTTGGCGAATTTGTCCATTTCGAACACGCCGACCGGGCCGTTCCACAGGATCGTTTTGGATTCGAGGATCACACGGGTGAATTCCTTTACGGCTTCCGGTCCGGCGTCGAGACCCATCCATCCGTCCGGAATGGCGTCGGAGGGACATACCTGCGTGTGGGCCTCTTCGCTGAATGCGTCTGCACATACGGTGTCTTTAGCCAGATATACGTTCACCCCCAGCTCTTTCGCTTTCTTCAGCACGTTGAGCGCCACTTCGAACATGTCGGGTTCGCACAGCGAATTGCCGATTTTGCCTCCCTGCGCCGCTATGAAGGTATAGGTCATCCCGCCGCCGATGATGATGTTGTTTACCCGTTTGAGCAGGTTTTCGATGATGGTGATCTTGGAAGAAACCTTCGATCCACCGATGATAGCCGTGAAGGGTTTTTCCGGCGATTCCAGCACCTTGTCGATGGCCTTGATTTCATTCTGCATGATGTAGCCGAACATCTTGTCGTTGGGGAAATATTCGGCGATCAGGGCCGTGGAGGCGTGTGCCCGGTGAGCCGTTCCGAAAGCGTCGTTGATATAGGCATCGGCGTAGGAGGCGAGTTTCTTGGTGAATTCCTTCTGGCTTTCCTTGAGGGCTTTCTTGGCCGCCTTCTTTTCCTCGTCGGTGGCGTCTTCCGCCAGTCCGCGGGGTTTCCCTTCCTCTTCCGGATAGAAGCGGAGGTTTTCCAGCAGGAGCACTGCGCCCGGTTTCAGTGCGGCGGCCTTTTCGGCGGCTTCCTGCCCCATGGCATCGTCGGCGAACTGGATTTTCAGGCCGAGGTCTTTTTCGACGGTCGGGATGATATGCTTCAGGGAGAATTTCGGATCGGGGTTTTTCTTCGGGCGTCCGAGGTGGGACATCAGGATCACGGCGCCTCCTTTTTCCAGCACTTTTTTAATCGTCGGAATGGCAGCCCGGATACGGGTGTCGTCGGTCACTTCGAAGTTTTCGTTCAGGGGCACGTTGAAGTCCACCCGGATGATGGCCTTTTTCCCTGCGAAATCGTAATTGTCAATCGATTGCATGATGGTCGAGTTTTATGATTGTTGAATGTTTCCCCGCATAAAAATATCGTTCAAAGATATTGAATAAATTTTTTATAAACAACCTTTCCCTGCCCATAGGGCAGGGAAAGCCTCATCAGCCGTAGCCCGCAGTCGTTCCATAGGAACGGTGCGGAAAAAGCGCAGGCTGATAACACCCGCATCAGGTTATGCACTAACGATTTTGTCCGGGCGGCAAACGAGCTCACCGACCGAACCGAAGGCTGCATGCAGCCTGAGCCTCACTGACCGCAGCCCGCAGTCGTCGCGTAAGCGATTGCGGATTAGGCAAAGAGAAGGAAACCGAGATCTGCGAAGCAGGACGAGCTCACCGACCGGAGTCCGTGGTCGTCATGTCAGTGACGGCACGGAAAAAACGAACCGAGCAGGACCGAAGGCCATGCGAGCTCACCGACTGCAAGGAGGTAACTTTGGGAGGTAACATCCGCATCAGGTTATGCACTGATGGTACCGGTAGTTGGGCAGGGAAAGCCTCACTGACCGCAGCCCGCAGTGGTTCCATAGGAACGGTGCGGAAAAAGCGCAGGCCGATGACATCCGGAAAACGGGTTTCAGTTCGTCTGCCGGTATTGGCCGGGTGTCATGCCTTCGTATCGTTTGAAGAAGCGTACGAAATGTTGCGGATACTGGAAGCCTAATGCATACGCCACTTGAGAAACGGATTTTTCGGGATCGAGCAGGCTCTCTTTCGCTGCACGGAGCATCTTCAGTTGGATGTATTCTTTCGCCGATCTGCCGGTTTCTTTTTTTACCAGATCGCCGAAATAGTTGGGCGACAGGCAAATTTTGTCCGCGAAATACCTGACGGACGGTATGCCGTCGGTAGCGGCCAGCCCTGCGTCGAAATAGTCGTCGATCAGTTTCTCGAACCGGGCCAGGGTATCGAGGTTCATGTCCTGCCGGGTTACGAACTGCCGTTCATAGAAACGCATGCAGTAATCCAGCATCAGCTCGATGTTGACACAGATCAACCCTTTGGTGTGCTTGTCGATGGGATGCAGCAACTCCCTCCGGATCGTGGTCAGACAGTTGTCTATAATTCTGCTTTCTTCGTCGGAAAGATGGAGGGCTTCGTTGGATTCATAGGAGAAAAACGTATACTGTCTGATCTTCTGTCCCAGAGACGTACCGCGGATGAAATCGGGATGAAAGAGCACCCCCCGGCTTTTCGAGGGAGCGCCTTCGATTTTCGTATAGCCCACCGTTTGACCCGGAGCGATGCTGACCACCGTTTGAGCGTCGAAGTCGTACCGGGTTTTTCCGTAGTTTATGGTGCATCCTTTCGTCTCTTTGAGGAATACGGAATAGAAGCCCATGGTCATCCGATAGCTTCCCTGGCTCTCCGCGGTGTCGAAATTGACGTATCCGACCAACGGGTGACGCGTCTCGAATCCCAGCAGCCTGTTGTATTGCTCGATGGTGTCTATTTTCAGAATTTCGTCCATGACGTGTGCGGGTTTGTTTTACCTTGTTTCTTAGAGCAAAGAAAAGTTTTTTTTCCGGTAATCGCATCGGCGGGAATCCGAAAAGCCGTAAACGGGGTAACCTTTTCCGTATTATGGGTAAAACGGTTGTCCGTCAGGGAAGTGGCGCAGTCGCTGAAACCGTAATTCAGGTAAGATTGTCCCGGATTTCGGTATAGGAGAGCCCTTTTGCAGGCCGTAGTTTTGCATCGTGGGAAAGGGTCGGTTCGGTTCGTGGCTAACGGACATTCCGGCGTTCCGTGAATGTAAATCTTAAAACACACCAGACAAGGAGACGAAGCGTCATTTCAAGCACTTAAAAAATAAAAACGATGGACACACGAATGAATTTCGATTTCTTCAATCCCACCCGCATCCTGTTCGGCTCCGGCATGTTGGATCGGTTGCACGAACAGAAGCTGCCCGGCAGGAAGGCCCTGTTGCTGATTTCCAACGGCAAGTCGACCCGGATGAACGGCTCGCTGGATCGCACCGTCGAACAGCTTCGCAAAGCGGGTGTCGAATATGCACTTTTCGCCGGGATCATGGAAAATCCCTACAAGGACGTTATCATGGAAGGGGCCGCTTTCGCCAGGGACAACGGCTGCGACTTCATCGTGGCGCTGGGCGGGGGAGCGGTTCTGGATTCTTCCGTGGCTATCGCTGCGATGGCGACCAATCCGGGCGATCTTTGGGACTATGTTTGCGGCGGTACGGGGAAAGGCCGTCCGCTTCGGAATCCCGGCCTTCCGATAGTGACCATCGCCACGACAGCGGGTACGGGTTCGGAAATCAATTGTTGGGGCGTTATATCGAATCCGGACACGAAAGAGAAAATCGGTTTCGGAGCCATCGAGCTGAATCCGGTGCTGGCCGTCGTAGATCCGGAATTGATGAAGACCGTACCGCCCCGTTACACGGCCTTCCAGGGTTTCGACGCGCTTTTCCACAACACCGAAGTAATGATCAGCAACGGGGTGAATATTCTCAGCGAAACATTGGCCCTTTCCGCCATCGGGCATATCGCCGCATACCTGCCCCGGGCGGTAAAGGACGGCAACGATCTGGAGGCCCGCGAACACGTGGCTTACGGCAGCACGATAGCGGGGATTACGATGCAGCTTACCAGTACCACGGCCGAGCATTCGATGGAACACTCGATGAGCGCCTATCACCACAACCTGCCGCATGGTGCGGGGCTGATCCTGATTTCCAAAGCGTTTTACGAGTTCTTCATCGAACGTCGTGCCTGCGACGGCCAGTTCGTCAAAATGGCGAGGGCCATGGGGATAGCCGATGCCGACAAGCCGGAAGACTTCATCGCGGCGCTTGTCCGGTTGCAGAAAGAATGCGGCGTGGCGGACCTGAAGATGAGCGATTACGGGTTTACGCCGGAAGAGTCCATGACGCTGGCACGGGGAGCGCGGTCGATGCAGGGCGGACTGTTCGCAGCCAACCCGTGCGAGATGACCGATGAGGATTGCGCGGCGATTTTCGACAAATCGTATCGCTGACGGAAGGTGAGATTACTATTTTTCCCAATGCTTGCTTCAAGTTTTTACGGAAGGCCGCACAGAGTGCGGCCTTCCGATGTGTTAGAAAAGGTGCCTGCCAGGTCTTGCTCCCGTTTCCCCGATAGTCGGCCGAGGAAATCGACGGAACGATCGGGTAGCGGACACCCTTACCGGAAGTTGTATCCGGACACTTCCGCCTTTTCCCGGCCAGTGTAAGGGTAAGACGAAAGCCGGAACGACGTTTTACCCAAGTCGTTTCCCGGTCCGGTTTCGAGGATCACCGTGACGGATCGTTCCGGCTTTCCTTCCGTTTCCGAGGCGCTTCCCGACCAGACGATCGCCCCCAGACCGGCGATGAACAGCAGGAACATCAGAACCAGAAGCACGCTTACGTTTCGGGTGGCACCCCGGAACTCCTTCCACACCAACAGGCCCCACAACGCCGCTATCATAGGAGCTCCCTGTCCGAGTGCGTAGGAGATGGCGGCTCCGGCCTTTCCGGCGGCGATATAGCTCAAAGCGGTTCCCAATCCCCAGATGACGCCGCCCAGCACGCCGGTCAGATGAGTGCGGAGGGTTCCCCGGAAGTAATCCCGGTAGGCGACCGGCGGCCCGTCGAAGGGATGCTTCATGGCCAGCGTGTTGAACAGAAAGTTGCTCAGGAAAATGCCCACGGAAAAAATGAAAAAGGCCGTATAGGGAGTAGCCATTCCCGGAGCCGGGGAAACGAAGTCGTTCAGGTCCATGGCCGCCGCGACGAAACGGTAGAAGAATGACATCAGGATACCTGCGGCTCCGGCCAGCAGGATGCCTTTACGCACATGCGTTCCTGCGCCCCGATGCATTTTCCCGGCGGCGATGCCGTTGAAAATGACCGCGAGAACGACCAGGGCCACGCCTGTAAACAGGATGACGGGATCGCCTTTCGGTTCGCCGAAGTAATTGACGAATACGCCCAGCACCAGCGCGATCCCGATGCCCAGCGGAAAGGCGACGGCCAGGCCGGCCAGCGCAATGGAAGCCGAAAGCAGGATGTTGGCCGCGTTGAAAACCACGCCGCCCAGAAAAGCGTTCAGCCAGTTGCGCGGGGCCAGTTGTCGCAGGTCGTCGAGGAAGCTCCGTCCCTGCGCTCCGAAACTGCCCAGCGTGAAGCCGAGCAGGACGGAGAACAGCAGGATGCCGATCACGTAGTCCCAATAGAAAAGTTCGTAGCGCCAGGTTTTGCCGGCCAGTTTCTGGGTGTTGCCCCACGATCCCCAGCACAGCATCGTGATGAAACAGAACAGGACGGCCAGCGGATAACTGTTGACGATAAACATGATTCGGATTTTTTCTGGTTAAAGACTCGGTTGAAAATTTGGGGCGGGTTCGATCTCGTGCCGGTACGGGATGGCGGACTGGGCGCCCATGCGGGAGACGGTAAGGGCTGCGGCCCGGTTGGCCAGATTTACCGCTTCCGGGAGGCTTTTCCCTTCGCAAAGGGCTACGCACAACGCTCCGCAGAACGTATCTCCGGCCGCCGTCGTGTCCACTGCCTCGATTTCCGGCACGGGCATCAGGTGGCATTCGTTCCCTTCCCGGATGAACGCCCCGTCGGCACCCAGGGTCAGTACCACGGACGGCACTCCCATGCCGGAGATGATTTCCGCCGCTTTCCCGGCACTTTCCCAGTCGGTCACGGGAATGCCGGAAATCATTTCCGCTTCCGTGCGGTTGGGCACGAGCAGGTCGCAATTATGCAGCAGGATTTCGGACAGGGGAGCGGCCGGAGCCGGGTTCAGCACCACTTTGGTTCCGGCTTTGCGGGCCATTTCGGCGGCGTATTCCACGGTTTCCATCGGCACTTCCAGTTGCATCAGCAGGATACCGGCTTCCTCGATGGCCTCGCGGGCCGCTTCCACATCGTCCGGGGAAAGGGTGGCGTTCGCACCGGGAGCCACGACGATGCTGTTTTCTCCCGTCGCATCTACCGTGATGAGCGCAACTCCCGACGGGTAACCCGGATCGACCGACATGCGGTCGGTGCGGATGCCTTCCTTCCAGTAGCCTTCCACGGCCTGCCGTCCGAACAGGTCGTCGCCTGTTTTGGCGATGAAGGTAACATCTCCGCCCAGCCGGGCCGCAGCCACCGCCTGATTGGCTCCCTTGCCGCCGGGGTTCATGAAAAAGGTTCCCCCGAGCACCGTTTCCCCCGGTGCGGGCATCCGCTCGGTCTTGACCACCATGTCGGTATTGCTGCTTCCCAATACCACGATTTTGTTGCTTTTCATATCCGTTTGCCTTTAGTCGTTCGACTTCGTCCCGCCGGTCCGACGGGAACTCCTGTACATTTCAGGGACGCTTCCCCGGATGCAGGTTTAAAGATAAGAAATCGTTCCGAATCCTGCCAGGGGCGTTCCGATCATCCTGCCCGGTCGTTCCCGATCGTTTTATCGTTGTCCGGTTTCCCCCGCGGCGGCGGAAGCGCTGCTTTTTCCGGGACTTTAGCCGGAATCCTCGCGGCGTTGCGGGCATCGAGATACTGATTTTTGAAAATGTCTACGCACAGGATAAACATCGCCAGCAGCAACGGCCCGAAAATCACTCCCATGAATCCGAACAGGGACAGTCCGATGACCACGCCGAAGATGGTGATCAGCGGGTGAGTGTCCGCCATTTTTTTCTGCATGATGAACCGGGCCACGTTGTCGATGTGGGTAATGACCAGCAGAGAATAAATCGCCAGCCCGATCCCGTTTCCCCAATGGCCCGCAAGTCCCAGGTACAATGCCAGCGGTGCCCAGACGATGGCGGTGCCGACCAGCGGTATGATGGTGGCGAATCCGGTCAGCAATCCGAAAAGCACCGGATCCGGAACCTTGAAGAGAACGTATCCGAGCAATGCGGCCCCGCCCTGAATCAATGCCAGCAGGGGGATCACGATGGCGTTCGACCGGACGATCAGGTGCACTTCGTGCAATACGTTGCGGGTGTTCGTCCGGTTGAAAGGGATCAGATCGCTCAGGTATCTTTCCATCCGCGTGCCTCCGATCAGCATGAAATAGAGCACGAAAACCAGTACCAGCAGGTTCAGCGCGAAACTCCCGATCCACTCCATCACCAGCCCGCCCAGCCGAGGCAACAGGGAAACCACGGTCGTCACCGCTTCGTCGCCCAGCACGTCATAACCCGTGCGGTCCCGGATCAGGTCGGCCACATGCCGGACGGGCTGGATCAGCGACTGCGGATCGAGGTTGATGTGCTGAATGCGGGAGACCAGAAACCATACGATCAACGACATGGGGATTAAAAAACACAGGATGGCTTCTCCCAGCAGGAGGGTGGCGGCCAGACTGCGTCGCATGTGCCTGCGACCGGTCAGAGCGTCCATCTGTTTTCGCAGGAGAATGTAAATGGTGGCGGCTCCGAGGATTCCGCCCAGAAATGGTCTGACTTGGAGGAAAATCACGGTTCCGAGGCCGAGGATCAGCACGGCCAGGGAATATTGCCAGTATCGGGTTCTGACACTCATGCGTCTTTTCCTTTTAGCGGTTTTTTCGGAACGGTTTCGCACGCGATGTCGGGGGAAAGGTCGTTCCGGCTTCTTCCCGCTGCAAAAAACAGGCCGCTCGTTTCGGGGAGCCGTCCCCGGTTGCTGTGTTGCGGCAGAGCCGATGGGTTCAAGGGGCGAAAACGAAACGTCCGGCGAATCCGAGACATAAACGGAGAAGGCATCCGTTTTCGGATGCCTTCCCTGAATTGACCGTGTTTGACGCGGTACCCTAAAACGGGCTTCCTTCGTCTTCCGAGGGAGCGCCGAAGCTGCCGCCCAGATCGCCCGTCATGTCGAACGATCCTCCGAGTCCGCCCGGTGTCGGAGCCGGCATGTCCCAGTTCTGCGAGTCGATGTCGGTGGTGGCGAAACCGCCGCCCCCCGTGCTTCCGCCCATCAGCGAATCGGCTTCGGCTTCGTCCAGATCCATGAATTTCGCCTGCTCCTTCCGGAAGCGGAGTTTTACGGTGTCCACCGCCCCGTTCCGGTGCTTGGCGACGATGATTTCGGCGATTCCCGCCGTCGGCATTCCGTTTTCGTCCTCCGTCAGGCCGTAGTATTCGGGCCGATGGATGAAGGCTACCAGGTCGGCGTCCTGCTCGATGGCTCCCGATTCCCGCAGGTCGGAAAGCTGGGGCCGCTTGTTTCCGCCGCGCGATTCTACCGAGCGGTTCAACTGCGACAGGGCAATGATCGGAATGTCCAGCTCTTTGGCGATCGCCTTCAGCGAGCGAGAGATGGACGCCACTTCCTGTTCCCGGTTCCCCCGTGTGTCGGGCGTGCCGGTCATGAGCTGCAGGTAGTCGATGACGATCAGCTGAATGTCGTACTGAATCTTCAGACGCCGCGCCTTCGAGCGGAACTCGAAGATGGAGAGAGCCGGCGTGTCGTCGATGAACAACTGGGCATCGGCCAGCGGCTTGATGGAGGTTTCGAGGTGTTTCCATTGTTCCGGCGTCAGTTTCCCGTTGCGCACGTCGCGGGAGTCGAGGCCCGATTCGGCTACCAGCAGCCGGAGCATCAGTTGTTGGGCGCTCATTTCCAGCGAGAAAAATGCTACGCCCCGCTGGAAGTCGACCGCGATGTTCCGGGCCAGTGAGAGCACGAACGCCGTTTTCCCCATTGAAGGCCGCGCGGCGATGATGATCAGGTCGGAAGGCTGCCAGCCGAGCGTCAACCGGTCGAGCTGGGTGAATCCCGTCGGCACCCCGCTGAACCCATCCGGCTTTTGAGCTGCCTCTTCGATCATTCGGAGGGTCTTGGTGATGATGTCGCGCGACTTCTGTACGTCCCGTTTCACCGTGCCTTCAGCCACCTTGAAAATTTCCCCTTCGGCGAAGTCGATCAGGTCGGTCACGTCGCTCGAGTCGTCGTAGGATTTCTTCTGGATTTCCGTGGCGGCGCGGATCAGTTCCCGCTGCACGTGCTTCTGGGCGATGATCTTGGAGTGGAACTCGATGTGGGAGGCCGAACCCACTTTCTGGGTGAGCAAGGCCAGATAGGCGGCTCCCCCCACTTCTTCGAGCTTCCCCTTGTTCTGGAGCATCTGTCCGACCGTGTAAAGGTCGATCGGTTCGATCTTGGCCGACAGGTCGAGGATCGCCTGATAGATGATCTGGTGCGCTTCCTTGTAGAAGGATTCGGGGCGCAGGAATTCCTGCACCGCCATGATGCTGTCCTTTTCCAGCATCAGAGCGCCGAGCACCGCTTCTTCCAGATCGACGTTCTGCGGGGGAGCTGTTCCCAGCTCCTGTCCCAGCCGCTCGAAAATCTCGTTGTTTTTTCTCGGATTGTTATAAGGTTGTTTTGCCATGGTTTACTTGTCGTTTCCCGGATTCCGGCCGGGTAGCCTACAAAGATACGAAATCGGTTCGCCATCCGGAAACCGCAGGATAAAATTATCGTTCGCAAATGAAGGTCGTTCGGGCATCCGTATATCGTTCCGGGAAAACGGATGCGCTTTGGAAAAATTCCTTCGGAAATCGCGGCTGAAAACGAAAATGGCCGAAGGTTTTTCCCTTGTCCGGGGCGGGAACTGTCATCCGCGGATTCCCCTGTCCGGATTTACTCTGTTTTTCGTACTTTTGTCCCGTAAGGCCCGGACAGGGATCGTGTCGTTTCGGACTTAAATTTCGGGGAACATGCTGTTATTGCCGTGCGTTTATCTGGGAAACATACGCTATTATACCAAACTGCTTCAGGGAAGATATCCGGTTACGATAGATGTCGGGGAGCATTACCGAAAGCAGAGTTATCGCAACCGCTGCGATATTCTGGGAGCCAACGGTCCGTTGTCCCTGACGGTGCCTGTTTTCAAAAAGTCGGGAGAAAAGCTCCGGGTGCGGGACGTAAGGATCGATTATGCGAAGGAATGGCAGCATCAACATTGGCATTCCATCGTTTCCGCCTACCGGAATTCTCCCTATTTCGACTATTACGGGGAGGCGTTCGAACCGTTTTATCTTCGGCGGTATGAGTTTCTGTCGGATTTCAATCAGGAAATTCAAAGCACGGTGCTTGATATATTGGGCGTGCATCCTAAAATAAAGCTGTCGGAAACGTATGTAGCGCCGGAACCGGGAATCCGGGATTGCCGGGATGCGTTTTCCCCCAAACCGCGGTTGGAAGCGCCGGATGAGACGTTCGTGCCCGCGTCTTATTACCAAGTTTTTTCGGACAGATATGGGTTCGTTCCCGATCTGAGCATTCTGGATTTGATCTTTTGCGAAGGCCCGGAGGCCATGAAGGTAATCTTGGCCTCGACCCGGTTTCCGGAGGATACGGTTTCGGGCCGGTAATGAAGACGGAAAAGAAAGCCTGATTCAGAAACGGGCGGAGGCGGAATTGTCCCGGCTTCCGGAGCGGTCGGTTCAGCCTTCTTTTTTCATGGGGAACAGCCGAACGAGCCATGCGAACGGTAGCAGGATGCCGAATGCCAGCGCCTCGCCCAGAGAGATCAGCAGCAGCCACAACACGGAACTCCAGCGGAACCGGTTTTTCAGCAATATTTCGGCAGTAAACACCGAATACGTGCTGCACAGCAGGATCAGCAGCCACGCGGAAAAGGCGATCCGAAGCCAGAATGCCGATTGCGCGCCATGAACGACCGCCAGCAACAGGGATGCCGGCAGGAACAGGGCCAACAGCAATTCGGCCATGCCCAGCAGTTTCCCTTTGACCCCGAGCGGGGAGGCGGGAGGAACCAGTTGCCGCAGATAAGTGAGCAGGTTGTTGGGCCGGTGCAGGACGGTGAGGATGCCCGGAACGAATTCGTCTTTTCCCGCAGCCGGTTTCCGCTTTTTCATCCGGGCCTGCCGGGGAAGCCCGTTTCCCTTGAGGTAGCCTCCCAGGTAGAGCCGGCGCAGGTTGCTCAGCTCCGACATGCGCAGAAACAGGCTTTCTCCTGCGGAACACGGTCGAAAGTAGGAGGCTGCGCCGCGCACGGTGATGACCCGGTGATCCGCATCCCGCATGACCATCACGGCCATCCGGTGCAGGATGTTCCGTTTCAGTTCGTTTTCGATGTTGTCCACGGGGAGCACGTATTCCCGGTTGCTGACCAGGATACCCGTATAAAGCGCGTCCTGCACGTTTTGAAAGGGCTTGTCCACCACCGTCAGCCGGTAATAGAGTTCATGGACGGTCCGGTAGATGGCCCGGGGCGGTTCGGAAAGGTTGGCGAAAGGGAGCGGGATCAGGTTCCGTCGAAGTTCGAAGTAGCGCAGTACGGCATCGAACTGCATTCCGTTCCGTCGGGAGTCGCATACCAGAATCACGTCGAAGGCCAGATAGTGGACGATCAGCAGCTGCCGGATGCGGGGAATCAGTTCCGGAACCGAGAGGTCGCAGTTGACCACCAGCGAGACCGTAGGCTGGAAGGGGGAGCAGGCGATGCGTTCTTCGTCCGTGTCGGTGACCATGTTCCGGTAACGCCGGATGTGATACAGGGACAGGAGGGCGATCACGACGTACAGCCCGGTCAGGATGAACAGTATCCCGTATAATATGTTTGCCG
Source organism: uncultured Rikenellaceae bacterium (assembly GCA_946486375.1). Lineage (GTDB taxonomy): Bacteria > Bacteroidota > Bacteroidia > Bacteroidales > Rikenellaceae > CAMLTW01. The sequence continues at coordinate 193,468 of CAMLTW010000001.1, forward strand.
TCGGTTCCATGTCGTTCTTATACCGTCTGTTTTACTTCCGCTTTCTGCGGGTTTCTTTTCCCCGTACCGTAAAGCCGGAGGAGTTTGCGGCCCAGCCGCCGCACGCTGTCGTTGCGGGAATCCAGCAGCAGGATGGCCTGTTGCGCCGCAGCGGGATGCCGGAGCAGAAAGGTGTGAATATTCGTGTAATCCCGTGCGCTCAACGGATGGGGGTAATTCCGAAGCAGGGGAATGAAATTTTCGGGATCGTGGTTTCCCGCTGCCAGCAGGGCGTACATGCGGACTTCCCGGTTGCGGCTGCCCATGTGACGGTTCAGCGTGTCGCGGAAACCGGTTTGCGGTACGATGTCGCCGTAGGCGGCCAATGCGCGTGCCCTGCGGGCCGGATTGACCGAACGGCATTCTTCGTACAAATGCTTTTGCAACCGGTTGGACCGGAATATCCATAGCAGGATGCGGCATTCCACGCCTTGCAGGACGGCGCTGAGCTGTTTCAGCTGTCGCACCAGCAGTTCCCGGTTCGATCGCCGCGCCAGCCCCTGAAAAGTCAGAGACGGCAGGCAGTCGTTCGGTTCCAGGTATTTCCGGATGATCCTTTCGTAGGCTTCCCGCGTTTCTTCCAGCCGGTGTGACCGGACGGAAAACGCAAGGCCGTTGCCGAAAGTGAGGGCATACAGGAAGAACAGCAGGCCTCCGCCGGTCAACAGATAGTAATCCGCCATTGCAGGTTCCTGATTTTACGGATGAGATAACCGATGTTCACGGGCAGGGACAGGTAAGAAAGCACTCCCATCCGATAGGCGCTCAGCACCACGCTTTCGTTGTGGACGGAGGAGAGAATGCAGACCCGCTGCCGATTGCGAATCAGGCGCAGTACCGGTTCCGAACACGTGAACGGTGTATCGGTGATGAACAGAAACAAGTCGTAGTTGGTTTCGTCCGGCAGGCGACACTCTTCCGGCGCGCTGCATATCAGGGTGGTTTCGTTTCCTTCCAGCCCCAGTCGGTGCGAAAGCACTCCTCCCAGCAGCGTATTATAACTGTGTATTAACATTCTCATAGGTACGGCGTTAACGAAATTTCGGAAGACAAATTTAGCATAAAAAGGTAACCTTTCGTTTTCGATGTAGGGCACAAGGGCCATGCACTGTCGGAGAACGATAACGGGTTATGAAACACCGAAATGCGGTTCCGGCAGTTCCGGAAAAAGCAGGGAAAAAATCCGAAAAAATACCGATCGGGGCAAACACGAAGTATTTCCGGATATTTTTCCGTGCGATATGCGGTATGATTGAGGCCGGAAACGTTTTCCGAACCGAAGATGGCTCCGGCTTATCCGACGGGGAACGATAAGGGAGTTTTCGCGTATCCGATGACTGTTGTCCGTCAGGCGGTTGCGTGAAAAACGCCGCTCTGTCATCGACAAAGCGGCGTTTCCGTTGCGTTCAGACCCTTGCGGGCAAGAAGGCTTAATATCCGGGGTTCTGGAATTTAGCCGGATCTTTCTGGTAATTCAGTTCCACGCCTTCCGGAATCGGACGCAGGTAATGCACATTGATATCGAAACTTCCGAATTCCTTAATATCCGGATTGCTCATGATATAACGTTCCATCACGGTTTTGCCCATCCGTTTGAGGTCCATCCACCGCGTGTATTCGCCGCAGAGTTCCCGGGCGCGTTCTGCCAGGATAAAGTCCACGGTTACGTCTCCCGCCGAAATATTCATGCTTCCGTCATGGTTTTCGCAGGCCCGGTTGCGCACCACGTTGATGTAAGTGGCCGCCGCCGCCGCATCGTCCAAGCGGAAGGAGGCTTCCGCAGCGAGCAGATAGGTTTCCGCCAGCCGGAAAAGGATCTGGTCTGCCGAAGTGTAGGATTTTTTTACATCTCCGTGGTACATGCCCGGTGCTTCGAATTTTCTCAGGGCCGGATAACCGATGGAGGCGTATTTGCTTACGACCGTACCATTCTCCGAGTTGAACAAGTCATTCCGGTCGAGGCAGCCATATGTAGCGGTAGCCCGATCCGGCATGTTTTCCCGGGTAAAACGGAGTGCCAGTTCGCCTTGGTGAATGACCTTACCTTTTACCGACGGGGCTTTTTCAAACGTTTTGGCGTCGGATTCGCTCCAGGTGTAATCCTCCGCGGCATAAAATTCTTCCCGGAAGAAGGCTGCATAACGGGTGTCTTTGGCTTCGTACGAATCCAACAGGGCCAGCGACGGCATAATTCTCCCGTCACCCTTTACATACTCTGTTTTGATGTCGAACACGACACCGCATCGGGTATCCCCCAAACATCCGAATTGTTTGTATACCCGGTTCCAATACTTGTCGCCTCTTGGGTTTAAGGCACTGTTGGCGGAGTGAGTGGCTACCCAGATCGCTTCCTTGTTGGACTTGTTGTTGCTTACGTCGAAGATTTCGGCAGCTTCCGGGTAGAGTTCGATACCGTAGTCGGCCCTGTGGTTGATCAGAGCCAGCGCCGTATCCCGCGCTTCCGTGTACAGTTGTGTCTTGTCGGTAGCTTCGTCATGTCCTGCATACTGAAGACAGGCTTTGGCATACAGATGATAAGCTGCGGCTTTGGTCGCCCGTCCGGTTTCATCCTGCTTGGCCGGCAGGTGCTTCATGGCGAATTTCAGGTCCGAGAAAATCAGTTTGTAAAATTCGGCGACGCTCGAACGCGGAATATCCGTCATGGGAAGGGTGGTTTGCGTGGTCGGCAGGTAAACTCCGCCGAACTGTTCCACCAGGTAGAAGTTGAAGAAAGCGCGCAGGAAGTGGGCTTCGGCCACCTTGGCGTCCCGTTCGTCCGGATCGGAAAAGCCGGCGGTCGGAGCGCAATAAATGGCTGCGTTGCAATAGTTGATGGATTCGTAAGGCCCCTGCCAGCACTCTTTCAACGCACCGGTGGGAGCGCCCAGACTTTGGTACAGGAAAAGTTCCTTGTTGTAACTTGTTCCCTGAGGACATACCCAGATATCCGTTCCCACTTCGGCGGTAAAAACTACCTGGTCTTCCGCTCCTCCGGTCCAGGTACGGGTCAACGGATAATAGCAGGAATTGATGAGCTTTCCGAATTTTTCAGGCGTGGTACAGTATTCTTCCACCGTAGGGCCGCCCGAAGGGTTGTATTCGTCCAGCGAACAACCGGGCAGCAGCAGCGCCCCTGCCGCTGCCAATAAACCGTTCAGTATGATGTTTTTCGTTTTCATATGTTTCTGCCTTGATTAAAATGAAACGTTCAGTCCGAATACGACCTGGCGGGTCAGCGGATATTCGTCCGCTCCGCCCAGTTCGGGGTCGTAATCTTTCAGGTATTTGCTTTTGGTAAAGATGAACGGATTGGAAGCCGTCACGTAGATTCTCGCTTTGGAAATCTTGACCTTGTCGAGCCATTTGGACGGCAACGTGTATCCCAGGGTCAGGTTCCGAACTTTCACATAGGAAGCGTCGATGATGGTGGCACTGGAAGACCCTGCGGGAAGTTTGGCAAAGGAAGAATACCCGGAGTTCGGACGCGGGAAATGACCCGACGGATTTTCAGGCGTCCAGTAATCGCAGATGGCCGGCCCGTTGCCTTCTCCGCTGGGATTGTACCAGCCCAGAATTTTGTAGTTCATCAGCTGTCCCCAACGAGCCTGCAGAAAGACTGTCAGATCGAAACCTTTATAGGTAAAGGTATTAGACAATCCTGCCGTCCATTTCGGCGTGGTGGCGCCCAGAATCTGTTTGTCGGCGTCGTCATACTTGAAGTCCGGTTTTGTATCCACTACTTTTACGTCTCCCGGCACACGTTTGTATTTAGCCGCATCGTCCTTTTCATACTCTTGCCAGATACCTGCGTACCGATAATCGTAAATCGCATGCATAGGGTGTCCTTTGGCCAGGTAGGTATCTCCGTTTTTAACGGGGGTGTCGCTGGTGAAAGAGGTGATTTCTTCGTGATTGCTGGCGAAGGTCAGGGTCGTCGTCCAGTTGAAGTTCCGTTTCTGGATGTTGACCGAGTTGATGACCGCTTCCACCCCATAGTTCGTCGTGGCGCAAATGTTTTCCCACATCACGTAGTTTCCGGCTTTATAGCCTCCGATGGAGGCCGGCAGGTTCCGTTTGTAGAGGATATCCTCGGTCTTGGTATGGTATCCGTCTACAGTTACGTTCAACCGGTTCCGAAACATGTTCAGGTCGACTCCGACGTTCGTGTTGTAGGATTTTTCCCAACCGAGGTTCGGGTTGGCTATATTCTTGGAAAAGATATAGTAGGGAGCCGGTATCTCCTGAAAGGCCAGATTCGATCCGGCCTCTCCGAAGTTCAGCGTGGCGTACGGATCGGCACCGGCGTTTCCGGTGACACCGTAACCCACGCGGAGTTTCAGGTTGTCGATCTTGTCGGCATTGGCCATGAACGGTTCGTCGCTGATCCGCCATGCCACGGCTGCGGCAGGGAAAACATCCCATTTATGACCCGGCGCCATGATCGAAGAACCGTCCCAACGGCTGGAAACCGTCAGCAGATACCGTCCTTTGTAGCTGTAATTGATACGGGCTACGTACGACATCAACTGGCTGCCCCGGTAGGAAGACTTGATATCCCGTCCGTCGGCCTTGCTCGCACCCAAGTTGTGGAAAAGATATTTATCCCAGTCAAGACCTTTTCCCGTCACTTCCGAATGTTCCTTCTGATTTTTCGTCCAGCTGATTACTCCCGTCAGACCGAAGTTATGATCCTGTCCCAGCATGAAGTTGTAGTTGAGAATGTTTTCCCACTTGTAGTTGTAGGTATTGTCGTTTGCAACCGTTGCGGAAGAAGTGCCTTGGCTGTATCCGTCAGCGGAAAAAGCTCCCTGATAAACTCCTTGTCGGGAAAAATTCAGATAGGAACTGAACATCGTTTTGATGGAAAGTCCTTTCAGCGGCGTAAGTTCCAGATAAGCCGTCGGGTTGATACCCAGAATGTGGTAATTGTTGACATACTGATCCGGTGCCATATCGGCGATCGGGCTCAATTGTTTATCCCCGGCCAGCGGAAGGGGATTGATGGTGCCGTCCGGATTGTAAGGCGTTCCGAGCGGCATCAGGCAGAGTACCCGGGTGTAGAACTGACCTTTCCGCTGGTTCTGATCCGTGAAGGCGGAGGATACGTTCAGCCCCCCTTTCAGCCAGTTGTTGATCTTATGCTCTACGTTGGCCCGGAAAGAGTAACGGGTATTGTCGTCCCCTTTCATGATACCTTCTTCGTTGTAGTAGTTGGCGGAAAAATAACCCGTGGTTTTTTCCGTACCGCCGGACATCGAAAGCGAGTAATTCTGTACGGCTCCCGTGCGCGTGCCTTCCTTGAACCAGTCTACCCATTGGTTGTTCTGGATGGCTTCCCATTCCGCCGGTGAAAAAAGCTGGGAATCGGAATCGCCCGGCGACCATTTACCGGAGGTGATCCGGGCCTGACGGCGCAGTTCGATGTAGTCTTGTCCCGAGCGAACCTTCGGGAAACGGGTCATGCCGTTGATGCCGTAATAAGCGTCGAAGTTCACGTTCAGTTTCCCTTTCGTACCGCTTTTGGTGGTGATGATGATCACCCCGTTGGCCCCTGCCGAACCGTAGATGGCCGTCGAGGAAGCGTCCTTCAAAATTTCCACCGACTGAATGTCGTTCGTGTTGAGGTCTTCGTAATTTCCTTCCACCCCGTCGATGATGAACAACGGCTTGTTGCTCCCGTTGATGGAACGGTTCCCGCGCAAGGCCATGTTGACGCCGGCGCCTGCTTTACCCGACGAACGGGTGATGTCCAATCCGGCCACTTTCCCCTGCAGGGCTTCCATCACGTTTCCGGTCGGCGTCATGACGATGTCTTCGCTTTTCACCGACTGGACGGCCCCGGTCAGGTCCCGTTTCTTGACGGCCCCGTAACCGATGACCACCACTTCGTCGATATTTTCGGCGTCTTCCGCCAGACTGATGTCGATGGTGTTTTTAGCCCCGACTGTCGTTTCCTGGGTAACGTACCCCAGGTAGTTGAATACCAATACTGCCTGAGCGTTCGGGACTTTGATCGAATACTTTCCCTGGGCGTCGGTCGTGACCCCTGTGGTTGTCCCTTTGACCGTTACGCTCACACCGATCAGGGGAGCCCCCGCCGCGTCCGTAACGGATCCTTGTACCGTTTTGCTCTGCGCCCACAGGGATGTCCCTGCAAAAAGTAAGGCTAAGAACAGTGCAAAACTCCTCCTCAGATAAAGATTACACTTCATAGTAGGTTTTTGATTTAATTAGGTAATTTATGTTGTTTTAGTGTGGGTCTGAAACGAAGATACGAGGAACATAAAAGGAAGAGCGGAACTTTTTTCCGGCCCGGTTGAAAATAAAAACTTTCAGCGGAATCGAAAACCCGGGTTAGGAGGCGGCTGTTGAACGAGCTTTAAACCGTTTCGGGCCGCGCATCCGGATTCGTTCTTCTGTCGATGCTTTTCTCGTACCTTTTCTTCTGATTATTCGTTCTTTGATTTTTACTATAAATTATCTCTCTTCTTCTTAGGCAGACCGGACTTTTTGCTATCGCTTCATCGAATCGTTATTTCTGACAGCGAGCCGAACTGTTCCGAAAAATCGGGCTTCGTCAGGAAAACTCCTTTGTGTCCGGATCGGCCAATGCCATTGCTTTGTGCTTTTTACATTCTTTTTTTATCCTTTCTGAATGGGTAACGAAAATATATATAACATTACAAAGCTAAAAATAATAAAATTAAAAACTAAAAGTAATATAAACAAAAAATAACACAAACATACATTTTTTCGTTTCAGGGTTCGGTACCGCAGTGAAAAACAGTGAATAGCAGTTGCAGTAAGCGTTTATCGAAGACGTTGCAACAGGGAACTTCGGTCGGGTAAAATGTTGCGTTGCGGGGTAGAGAATATAAACGGATGGTTCGGTCTTCAGTGAAAGACGGAAGGGGGTGATACGCAGGCCAGGAAAAATAGTAAAAACGGTCGGATGGATGCCGGCCGTTTAGGTAATTAACGGTAGGGAGGCAGTTTAGAGGCTGAAGAAGACGCCTTCGCTAGTAAACGAATTTGAAGAATGGCCCATCGTACGTAGGGGGCGGATCGAAAAGGTACGGATTCGTCGTGGATGAAGAATGCCGGTAGAGCAAGGGGTGATGATACTCTTTTATCCGGATGTTTTCATTTGTACGGGAGGTTGACGGGATCGGGGCAGGGTTTTACATGCCGGATATTTTATGCGTATGCGGAAATTCCGGTGCGATGTCGGCAATCTTTCGATAAGTCCGGGCGGCGCTTTCCTGCGCACCGGTTTCCGTTTGATACTGTGCCAGTATGACCAGCAGATTCAGATAAAACCAATTTTTTTCCGTCCTGTCCGTTTGCTCCATTTTTTCTATGGCGGCTTTCAGACAGGCTATCCCCTTTTCCCGGTTCCCTCCGAAAGCTGCCGGACAATGGTAGAGCATGTGACCCAGGTTGGAAAGCACGTATACGTTTCCGGGTTCGAGGGAGTAGGCTTTTCGGATGTATTTTATGCATCTCGGCCCTAAGATCGGAACCTTGATTTTGCTGAGCTGCATTTTATATCCTAGAAACACTCCTTTTAAGGATAAGGCCTGAGCGCATTCCGGTTCCTCGGCGAGTATTCCGTCCAGCAGTTTATCGGCCCGGGAAATATAGGCCCGCGCTTCCCTGTTGCGATCGTTGCTTATCAGATAGGCCGTGTGGCCGTAGTAGTATTCGAGCAGTTCCAGCTTGTTCGCTGTTTCCGGAACCCCGGACTGTTCCAGGGCATGAATCACTTCCGACCATGCGGCGGTATTCCCTTCTACATAAGCGGTGTACATTTGTTCGGAAAACTGCTTTTGGGCTTCAGCCCCGGAAATTTCCGACAGCCCGAAAAGGAGCGTGCATAACAGGATGGTTTTTATCCGCTTCATATATTTTTGTTTTGATCTCGAATCGATGGATTGACATTCGGTGTTCGCATCTGCTGCAATTTTCAGTCCGGGCTTGTCTTTGCCGTCAAGCGGGTGTTGGCAGTATGTAGGCATACTGCATGGTATTTGTTTGCAATGGTTCGGGAATGCATGCGGTCGAACCGTTTCGGAAGCGTAGAGGAGCTTGTGAAAGGAAGAATGGGACGAATGCCGTACATCCGGCGCAACGCTGCATAAAAAAATATTCTGAGAAGTCGATACCATCGGTTCTTTATATCCGAAAATGACATGCAGCATGAACATTTCCGTACCACGACGACGCTTTTTTAGTCGCTTTTATTATGCTCCTTATATTTGTTTCACAAGCCCGATAGGGGAAAAATAACGATTGCAGATTTATAATTTAAGGTATTAAAGAAACGCATATGAAAACAAATTTATGGCTATTCGCTGCATGTATATGCAGCTTTGCCGCCGTCACGGGATGTGACGACGACGATTCTTCGGGGTTCGCACCCAATGAACTCGTCAGTCAAGCTTTCAGTGCCAGATATCCGAACGCCCGGGCTGTAAAATGGGAAAACAAAGCTCCCTACCAGGTGGCTGATTTTCAGTATGACAACAAGAAAACGGAAGCCTGGTTCGATCCGGACGGGGAATGGATGATGACGGAAACCGATCTGCCTTCGGTAGCCGATCTGCCGGTGCCCGTACGGGAGAGCTTCGAAGCCGGCCCTTACGCCTCATGGCGCATCGATGACATCGACCGGTTGGAACGTACCGGTATGGGTGTACTTTATGTCATCGAGGTGGAAAAAGGCAACAAGGAAATGGATTTGCGTTATGCCGAATCGGGCGAATTGATCGGCGCCTTTCCCGATACGGATAACGACGAAGGATACCGGCCCGTAATCGTTCCGGAGGAGATAAGCACGTTCATTGCTGAGAAATATCCGGATGCGGTGATTATGGAGGTGGAACCGGTGAAGGCCGGAGGGTATGAAATCGATATCCTGGATGGAAATACGCCGAAAGAAGTGCGCTTGGACCATGCCTACGCATGGATACAAACGGAATGGGATATCCCTTATGCACAGTTGCCGACTTCCGTGAAAACGGCTGTTGCTGCCTTATACGGTGCCTACACGCCGGACGAGGACGCCGATATGATCGATACGCCTGCGGGGATCCGGTACAGTGTGGAACTGGAACAGGGGAATATCGAGAAGAAGGTGCTGTTCGACGAGGCGGGGAATGAACTCCCGTCCTGACGGTTTCCGGTCTTTTCGTGCTTGTTATAACGCAAAGCGTTTTTCCGATCTTCGGAAAGCCGTGTTCGGCGCCAGAGTACCGACCGTTACGCGTTGCACAAGGGATGCCTCGATTTTTTGCACTTTATTTGCACTTTTTTCCTGCCGAAGGACAGGAAAATGCTCCGGATGAAATCGAGGATGATAACGGAAGGGAATAAAGAAAAGGCCGTTAAACAATGGTTTAACGGCCTTTTCTATTGTCGGGGTGACAGGATTCGAACCTGCGACCCTCTGCTCCCAAAGCAGATGCGCTAACCGGACTGCGCTACGCCCCGGACTTTGAATGTACCCTTCCGGCCGGACAGGGCACCGCAAAAGTACGATACTTTTTCGAATCTGCAAGCAGGCCATTCGTCCTCCCTGCGAACGCATCACTTATACAGCGAAAAGGGAACGAACGGTTCGGGTCTAATGACACGGGATCAGTATTCGTCGTCGTAATCGTCGTCTCCGCCGTAATCCGAAAAATCGTCCATCGCTTCCTCGAAAATGGATTTGTTCGGTGTGGACAGTTCGGGATCGAACTGGTTCGGGGCCTCTCCATGGGCCAGCGCCACGCGGGGATAATCGAACGTTTGCTGTTCCTTGTCCGCCCCGGTCACCTCCAGATAAAGCGCCCGGTCTCCGAACATATCGAAAACGTAAATCAATCGGTCGCGATTTTTGTGCAGCAGTTGCCCCAGCGTGACGTGTTCCATCGGAATGGGAGCGTTTTCAGCGCCGTCGTGTCCCATATCCGCCGCGGTGAACTCCCTTATTTTTTCCCAGTTTTCATCCGCGAGGAAAAAGGAAGTCACATTCCCTGCTTCATATCCCAGATCGTTGCAGATAAAGCGGTGAAAGTCAAGTAGGTTCAGGGTGTACGGCAATTCGTAGTCCCGGAGGAAGTTATCGTCCTCGTCGCTGAGCATGCGTAATTTGAGGATCATGGTCATGGTGGCGAACTTTTACCCGTGTTCGAAACAATTATTGTACAAACTTTGTATTATCCGTTGAACGGCTTCTGCCGTTTCGGCGGAAACCGGCGGAAATATCCGTCGGAAAAGCCTTCCAAATATAGGTAAAAATTGAATACCTTTACTGCCGGACTAAAATTTTGCGAATCATGACGGAAATAAAAGAACTGGAACCGAAGACCGTATGGGGTTTCTTCGAAGAGATAACGCGCATTCCCCGTCCTTCCAAACGGGAAGGGAAGATGATTGCATGGCTGGAGGCTTTCGCCCGGGAACACGGGCTGGAATGCAGGAAGGATGCGGCGGGAAATGTGGTCATCGTCAAGCCGGCCACGTCCGGACGGGAACTTTCGCCCACGGTGGTGTTGCAGAGCCATATGGATATGGTTTGCGAAAAGAACGGCGATGTGGAGTTCGATTTCGACCGCGATCCCATCCGGGCTTACGTGGACGGCGAATGGGTGAAAGCACGGGGGACTACGTTGGGAGCGGACTGCGGCATCGGGATGGCGGCTGCGCTGGCGCTGCTGGTGTCTCAGGACATTCCGCACGGAAAAATAGAGGCTTTGTTTACGGTAGACGAGGAAACGGGGTTGACCGGCGCTTTCGGCCTGGGCGAGGGAATGCTTACGGGAAAATACCTGATCAACCTGGATTCGGAAGACGAAGGGGAAATCTTCATCGGCTGTGCCGGAGGGATCGATACGGTGGCTGTTTTTACATACCATATGGAACCGTGCCCGGAAAGATATGCCGGTTTCCGGATTTCGGTAAAAGGGCTGACCGGCGGACATTCCGGGGACGACATCGACAAGGGACATGCCAATTCCAACAAGCTGCTCGATCGTTTTCTGTGGAACGGGGCCCGGAAATTCGGATTGCGGATGGCTCGTTTCGACGGAGGAAATTTGCGCAACGCCATTCCGCGGGAAGCGGAGGCCCTGTTCGCCGTTCCTGCCGACCGGGAGGAGGCGTTGAAGGATTATTTCCGGGATTTCAGCCGGATGATCCTGGAAGAATACGAGCACACGGAACGCAAGGCGGAATTCGGACTGGAACCGAGTGCCGTAAAGGAGGTTTTGGACAGGGAGAGTCAGGACGCGCTGTTGAATTGCCTGTATGCGGTGCCCAATGGTGTGCTGGCCATGAGCCGCACGATGGAAGGATTGGTGGAGACTTCGTCGAACCTCGCATCGGTGAAGTTCGGAGAGGGAAACCGGATCGTGGTCACCACCAGTCAGCGGAGTTCCCTCGAAAGCGCCAAGTACGACGCCATGGCTGCGGTGGAAAGCGCGTTCCTGCTGGGGGGCGCCCGGGTGACCCATTCGGAAGGGTATCCGGGCTGGACGCCCGACCCTTCTTCCGAATTGCTGAAAATCGTTCGGGAAACGTACGAGGAGCTGTTCGGCACGGAACCGAAGGTAAGAGCGATTCATGCGGGGCTGGAATGCGGGTTGTTCCTGCAAAAGTATCCGCAGTTGGAAATGGTCTCGTTCGGGCCCACCCTGCGCGGAGTGCACTCTCCGGACGAGCGCCTGGAGATCGCGAGCGTGGAAAAGTTCTGGAAACTGCTCGTCGGAACCGTGGAACGAATAGTGGGTTGATTCTGTGTTTTTTAGGCCGCATGCGGACGGATTCGGGCTTTTTTTGCAAAAAACGTCGAATTTTCTTCGGATACTTGGCGGGTTCAAATAAAAAAATATACATTTGTAGTTGACTGTTAAAACTTTATTATCATCAAAACTAATTGCTGTATGAACAAGACACAATTGATTGATGCCGTGGCTAAGGAAGCCGGTATCACGAAGGCCGAATCGAAAAAAGCGGTGGATGCTTTTGTTAACGTGGTATCGTCTGCGTTGCAGTCGGGCGACCGGATCGCACTGGTCGGATTCGGATCGTTTTCCGTGGCGGAAAAACCGGCCAGAACGGGGCGCAATCCCAGAACGGGGGAAGCCATCGAAATCTCTGCCAAGAAAACCGTCAGATTCAAAGCGGGTGCCGATCTGAACGCCAACCTGAAATAATCCCGTATTTTCATGGAATACGCGAAAGGGGATGCTATCTTTGCATCCTCTTTTGTTTTGATGACGATTACGATGAACCCGAACATGAAGATTGTCGGTCTGGGAAATGCTTTGGCCGATGTGTTGACCCCGATCCGTTCGGATCGGGTGCTGGAAACCCTGACGTTCGAGCGCGGGGGAATGTATCTGGTGGATCATGCCAAACATGTCGAGATCGCCCGAAGGACGGCGGGAGTCGAACGTACGATCGTTTCGGGCGGTTCCGCCGCCAATACGGTGCGCGGACTGGCCCGGTTGGGACTGGAATCGGCCTACATCGGCAAGGTGGGCGAGGACGAGGTGGGGCGGTTTCTGGAAGAAGAATTCCGGGAATACGGCGTGACGCCTTTTCTTTTGCATGCTTCCACGCCGACCGGCAGGTGCATGGTGCTGGTTAGTTCCGACGGGGAACGGACGATGGCCACCTATCTGGGAGCGGCGGTCGAGCTGACCGACGACGACCTGCTGCCTTCCTTTTATTCGGGATACGACCTGCTCCACATAGAAGGCTATCTGGTGCAGAATCATGCCCTGATCGCCGGAGCGATCCGGAAGGCCCGGAAAGCGGGTCTGAAAGTCTCGCTGGACATGGCGAGCTTCAACGTGGTGGAAGAAAACCTGGAGTTTCTGCAGGGACTGGTCGCTGAAGGGGTGGACATTCTTTTTGCCAACGAGGAAGAGGCCAGGAGCTTTACGGGACGGGAACCGGCGGATGCGGTGCGGGAAATGGCCCGCATGTGCGAGGTGGCGATCGTAAAGATCGGGGATAAGGGATCGCTGGTGGCAGCGGGAGAAACGGTGTACTCCGTCGCTGCCCGGCCGGCCGACGTGGTGGATACGACGGGCGCGGGCGACCTCTATGCTTCCGGTTTCCTGTTCGGCCTGAGCCGGGAACTGCCGCTGGAAACGTGCGGCCGGATCGGGTCGCTGGTCGCTGCGGAAGTGATCGCGGAGGTGGGGCCTGCCATACCGGAGGAAAAATGGCCCGGCATCCGGCAGCGGATCGCCGATATATTACATCCCTGATCCGGGTGGGGTGTAACATACTGCGCGGGGAAGAAACCGAAAGAAAAAAACAGGACAAGCCGATGACCGGCTTGTCCTGTTTGCGTTTGTTTCAGGGGGGCGGCTTTCCCGTCGTTTCCGTTCTCCATTCTTCCGCCCGGTTGCGTGTTCCCTATTCCTTGGGGCTTTTTCTCCGGGTTTGAATGTTTTCCGCCTCCAGATAGTGATACAGGGCTCGCCGGGGAAGCTGCCAGATGTGGCAAATTTCTCCGACCTTCAGGGTGCTGTTCTGGTACATGACGGCCGCCGCCTTCAATTTTTCTTCCGTTTCCTTGTTGATGCCTTTGGGTCGTCCCAGTTTTTTTCCCTTGGCTCTGGCTTTCGAAAGCCCTTCCTTGGTGTTGCGCACGGAAAGGCTTCGCTGCAGTTCGTCGATTTGTTCCAGATGTTCCAGCAGAGTAGGGGCTTCCGGCGTCAATACGAACCAGCTTTCCTTTTCCGAACGGAGGGAGAACCCTTTCGAGGTGATGTCTCGTGAAAGCTGCAACAATTCCTTGAGGGACGAGCAGATGTCCAGTACGCTGTGTACGGAAATCCGGGTGCCCTGCGGCAGCAGCTGCAGAAAGGTTTCGAAGTCGGTGCAGGAGGCCGGGTCGAAGAAAACAGCGTATCCGGATGGGGACATTATGTTCTTATAGGTATTGTTTTTTTCACCATTTCCCGTTTCCGGAATCGACTCCTGATTTTCGGGTCTGTTTTCGGTTTTCATGATGCCTTTTCGGTGTATAGTAGCTTTTTATTTAATAAGATATGTCCTGTTTCGGAACAAATGTAAAGCATTTGCATGAAACGGCAAAACCGGTTATGAAAATATTTAAGGGGTTAAAAAAGGGATATAATACGGCAATAAGTTTTTCTTAGCTGGAATTGTATTCCTTGGAACGGGATCGGCAACCGATCGGTCGGGGCATGGGAGAGGGACGGAGGCTGTTCTTTGGGTGCCCGCTCTGGTTTCGGATTTCTTGCCGGAGCGTGCTTTCGGTCACATTTTGTAATCCTTTTTCCATAAATTACGGATGAAATCCGGGAAAATTTTTAAATTTGCGATAAAATATTTAACGATTCGCGTTATGTACGGAAAAATCAGGGAACACTTGCAACGGGAACTGGCGGATATCGAAAACGCCGGACTTTATAAAAAGGAACGGGTGATCGTTTCTCCCCAGCGGGCGGCCATTACGGTGACCGGAGGGAAAGAGGTGCTGAATTTTTGCGCCAACAACTATTTGGGACTCAGCGATCATCCCCGTTTGATCGAAGCCGCTAAGCGGGCCATGGACGAGCGCGGGTTCGGCATGTCTTCCGTGCGGTTCATTTGCGGCACGCAGGATATCCACAAGGAATTGGAAAAGGCGATCTCCGATTATTTCGGAACGGAGGATACGATCCTGTATGCCGCCTGTTTCGATGCCAACGGAGGGGTATTCGAACCGTTGCTGACCGAAGAAGATGCCATTATTTCCGATGCGCTGAACCATGCCTCCATCATCGACGGGGTGCGGCTTTGCAAGGCGCAGCGATACCGTTATGCCAACGCAGATATGGGAGAGTTGGAAGAGTGCCTGAAAAAAGCGCAGGCGCAGCGGTTCCGGATCGTAGTGACCGACGGAGTTTTCTCGATGGACGGGAATGTAGCTCCGATGGATGAAATCTGCCGGCTGGCGGAAAAATACGATGCGCTCGTGATGGTGGACGAATGCCATTCCGCCGGTGTGGTGGGAGCTACCGGACGCGGGGTGACCGAACGGTTCGGGCTGTGCGGTCGGGTGGACATCATTACCGGAACGTTGGGAAAGGCATTCGGCGGAGCCATCGGGGGATTTACCACGGGACGGAAGGAGATCGTCGACCTGCTGCGGCAGCGGTCGCGGCCCTATCTGTTTTCCAACTCCCTGCCACCCGCCGTGGTAGGAGCGGGGTTGGAGGTGTTCCGCATGCTGGCCGAATCGAACGAGCTGCATGACCGGCTGGCGGAAAACGTGGAATATTTCCGCGGCCGGATGACGGAGGCGGGCTTCGATATCAAGCCGACGCAGTCGGCCATCTGTGCGGTGATGCTGTACGATGCCAAACTGTCTCAGGATTTTGCGGCCCGGTTGCTGGACGAGGGAATCTATGTAACCGGATTCTACTATCCGGTGGTTCCGAAAGGACAGGCCCGCATTCGGGTGCAGGTTTCCGCAGGACACGAAAGGGAACACCTGGATCGTTGCGTGGAAGCCTTCGTCAAGGTAGGGCGTGAGTTGAACGTGTTGAAGTAAAATACTTTCCGGACGGAAGAAGGGGACGGCAGAAAGCCGTCCTTTTTCGGTTCCGCCCGGTTTCACGGCCTTTTTTTCGCGGTGCGGGAAAGATGGTACCGCTTCCGGATACTTTTTCGGAATTTTTTCATACCTTCGCTGCCTGAAACCGAACTCATGCGGCCCTCAGGGACGATGGAAAATTGTTGACGACTATGGCCAATACCTCACGTTACGCTCAGCGGGGAGCCTCCTTTGCCAAGGAAGACGTGCACAATGCGATCAAGAACATCGACCGGGGAATCTATCCCCGTTCCTTTTGCAAGGTCATTCCCGATATCCTGACCGGCGATCCGGAGGCTTGTCTGGTGATGCATGCCGACGGAGCGGGAACCAAGTCGTCGCTGGCCTATGCGTATTGGAAGGAGACGGGCGATCTGTCCGTCTGGAAGGGAATCGCTCAGGATGCCATCGTGATGAATACGGACGATCTGTTGTGCATCGGCGTGACGGGGAATATCCTGCTCTCTTCCACCATCGGACGCAATAAGCGGCTGATACCGGGCGAAGTGATTTCCGCCATCATCAACGGTACGGAGGAATTTTTGCAGGAAATGCGCGATCTGGGAGTGGAAATTTATTCCACCGGCGGGGAAACCGCCGATGTGGGGGATCTGGTGCGGACGATCATTGTGGATAGCACGGTCACGGCCCGGGTTCGGCGCGATGAGGTCATTACCAACGAGGGCATCCTGCCGGGTTGTGTGATCGTCGGGTTGAGCTCGTTCGGGAAGGCCGTTTACGAAAAGGAATACAACTGCGGCATGGGAAGCAACGGCCTTACGTCGGCGCGGCACGACATCTTTTCCAACTTCCTGGCGACGCATTACCCCGAAAGTTACGACGACAAGATTCCCGGAGAGTTGGTTTATACGGGAAAATACGGTCTCACGGAAGTGATGGACGAAGTGGGGATGACGGTCGGGAAGATGGTGCTTTCCCCGACCCGCACCTATGCGCCGGTGGTTGCCCGGGTGTTGAAAAATTGCCGTTCCGCCATCGGGGGGATGATCCACTGTACGGGGGGCGGTCAGACCAAGGTGCTGAATTTCATCGACAACGTGCATGTGGTGAAGGACAACCTTTTCGAAACCCCGCTGCTGTTCCGGATGATTCAGGAAGAGTCGCAGACCGAATGGGAGGAAATGTACAGCGTATTCAATATGGGGCACCGGATGGAGTTGTATGTGGATCCGGCGGCGGCGGACGAGATCGTTTCCATCGCACGGGAATTCGGGGTGGATGCGCAGGTGATCGGGCACGTGGAGAAGGCGGACGCCCCCATGCTCAGCATTGTCCGGGGCGAGGAGGAATACGTATACTGCAAGTCCTGAGCGTCACGCTTCCGGTCGGTCGTACGTGGAAGGGCGGAAAAATTCGGATCGGAAACGGCGGACGGATGTTGTAATGTGCGGAAAAAGATATATCTTTGCCGAGGTTTTAACTATACTATTTCTAACAAAACGATTATGAGTTATTTAGATTCGGAAAAAAAGCAGGAGCTTTTTAGTACCTACGGGAAGTCTAATACGGACACCGGCTCCGTGGAGAGCCAGGTAGCCTTATTTTCCTACCGTATCAGTCATTTGACGGAACACCTCAAACGCAACAAGCATGATTATGGTACGCAGCGGGCGTTGCTGCGCCTGGTCGGAAAGCGGCGCAGTTTGCTGGAATACCTGAAAAAAGAGGATATCGAACGGTACAGGTCTTTGGTCAAGGCGCTGAACCTGAGAAAATAACATAGGGTTTTTCCCGTGAAATAAAGGCAATTCGTGTGATTGCCTTTATTTCAATTTAGGAAGTGGCGAAACGGACGGCGGAGGTCGGTGCGGAAAAAGCGGAAACAGAAAGACAGTAAAGAATATTAAAGACAGAAGAAGTATGTTGTACAACGTAACACAAAAAGTGATTGAACTGAGCGGAGGCCGCCAGATCGTCATTGAGACGGGGAAACTCGCCAAGCAGGCCGACGGTTCGGTGGTGGTCAAGCAGGGAGACACCATGCTGCTTGCGGCCGTGACTGCGGCCAAAGAAGCCAAGGCGGATTGCGATTTCATGCCGTTGCAGGTGGAATACAAGGAAAAGTTCGCTTCTGCGGGGCGGTTCCCGGGCGGATTCCTCAAACGCGAAGGCCGTCCTTCCGACAGTGAAATCCTGGTGGCGCGTTTGATCGACCGTGCGCTCCGTCCCCTGTTTCCGGCGGACTATCATGCCGAAGTTTACGTGACCGTCAACCTGATTTCCGCCGACAAGGACATTCAGCCCGATGCGCTGGCCGGACTGGCGGCGTCGGCCGCTCTGGCCGTTTCGGACATTCCGTTCGGAGGCCCGATTTCGGAAGTGCGCGTATCCCGGATCGACGGGAAGTTCGTCATCAACCCGACCTTCTCGGAAAACGAAAAAGCCGATATCGACCTGATCGTGGCCGCCACGTTCGACAACATCATGATGGTGGAAGGGGAGATGAAAGAGGTTTCGGAAGCGGACATGCTCGAAGCCATCAAATTCGCTCACGAAGAAATCAAGAAGCAGTGCCGGGCCCAGATCGAACTGATGGAAGCCGTGGGCAAAACCCAGAAACGGGTTTACTGCCACGAAACCAACGATGAAGAATTGCGGCAGCTGGTGATCCGGGAAACCTATGACAAGGTGTACGAGATCGCCCGGAGCATGACTTCCAAGCACGAGCGTTCGGAGAAGTTCGATGCCGTGGAAGCCGAATTCGAAAGCCGTTTCAGCGAGGAAGAACTGCTGGAAAAAGGCTCTCTGATCAAACGTTATTTCCACGACAATGTGCTGAAAAAGGCGATGCGGAACATGATTCTGGACGAAGGAATCCGGCTCGACGGCCGGAAGACCGACCAGATCCGCCCGATCTGGTGCGAAGTGGACTACCTGCCGGCCGCTCACGGTTCCGCCGTGTTTACCCGCGGAGAGACGCAGGCGCTGGCTACGGTGACGCTCGGCACGAAACTGGATGAGAAAATGATCGACGAAGTGCTGGTGCAGGGATCGGAGCAGTTCGTGCTGCATTACAACTTCCCGCCTTTCTCGACGGGCGAAGCCAAGGCTTCGCGGGGGACGTCGCGCCGGGAAATCGGTCACGGCAACCTGGCATACCGGGCATTGAAACCGATGGTTCCCATGGGATCGGAAAATCCGTATGCGGTACGGGTCGTTTCCGATATCCTCGAGTCCAACGGCTCGTCTTCGATGGCTACGGTCTGCGCCGGAACGATGGCGCTGATGGATGCCGGAGTGAAACTCAGGAAACCGGTGTCCGGGATCGCCATGGGGCTGATCGCCGACAACGAAACCGGCAAGTGGGCCGTGCTTTCCGATATCCTGGGGGATGAAGATCACCTGGGCGACATGGACTTCAAGGTGACCGGGACGAAAGACGGGATCACGGCTACCCAGATGGACATCAAGGTGGACGGACTTTCCTACGACGTGCTGGCTAAGGCGCTGGAACAGGCCAAACAGGGACGGCTCTATATTTTGGGCAAGCTGTTGGAAGCCATTCCGCAGCCGCGGGAAGATTACAAACCGTTCGTACCCCGGATCGTACAGATCACCATTCCCGCCGAATTCATCGGCGCGGTCATCGGCCCGGGCGGAAAGGTCATCCAGGACATTCAGAAATCCACCGGCACCACCATCACCATTACGGAGGAAGACAACAAGGGAATCGTGGATATCTTCGGGGAAAACAAGGCCGGGCTGGATGCCGCTCTGATGCGGATCAAGGGCATCACGGCCATGCCGGAAGTCGGCGACGTCTATACCGGAAAGATCAAGTCGATCGTTTCCTTCGGAGCTTTCGTGGAAGTGCTGCCGGGTAAGGACGGTCTGCTTCACATTTCCGAAATCGGTCACCAGCGTTATGCCACGATGGAGGAAACCGGCCTGAAGGAAGGCGATATGATCGAAGTGAAACTGATCGATATTGATTCCAAAACCGGAAAACTCAAGTTGTCGCGGAAAGTGCTTCTTCCCAGACCGGACAAACAACCCAAAAAGTAACTGGAAGCGGGTGGAAGGAGAATGCGGATGTGATGGGGACCGATCCTGGAACGGAAAGATTCGTTCCGCAGAAAAAAGTGACGGACGGTTCGGAAATTATTTGTATGGGATTAAATAATTTTTATTACATTTGCTTTGAGTTTCAGGTGTGATTCAGTGAAATAATATTAATAGTTACTTTAAACATTTGATTATGAGAAGAGTTTTTAAAGCGGGTTTTGTACTTGCGACCTTGGCTCTGGTGCTGACGAGCTGTAACTGCTATAAGAAGATGAAGAAGCAGGTCGCAGAGGTTCAGACGACCTGCACCCCGAGCGTGCTTGCGTTGCAGGGGCAGGATGTGAAGGCGACTTACACCGTGGAATTCCCGGCTAACTACTACAACCCCAAGGCTGTACTGAGAATTACGCCGGTGCTGACCTATGCCGACGGAGAACTGGCCGGATCGCCGGTTTATGTTCAGGGAGAAAAAGTGAAAGACAACTATACGGTGATTTCGAAATCGGCCGGCGGTAAGGTGACGGCTACAGTTTCTTTCCCCTATAGCCCGAAAATGCGTCAATCCACGCTGGAACTCCGGATCGATTCCAAGTGCAGCAAGGGTTCCGCCAAACGGTCGATGTTCGCTCCGTTTGCCGTGATTCCCATCGCCAACGGCGTGAGCACGGTGCAGGGACTGGCTTACTTGGGCGGTAAACCGGCTTTCGCTGCGGACAACTTCAAACGGAACACCGTGATTACGCAGGAAGCGCGGATCATGTTCCTGATCAACAGGGCCAACGTTCGTCCGGCTCAGCTGAACAGCGACGAAATCAAAACGCTGGAAGACTTCATCATCGCCAACTCGGGAGATGCCAAGAAGACCGTGAGCCCGATCTATACGAAGGCTTATGCTTCTCCGGACGGCCCGCTGAATTTCAACGACAAACTCTCTCAGGAACGCGGTCGGAACACGGAAGCCGCTTTGAACAAGAAGTACTCGAAGGAAAAACTGCCGGTGGAACCGCGTTTCGACGTGGAAGCGCTGGGCGAAGACTGGGAAGGCTTCAAGGAACTGGTGGAAAAATCGGATATTCCGGATAAGAACCTGATTCTGCAGGTGCTTCAGATGTACAGCAACCCGGAAAAACGGGATGCCGAAATCAAGAACATGACCGCTGCTTTCGACGTGCTGAAGGTGAAGATTCTGCCGGAACTGCGTCGTTCCAAACTGCAGGTGAATGTGGATGTGGCCGGTTTGACGGACGAAGAAATCCGTGCAGCCGTTGCACAGAACATTTCCAAGCTGAACGACGAGGAACTGTTGTTCGCCGCTACGCTGTACAACGACAATGCTACCAAGGCGAAGATTTATAAGACCGCTGCCGACAAGTACAACGATTATCGGGCGTGGAATAATTATGGCGCCCTCCTGTTGCAGGAAGGGAAATATGCGGAGGGTGCTGCTGCCATTGCCAAGGCTGCCGCTCTCAACAACTCTTCCAACGAAGTGATCAACAATATGGGGCTGGCTGCCATCGCTACCGGCAAGTATGCGGATGCACGGCGGTACCTGACCTCCATCAATACGCCGGAATCCCGGTATAACCTGGGGTTGCTGAATCTGGTGGAAGGCAACTGGGCCGAAGCGGCCAAGACGCTGGACGGTTACAACCTGGCGGTGGCTGAAGTACTCAACGGCAACCTGGCGAAAGCGAAGAGCGTGTTGGCGGGTGAAAACTGCGCATACTCGGATTACCTGAAGGCGGTTATCGCTGCCCGGGAAGGGGATTCCGCAGGTGTCGTGGCTAACCTGAAGAGCGCGTTTGCGAAAGACCCGGCGTTGAAAGCTCAGGCTAAGACGGATGTGGAATTCGCGAAGTGGTTCGGTTCGACCGAGTTTGTGTCCATCGTAGGATAGGTTCCGGAGGTAGGATGCCGGTGCGGCTTGTTTCGAACCGGTGTCCGAGAACGGATTGAATAACGAGGGGGCGGGAGGATTTCTCCCGCCACCGTTTTTTAAGGAGGGGAGGTACCCGGTGAAGCGGAAAGAAACGGAGACGCGGAGGACGGTGGTCGTTCGGGTTTCCGGACGGAACGAAAGCGAAGGGATCGAATCGAATGTTTTTTAGAATTTCCGGGATCGTCGGAGGCTAATCGAAAGCCGGGCGGTAGAGGATAGCGGCGGCTTTTCGGGGAGAAAAAAGGTTTTTCCCGGCGAAGTGTAACTTTTGGACGGCAACTCCGTTTAACGGATAAAGCGTATAGATGACAGATGACGGTCGGCGAGTACAACAGGTGCGTGGAGCGGTTTTCGGACAACGTGTATCGATTTGCGCTTAAATCGCTCCGCGACCCTGAAGCGGCGAAAGACGTGGTGCAGGAAAGTTTCCTGCGTTTGTGGGAAAACCGGGCGGCTGTGATGGAAGGAAAGGAAAAATCCTATCTGTTTACCATTACCTATCGCCTGCTGGTCGATACGGTGAGGTGGCAGGGACGCTTCGGGGGAGGAGAGGAGGCTTTGAGAAGCGTCGAAGCCGGTCCGGGAAGCGAGCCGGATGTGAGGGAAAAGCTGGAGGAGGCTTTGGAGGCCCTTCCCGCTTTGCAGAAAACCCTGGTGATGCTTCGGGATTACGAGGGATATTCCTACAGGGAAATCGGCGAAATGACCGGTCTGTCGGAATCGCAGGTCAAAGTGTATATCTTTCGGGCGCGTGTCGCCTTGAAAGCCCGGCTGGGGAAATTGGAAAACATGATTTGATGCTATGAAAATAGACAGGAACAACTATGAAGCGTATGCGTTGGACTACCTCGAAGGGAACCTTTCGGAGGATGTCCGCGACGCCTTCATCCAATTCCTGGCTTGCGATCCGGAAGCGGCGGAGGCGGTGGAATCCGTGGGGAAAGAAATGCCGGTTCTTCCGGTGGATAACAGCATAGTTTTTGAGGATAAACAGCGGTTGAAAAGGAAGCCGGCGACAGGGTTCCGGATTTATGGATGGAGCGGGGCTGCTGCTGCTGTGTTGGTGTCGGGGCTGCTGGTATTTGATTTCTACAGGGAGGCGGAAACCGGACGGTTGTCGGAAGGGGAATCCGGAACGGTGCTGTTGGCGGCAGAAAGTCGGCCGGAGACGGCGGTCGGGACAGGGGATGCCGTGCAGGCTGCGGCCGTGCCCGAAGATCGGAAGGAAGAGGGGGAAGCAGGGGGCGTGTTAAGCGAAAAGCCGGCGGCTGCGGTATTGCGGGAGGAAGGGAAGGCTGCGGGATATGGACGGATGCGAAATGATGTACGGCAAGAAAGGAAGGAGGAATCCGGAATGGTGTTGGCTGCGGTGGTCGTGCCGGAGGATGCACGAAGGTCTGTTGCAGAGGTTGCGATGGCGGAGCAGAATACGGGACGGATTTTGTCGAGTGCGGACAGTGTCGGAACGGAGCCGGAGGAAGAACTTTTGTTGGCCGATGCCGCTCTGGAAAACACGGTAACCGACGTGTCGGAGGCGGAGTTGGTCGGTCTGGGACTGAAGGGGGCGGAAGCGACGAATGAAAGCCGACCGGAGGATAATGCGTCCGAAACGATGATGCGAAACAGGGGTGCGGAGAAAGAAGAGGGGAATGGAGATAAGGAATCGTCGCGGGGAATGTTCCGGAACCGGACGTTTCGGAAGCTGACGGCCAAACTGGTGCCTGCGGTGGAAATCCTCAATCCGGTGCGTATTTACGAAAACAACGACGAACGAGTGGTGGAGTTCGCCTCCATAACGATAAGCAGAAAATCGAATAAAAACTATTAGGTATGAAAAGAATTTTACTGTTGGCCGGAGTGTGGGCGTTGGCTGTTCTGCCGGGGCGGGCTCAGGAACCGGAAGGACTGTCGCAGGACGACGTGGTGATTACGGAAGGAGAGGATACCGTTTTCCAGAAGCGTGAAGTCATTATTTTGGGAGAGGGTGAACGAAGAAACACGAGCAATCCCTGGCTGAACGACGTGCGTACCCGGGCGGCACAGCGGCAGGCCAACACCAAGGGGCTGTCCTTCACCATCGGCGGATTCGGAATCGGATACAACGGGTTGGTGGAGGATTTGGGAAACCTTTCGGTGCCCGATGAATATTCCTTCATGGAACTCAAACCCAAATCGATAACGGTCAACATCACGTTCTTTACCCTTAGTTACCGGTTGCATGAACACATCAAGCTCCGGACGGGGCTGGAGCTGGAGGTGAACAATTTCCGTTTCGACCGGAACATGTCGCTCATGCGCGATCCGGAAACCGGCGTGACGGTGCCCGATTACGATACGTATCGCGATCAGGATATCACCCTGCAAAAGAGCAAGCTGGTTACGGGGTACCTGAATGTGCCTCTGACCGTGCGGTTCGATATCGGACAGGGAAAACAGCGACCGTTCGTTTATGGGGGAGTACTCGGCGGATGGCGGATCATCACCTACAACAAGATCAAAGCTGACTCGGAGGCTTTCAGTGGGAAAAGACGTTACCACGACAACCTGAACCTGAAGAATTTTCACTGGGGCTACACGGCGGGGATCGGATTCGGTCATTACGGCGTTTATGCCAACTATTATCCCCGGTCGATCTTCAAGACCGGCAAAGGGCCTTCGGTACGGCAGGTCAATATCGGGTTCATGCTGACATATTGAGTATAAAGGGGGGAATAGATTGACGTATCCGTGCAGCAGGATTTTTCAGCAAGGGTCGGATACGGGAAAACATAGGGCCGCTTTCCGGAAGGGAAGCGGTTTTTTGTTTGCGGATTTTTTCCATAATTTTGTTAATTTATCGAACGGAGTGGAAGTATGAAACGAATCGCATTCATTTTGCTGGCGTGGCTGGGAACGACGGCCTGCGGCGGAAACGGGAGGCAGGCGGCGGAACGGAGGACATCCGAGGGAAACGGTTCGTCCGGGGCACGGGCGATGCTCGCTTCGGTGCATCCCGTGGCTCGAAGCACATACCGGCCCGGTGATACGGTTTCGATCGGTTATGTTTTGGCGCCGCACGCATCCCGGCCCGATTCCGTGGTCGTGCTTGCGGACGGGGAGCGGTTGCCGGGAAACGACAGCATGAGGCGATATGTTCTTGCTCCGGATCGCATTTCCGGACGGGTCGCGTATCGGGTGGAAGCTTTCCGGGAAGGAAAGAAAGAGGTGAAGGTCGGAGAATTTACCGTCCTGCCCCGGCAAAAGCCCGTGCGGTACGGTTACCGGGTGATCCGGAGCTATCCGCACGATCGGAATGCCTATACGCAGGGGTTGTTCTGGCACGACGGATATCTGTACGAGGGGACGGGAAGGGAAGGAAAATCCGTGCTTCGGAAAACGGATCCGGTTACCGGAAACGTATTGCAGGAAAAGAAACTGGACGACCGGTATTTCGGAGAAGGGATCGTTCTGCTGGACGGGAAAATCTACCAGTTGACCTGGCAGCACAACCGGGGATTCGTTTACGATGCGGATACTTTCGAGCAGGCGGGGGAATTCGGTTATGCGGGCGAAGGTTGGGGGCTCGCGACCGACGGACAGCGGTTGTACATGAGCGACGGAACCGAAAAAATCCGGGTGATTTTTCCCGATGGTTTCCGGCAGGAGAGGACATTCGGGGTTTATACCGATGCAGGGGCGGTGCGCTATCTGAACGAATTGGAATGGATCGACGGGGAGTTGTGGGCCAACGTGTTCATGACGGATGAAATCGTCCGGATCGATCCGAAAACCGGTGCGGTCACGGGAATCGTGGATTTGAGCGGCCTGTTGCCGGCGGCGGAACGGGACGCCGATACGGACGTTTTGAACGGCATTGCCTGGGATGCCGAAGGACGGCGTCTGTTCGTTACCGGGAAAAACTGGAGCCGGGTGTTTGAAATAGCTTTGGTGAAAAAATAAGCGTTTCCGGTGCGGTCGTCGGAACCATCATAAGAACGAGGGAAAAACATGGGAAAATATCGGATAGCGGAAGAACTGGAAAAACGGATTCTCGTGCTGGACGGAGCGATGGGAACGCTCGTGCAGCAGTATGGATTGAGCGAACGGGATTACCGGGGGGGGAGGTACGCGGAAAGTCCCGTGGAACTGAAAGGCTGCAACGACCTGCTGGTTTTCACCCGTCCCGATGTGATCCAAGGCATCCATGAAGCGTACCTGAAAGCGGGAGCGGACATCATCGAAACCGATACGTTCAACGCCAATCGGATATCGCTGGCCGATTACGGGCTGGAAGGGGAAGTCTATGCGCTGAACCGGAAGGCGGCTGAGCTGGCCCGGTCGCTGGCCGATCGTTATACGGCCGAGAATCCGGAAAAGCCCCGTTTCGTGGCGGGTTCCGTCGGGCCGACCAATCGCACGGCTTCCATGTCCCCCGACGTGAACGATCCGGGTTTCCGGGCCGTGACGTTCGACGACCTGACCGGAGCTTATGCCGACCAGATCCGGGGGCTGGCGGACGGAGGCGTCGATGCGATCCTGATCGAAACGGTATTCGATACCCTCAATGCCAAAGCCGCCCTTTATGCGGTGGCGCAGGTGGAAGAGGAAAAAGGAATCCGGCTGCCGGTGATGGTGTCCGGTACGGTGACCGATGCCAGCGGACGCCTGCTTTCGGGACAGACGGTGGAAGCGTTTTACGTGTCGGTATCCCATGCCGACTTGCTTTCCGTGGGACTGAATTGTGCTTTCGGAGCCGAACAGCTGCGTCCTTATGTGGCCCGGTTGGGGGATATCGCTTCCTGCCTGATCTCGGCCCATCCCAATGCGGGGCTGCCGGACGGTTTCGGCAGCTATGCCGAAACGCCGGAAAGTATGGCGGCGCATATCGAAACTTATTTGCAGGAGGGGCTGTTGAATATCGTGGGAGGGTGCTGCGGGACGACTCCCGCCCACATCGAAGCCATCGCTGCGGTGGCATCCAAATACCCGCCACGCAAACCGGTTCTCCGATCCGATGCTATGCTGCTGAGCGGGTTGGAGGTGCTTCGGATCGCACCCGAAGCCAACTTTATCAACATCGGAGAACGTACCAACGTGGCCGGGTCGGCGAAGTTCGCCCGGCTGATCCGGGAAAAGAAATACGACGAGGCGCTTGCCGTGGCGCGGAGCCAGGTGGAAGGAGGGGCGCAGATCATCGACGTTTGCATGGACGACGGTCTGATCGACGGCGTGAAGGCCATGACCGAATTTTTGAACCTGATCGCATCGGAGCCGGAAATCGCCCGGGTGCCCGTCATGATCGATTCTTCCGACTGGAACGTGCTCGAAGCGGGGTTGAAATGCGTGCAGGGGAAGGGGGCGGTGAACTCCGTTTCCCTGAAAGAAGGGGAGGGGATTTTTCTGGAACGGGCGGCAAAGATTCGCCGGTACGGTGCCGCCGCCGTCGTGATGCTTTTCGATGAACAGGGGCAGGCCGACACCTTCCGGCGGAAAACCGAGGTGGCGGGACGCGCTTACCGGTTGCTGACGGAAAACGGGTTTCCCGCGGAAAATATCATTTTCGATCCCAACGTCCTGGCCGTGGCCACCGGGATTCCGGAGCACGACGGTTACGGAATCGACTTCATCCGGGCCTGCCGCTGGATCAAGGAAAACTGTCCCGGAGCGCGGGTGAGCGGAGGCGTGAGCAACCTTTCGTTCTCTTTCCGGGGAAACAACCGGGTGCGGGAGGCGATGCATTCGGTGTTTCTGTATCATGCCGTTGCGGCGGGGATGGACATGGGAATCGTGAATCCCGCCATGCTGCAGGTGTACAGCGATATTCCGGCCGACCTGCTGGAACTTGCGGAAGACGTGGTGCTGAACCGACGTCCGGATGCGACGGAACGCCTTTCCGTTTTTGCCGAAGGGATGAAAGAACGGGATGCGGTTCATACGGCGGAAGACGACCGGCTGGCCTGGCGACGCGAAAGCGTAGAGGAACGGTTGGCTTACGGGTTGATGAAGGGGATCACCGATTACATCGAAGCCGACACGGCGGAGGCGCTGGAAAAGACAGGTTCCCCGCTGGCGGTCATCGAAGGGCCGCTGATGGCGGGCATGAACCGGGTGGGCGAATTGTTCGGAGCGGGGAAAATGTTTTTGCCCCAGGTCGTCAAAAGCGCCCGGGTGATGAAACGGAGCGTGGCGTTTCTGGCCCCCCTGATCGAACGGGAACGGGCCGAAGGAAATGCCGCTTCGGCGGGAAAGGTGTTGCTGGCGACGGTGAAGGGGGACGTGCACGACATCGGGAAGAATATCGTGTCGGTCGTGATGGCCTGCAACGGCTACGAAATCGTCGATCTGGGCGTAATGGTTCCCTGCGAAACGATCGTGGACAGGGCGGTGGAAACGGGAGCGGACGCGATCGGCCTGAGCGGACTGATCACTCCCTCGCTGGAAGAGATGATGAAGGTCGTGACCGAGCTCGAACGCCGGGGACTCAACATTCCGGTGCTGATCGGAGGGGCGACCACTTCCGCCGTGCATACGGCCGTCAAAATCGCGCCTTTGTATTCGGGACCGGTCATCCATGCCCGCGATGCTTCGGACGACATTCGGATTCTGGCCGAACTGTTTTCTCCGCGCCGGGAGGCTTACGTGCGGGAATTGCGGAATCGGCAGGCCGAACTGCGGGAACGGCACGAACGAGGGGAACGGGAAAAGACGTATCTTTCCCTGGATGCGGCCCGGGCAAACCGGTTGCGGCGTGTGAGGGAAGCGGTTGCCGTGCCTAATCAGTTGGGTCGGGTGGTGTTCCGGGACTATCCGCTGTCGGAAATCGTGCCTTACATAGACTGGAGCTATTTTTTCCCGGTTTGGGAGATGCGGGGACGCTATCCCGAAATTCTGGAACATCCCGTTTACGGGGAGGAAGCGCGGAAACTGTATGCGGATGCACGTGCTCTGCTGGACGAGATCGTGGAAAAACGTCTGCTGCGGGCTCATGCCGTAATCGGAATTTATCCCGCGGTTTCCGAAGGAGACGACATTCTGATTTATCCGGGAAGCGAAACGCCCGTCCGTTTGCCGCAGCTGCGCAACCAGGAAGCCGGCCGGGAGGTCAATTTGTGCCTGGCCGATTTTCTGCTTCCCGCGGACGGAGACGCGACCGATTACATCGGTGCCTTCGCCGTTACCGCGGGGGACGGCATGACGGAGCTCGAAGCCCGTTTCCGGGAGGCGGGGGATGACTACGGCGCCATTATGGTCAAGGCGTTGGGGGATCGGCTGGCGGAAGCCTTCGCCGAACACCTCCACATGCTGGTGCGCCGGACACTGTGGGGATACGCGGCGGATGAAAACCTGACGGTGGAAGAGATGCTCCGGAACCGGTACACGGGGTTCCGGCCGGCATTCGGTTATCCTGCCGCTCCGGATCATTCCCAGAAACGGGATTTGTTCCGGCTGCTGGATGTGCAGGAAGAAATCGGAATCGAATTGACAGACTCTTTCATGATGACGCCGGCGGCATCGGTTTCGGGTCTTATTTTCGCCGCACCGGAAGCCCGTAATTTCGGAGTCGGTAAAATCGACGGAGAGCAGCTTCGGGATTATGCCCGCCGCCGGGGAATGTCCGCGGAAACCCTGTCCGTCCTCATGCCTCAGCACCTGCAATAACTACGGACGATCGAAGGAGGAAATTCGGCATCCCGGAAAGAGACTTCTTTCCGGGATGCGTCCTTATCAACGGACCTTATGGTCAGTTTTCCACGTCTTTCCGGCTTCCGGCGATCGGAACGCATTGGTATTTCCGGTTGAAGACGTAGAAGGTTTCCCGGGATACCTTGTATTTCTTGCAGATCGAAGCGATGGTGGCCCCCCGGTCGTACATGCGAACGATATCCTGCCGGTTTTCCAGCAGGCGGTTCTGTTTGACCGTGGTGCCGAAGGGCCTGCCCAGGTGGATGCCTTCGGCTCTGCGCAGGGCCAGAGCTTCCTTCGTGCGCATGGAAATCAGATTGTGCTCGATTTCGGCTACCAGCCCGAAGGCGAATCCCAGCACTTTGCTGTTGATGCTGTTGTCGAAGGCGTAGCCGTCCTTCGTGCTGTAGATGACGATCTTTTTTTCCAGGCAGCGATTCAGGATCGTCATGATGTCGAGCAGGGTGCGGCTCAGTCGGGAGAGTTCCGTCACGATCAGCGTGTCTCCTTCCCGGAGGGTTTTCAGCAACTTTCCCAACTGCCGGTCTTTTTCCTTCTTCTTGCCGCTGACCACTTCCGCGACCCAGCGATCGACCGTCAGGCCCTTTTGTTCTGCGAACCGGCGGATTTCTTCCTGCTGATTCTCCGTGTGCTGTTTTCCCGTACTTACCCTCAGGTATGCAATTACCATGATTAATAATTTATAGGTTAGATGAATTGGCATTTTCCGCCGGATACGGGCTTTTGCTGCCGTTCCGTGCGCGGACGGTATTTTCTCCGGGACGGTTTACGGCACATGCCCCGCCTGACAAAATTAACGAAAAATGAAAACGGAATATCC
This sequence comes from uncultured Rikenellaceae bacterium, assembly GCA_946486375.1. Taxonomy (GTDB): domain Bacteria; phylum Bacteroidota; class Bacteroidia; order Bacteroidales; family Rikenellaceae; genus CAMLTW01. Next base: position 223,585 of record CAMLTW010000001.1, read on the forward strand.
CCGTAGTCCGATTACGATAAAAAAGGGCTGGTTTTTCGGATATTTTCCTTCCGAAGGGAGGGATCGGGTTTATTTCTGCCAAAAGTTATCCGATCACGAAAACAGCCCTGACCGGGTTGTGGTCGCTGTGGCGGAAACCCAGGTCGATCGTCCGGATGTCGATGCAGCGGATGCCCGGCGAAATCAGGAACAGATCGATCAACGTCGTGGTCGTCGTAGCTGGGTTGTAAGGCTCGTCGAGATAACGGGCCGTGGGCCGGGAACGGTCGTAGACGAACTCCCAGCCGGCGGGAAACAGAGTGCTGTCCATTCGCAGCGGCGAGAAATAGCGGTTCCCGGTTTCGGCGTCCGATGGAAGGTAGTCGGGAGGATTCTGGTTCCAGTCGCCGCCGGTGATCGACAGAATACCCCGTGCATACTCCGCTGTCAGCGTGTCGCGCAGGTAATTCATTTCCTGCGTGCGCATTCCCCCGGTGTCGTAGGCCGTATTATGGGTGTTGCTGACGGTGAGCGTTCGTCCGTTCAGCATCCGGTAGCGGGCCGAAAGCAGGCACCGTTTGAGATTGAACAGCCGCATCGGAAAAGAAAAACGGCTGGGATACTGGTACCGGAGCACTTCCAGCGGTTCGGGCCTGGAAAAAAGAGCGATGCCTCCCTTGACCCGGCCCATCGGCTGTTTCAGCGGCACGGGTACGTAAAGCGAGTTGTAATTGTAGGCGAAAAACGCCCGATAGTCCGACAGCCGTTTTCGGTAGGTTTCGAACTGGTCGGTGTAGTAACTCCGTTTGGAAAATACGTCCACCTCCTGCAACAGGATAATATCGGCCCCGCAGTGCTGCAGAAAAGAAGCGATTCTTTCCAGGTTTTCCGTCGCCCGTTTCGCGTTCGTCCGACTCTGTTTCCCTCCGTCGTAAAAAAAGTCCATGCTGTCATCCAGCCCGGCATAACCGGTGTTCCACGTCAACAGGGTCAGGGTGTCCGTCAGGAGGCTGCGGGCATGCGCGGCCCGGTAAATCACTTCCCGGTTTTCGGGACGGTACTCGAAGAGCCAGACCACGAGCACGAAAACAAGGACGATGCCGGTCAGAACGGCCGCCAACCGGAGGAAGGCTTTCAGTAATTTCATATTTCGGAAGTGTTGAACGCGTATCCTGTGAAAAAACGGTTTCCTGCAAACCTGCTGCCGTTTCCGTGCGGCGGTTTCCCGGCCGGGAAGACGAACGACTATTTTCCGAGGACGTTTTTCACTTTTTCCACCACCGCACGGGGAGGGATGCCGTTCATGCAGGGATAGTCGCCCTTCACGCAGGGCTTGTTGCCGTAGATGGAGCAGGGACGGCAGGGCAGGTCGATCTGCACCGCGTTGTCCGGAGACTGTCCGAGTCCCAGAAAACCGGTATAGGGATGGGTGGCGCCCCAGATCGACACCACGGGAGTCCCCACCAGCGAGGCCATGTGCATGGCCGAGGAATCCATGCTCACCATGCAGTCCAGGTTGGCGATCAGGTCGAGTTCCTCGCCCAGTCCGATTTTGCCGATGACCGAATAAATTTCCGGATAACGCCGTTCCCAGGCCTCCGCCGCTTCGCGTTCTTCCCGTCCGCCTCCGAACAGGAAAAGCCGGATGTCGCCGGAATACTCTTCCGCGAGCATGCGGATGACCGCCTCCATCTTGTCGTGCGGATAGATTTTCCCCCGATGCTGGGCGAAAGGAGCGATTCCGATCCATTTGCTTTTTCCGTCCGTCGCACGGTCTCCTGCGGCTTCACGAACGGCGGATGGAATCGGAAGGCTTTTCCGCTCGGATTTTTCCGGAACTCCGACATCGAACCCCAGCCTCACAAAGACGTCCGCATAGCGCTGATGCGTGGTCTTCAACTGGCGGAACACCTTGTTCTCCAAATCCGTGAGCGCCTTTTTTTCGTCCCGTTCCTTGTCGATGGAGGCGACCTGCGTTCCCCGGAGCAGGAACAGTTTCCGCAGGAGTTTCGTCCGCAGCACGTCGTGCAGGTCGGCCACCATGTCGATTTTGTACTTTTTCCGGATATCCCGGTAGAGTCGGAAGACGCCCCAGAAACCCTTGTGCCGCTTTTTGACGTCGATGTCCACGAACTCGATTCCCTCGATTTCCCGGAAAAAGGGACGGAAAAACGGGGCGGTGAGCAGGGTGATCCGGATATCCGGGTATTTTTCGTGCAGTTGCCGGATGATGGGTTCCGTCATGGCGACGTCTCCCATCGCCGACAACCGGATGATGAGAAGACGGTTCATTATTTTTTGGCGTAGAGGACGGGGTTAAGCGAAGGATCGTTGTACATTTTCATCTGCCGGTACACCTTCATGTATTTGTTTCCCCGTTCGATATCCGCCAGCAGCGCGTCGATGGCTTCCGAAAGGTCTTTCCGCTGTTCGAGCAGGACGTCGAGTTTTTTCCGGCAGGCGTTCCGATGCGTTTCTTCCACGTCCTGCCGCAGGGTTTCCCGTTCCATGTGGTAGATCTTGAGCGCCAGGATCGAAAGCCGGTCGATGGCCCAGGCGGGGCTTTCCGTGTTGATCGTGGCCTCCGTTTTCGGAGAAACGGTTTTGTATTTGTCGAGAAAATAACTGTCGATGTATTCCACCACGTCGGTGCGTTCCTGATTGGAGGCGTCGATCCGGCGTTTGATGACCAATGCTTCGGCGGGATCGATGTCCGGGTTGCGGATGATGTCTTCCAGATGCCACTGTACGGTGTCGATCCAGTTTTTCAGGTACAACAGGTGTTCGATGCCGTCTTTCGGATACGGATTGGCGATCGGGCGGTCCACATCGTCGGTCCGGTGATAGTCCGCGATGGATTCTTCGAATATTCGGTTTGCGGTATCGGTCAACATAACGCGTGCAATTTTTAACATTGGATGCACAAAGATAAATAAATTATTTAACACGGATGACGGTCAGGCCGTCCCGTACCGGAATTATCACGTTTTCCACCCTGGAATCTTCGCGCACCAGTCGATTGAATTCCCGGATGCACCGCGTGTGCGGGTCGTTGTGGCTTTCCGGATCCGACACTTTGCCGTACCACAATACGTTGTCGGCCAGCAGCACGGAACCGCTGCGGACGTATCCTCCCTCCAGCAGCATGCGATAGTAATCCGGATATTCGCGCTTGTCGCCGTCGATGAATACCAGGTCGAACGTCAGGCCCAACCGGGGAACTACCTCCAGCGCGGAACCGGTGTGTTGCCGGATGCGGTCGCCGTAAGGACTGCGGGCGAAAAAGGAGGCGGCCAGCGGAGCCAGCTCGTCGTTCACGTCCACGGTGTGAAGTTCCCCGCCTTCGCACAATCCCTTGACCAGACACAATGCGGAGTACCCTGTAAACGTTCCTATTTCGAGTATTTTCTCCGGACGGAGCATTTTCGAAAACAGTTCGAGGATTTTTCCTTCCACGTGTCCCGCTATCATTTGAGGTTGTACCGTCCGAAGATGGGTGACGCGGTCGAGCTCGGTCAGCAGTGGGTCTTCGGGGGTGGTGTGTTCGGACAGGTATCTGTCGGTCTTCGGATCGTTCATGGACGGTTCTGCGAATGAAAATGATTGAAAACGTTGAGCGAAGGTAGTGAAAATGTTTGTAAAATTCGGAAGGAAAACTTTCGGAGGCCGATTCTTTGGATTACCTTTGCGAAGTGTTGCCGGGAGCCGGAAACGGGGATGGGAACGACCGGTAAAAAAACGATAATTCTTTAACGAAATAGGATCAGATGGTACTTTTTTTCAGCAACGGGGAAACCGTTTATGCGGTGGAAACCGTACGGGACTTTGACGGCGAGGACATCCGGAAACTGGAATGGCTGTTCGGAGGCGGGCGGCAGGTGGCTTCGGAGCGGGTGGACGGTATTTTCATCGGCCCGCGCCGCGAGATGATCACTCCCTGGAGCACCAACGCGGTGGACATTTCCCGGAACATGGGAATCGAGGGCATCCTGCGCATCGAGGAGTTCGCCCGGGTCGAAAGCGAAACGGCTCCTTACGACCGGATGCTGAAACGGATGTACAGGGACGGGCTGGATCAATCCGTTTTTCGCGTGGACCGGAAGCCCGAGCCGATCGTGTATATCGACGATCTGCGGACTTACAACCGGGAGGAAGGATTGGCTCTGAGCGAGGAGGAGATCGTCTATCTGGAAGAAGTGAGCCGGAAAATGGGGCGCAAGCTGACCGATTCCGAAGTGTTCGGGTTTTCGCAGGTCAATTCCGAGCATTGCCGGCACAAAATTTTCGGGGGACGGTTCGTCATCGACGGGCAGGAGAAGGAAGATTCCCTGTTCGGTCTGATCAAGAAGACTACGCAGGCCAACCCCAACCGGGTGGTGTCGGCCTATAAGGATAACTGCGCCTTTTTGCAGGGGCCGGTGGTGGAGCAATTCGCGCCTGCCACGCACGACAAGCCCGATTATTACGAAACGAAGGATTTCGAATCGGTGATTTCCATCAAGGCCGAGACTCATAATTTCCCGACCACCGTGGAACCGTTCAACGGAGCGGCTACCGGGACGGGCGGTGAAATCCGCGACCGGATCGCCGGCGGGAAAGGGGCTTTCCCCGTGGCGGGAACGGCGGTCTATATGACGGCTTATCCCCGGCTCGACGGAGGTCGGACGTGGGAAAAAGCCACCGAAGAACGGGAGTGGCTGTACCAGACGCCGGAAGACATCCTCATCAAGGCTTCCAACGGAGCTTCCGATTTCGGGAACAAGTTCGGACAGCCGCTGATTTGCGGGAGCCTGCAGACGTTCGAGCATTTCGAGAACGGCAAGAAGTTCGGTTTCGACAAGGTCATCATGCTGGCCGGGGGCGTGGGCTACGGCAAGAAGTCGGACAGCCTGAAGGACGAGCCGCAGCAGGGTGACAAGGTCGTCCTTTTGGGCGGCGACAATTACCGCATCGGCATGGGCGGAGGGGCCGTCTCTTCCGTGGCTACGGGAGAATACGCCAATGCCATCGAGCTGAACGCCATCCAGCGTTCCAATCCCGAAATGCAGAAGCGGGCCTACAACGCGATCCGGGCCTTGTCGGAGGAGGACGACAATCCGATCGTCTCGATTCACGACCACGGGGCGGGGGGGCACCTCAACTGCCTGTCCGAACTGGTGGAGGCTACCGGCGGACGGATCGACATGGAAAAACTTCCGATCGGCGATCCGACCCTGTCCGCGAAGGAAATCGTCGGCAACGAGTCGCAGGAACGGATGGGGCTGGTGATGAAGGAAGAAAGCATCGACCGGCTGCGGAGGATCGCCGAGCGGGAACGCGCTCCGATGTACGTAATTGGAGAGGCGACCGGAGACATGCAGTTTACGTTCGTGAATAACGAAACGGGGGAAAAGCCCATTGACTGGAAGCTCGAATACATGTTCGGGAAAGCTCCCCGGACGGTGATGCGCGACTCGACCGTGCAGGAGGAATACGAAGCTCCGGCCTATACGGAAAAAGAGTTGGAAAAATACCTCGAGAACGTTTTGCAGCTGGAAGGCGTGGCCTGCAAGGACTGGCTGACCAACAAGGTAGACCGTTCGGTGACGGGACGCATCGCCATGCAGCAGTGTGCGGGAAGCGTGCAGGTGCCGTTGAACGATTGCGCGGTGGTGGCGCTCGATTATCAGGGCAAGGCCGGCATCGCCACGGCGCTCGGCCATGCTCCGGCGGCGGCTCTGGCGGACGCTCCGAAGGGTTCCGTACTGGCGATCGCCGAAGCGCTGACCAACATCGTTCTGGCGCCGATCGCCGGGGGATTGTCGAGCGTTTCCCTGAGCGCCAACTGGATGTGGCCGTGTAGGAATGCGGGCGAAGATGCACGGCTTTATGCGGCGGTGCAGGCGGCGAGCGATTTCGCACAGGCATTGGGCATCAACATCCCGACGGGGAAAGACTCGCTTTCCATGACCCAGAAGTACAAGAACGGTGATGTGGTCTATGCGCCCGGAACGGTCATCATTACCTCGGCAGGCGAAGTGTCCGACATCCGGAAAGTTGTCTCTCCGGCGCTGAAGGCGAAAAAAAGCCGGATCGTCTACGTGGATTTCTCGAAGGACGGCTTCGGCCTGGGCGGAAGCAGTTTCGGTCAGGTGTTGAACCGAATAGGCGGAGACGTGCCGACGGTGCAGGATGCGGAATATTTCAAGAGGGCTTTCGCCGCTGTACAGGAATTGATCGAAGCGAGGAAGGTGCTGGCCGGACACGATGTTTCGGCGGGCGGTCTGGTGACGGCTTTGCTGGAAATGACCTTTGCCGACAATCGGTCGGGGATAACGGTCGATACGGATGTACTAGGCAAGGAGGATATCGTGCGGGTGCTGTTCAGCGAAAAGCCGGCGTTGGTGCTGCAGGTGGAAGATGCAGAGAATGTGGTAGCGGAATTGAAGGCGGAAGGCGTGGATGCCGTAGTGCTGGGCGAAGTGAACCGGGATCGGAAATTTACGGTGAATCATGGCGGTAAGTCGCTGGCGTTGGATATCGACCGGCTGCGGGACACGTGGTACCGGACTTCCTACCTGCTCGACCGGAAGCAGAGCGGGGAACGGAAAGCGAAGGAGCGCTACGAAAACTACAAGCATCAGGAACTGAAATTCGAATTTCCCGCTGCGTTCAGCGGAAAGCTGGCGCAGTACGGCATCGACCCGTACCGGAAGACCCGGACGGGCATCCGGGCGGCGATCATCCGCGAGCAGGGGAACAACAGCGAACGGGAGATGGCATGGTGGATGCATCTGGCGGGGATGGACGTGAAGGACGTTCATACGACCGACCTGATGACCGGACGGGAAACGCTGGACGACGTGAATTTGATCGTGTTCGTGGGAGGCTTTGCCAATTCGGACGTGCTGGGTTCCGCCAAAGGATGGGCCGGAGCGCTCCTTTACAGTCCCAAGGCGAAGGAGGCGCTCGACCGGTTCTATGCCCGGCCCGATACGCTTTCGCTGGGCGTTTGCAACGGCTGCCAGTTGATGGCGGAGCTGGGTGTGGTGTATCCGGAGCACGAACGGAAACCGAAATTGCTGCATAACGACAGCCGCAAGTTCGAATCCAATTTCGTAAGCGTGAAAATCGAAGAAAACGATTCGGTGATGCTGAAGTCGCTGGCGGGTTCGACGCTGGGCGTCTGGGTGTCTCACGCCGAAGGGAAATTCTCCCTACCGTATGTCGAATCGGAATACCGGATTCCGATCAAATACGGATACGACGCTTACCCGGCCAATCCCAACGGAAGCGATTACAACGCAGCGGGGCTTTGTTCGGCGGACGGACGACACCTGATGATGATGCCCCATCCGGAACGGGCGCTGCGACCCTGGAACTGGGCATATTATCCGGAGGGCCGGGAAGCGGACGAAGTTTCGCCCTGGATCGAAATGTTCGTGAACGCCCGCGAGTGGATCAAGGCCAACCGCGCGCAGTAAGATTTATCGAGTGAAAATGCCTTATTTGAAGCGAACTGATAATTTATTAAGTACACGATGAATACAAAGCGTTTATTCCGGATCGCCCTTTTTACCTTTTTTGCAGTCGGTCTGGCGGCCTGCAACAAGGACGACGGCGAGCGTTGGTACGACAGCATGAAGGACGGAGGGCCGTTTCAGACGGGTCATTGGGTGCGGTTTTACTACATCGACAGCGAGGGAAACGACCTGATCGACCCGAATGATCCGGCCACCCTTCCCGTTTCCAGCGAAACGCGGCTCGACGTTCCCCCGGCTCCGCCGACGAATTTCGATGCTGTAGCAGAGGGGTATTATCGGTATAACGATCACAAGAACGATATTCAATATGACAAGGTGGAAGGGCTGTATTGTTTCTTCACTTTTGCCTTCGGGGATTCCCGATACGGCGATTACGACTTCTACGTTTATTTCGAGGGTGTGCCGGATACGATGAGTGTCCGATACAGGTACCGGGACAAACGCTTGGGCGACGGCAGTTATCTCTGCCAGGTGCAAACCTGGAAAGTGAACGGAGAGCTCGTTTATTCGTTGGATCAACCCACCTTCCATAAAAAAGTGTTCCTCTGCCGGACGCCGGACGGGAAAACCACGGTTTCCCTGTCCCGATAGATTCCGGATTTTTGGATACGGAAAAAAGCGGATCGGAACGCCGGGATTTTCCCGGCGTTTTCGTTTTCAGCCGGGATCGGGAATGGGAATATATGTTTGGCAATTCGTCGGTTACGGAAACCGGTTTCCGCTCGGATGGGTGAGAATTCCGTTCGGAAAAGTAGGTGCGGCTTCCCGAAAATTCCGTTTCTTTGCTTAACTTTGTCTTTCGGGAAAAAGCAGGAATGAAATGGCGGACAATTCGCCCATAGGCGTATTCGATTCGGGGCTGGGAGGGCTGAGCGTCTGGAAGGAGATCGTGAAGGCTCTTCCGGAAGAATCCGTCATTTACTATGGGGACGGTTTGAATTGCCCTTACGGAAAGAAAAAGCCGGAAGAAGTGATCGCCATTTCGGAGGGCATCGTCCGCTTCCTGTTGGATAAGGAGGTGAAACTGATCGTCATTGCCTGCAATACGGCCACGGCCACGGCGGTGGAATACCTGAGGCAGCATTATCCGCACGTTCCTTTCATCGGCATGGAACCGGCGATCAAACCGGCGGCCGAACATTCCCGCACCGGTGTGATCGGGATTCTTGCCACGGTGAATACGCTGCGGGGCCGTCTTTTCCGGGAGACTTCCCGCCGTTTTGCGGAAAACGTGAAGGTGATTCCCGCGGTGGGGGAAGGTTTCGTACGGTTGGTGGAGGAGAACCGGGAGGATTCGCCTGAAGCGTTGGAAGCGGTGCGCAAGGCAGTGGAACCGCTGTTGGAGGCAGGCGCCGATCACCTGGTGCTCGGATGCACCCATTATCCCTTTCTGGCGGAGACCATCCGGAAGGTGATCGGAGAACGGGATGTGCGGCTGGTCGATCCCGCGCCGGCCATCGCCCACCGGGTGGTGGAGATTTTGCGGGAAAAAGGGGCATGCGCCATTCCGGGACACCGGGCGGAGTATGCCTATTATACGAGCGGAGACGAAAAATATTTGAGCCGCCTGAAGGAAAAGGGCGAACAGGTGAGACGGAGCGGAAAAAAAGCATGAAAACGGAAAAAAAGAGCGCGGGGGCTTCAGCGGCCCGTGCTGGCAGGAGTATGCAAAACGGGAAAAACGGAACGGGAAGGAGAAGGAAGACCTCCAAACGGGACGATACCACCCGGCGGTGGTTGCTGGGTTTCGTCTTCCTGTTCTTTTCGCTCTACGTAGCCATGTCGGTCTTTTCCTATTTCCTGTATTGGAAGACCGATCAGGCGGTGGCGCGCCTTCCGCTTTCCGAAACGAAAGGAGAGGAGGTGTTCAACTGGGGCGGCCGTTTCGGAACCAAGATCGGGGAATGGCTCGTGAGCGATTCTTTCGGGGTGTTCGGTTTTTTGATACCCGTGATTTTTATCGTGTTGTCCTTGCGGGTGCTTCGCTTCCGTCCGGTCATGCTCAACAAGGCCGTGCGGATTTCCCTGATGGCGATGATCCTCGGATCGGTCACGCTGGGGTATGCAGGCGGTTTGTTCGGTAAGGAACCGGGGGCTTTCGGGACGGGGCTGGGCGGAAAGCACGGCATCTACATGGCCGGCTGGCTGGAATCCTATCTTTCTTATGGAACGGGGCTGCTGTTGCTGCTTTTGATCGCTCTGCTGGCGATTTACATCAACCGGAATACGATCTTTTTCCTGAACCGGGTAGGGCGCGGCATTGCGGACAAGTCCAAGGATTTGACGGTCGCCGTGGCCGGAAAGGCATCGGGACTGCTGTCGCATCCGCGGGAAGATGAAGCCGGAGAAGAACAGGCGGCCGGGGAATCGACGGAAATGACCGAAAGCAGATCGGAGCCGGCCAAACCGGTGGATTACGACTATCGCTATGAGGATGATTCCGTGGCTCCGATCGCGCCCATGGCGAAAAGGAAACCGGAACCCCGGCCGGAGCCGGAGGAAGAGTTCGGCATCCGGATCGAGGGAGAAGAGGAACCGGAAGAAACGCGGGACGACGTACCGGATGAGGCGCTTGCGGAATCCGGATGGGACGGTGCGGAAGAACGGTTCATGCGAGAGGGCGGAACGGAACTTGTGCCCGATGAGCCTTTCGTCCGGGAAGAGGCGGAAGAAACGGTGGAGGCGGAATTTGTCGTCGAAGATGAGGCCCGGGAAGAACCGGAAGAAAACCCGGAGGAAGGGGAAAGAGCCGAAGGCGATGAAGCGAATGTGCCGAATGCGGATGCGACCGCGCCGGAAGGAGGAACGGTGCTGATGGATGAAAATTTCGAGGTGGACAAAGGCGTGGACGAAACCACGGTGCCGGACGAACTGATCGAAACGTCTTTCTACGACCATACGCTCGATCTGTCCTATTACCAGAAACCGCCGGTCGAACTGCTGGAAGACCACAAGGTCGAAGTGGACGTGACCGAAGCCGAGCTGATCGAAAACAAGAACCGGATCATCGAGACGCTGGAGAATTTCGGCATCCGGATCGACCGAATCAAGGCGACCATCGGCCCGACCGTCACGTTGTATGAAATCGTGCCTGCGCCTGGAGTGCGCATTTCCAAGATCAAGAACCTGGAGGACGACATCGCTCTGAGCTTGTCTGCGCTGGGCATTCGAATCATTGCGCCTATACCGGGCAAGGGCACGATCGGGATCGAAGTGCCGAACAAGGACAAGGAAGTGGTTTCCATGTATTCGGTCGTCAAGTCCTTGAAGTTTCAGGAAAGCGATTACGACCTGCCGATCGTACTGGGAAAAACGATCCAGAACGAAACGTTCGTCATCGACCTGGCCAAGATGCCGCACCTGCTGGTGGCCGGGGCGACGGGGCAGGGGAAATCGGTCGGGCTGAACGCCATCCTGGCTTCTCTCCTTTACAAGAAACATCCTTCGGAAATCAAATTCGTGCTGGTCGATCCGAAAAAGGTCGAACTCACCCTGTATGCGAAACTCGAAAAGCATTTCCTGGCGAAGATGCCCTGCGAGGACGAAGCGATCATTACCGATACGCAGAAAGTGGTGTATACACTCAACTCCCTTTGTACGGAGATGGATGCCCGGTACGACCTGTTGAAAAACGCCGAGGTGCGGAACATCAAGGAATACAACCGGAAATTCACCAAACGGCGGCTCAACCCGGAGAAGGGGCACCGTTACCTGCCGTACATCGTCGTGATTATCGACGAATTCGCCGACATGATCATGACGGCCGGACGGGAAATCGAAACCCCTATCGCCCGGCTGGCACAATTGGCACGGGCGGTCGGCATTCATCTGGTAATCGCCACGCAGCGGCCTACGACCAACATCATCACGGGGGTCATCAAGGCGAACTTTCCGGCCCGAATCGCTTTCCGGGTTTCCTCCATGGTCGATTCGCGGACGATTATCGACCAGCCGGGCGCCAACCAGCTGATCGGGCGGGGGGACATGCTGGTTTCCACGGGGAACGATATCGTGCGGGTGCAGTGCGCCTTCATCGACACGCCGGAAGTGGAACGGATCACGGAATTCATCGGCAACCAGCGCGGATACGTTTCGGCATACGAATTGCCGGAGTACGTCCCCGAAGGCGAAGCCGGAGGAAAGGGAGAGGCCGACCTGTCGGTGCGGGATGCGCTGTTCGAGGAGGCGGCGCGGCTGATCGTGGCCCAGCAACAGGGTTCCACTTCCCTGATCCAGCGGAAGTTTTCCATCGGGTACAACCGGGCGGGACGGATCATGGATCAGTTGGAGCAGGCGGGAATCGTAGGCCGGAGCGAAGGAAGCAAGCCGCGGGAAGTGAAACTTTCCGACATGGCGTCGCTGGAATATTTTCTGGACAGTTTGAATACCTTTCATTGATTTGCGACAGATGAACAGTTTTATGAAACGGATGCTGCCGGCGGTGCTGGCTCTGCTCTGCGGATTCGCGGCGCAGGCTGACGAACGCTCCCAGGCCGTGCTCGACCGGCTGAAGGCCAAAATAGATTCTTTTTCCTCTTATGAAATGGACTGGAAGGCCACGCTCGACGGGGAATTTCAGAACATCACGGGAAAATTCGTCGTCAGCGGGCCACGATTTTACGCGGACGTTTACGGTTCGGAACTGTATTACGACGGAAACACGCTTTACACTTACTCGCGGGAAAACAACGAAGTGGTCATGGAAGAGCTCGATCCGGGGGACGGGAACATCCTTTCCAATCCGACCCGGATTTTCCGGTTCGATGACAGTTTCGATCACGTGTTCAAGGGGAACACGACTGAGAACGGGAAACGGCTGCTGTTGGTGGAACTGACGCCGCGTACGCCTCAGAACCTGTTCCGGTCCGTGCTGCTCAAAGTGGACGAGGCCACTTCGCTTCCGGTGGGGATTTCCTACAACCTGCCCGAAAGCGAAAAGAAGATGGAACTGACCGTGACCCGGATTACGCCCGGCGTTCCGGTGTCCGCCGCCACGTTCACCTTCGACCGGTCGAAATATCCCGGCGTGGAACTGATCGATTTCCGGTAAGGGAAGACGACGCAGGCCTCGGCGGGGGGAGCGGCTTTGGGCGTTCCTCCCGCCGTTTTGTTTGGTACGGTAGTTGCCGTTAGCCTTATGGAACGAATATCAACCGTTTTGGACTATGGCTTGTATTTTCTGGTGTTGCAGCAAAAAGATCAGGGTGCTTCCGATGCCCGGCTTCGACGTGAAAAAGTATATGGGGCGGTGGTACGAGATCGCCCGGCTTCGTCATCCCTTCGAACGGGGGCTGACCAACGTGACCGCGGATTACACGTTGCAGAAAAACGGAAAAATCCGCGTCGTCAACCGCGGGTTTCATCCCGGCAGGGAGAAATGGCAGGAGGCCCGCGCCGTGGCCGTCGAGGGCGATGCCCCCAACCACCTGAAAGTTTATTTTTTTCCGTTGATTCCGGGCCATTACAAAGTGGCTTATTTGGATCCGGAATACCGGTACGCCGTGGTTTCCGGGGGCCATCCGGAGTTTCTCTGGTTCCTGGCGCGTACGCCGCAGATTTCCCGCGAGCAACTGAACAAAATGCTGGATGCGGCCCGCAGGCTCGGTTACGATACCGACAAACTCATTTACGTGGAACATACCCGCCCTGCCAAGTAAGTTTGGCACGGTACTTGTAAGATATATCTTCGAACGCGGTTCGTGTCCCGCGGGGGAGAAGGAAAAAAACGAGCGGGAAAGAAAAACGTGGCACGGAAATTGAAAAAGATATAACAGCAGAACACAATAAAAGAACTCGAGACAACGTTTGTTAAGAGAACATACAACAAGGTTTCTTCATTTATTTAAGTTTGGGTTAGTAGTTTTGGGGTTTCCCCGACGAAAGAGGTTGCCGTGACGGTTCCCTCTTTTCGTTTTTTATACGGTTCGTATGCTTCCGGTCCCGACCGGATTTTTCTTTTTTTGAGGGGTTCGGAAAAGCGATTCCGAAAAGGATTGGCCGCGGAAGCCCGGACGTTTCCGGATTCGGAACAGACGGCTCAACGACCGAAGGATTGTTTTTCGGAAAAACAGCGTACATCCGGTATCGCCGCCACCTGGAGGGAAGCGTGGACGGATGCCGCATTGGTGAGGAAAATTCCCCCGCTTTTTTATTTCAGCTGTTTGAAAAATTCCCACAGGATCGCTCCCGCCGCTACCGAAACATTCAGGGAGTGTTTGGTGCCCGCCTGCGGAATTTCGATGGCTCCGTCGCACAGATCGACCACTTCCTGCCGCACCCCGTGCACTTCGTTCCCGAAGATCAGAGCATATTTTTTGTCCGGTTCGGCCCGGAAGGCATCGAGCGATACGGCGCCTTCCGCCTGTTCCGCCGCAAGCACCGTGTAGCCTCCCTCCCGCAATGCACGCACCGCTTCGAGGGAATCCCGGAAAAAGAGCCACGGAACCGTGTTCTCGGCGCCGAGGGCGGTTTTGTGAATCTCCCGGTCGGGAGGGGTGGCGGTGATGCCGCACAGCCAGAGCGCTTCCACGGCGAAAGCGTCGCAGGTGCGGAACAGCGAACCGATGTTGTGCAGGCTCCGGATGTTGTCGGCTACGACCACGACGGGCCGTTTCTCCATTTTTTCGTATTCTTCCGGCGTGGGGCGGCCCAGTTCTGCATTGGATATTTTGCGCATGGACGGATGGTTTCTTTCCCGGCGATCCGGAACTTTTCAGAATTTGTTGTGGTAATAGTCGATGTTTTCCCGGATCAGGATGTCGATCGGCATCAGGTTCACCTTGTCCGTCCTCTTGCCGAAGAGGAGTTTCTCGTAAAGGGCCTTGATGCTGTAATACCCCTGATATTCGGGACGCTGGGCGATCAGGGCGATCACCACCCCGTCCCGGAGCATGTCCGCATTCCGACCTGTCACGTCGTATCCCACCAGGTTTACCTGCGACAATCGTTTCGCCTTCAGGTATTTTCCGGGGATGTAGCACGTGGAATTGAACGTCACGGCCCCTTCGATTTTTCCCGGTTCGGCGAATACCTTGTCCAGTACTTCGAAATTATAGGCGTCGTCGTTCAGGCGGAGATGAGCATAGCGTAGTTTCCCGGCATACCCGTTTTTCTCCAGAAAATCGCAGAATCCTTTTTTCCGGTTCCGGATCTGGGTGGAATCGTTTTCTCCGCTGTGGATGATCCGGCAAACGAGGATATCGGAAGTCCGGGCGATCTTTTCCGTCAGCAGCCGGGCGGCGATGGCCCCCGCGTCATAGGACTCCGTCCCGAAGTAGGAAAGCTGGTTTTGCCCGGCAATGTTGGAGTCCAGATAAACGTAGGGGATTTTTCTTTTGTCCAGCAGGCGGGACAGGCGGATGACCGGTTCGGTGAACAGCGTGGCGATTACCGCCGCATCGAATTCTTTTTCCAGCATGGCCGTCTGCGCCCGGTCGAACGAAACGGCGTCGTACTGGTTGAAGTGGAAATTTTCGACGTGGATGTTGTACCCCGTGGTTTCCGCGGCGGCTTTTCCGATCCCTTTGTGCACATCCTTCCAATACTCGCCCGGGGCGGCTTCGGGGGTGAGGGTGACGATGCGGTATTGTTTGCGGGAAGCCAGCGACCGGGCGATGAGGTTGGGCTGATAGTCGACTATGTCGAGGACGCCCTTGACTTTTCGGAGGTTTTCTTCCGACACGCGTCCCCGGTTGTGGATGACCCGATCCACGGTGCCGACCGAAACGCCTGCCATTCGGGCCACGTCCACAATCCGGATTTTTTTTGTCGGGTCGCTCGTTTTGTCCATACGTTTGGTTTGGGTTGTCGGATACTCGTTCTTTTGAGTCTTTCGAACACACAAATTTAGGATTTCTGTTGGAAAAAGCAATCGGGAAAAGGAGGTGGAGCGGCGTTTTGGGATCGAGAGGAACTCTCTTTCCCTTTCCGCGGAGAATTTGCCAGGAGAAACTGCACTTGTCTGCACATGGCATTCTTTCAATTGTTCCGAACTTCATTGCCCATGCATCATTCCGAGCGCAGCCGCAGGCAGGAAGAACCCGCTTTCATCGCGTCATTCCGAGGAGAACCCGGAGGGTTGGACGTGGCAATCTAATTTTCCGAAAATGGCAGGGCCTTATCCAGCGTGCCTTCAGATCCTCGCGTCGCAACTTCGTTGCTCCTCAGGGTGACGGACGGGCGTCTGGTCTTGCCGTGTCTTAGGACGACACGATGCAACCGACAGGAAAAACCTGCTTTTATTGCGTCATGCTGAGCGGAGCCGAAAGGCGGAGCGTGAGCATCTCTTAGCCTACTTTCGGGACACCCCCGGCTCCCGTTGCCGTAAGGCAGGCCGTCAGGCAGAGGGGGCCGTTCCCGACGCCTGCGCGGAGGATATGGGGTTGCCGGTTTGCTCCGGTACGTTGCTGCCCGCCGCCGTTTTGCCGTTATCCGGCGAGCCGATCCGGGTTTTTACGAAACATTCCGGGTATTTTTCCTGCATGAATTTCACCATCTTTTCCCGCACATCCACCTGCAAGTCCCAGCGCGTGCCGGAATCCCTGCTGCTGAGCAGAACGCGCAGCTCCATGTAGTTGGCCTTCATGTCGGTAACCTGGAGGTTCGATACCTGTCCGTCCCAGAGCGGATTGCCTTTCAGCACCCGGTTCAGTTCTTCGCGCAGGGCGTTCAGCGGCATGCAGTAATCCACGTAGAAGTAAATCGTTCCCAGCAGTTGAGGCGTTTTGATCGTCAGGTTCTGGAAAGGGTTTTCGAGAAAATAGGTGACCGGAAGGATCAGCCGGCGCTGATCCCAGAGGTTGACGATTACGTAGGTCAGCTTGATTTCTTCGATGGTTCCCGTTTCGCCTTCCACGATCACTTTGTCGTCCAGCCGGATCGGCTGCGTGATGGCGAGCTGAATCCCGGCCAGCATCATGCCGAGGCTCCGCTGGGCCGCGAAACCGACGATGATCCCGGCGATCCCGGCCGAGGTCAGCAGGCTGATGCCGACCGTGCGGATTTTGTCGAACGTCATCAGGCTGACGGCTACCACGACCACCACGATCAGTATTTTAATCATTCGCTCGAAAATCTTCAGCTTCGTCAGACTGCCCCGTACGTGGAAATTGCTGACCGCTTCGGAGGTGAGCTTGTGTTCCATGTAGTAGAACAGCACCCGTGTTCCCTTGATCAGAATCCAGCCGACCGTGATGATGAGCAGGATTCGCAGCACGTGGTTCATGCCGCTGAAATAGCGCGTGTCGTAAAAGGCCGTCTGGCTGAAAATCCGGAACATGATCCAGATCAGCAGGACGAGGAAGGGGACTTTCAGTACGTCGATCACCACGTCGTCGATTCTGCCGGGAGTTTTGCGCGCGCGGGCGATCAGCTTGCGGGTTATGAACCGGTAGATGACGATCACGATGGCGATGGCTACCCCGAAGGCGAGAAAACCGATGACCATGTTGGTGGTATCGCTCTGCATGAATCTTTCGACGGCGTTCATAGGCGTGGCTTTTAGCGTGACGGTGTTGTTTCGGTGCGGCTTTCCGTTCCCGTTTCTCCGGTGCCGGAGGTCGGATTCCGTTCCTGCAAATTCGGTGCCTCCGGTGTCCGGAAAAGGATACGCACGCGAATTTCAGGAAAACGCCCCATCCGGAGGAAGCCGTTTCTCCGACCGTTTGCATCCGTCCTGCGGAAACAGGGGCGAACCGGTGCCCCTGTTTTTGCGTGTGTTTCGCGTATAGGCGGGGGTGAGGCCCCAACGAAAAGGACGGCCCGCGCAGGCTGTCCCGTTCCGAAGCGATACCCCGGAGATAATCAATCGTTGCGGGTGCAGGCGACCACCGGAAAGTGCCGGGGATAGTGGTCGATGGCGAAAATTTTCATGTCTTCCAGCCACTTGCGGCGCAGGAACCAGCGGGGGTAGGCCAGCGGACGGCGTGTGCGGCAGGTGTCGCGCACGAAGGTGTGGAAGGTTTTGAACAGGTCGGCGAATTCTTCCTCCGAGGCCAGCAGGGGGCCGTTTCCGCGCAGGGGTTCGAGCCGCTCGAAACGGCCTTCCCCGCAGGCGATCGCGGCGTATCTTCCGGAGGAAAGCTCTTTCCAGAAACGCTGCGAGGACACGTAGACGACGGGACGTCCCTGCCGCAGGTGATGGCAGCGCAGCAGGAAACGGAACACCGTTACCTGCGGGACGCGGTACATGCGGAACGCTCCCTGAATCCGCTCGAAGGGGAACCGGAGCCAGAAACGCAGCAGGCGCGTGGGCACTTCCCCCGCAAGGGCATCGGGATGCTCCGCGATGAAACGGAGGCTCTCTCTCAATAACGTTCGGTCTTTGGATGTCATGGTATCGTCGGTTATGGCCCGGACGTTTTTCGCAAACGAAGGAGCCGTTGAATGAATCGTTTCATATCGCGTGCCGGAATGGCCCGACTGCCCGGACGTGCCGAGGCGCCGCCTGTTCCCGGCGGAGGGGTCAGCGTGTGTTTTCCGAAAAGGACGGAAAGGCCGTTTCCGGCGGATCGGGCAGGGCGAGGTTTAGGATGCGAAGTCCGCGGCGGGAGGCTTTCTCGAAGGTGTATTTCGTGCCTCCGGAAAGGCCGTCGTAGTAGCAGACCAGCACCGAGGCGTTGGCAACCAGAAAATCGTTGCGCCGGTGGTAACATCCCCGATGGTAGGCCGAGGCGATCAGCACCGAATCGTCCGCCGCCGTCAGCGTGCGGTCGTACTCCGCTTTCCAGTCCGAAGAGAAAGCACGGGCCTGTTCCGGGAAGGGAACGACCGCTGCCAGCCGCAGGGTCGGAAACGTCTTTTTTGCTTCCAGCACGGCGCGTGCGGCCAACAGGTCGAATCCTTCTGCCATGCCGCAAAGGAAGGTATCGAAACCGTTTTCGGCCAGACGAAGGATAGTGCGGTGCAGACGATTCGGCAGGGTGGTGAGTATATCGGAACCGGCGCTTTGCCGGAGTTTGGCCGGACGGTAGCCGGAGAAGGCGACCGTCCGGGCCGGAATAAGGGGTTTTTTCATGAATGGGAAATGAGGGTTTTACAATACCCCACAAAAAGAGCGTGGGAATCAACACACGTTCTCTCAGGCACTCCCATACCTTCGTATCTGTATGTTGCCCCACGCTCGGACCGGATACGATCCGAGCAGGCAACCTACATTCCAGATACGATTTTCTAATGGGAGTTTTGAGAAAAACGGAATATAAGCTACTGCTCTATGTCGATATGTCTGCTTTTCAGCTGGTGTTTACATACGGGGGCAAAGATAATCGTTCGGGACGAATCTTTGCGGTTCCGGACGGAAAAAACATCCGTCCGGAACCCCGTTCGGGTCGCGTGTTTCCCATGCCTTTTTTGGGGTTTGGGCCCGTCTTCCTTCGTTTCCCATCCTTCCAAAAAAGAAGCATGGGAAACATTATTCCCATCTAAGGCCGTGGAAGCCCGCATTTGAAACAATGCCCCCATGCCCTTGTCGTGCGATGTTGCTGCACAACTCAGGCATCGGACATGTTTCCACCAAATGCAAAAAGTTCCACGTTTTAGATGGATGAAAACAAGCCGTTGCTTATTTTAATATGTCAAATACCGTTTTTTACGCTCTACTTCATGCTTTTTTCGTTTGGTTCGTGAAACAAATATACAAGAAATTATTCCCTTTGCAAATCCCCTCCTTCCAAAAAGGAAGCATGGAGAAACAAAGTTCCTATCCTGGGCCGTGAGAAGCCTGCTTTCAAAACAATGTCCCCCATGCAAATCGTTAGCGGTTTACTTCGACAAATATAGGCGAAAAGCTCCGGAAAATCCGCCAGGTTCCGCATTCTTCCACCCGTTCCGCAACCCCGCGCGCTCGTCTCCATTCGGGGTAAGGAGAACTTTAAAACGGATGTGTCGGGATGGGAGGGTAGCAGATTACCGACTATCGGATTTCAGGCAGACGATACCGATAAATGATTTCCTCATGCGTTATGCCATACGCAGTCCGGGACTTCTCATCCACGGTAAATCCGCAAATATACTCGGGAACCTTCAGACGTGCTTTCGGCCTGCCGTTCCAGTCGAAAACATGTATTTCCTGAGTCTTCGGAGTTTCGTAAGCATCTTCGTACGGCTGATCCATCCACAAGGCATAGATTCTGTCCTCCGAAACGGCAAGGTCGCAGTAATAGGTGTGTTTTTCCAAACCGCTGTTTTTATCTACGGCATTTTCCAACGATATATTGTCTTCCCCTACAATCAATGCGATTCGTGTCCCATCCGACATATTCAGGATGTTGATACGATTGAGTGAATGCATGGCATTTACCATTACGGTACGCCGTGGATGCTTACGCCAAATGCCCTTATATACGGAAAACGGCTTATTTACAGGCTGCCTGTACAATTTTTGCGCTTCGTTCTTTCCGGTCTGATAGTTATATCGAGCCATTTCATAATTATCGTTAAGCCACTTCTCTACATATAGAAGCGAGTCGTTGCCGTAATAGCAATTGGCTGCCGGGCCGGGGAAAGGAATGGTCTTTTCTGCCACGATTTTTCCCGCCCTCCTGGAAGAATCCAGGTCGATGAGTTTAAGAGAAGAATTGGAAACATCGTTGATCCATATTTTACAACCCGATTCGTCCTTTTCGATCTGTCCGGTATAGCGGCAATTGAGCAATTCGTCCGGCCCGTGTCCGATTGTTCCGAAAGCACCCAGCTTGGTTCCGTCAGGATCATACAGAAAAAAGACATTCTCTCTTTTTACGGAAGTCAGCGCCAAATAATCGCCGACTGCGATCAAATCCAATATTCCGTATTCATCATCCAGAAATACTTCGCCCTTTACTTCGTATGCTGCATCGAATTGCCGAATCCGGGTTTCATCGTTGGAGAATATCTTTTGACCGTTTTGACAAGCGACAAAAAGAATAAGGCCGAATAGAAAGAAAATATTCTTCGAATTTTTCATAAACCGTAAACCGTTAGCGGCTTTCTTAGACAAATATAGACGAAAAACATCGGACAATATCCGGTAAGTTCCGCATTCTTCCAAACATTCCGCAACCCATCGCCCCCGTGTCATTGCGAACCGAGCAGGGCAGAAGGCCCTGCGAGCTCACCGACCGAAGCCCGTGGTCGTCCCGCAAGGGACGGCACGGGTTAAGCGCAGGGAGGTAGCATCCGCTAAAGGTTACGCGTTAACATTCGTTCCTTGCCGAGCGGGAGCAACGAAAACACGCCGACAAGCGGGTTAATCTCTGTTTGTCCCTTTCTATCGTTATCACCGACAGAGATCCTCACGTCGCAACTTACGTTGCTCCTCAGGATGACGGACGGTGATCGGGCGTTGCTATGTCTTGAATGACTCAATCGAACCCGGCGACTTCCTGCTATTCGAGAATCGTAATAACGCAAAGTGCACGAAAAAAGAAAAGACGAGTAAAAACTCGTCTTTTCTAAAAAGTGATTCAGCCGGGGCTCGAACCCGGGACCCCAACATTAAAAGTGTTGTGCTCTACCAGCTGAGCTACTGAATCTCCTTTCGAGCCACAAAAGTAGAAAAACATTTCCGGATTTGCAAAAACGGTTCCCATTTTTGTGCGGAACGATTCGGCCGCACTCCGGAACGTTCCGGCGCCCGGAAACGAAATACCCGTCCCTGCATCCGCAGGGACGGGTATCGGAAACGCCTGTTCGCGGCCGGATCAGTCGATGTCCGTTCCGCCTCCTTCCAGACTGCCGTCCCATTCCTTGTCCAGCTCGATTGAGACGTTTATGTCCCCTTCCGGGGTGAAAGTGGCGAGGACATCCGTAAGCTGGTTCCGCTTGACGGGCACGTTGTCGCTGACCGTGCCGTTATAAAAAGGCGTCTGCGGGTCGGTTCCGTACAGGGCCAGCCGGTAAACGGTCTGTCCGCCGTTTGCCGTGGGGAAAGTCCCGATCACTGCCTGCGGCGTATCGGATGCGGTGAGCGCTCCGACCGGTATCCGGTAGGTCACGTCCCTGCTTCCGGTGAATCCGCCCGTCACTTGTTTGGCTCCGCTCACGCCTTCCAGCGTCATTGCCAGTTCGACGGTCCGGGGCGGAAGGTTCACGAAATGGAACCGGACAACCCCGTGCGCCCGTTGCAGCGCGGTTTCCAGATAGGTCACGCACTGACAGTCCACGGTGAACGGAAAGACGGCGGTGAAATAGTCGTCCGTCCGATCGGCTTCCGGATAGACCAGCAGGAATCCCCCCGGCTGGTCGGGCGAGCCTTCCAGCACGGCGTCCGTACCGTTCCCTACCAACGCGAGCGTGTAGCTCCCGAATGCCAGGTCGGTGCGTCGGAAGATGTAGTCCGGCCCCGTTACCCCGCTCAGGTCGTCTATCGTCCCCTGTTCCAGCAGCATGTTTCCCTGATAGAGGTAGTAACGCAGGTTTTTGATCCGCGTGTCGAACGAGGCTTCCATGTCGTCCGGAATGACTTCCGAGGTCGCCTGGAATTTCTCGACATATACCTTGATCTCGATATCCCCCGTCTTGCACTCGTCGAGGCTCTCCTTGATACATCCGGTCAGCGCGAAAAGCATACACGCCATACCCCATATTTTTTTACTTGTCGTCATTGCCGTGGTAATTAATGATTCCACTCCTCATATTGATCGAACAGCGTCGCCGGGTCTTCTTCCGGTTCCGCCACCCGTACCGTTTTGTTTAACTGCCCGCTCGATGTCGAGGACGGAACCATTGGATCGCTGACTACAAAAACCACTCCGCCCGTGGCGTTCGGTTTCAGCGTCATGATAGGCAGAGGCCCCGACGTTTCATCGAAAGAGTAACAGGGATCCCCTTGTTGTTCACTGATTATCTCTAAATCCACTTTGCAGGTCACTCCTTCCGGGACGTTGTCGTCCGAAAACAGATAGGGGGAATAGACGTGAGCGTTATGTGTGGTGAATATGTAGGACGATCCGTTGGTTCCCGGAAGGGCTTTATTCTGGCACACGCATATGGGAAGCTCCGTAGTAGGGGGGGTGAGGTAATAGGCATCTCCCCAGACGTCGATCCCTTCGGGGAATTTCTGTCCCGGAACGGCTATCAGCGTCGCTTTGATCGTATGTTCTGTGTTCATGTCAAATGTAAGGCTTTTTTCAGGAGAAGGCTGATCCTTGAGCAGGAACCGGAACCGTGTCGCTTTCCGCCTGAGGGAGACGGTCAGCCGCATGTTGGGCGAACCGGTGTGCAGGTCGGAAGTTTTCTCCACCGTGAAATCGCTCGTGCCGATAAAGGGCTCGCGGTAAAGGGTCCGTCTTCCATAGTTGTAGCCGTAAAAGGACATATTGGTTTGATAGGAGTATTGGCAGGCGTATGGAACCGGGACAGTGCCCGCATCGTCCTTGACCACCGTACCCGGCTTGAGGTCGGGATTCCATTTTGAATCGTTCAGGTTGAAATAAAGGGTCATATGATAGGTACCCGGTCGCAGCTCGAGTCGCAGTTCCCCTATTGTTTTGTTATTTTTCTTGATTTCGATGCCGTTGTAGCCTTCGGACGTCAGCTTATTATTTATGACGGTGTCCACGATCCAGCGAGTGTCCGCTTTTTTCAGCAGGATGCAGGTGTAGAACGGCGAAATCTTGGTATATACCGTATCCGCAGCACGGGTGGAAACTCCCATCGGAACGATTTCGGTGCCGGTTTCGAGACCGGCCATCTGCATGGAAAACGTCACGGGCACTTTGTCTCCGTTTTCCCTGTCCGGAGTTCGGGGAACGATTTCCGCTTTTTCGTGCTGACAGCCCGCCATCAGGAAGGCCAGCAGTCCGTTTATGAAGATTTTTCTGAACATGGCGTTTCGTTGTTAGTTCGTTCGACTTATTGGTTCCATTCGGTGACGATGCTCATGCCTGCCCCTTGCGGCAGGTCTATGATGCGGTCGCATCGGATGCCTCCCTTGTTGAGGGTGAAGTGGTCGGCCGCGATCGGCAGTCCTGCGGGAGCGGTTTCCGCCGGCAGGTCGAGCGTCAGGGTGCGCCGGTCGTAACAGTCATAGTCATGCGGCTCTCCCGGATGGTTGTTCCCGCAAATCGGAGTGGTATCGTAATAGTGGAAGGTCAGCGTCATCTGGACGTTGCCGGGCGACGGAAGCAGGTAAGGTCCCATGATCCGGACGCTTCCGGTCGTTCCCGCCGCAGCGGCTTCCAACCCCTTGTCGATCTGGGGCACCGCTACCCCGAACCCGGTCAGGACGGGTGAAATGATTTTGGACGCTTCCGCCGGTGCTACGGTGCCGGGCTCCGGAGCGTTTCCCGTTCCGAACCCGATTTGAGACGTCTGCCCGGAATAGGCGATGTCGATTTGGTAGACGCGGTCGAGCACCGAAAGCACGTTCGCCGAATCGAGGTTTTCCGGAGTCGAAATGTCTCCGTCCCCGATCCGGTAGAGGTCGAGCACCGGTTGACCCACCAGCCGGGTCAGCGTGCCGCGCACTTGGGTGGAGCGCAGGATGTCCGTGCCCGTTATTTCCGTAATGCCGTAATAGTTGTCGCCGGAAAGCGCCGGAGCGCTTTGCCCGATCCGGAGATCCTGCCAGCTCATCCCTTTGACCGGCCGGGGAGCGTCCCCCGACTGTACAACGCGGATTTCCGCGGCCGGTGCCGGAGTGGCCACGAACAGAAACCGGTAGACGTTCGCGTTCAGATCGCTGTTCGGAAAGCCGAACAGTGCCCCGTCCTGCAGCGGCGAAATGCTGTCGTAGAGGGTGTATTTCCCCGTGCTTTCCGACGGCTTGCTGAAGATGTAGAGCGAGTAGGACAGACCCGTTCCGGCCGGGGCTGCGGCCAGCACGGGCGTCACGCTGACGGCTGTCCGGTCGCCGGGAACCGTTTCCGGAACCGCGTCCTGATGACGGGTGCAGGCTACCGTCCCCAGCAGCAAAAGCACCGCGAGGCCGAAGGTCGATATGGTAAATTTGTTTTTCATCGGAAAAAGCGTTTAGTTGTCGGTTATTCCCACGGCCCCGTGTCCCCTTCCGTGGTTTCGGTGATGGGGGCCGTTTCGGTGGTGATCCCAATGAACTGGTGGCTGACGGTGAGCCAAAGTGTGATTTCCAGGCGCATGTTCCGTCCCAGAGGGGCGGTTATTTCGTTGTTCAGGACGGGATAACCCGATCCCGTTTTCGGCGTGAGGGTCGTGCTGACGGTGAGATTTTGTCCTGCCTGGGGCGGAAAGACGAACGGCCCGGTCAGCAGGGCGAATCCGTCGTCGGTGATGTTTTCGGCCGTCGGCTCCGGAAAATCATGGCGGATGCTGCCGGTTCCTTCGCTTCCCGCAAGGCCCAGCCTGTTGCCCGCTCCGGCGATTTCCATCCGGATCCGGCCGATGTTCTGAAGGATGTCGGAATCCTGCGCGTAGGGGAGTTCCCGGTAGGCGCTGCCGTCGTAATAACCCCGTTTCAGCAGCAGCACGATCTGTCCCACCGCTCTTTTCAGCTTGCACCGGATGGTGTCGGAAGCCGGGAGGGTATAGACCGAATCCGGGTTTTCCGTCGGATCCTGAAAGTAGACTTCATCCGCCGGAAGGAGGTAGCCCGGATTGTCCGGATCGGATTTGGCCGCTATGCGGAAGTCGTCGAAACCCGTGGTCCCTGCTTGGGGAACGGCGACCGGCTCGGTGTTCCGGAACGGCGATTTCAGGAAAAGGAATTTATATTTTCCGACCGGCAGTTGTACGGACAACCGTCCGTCCGCATCCCATCCGCCGTCGAGTGTTTTTACGTAGACGAAATTTCCCGCCTTTTCCCCGAAAACTTGTACGGAGATATCGCTGTTTTCCGCTGCGAAAGCGACCGGAACCGTTTTGGTCGGGGACGGGATCGGTTCGTCTTCCCCGCCCGCTGCGGATTCCCGTTCCCGGCTGCAGGCCGAAAACAGCAGCAGCGCCAGCGTCGATATGTAAACAGTGCGTAACATGGCATGCGATTTAGTTCGTTCCGGTTTGCGACCGGCAAGCAATAAAAAAGGGGAAAACGGCGCGGGCGGCCCCGGTTCCGGAACGGCTTTTCCGTCCGTTTTCCCCGTGAACGATATGATTTATTTTATTTCTCCTTCTATCTTGTTGGTGCCGTCCCATACCGTGTCCACCGTCACGCCCAGTTCGGCGCCCGTCGTAAATACGTTGTCTCCCAGAACATGTATTTTGACCAGTGTCACCTTGTTCTTTTCCAGCGGCAGCAGCGGCAGGTTGTCGATCGTCCGGGCTTCGCCGTTCGCCGACGTGAGTACCAGCGTCAGTCCCGTCGTAGCGGTATTGTCGTCGTTGGGAATCAGGTAGGCTCCGTGCACATGGGCGGAACCGTCGATGATGTCCGTCTGCTGGATGTTGTCATAGGAAACGTATCCGTTCTCCCCGACCGCCAGAGCATCGCCCGACCCCATCGTGACGGCCTTGTTCAGGTCGGCCACTTCGTAATCGGTATTGAAGGTAGCCGCTCCGGAAGCGGGTGCGATCCGTTTTCCCACCAGGTTCATGGTGTTGTTCACTCCCGTGAACTGCATCTGGATTTTGGTCGGAAGGGCATCTCCGAAAACGTTCTTTCCCTTGATCGGCGTGTAAGCGTTCGTTGCCGGGTCTTTGGTGGCGCGGATGAACAGGATGTCCACGCGCGACACGGCCCGTTTCAGCGTAGCCGTGACGGGCTTGTTCGGAACGGATGTTTTCAGCCCCATGTCGTAGGAAGGAAGGTCTGCGTAAGCGCGGCTTTCCGTGAAGATGGCCGGCAGGGTGCTTCCGGTGTGGGTGATGCCGAGCGTTTCCGACAGCGCGGTGGTTGCGTCGATGGTCGGCCAGGAGTAGTTGCCGGGTGCCTTCATTCCATAGGTAGGAATGAATTTGTAGGTTCCGATGGGAATCTGCACTTCTCCGGACAAGGAGTTCGTCGAAGTGTTCAGGTTCAGGCTATCCATCGGAATATCCTGTGCGTACAGGTAACTGGTGCCTCCGTCCGTCGTTTTGAAGGCCAGGATCCGGAAGTTGTTTTTGTCATACTGCGGAATGACGGCTTTGGTGATGGCTTCCTGTTGCACGACGGGAACTTCCATCTGGAAGCTGGCACGGGTCATCCCCGGTGCTGCGTCCGGCCCTGGTGCGGGAGCGGTCGTGTCTCCTTCCTGCTTGGAACAACCGGCCAGCGCAACAGCGGCTGCGGCCAGCCATAAGTACGTTTTTTTCATTTTTAAATCGTTATTAGTTAATGAGTTGTTATGGGAATAAAGTCATGCTATTCTTTGCTTTCGATGTCCTGCAGGTTGTAGGCCGCTTCCGCGGAACCTGCGGCCCGGGCCTTTTGGAAGTAGGGAATCGCTTCCCGGACGCGGCCTTCCTTCACCAGCAGCACGCCCAAATTGTTGAAGGCGATCGGATTGTTCCGGATGCGTTCCAGGTAGGCGCGCGCCGCCTGCAGGTTTCCCTGTTCCAGCGCCACCGCCGCCATGTTGTTGTTGGCCACGGGATCGTCCGGAAAGAGTTCCGAAGCGGTTTGGAATACCCGGTTGAACTCCGGAGACCCCTTCGGATAGGTTTGAGCGATGAGATAAAGTTCGTTCAGACTGAGCTGACGCGGTTTGGTGTCCAGTATCCGTTTGCCCTCTTCCACCGTGAAGGGAACCACCGTGTAGTCGATCTTGTAGTCCACCCGACGGAGCGACGGATAAACGTCGTGCAACAGCATCCGGTAAGTGGCTCCGCCGTCGAGCGCCCGGATTTCGGCGTCGCGGGCATCCGGATTTTCCGTGTGGGCGATGATGTCCAGCACCTGTGTCCGGTAAGGGATGTCGGAAGCTTCCACCCACCGTCGCACGCCTTCCCAGTCTTCCGGCACCGAATGGGTGATGAACAGGGACGGATCGGGGTGGAATTTATCGGCGATATAGTTTTTCATGGCTTCCGTCCGGTTTTGCGAAAGCCGCGTGTTGTAGGCGTAGGTGCCTTCCGGAGAGGCATATCCCGTCAGCCGGATGGCGGTGGGAGCGGTATTCTTATCGTGAAGTATGTTTTCCGTCAGCCGGTCCATTTTGGCCAGTTCCGCCGCATTGTTGTCGAAATCGGGCTGGATTTCGTACCGGGCCACCACGAAATGAATGTAGGCCGTAACCTGTTCCTCGCGTTTTTTGACCGCTTCGGCTTCCGGGACGATGAACATCGCCCGCGGGGCATACACGGGGGCCAGCCGGTCGAGGGCGACCACGGCCAGTTTCTTGTAACAGCCGGGGCAGCCGTAGACCTCCTGCATCAGTTCGAGACGGGAACCGTACATCCAGTCTTCGAAGGGCAGGGACTGTCGGTAGTCCACCACCGGATTGCGGTACTTGTCCTGCACGACGGTCAGATACGGATCGGAAAAGAGCGTTTCTTCGTCGTAGAGACGGGCCATCCTCCGGTTCATCTTGTCGCGGATCGTCCCCGGAAGCAGGATGTAGGGCAGTCGGACGGTATCCTGCCGGCGGATCAGCACCGGCTGAATCTTCAGCTGGTCGTTGGGCCGGATCTCCAGACCGCTGCCGTCCAGCGTGAAATTCACCTGCAGACGGTCCCCGGTCCTTTCCACCTGTGCATGGATGACTTCCAGGTTTCCGACGATGTTTTCCTGCGCATGCCCGTCGGATGCGGTCAGCAGGAACAAGGCGATGAGCGATA
This sequence comes from uncultured Rikenellaceae bacterium, assembly GCA_946486375.1. Taxonomy (GTDB): domain Bacteria; phylum Bacteroidota; class Bacteroidia; order Bacteroidales; family Rikenellaceae; genus CAMLTW01. The sequence continues at coordinate 251,736 of CAMLTW010000001.1, forward strand.
GGTAGATGTTTCTCATTTCCGTCCGTTTTATTTGATGATGTAAACGATGGTGATGCCGATTTTGGTAGGCCCCCAGTAGTTCCGTCCTTTTTCCCGGATAACCGTTCCGCATTCGGCGATGGGATACTTCTTGTCATGCAGCCGGGCATATCCCACGCCCAGCGTGGCTTCGAGGTTCCACCGGTTGTTCAGGATCCACTGATAGCCATAGGAAATCCCGCCTCCGTAAAGGTGGCCCTGGTAACGGTGATGCCTCAGGTTGTGGTTGAAGCCGATGCCTCCGAAATTGTATTCCGCGTAATGGCCGTGAACGCCGATGAAGTGTCCGTTGAACCGTTCGCAGAACCAGTAGCGGAATTCGGGCTGCACGAGCCAGTGCTTCCACCGTACCTTGCCGAACTTCCAGGGGATGTAGTTCCCGGAGGCGTCCAGCGTCCAACGGGTGCCCAGGCCGATTTCCACTCCGGCATTCAGGGTCGTGGTCAGATCGTACAACAGGTTGTTCTTGACCGCGAATTTCTGGCCGAAGGAAACGCCGGTGATTCCGAGCGTAAAAATCAGTATCGCTAAAATCTTTTTCATATCTGTTTATGCTTTGGCATCGACGCGTATAAACCGGTGTCCGGAGCGGCGGGTACGGCGATCTTTTCTTCGGGCGGCATTGGCACCGGGGTATCGGGGAAATTGCAAATTGTGTACAAAAAGCAGCTTATTCCGACTGAACTGTACGATTCGGATATGCGACGATGAATTTTATAATGGCTGAAAATGTTGTTTAAAGGATTGTTAATTAATGATATATGTTGTTTGGTTGGTGGCTGTTCGTGCGATTGAGAAAGACTGAAAAAGTCATGGCGCAGGCTAAGGACGATTAAAACAAGTGCTTTTATGGGTTAATTTGTTGATATAATGTGTTTTAGGTGGAATTTTTGATGGTGTTTTGATGGTAGTGACACATATGATTATTAATTGTCGTAATTAGGCCGGAGCGGGAAGCGGAATAGAAAAATGTTCCGGATGACAGGGTAGCAGATTGTCAGGGTGTCGAATGAAGAAATGTCTTGCACAAAATGCCATCCTGACGAGAACGGTGACAACCCGTCGGGAAAAACGGGACGGCATTTCTTTTGTGAGATCATCCGTGAAGGCCGATGCTCCGGAGCGGGGCGGAAAGCCGAAAAATCGCGTGTTTAACCGAATTAAATAAGGAGGACAAAGTCATGATGCCAGTCAGAAGAAACACCAATTGGTTGCCGGGTATTTTCAATGATTTCTTCGGAAACGAATGGTTGCAGAAATCGGCGGTTTCCACGCCGGCCGTCAACATCTTCGAAACGGAAAGGGACTACCGGATCGAAGTGGCCGCACCGGGACTGACCAAGGACGATTTCGAGATCAAAATCGACGAGGACAACGAACTGGTCGTGTCAATGCAGAAGAAGGAAGAACGGAAAGAAGGCGAAAGAAACGGTCGCTACCTGCGGCGTGAATTCACGCAGACCCAGTTCCAGCAGCGGATGATCCTGCCCGACGATGTGGAAAAGGAAAAAATCCGGGCGAAGGTGGAAAACGGGGTACTGACGATCGACATTCCCAAACGGATCGAAGTCCGGGAAAAGCCGAGTACCCGGAAGATCGAAATCCGGTAGCGGAAGAAAATCGAAGGAACGCGAAAGGCGTCGCCCGGGAGGGCGACGCCTTTTTCAGGAGATTCGGAAAACGCCGAAAAGGAAGCGGCCCGAGAGGGAAAGCTATGCCGTTTTTTCGGCGGCTCCCGCTTCCTCCAGCAATTCTTTGACCGCATCCATCGCCCGGTCGTAATCGACGTGTTCCCGAACCTGGGGAGCGTATTCGATGTAACGGATGATGCCTTTCCGGTCGATGACCACGATCCCGCGGGAAAGGAGGCGCAGTTCTTTCAGGATGAAGCCGTATTTGCGGCCGAAATCCATTTCCCGGTAGTCGGAGTAGACGTGTCCGTTTTCGATGCCTTCGGCCGCGCAGAAACGTTTCTGCGCGAAAGGCAGATCGGCGGAAATCGACAGCAGGACGACGTCGTCGCCCAAACGGGAAATTTTTTTGTAAAAGTGTTTGGTCTGCAGGGCGCAGACGGAGGTGTCGATCGAAGGAAAGACGCTGATGATCCGGATTTTGTCGGCGAACTCGTCGGAAGACACTTCCTCCAGGTTTTCGTCGACGACGGTGAATTCCGGAGCTTTGTCTCCCGCTTCCCGGTGTTTGCCTTCGAGGGTCAGTTCCCTGTCCCCGAAGAGGACTGTTCTGTGCATGGCTGTTTCGTTTTAGGAATTGTTATCCGGAAGCGCGGCAAGTTCGGTGCCAGCTGCCGGGAGGAAGGCTTTTTCGGGTGGTCGTACAAGGTTGCGGGGAGGCGGAAAAAAGGATGATAAATACGTCCGTTCCGCATCGGAAAGTTTGCCCGGTTTTTGCTGAAACCATAAAAAATCGCTATCTTGCAGTCACAAACAAGGAAACAAACGATTATGGTAAATAAGGTGATTTTGATCGGGAACGTCGGAATGGATCCCGAAATACGCGTGCTCGAAGGAGGGACGAAAGTAGCCCGTCTGCGTATCGCCACCACCGAGCGGATTTATAACCCGGCTACGCAGGAAAGGCGCGATCATACGGAATGGCATACGGTGACCCTGTGGCGCGGACTGGCCGAAGTGGCCGACCGGTATGTCAAGAAGGGATCGCAGGTCTATGTGGAAGGGAAAATCCGTTCGCGGGAATGGGAAGACGAAGCGACGCATACCAAACGGTATGCCATCGAAATCGTAGCGGACAATTTCAACCTGCTGGGTCGCCGGGACAGCAATTCTTCCGGCGGCGGAGGTGAAAGTTCGGGACAGGGGTATCAGGGAAGCGGAAGCCAGGCATCTTCCGGGCCGCGTCCTTATGTGGCTCCCCAGCAGAACTCCGTACCCCAGCAACCGGATGCCGATCCGTACGGGACTTCCGGCGACGATGCGGACGATCTTCCGTTCTGACGGTTCGGTTTGGACGGGCGTGGCACCGGATTCTTTCCTCTAAGGAAAGAATTGTCCGATAAGGCCGGGATGTACGATTTCACCCTTCCCTCAGCGTGCTGAAGGAGGGGTGATTTTCATTTACAGAGACGTGTTGGAAGCCTCCTTCTGCGATTCGAATGGCAGGGATTCGTCGGCTTGAAAATTTATGCCTCCTGTTTCGGCTGTCCGGAACCCGAACGGGTTTTTTTAGGTTTGGCAGCAGAAGGCGTGGGGGCCGGTTTTTCGCTCCGCTCCGGTTTCGCAGACGGGGAGCCGGATGAGGTGTTTCGGTTCCGGCTGCGCTGTCTCGGTGCCCGCGAAGACCCGCCGGAAGACCGGGAAACCGGCTCCGAAGAAAGAGGTTTGTTGATGGAAGGCGTATCCGCGGAAGATGTCCGGATGCCGGTCTTCATGCTGTTCAGGTGATACTCCAGTGCCCGAACCGAAATCAGGATTTCCCGGATCGAGATGCCCAGCGAAAAGACCAGCAGCAACAGGGCGATCCCGAACGCGTAGACCGCCGTTTTCTGGAGTCCCACGTAGATCAGGAAGGTGCAGACCACGCACAGCAGCAGGCTGGCTACGCCGAAGATCTGCATGGCACGGGACATGTAAAGACGGCGGCGCAGGTTTTCGAGCTGCATCCGGGTGATGGGGGAGGGGTGACTTTCGTGTTCCGCCTTCAGGTTCCGGATGACCTGGGCATAAGACAGGAACCGGTTGGTGTAGGCCAGCATGATCAGCGAAATGGCCGAAAACAGGATCGAAGGAGTGGTGAGTGTCAATTCTTCCATAAAAAGGTGGTTTAACGGTCGGGAATCAAGAATGATGCCCTGCCGGGATGAATAATACGATCGGGCCGAAGAAAGGCGGAGTGCCTGCTTCCGGCATCAGATTTTTTTGTGCTTCCATTTTCCTCTTTGCATGTAGTGCCAGGAGAGCCAGAGCATTACGATTCCGTACACGTGTTCCGTCGTCCAGCAGACCGCCACGTCCGCTTTCAAATAGATGACCACATAGAAGACGTACAGCATGTAGGCCACGATGCAGAGGATTTCCATGCCCAGCGCCGAGCGGGTGTTTCCCGTTCCTGAAACGGCGTTGAACCAGACGATGCCCGGCACGTTGATGAGATAGACCGACAGCATGACCCACAGGGCCGGAATGCTGGCCGCAATCAGCGGGGCGCTGTCCGTGTAGATGCGGAGAAACAGACCGGGAAAAATCGCCATGACGGCCAACAGAGGCAGTACGAGCGTGTAACACATGCGGATGATTTTCCGGCAGACGGGCAGCACTTCTTCCGTCCTCCCTTCCCCCATGAGGTTGCTGACCAGCGAACTGCCCGTGGCGGCGAAAGCGGTGATGATCATGAAAATGAAGGAGGAGAGGCTTCGGACGATGTTGGTAATGGCCAGCGGTCGTTCGCCGAGGTGTTCGATGGCGATGAAAAAGAGGAACCAGGTGACGATGGAGATAAATGCCTGGAGCATCGTCCAGATCGAAACGCCGAGCATGTGCCACAACACCCGCAGGTCGAAACCCATGTTTCGAAAAAGACCGTATTTCCGCCAGTCGATTTTCCGCAGCGTGTAGATCAGAAAAAAGACGACGGAAACCAGTTCCGCCACCGAGGAACCGATAGCCGCTCCCGCGATGCCCAGCCGGGGCATTCCCAGCTTGCCGAAAATCAGCAGGTAGTTCAGCACCACGTTGGTCAGAACCATCACGAGGGAATTCAGCGTCAGGATTTTCGTTTTCGTGATGCCCACGTACAGCGCCCGGAACATGAGTGCGGTGAAGGAAAAGAAGAATCCGTAGACGCGCCAGTTGATGTAACTGTCGGTGGCCTTGAAAACCTGATCCGAGCTGATGAGCGGCCGCAGGATGGAGGACGACCAGGTCTGCGAAAAAAAGAACATGATTCCGGCCATCAGGAGCATGAAGAAAATCCCCTGCTGAAACAGGCGTCCGATTTCCGGATAGCGTTTTTCTCCGTTGCGGCGGGCGATCAGGATCTGGGTTCCGATGCTGAATCCGAAACTGAGCATGAAAAGGGCCAGGTAGTAAACCCCCGCGATGGCGGATGCTCCCAGTTCCACTTCCCCTACCCGTCCCAGAAAAGCGGTATCGGTCAGCCCGATGAGGTGTTCCATCAGCAGGCTGATCAGGATGGGGTAGGCGATGAGCCCTATCTTTTTGCCGGTCAGCTTTCCGTCGACCGCGGCAGGCGTGTTGTCCATGAAAATGATGTGATTGGCGGAAATCCGTGTAATTTCCGTGCCGCAAAAATAGCACGGATTTTTCAATCCGCCTTCTTTTCCCGTATGAAAACGTTTACGGGAAGCCACAGGCACCTACTCGCAGTTCTTCCGAAGGCCCCGAAGATGCTGACGCGTGACGGCAAAGCGCTCCGGGGAAATAAATCGACGCTTTTTCTTGTATTTCGGAACAGCGGATCAGTCCTTGTTTTTCGTTTGCTTTCGCAGTCTGCGAAAGAGGTATTGTTGTCCCACCAGCAGGATCAATGCTTCGAGTCCGATCATGCCCCAGAACGGGTAAGGATTTTCCCCGCTTTCCGACCCGGAGGCGGGCAGGAGGGATGAAAGGGACGGAAATGCAGGCAGCAGCTCATAGCGGAGCAGGAAAAAGACCGCACAGCCGAGCAGCACAGCCGCCGTTCCGCCCAACGCGATCCAAAGCGCGATTTTCAACTGTTTTTGTCGGCGGGCATGCCGAAGAGTCGCTTCCCGGAGTATGCGCGTTTCCAGTCCCGAAGGGAGCGGATATTCGGGAAGTTCCCGGAAAAGTTCCGCCAGTTCCGTGTCGAAGGCGGATGTATGTAAGCGGTCGTTTTTCATAGTTCCGTCGTTTGTATGTTTTCGATCAGAGTGCCGAGTTTCCGGCGGATGCGGTGCAGTTTCACCTTGATGTTCGAAGCGGAGTATCCCGTGATATCCGCCAGTTCCTCCACGCTTTTGCGGGCGGTATAGAACAGGGAAACGATCATCGCTTCTTCCGTCGGAAGCCGGGACAGGGCCGTTTCCAGCGCGGACAAAAGCGCTTCCCGCTTGCCGGAAGCGTCTTCACCCTGCCACGGGGCGTTCGTGTCCGGAATTCGTTCCTGAGCCGTTTCATCCGCAAACGGCATTTCCCGTTTCCGTTTCCGGTATTTGGAAACGGCGCAGTTGTAGGCGATCCGGTAGAGCCAGGTCGAAAAAGAACTTTCCCCGCGGTAGCGGCCGATCCGGTCGAACGCTTTCAGGAAAACGTCCTGCGTCAGCTCTTCGGCGTCTTCCCGGCTTCCCACGATTCGGCGGATCAGCGTGAATATCGGCGTGCCGTACCGTTTCATCGTTTCCCGGTAAGCGGCCGTATCTCCTGCCTGAATGCGCGCGATGAGTTCCTTGTCGTCCGTTGTGGTCATCTCTGTCGAATAGACGCCGCTTTTCCGGGAAGGTTACACTTTCAGCCGAAAAATTTTTTTCGGCTGAAAGTGTAACCGGATGAAGTTTCCGGCGTCCAATAGGCAAACATCGGAACAAAAACTTTAATTTTTACGGATTATGATGGATTTTATTACCGCACCCGCAATCGTCGGGATTGTCGTACTCGGAATTTACAAATTGTTCGAGTTGTACGCACGCCGTAGGGAACGCCTGACCATTATCGAAAAAACGGATTTCATGTCGAAGGAACCTTGCCGGCTCCCTGCTCTGGAAGGCGGAAGCGGATGGGGACAGTTTTTCTCCCTGCGTCTCGGCTCCCTGCTGGTCGGAATCGGAGTAGGATTGCTGCTGGGTTTCATGCTGGCTTCCGTCACTTCTCCGGCCGGATTCAACGAATTGTATGCCGCTCAAAGGGGTTCGCAGGCCAAAGAGCTTTTTAGCGGAATCTATGGGGCGAGCGTGTTGCTGTGCGGCGGACTGGGACTGATCGTTGCCTTTGTGCTGGAACGGAGAATACAAAGAAAGGATCGGGATTGATTTCGAGAAAACTACGCATCAAGAAGCAGGGCTTCGCTTTTGGAAAAGCGAAGCCTTGCATGTCTTTTTTGTATATACGAATACCGGTCGGTGCTACAACGTATATTTCACGATGGCCGGTTCCGGATTCCGGACTATTCCGTACAGGGTTTTTCCGTCCGGGCTGACACAAAAGTTCGCCAGGAGCCGGTCGAAAGCGTAAGCCTTCACGGGATTTCCGTTCCAGTCGAAAACCAGTAACCGGTTGGCAGCGCTTTCGCTTTGCCGGATTTTCGCCTCTTCGCCGATCGTGTACCCTTCATAGAGGATATAAACGTTTTGTCCGGTAGCCTGTACCTGTGAAAAATAATGCAGGCATTCCGGATTCCAAACGATGTTATTATCGTCTTTGGGAGATAGGGCCGCATCCCGGAAAAAATAGGTTTTCGTCTCGCTTATTTTCCCTGCTGTTTCCTCATAAAATACGATCCGGTCGCAAAAATTTCCCGCTGTGATCAGCCGCTTTCCGTCCGGATTCGTTGCCATTCTGCTCTGGTAAGCCAGAAAACGGGAAAATCGGGATGCGAACCGTTCCGCTTCTTTCGGATAGCGACCGTATTCCCCGAGGCGTTTCCCTTCCCGATCGTATAGTCCCAAACAACCGTTTTCATAGGGGCCGACGGCGATAAATCTTTCATTCCCCAGAAGCTGTAACCGCCCGGGATGGTCATCGAATGAAATCCGTTTTTGCTGGCGTGGATATTCCGTTCGCAAAATGTCTGCGATCGTGTAGGTGGAAAAACGTCTCGGCGTCCTTTCGTATACCCCCAGAATCGTATCTTTAGTCAGGGAAATATCGACGGGAGGCAACAATTCGTCCGGCCCTTTTCCTTCCTTTAACGCTCGGCGGACAAGACGTCCCCTTTTTAAATCCACCACCGACAGAAAATTTTCTTCGTACGGATCGGCGATCAACAACAGACTGTCCATCAGCAGGATCTGATAAGGATTTCCCAGCATGAGGCTGTCGAAGGAACAGACTTCTCCCTGCAGTTCCGTTGAAGCATCGAACATTTCCAGCGTGGATTCCGGTTTTCGGGTGCAGGAAACCACGAGAACGGAAACGACGAATAGCTTCAGAAAAGAATTGTTCTTCATAAAATTGGGATAAATAGTCCGGTTATATTACCTATTCCAAAATAGTGAAAAATTTCTTGTAAAGCAAAAAAGCCGGCCTTATCTATAAAGACCGACTTTTCATACGTAAGACGCGATGAAAACTATTTTTCCACCGGCATCAGGCTGTTGATGTAGTTTTCCAGGTTGGTATAGCCGTTCGAAGCGACTGCATTCCCGTCTTTCGGATCGTTCGGATTCAGGCCGTTTTTCTTTTCCCAAGTATCCGGCATCCCGTCGCGGTCGGTGTCCAGCGGCGCTTTACCGCCTTTCAGTACGGGATATCCGCCCACTTCTTCCACCGAGTTGATGATTCCGTTTCCATAGGTGGGCTTTCCGGTTTTGGCTTCTTTCAGAATCCGTTTGTCCTGCGCGTCCCGTTTCGAGGCGGGAACACCGACGTTTTTCAGTACCATTTTATAGGCTTCTGCTGCCGGCTGGGTTTTCACGGGGGCGGTGGCGAAAGGCTGTTCGGCCTTCACCTGCGCTGCGGTCAGGCCGTCGTCGATTTCCACTCCGCCGTTCCAGTTGTCCGCTGTCAGGTCGGGCTGGTTTTCGATCACGTTGCCTTCGACGTGCCACTTGCCCTGAAAACCGTACCTCGATGCGTTGTCGATCCGGGCGATCCGGCGAGCCACTACGGGTTCCGTGGCCGGCCCCGGTTTGTAGTAATTGTTCACCACGTTGATCGATACGGGCTTCCCGTCGCAGGTGCGCATTCCGTAGTTGAACACCACGTTGTTCCGGAAGTCGGTGTTGATGGTGTGGAAATTGGCGTTGCCCCCGATGCTCGGATTCCGTCCCTTGCCGCTGGCGAACAGGTTGTGGTGGAAGGAGGCGTTTTCTCCTCCGAGGGAAGCGGAATAACCGTGTTCGCCTTTCAGGTGCACCGATTTGTTGAGCGGTTCGCTCATCATGCACCATTGTACGGTAATGTTTTTGTTGCCTTTCCAGGTGTTGAACCCTTCATCGCAGCTCCAGCTGACGTTGCAATGGTCTACGATCACGTTCTGCGAACCGGAAATTTCGATGCCGTCGAGTTGGGAGCCTTCGAGTCCCGAACCGATTCCCGGCCGCACCCGGATGGAACGGACGATCACGTCATGCGTGCCCTTAATGTCCAGCGGATAGTTTTTCAGGGTGATTCCCTGTCCGGGCGCCGTCTGTCCGGCGATGGTGATGTAGGGGTGATCGATGTTGAGCGGTTTTTGCAACTCGATGGTTCCTGCCACTTCGAAGACGACCGTACGCGGCTCGTCGGTCTCGATCGCTTCCCGGAGGCTTCCCGGCCCCGAATCGTCGAGGTTGGTGACGATGAATACTTTTCCGCCGCGTCCGCCCGGCGTGGAAGCGCCGTATCCTTCCGCCGTCGGGAAAGCGAGTTGTTGCGCGTCCGCCGTAGCGGCTGCTCCCAGCAAGGCAGCTCCCACAGCCAGCAATGTTCCGAATTTTTTCATGATATGGTTGGTTTAGTTCGTTGGTCGGTGACCGATTTATCTTAAATACAAAATAAACGAAAAAAAACGATAGATATATCTTTTCGTACGAACTTTTAATCGGATTTTAATCGGAACGGAATTTCGCAGTGGAGGCGGACGGAAAAAGGTCGGTTCGGAGGAGTCGGTCTTTTAAAAAAGAACCGGGTTTTCCTTCGGTCAGGGAAGGAAAACCCGGATGAAAAATGTTTTGCGGTCGTTCCGGCAGCAAGAGGCAGGGGGCCGCACTGCGGCATCAGTTGAATACCACGGTTTTGTTTTTGTAGGTCAGGATTTTTCGGTCGATGTGTTTTTCCACCGCCCGCGAAAGCACGATTTTTTCCAGGTCCTGTCCCTTGTGGATCAGATCCTGTACGGTGTTCTTGTGGGAAATCCGGACGATGTCCTGCCCGATGATGGGGCCTGCATCCAGTTCTTCGGTGACATAGTGGCTGGTGGCTCCGATCAGCTTCACCCCCCGTTCGTAGGCGGCATGATAGGGCTTGGCCCCGATAAAGGCCGGGAGAAAAGAGTGGTGGATGTTGATGATCCGGTTGGGGTACCGTTCGATCATCCGGTTGGAGATGATCTGCATGTAGCGGGCCAGAACGATGAAGTCCACCTTGTTTTCCTCCAGCAAACGCAGGGTGGCCGCTTCCTGCTCGGCCTTGTTCTCTTTGGTGACGGGAATGTGGTGGAACGGGATGTCGAAGCGCTCGGCTACGTCCCGCAGATTGTCGTGGTTGCTGACGATCAGCGGGACTTCCACCTTCCATTCCCCCGCCGTATAGCGGGCCAGCATGTCGTAGAGGCAGTGCGGCATTTTGGAAACGAAAATCGCCATCCGGGGAACATAGTCCGAGAAGTAGAGCCGGTAATACATGTCGTATTTGTTGGCATACAGCGTCCGGAAATATTCTTCGATGCGATCCTGCGGAATGATGAAGTTTTCCAGTTCCCACTCCACCCGCATGAAAAAGACCTTTTCCACCCGATCCACATGCTGGTCGAGGTAGATGATATTCCCGCCGTTGATGTTGATGAAATCGGTGACCGTGGCCAGTATTCCCTGTTGATCCGGGCAGTGGATCAGCAGCATCGCCGTGGTGCCGTTATGTTCCATTTGTGCCATTTCCTTATCGTTTGTACTCTTTTGTTTCCGGTAGCCGTGCAAAAGCCCGGCGATTTTACCGGAAGGCAAAGATAAAGGTTTTCCTGTAAAATTAACAAGGACAGGTAAATTATTACGAAATGTTAAAAACCGAGGGCGGGGCGGCTGCGTTCGGAACCTTTCCGCATGTTGCAGGCGGGTCTCACGGGGATCGGGTCGTTCATGTTCCGACACCGTCGGGGACGGAGGTTTTCGGGGAAACGACGAAGGGGAGAACGGCATCGCTTTTGCCGCAAACCGCCGATTCGGCCTGTGCCGGAAAAAATGAGGAAATTTAACCTCCTGTTTCCGGCAAACGGTATACGTTCCCAGCCCTGTTCCGCGTTATAGGAATCGGTGGCTTCTTGCAATAATTGCCGATAAATGTGTAAATTTGCGGCGAGTAAATCAGGCGAAATGGCAAAAAAAATCATACGGAAAATCAACGGAAAAGTCAATAACCGGAAAGCGGTGAAGATATTCTGGATCGTGTTCCTCGCTCCGGTGGCTTTGCTGTTGTTCCTCCTGTTGCTGACCGGGATCGGCGTGTTCGGAAAACTGCCTTCTTTCGACGATCTGGAGAATCCCAAGAGCAATCTGGCTACCGAAATCTATGCCGAAGACGGCGAGATGATCGGAAGTTTTTTCGTGCAGAACCGTTCCTATACTTCCTATGAAGATCTGTCTCCCGCCCTGGTGGCGGCGCTGGTTGCCACCGAGGACGCCCGGTATTATTCCCATTCGGGCATCGATTTTCTGGGGCTGACGCGGGTGGCCGTGAAGACGGTGGCTCTGGGACAGAAGCAGGGGGGAGGCAGCACCATCACCCAGCAGCTGGCCAAGAACCTGTACGATACGCGGGATACGGCGACCTACAATTATGCCGTTACCCGATTCTCTCACCTGGTGATTTCCAAGCTCAAGGAGTGGATCACCGCGGTGCGGCTGGAATACAATTACACCAAGGAAGAAATCGTGGCCATGTACTTCAATACGGTGGCCTACGGAAGCAATGCCTACGGGATCAAATCGGCCGCCCGCACCTTTTTCAACAAGACGCCGGATCAGCTGACCATCGAGGAGGCCGCGATGCTGGTGGGGGTGGTGAACGCCCCGACTCGGTACAGTCCCGTTCGGAATCCCGACAATGCGTTGAGGCGACGCAATACCGTGATCGCCCGGATGGAGAAACGGGGATTCCTGACCCGGCAGGAACGGGATTCCATTTCGGCCCTTCCCATCCAGCTCGACTATCGTCCGATATCGCACGATGCGGGAACCGGCACTTATTTTCGGGAGATGCTCCGGCAGGTGATGACCGCCCGGCGACCCGATCGGGCCGACTATACCAACGACTGGGATTATGAACAGGATGTAAGGGCGTGGGATGAGAATCCGATCTATGGCTGGTGCGACAAAAACCGGAAGAGCGACGGCACTCCCTATAATCTCTATCGGGACGGTCTGAAGATATATACTACCGTGAATTCCGCCATGCAGCGGTATGCCGAAGAAGCCCTTTGGGATCAGATGAAGGAAATCCAGCCCCGGATGGACGCTCAGGTCAAACGGACGAAACAGCTTTTTATAGGCGTGGGAAAGGACGAGGCGGAGCATATCGTTACCCGGGCCATGCGTCAGACCGACCGGTACCGTAACCTGAAGAATGCCGGCCTGTCTCCGGAAGCTATCCGGAAGAACTTCGAAGAACCGGCCCCGATGCGGATTTTCACTTACGGCGGGGAAATAGATACGGTGATGACTCCGCGCGATTCGATCCTCCACCACAAGCGGTACATGAGGGCCGCCTTCATGGCGATGGACCCGGCTACGGGGTATGTGAAGGCTTATGTGGGCGGCCCCGATTTCCGGTTCTTCAAATACGATATGGTCCGGCAGGGAAAACGGCAGGTGGGTTCCACCATCAAGCCGTTCATCTATACGTTCGCCGTGGATCACCTGGGACTGACTCCCTGCACGAAGGTGCCGAACCTGCCCGTGTCCATCGAAACGACCAACGGGGATGCCTGGTCGCCCCGCGAAGCCGGACGGGTGGTCTACGACGGGGTGGAGAAACCGCTCCGATGGGGGCTGGCCAACAGCCGGAACAACTATTCGGCATGGATCATGAAACAGGCCAAACAGCCTTCGGCGGTGGCCGACTTCATCCACAAGATCGGCATCAAGAGTTACATCGACCCGGTTCCGGCCCTTTGCCTGGGAACGTCGGACGTTTCGCTGTATGAAATGGTGGGGGCTTACGGCACGTTCGCCAACCGGGGGGTGTTTACCGAACCGATGTTCGTGACCCGGATCGAAGACCGACAGGGGAACGTACTCTCTACCTTCACGGCCCGGACTTCCGATGCCATCAGCGAGCAGACGGCTTATACCATGCTGGGAATGCTCCGCAATGTGGTGAATGCCGGGACGGCCGGCCGGCTGCGCCGGATGGGATTCACCGCCGACATGGGAGGCAAGACCGGGACGTCGCAGCGGAATTCCGACGCATGGTTCATGGGCGTAACTCCGAAAATCGTGGCCGGGGCCTGGGTCGGAGGCGAAGACCGAAGCGTTCACTTCCATTCGGCAGGGGAAGGAGCCGTGGCCGCTTTGCCGATTTTCGGCGGTTTCATGAAGCGGGTATATGCGGATAAACGCTTGGGAATTACCGAGAAGGATCAGTTTCCGTTGCCGGTGGGAAGCGTGGTTTACAATTGCGACGAAGAGGAAGCGGAGGCGAGCGTGCCCGAGGAGGATTACGACGACGAATTTTTTGAATGATACCCGTAAGGCCTGCGGAATGCTTTTGTCCGGAAGGCTCCGGGCATATCCGGTTTGAGTGTGTCCCGTCCGGGGGCAGACCCCGACGGAATTTTCAGTTCGGAGAACCGGCGGTCGATTTGTCTGCCTGTCCCCCGGTTTTTCGTAAACCGGGACGGAATGAAGTGACGGTCGGCGCATTCCGTTTTCCGCCGGAAAGAAATGCCGGTTCCTGTTCTCCGTTCCTTCCGGGTGAAACGGAAATGCCGGGAGCAAGGAAATTAGAATTAATGTGTTATTTTTGCGACACAATCACGCGATATGGAATTCCGCCTGCAACATAGGGACGCCACCACCGCTGCGCGCACGGGAGAGATGGTTACCGGTCACGGGGTCGTCCGGACCCCGATTTTTATGCCGGTCGGCACGGTCGGAAGCGTGAAGGGGGTATTTCACCGAGACCTGGAGGAAGAGGTTGGGGCCCAGATTATTCTGGGAAACACCTACCACCTTTATCTGCGGCCGGGAACCGAAATCCTCGAACGGGCCGGAGGGTTGCATCGGTTTTCATCGTGGAACCGTCCCATTCTGACCGACAGCGGCGGGTTTCAGGTTTTTTCGTTGGCCGACAGCCGGAAGATCACGGAAAACGGATGCGAGTTCCGTTCCCATATCGACGGATCGAAACACCTGTTCACTCCGGAAAAGGTGGTGGATATTCAGCGGAGCATCGGAGCCGACCTGATGATGGCGTTCGACGAATGCCCTTCGGGAACAGCCGATTACGACTATGCCGCCAAGTCTCTGGAACTGACGCACCGTTGGCTGGAACGTTGTTTCGACCGGTTCGAACAGACGGAAGACAAGTACGGCTACCGGCAGTCGCTGATTCCGATCGTGCAGGGCTGTACCTATCCGGAACTGCGTCGTCGGTCGGCGGAGTTCGTGCAGCGGTTCGGCGCCGACGGGTACGCCATCGGAGGGCTGGCGGTCGGGGAACCCGCTCCGGTCATGTATGAAATGATCGAGGTGGTGAACGGCATCCTGCCGGAAGACAAGCCCCGTTACCTGATGGGAGTGGGGACGCCGGTCAATCTGTTGGAGGCGATCGCCCGCGGGGTGGACATGTTCGACTGCGTCATGCCTACGCGCAACGGACGCAACGGGATGCTTTTCACCAGCGAGGGGATCATCAACATCCGCAACCGGAAATGGCAGGACGATTTTTCGCCGATCGATCCGAGCGGCACCTGTTTTGTCGACCGGCTGTACACCAAAGCATACCTGCGCCACCTGGCCGTGGCGGGGGAAATGCTGGCGGCGCAGATCGCCAGCCTGCACAATTTGTCCTTTTACCTGTGGCTCGTCGGAGAGAGCCGGCGGCAGATCGAGGCCGGTACGTTCGGCCCCTGGAAAGAAAAAATGGTGGTTAAACTGGCACAACGATTATAGCATGACGATCCGGAATCCGGGGCTGAAGATACTCGACCGCTACATCATCCGTAAGTTCCTCGGAACCTACTTCTTTGCCATTGCTCTGATCATCGTGGTGGTGGTGATTTTCGATGCGGCGGAAAAGATCGACGATTTCATCGAACTGAAGGCCCCCCTTTCCCAGATCGTTTTCAAATATTACCTGAATTTCATTCCGTTTTTCATCAACCAGTTCAGCGGGCTTTTTACGTTCATCGCAGTGATTTTCTTCACTTCGAAAATGGCCTACAACACCGAGATCATCGCCATCCTTTCGAGCGGGGTCAGTTTCAGACGGATGCTCTGGCCCTATTTCCTTTCGGCTTTCGTCATTACGGTGGTGAGCCTGGTGCTGAATCTTTTTATCATTCCGGTTTCCAATCAGAACCGGCTCGATTTCGAATCCCAGTACCTCAAGAAGGGGAGAAAAGTGCAGTTCGAAAAACATATCTACCGGCAGGTGGTGCCGGGAACCTTCGCCTATATTCGGGATTACAGCAGCATCGGAAACAATGCCTCCTTCCTGGTGGTGGAATCCTACGACAGCGGAGCCATCGTATCTTCGCTGGAGGCTTCGGGCGTCCGGTTCAACACCGAAACCCACCGCTGGACGGCTCCCAAATACGTTCAGCGGACGTTCGACGGGGAAAAGGAAGTTTTCGAGCAGAAGACGAACCTGGATACGATGATCAACATCACGGCCGACGAACTGGGAAAAGTGCAGGATCTGGTGCAGACCATGAATTATTTCGAGTTGCGGCAGTTCGTCCGGCAGCAGAAAAGCAAGGGATCGGATATGGTGGCGGTGTTCGAGGTGGAAAAATACAACCGGGTGGCCTATCCGGCGGCCACTTTTGTCCTCACCCTGATCGGGGTTTCGCTGTCGTCGCGCAAGGTTCGGGGAGGAACCGGACTGCATATCGGGGTGGGGATCGCCTTGTGTTTCTCTTACATCCTGATGATGAAGTTCGCCGAAGAATTCGCCAAGGGAGGCGTGCTGCCGGCGGTGGTTTCCGTCTGGATTCCCAATATCCTGTATGCTTTCATCGCGGTTTACCTGTATAAGAAAGCGCCCAAATGATCCGGTTCCGTTTTCCGTTCGTTTGAAAATAGGTTCGGGGAAACGGTTGTATCCAGATATTTTATATATTTGTTGAAAGAATCTGAACCAACTAAATCATACAGTATGGCAAACGTTACAAAGAGGGCTGCCGACAACATCCGGATACTGGCGGCTTCCATGGTGGAAAAAGCCAAGTCGGGGCATCCGGGAGGTGCTATGGGCGGAGCCGATTTCGTCAATGTGCTCTATTCGGAATTTCTGAAATACAACCCGGACGACCTGCGTTACCCGTTCCGGGATCGTTTTTTTCTGGATCCGGGTCACATGTCGCCCATGCTTTATTCGGTGCTGTGTCTGGCCGGATATTTCACGCCCGAAGACCTCGCGCAGTTCCGGCAGTGGGGCAGCATCACGCCGGGCCATCCCGAAGTGGACGTGATCCGGGGGATCGAAAACACTTCCGGCCCGCTGGGGCAGGGGCATACCATGGCGGTCGGTGCGGCCATCGCGGAACGTTTTTTGGCTGCCAGATTCGGGGAATGGACGGCGCACAAGACGTTCGCCTTCATTTCCGACGGGGGCGTGCAGGAAGAAATTTCTCAGGGAGCCGGACGGATCGCAGGACATTTGGGGCTTCACAACCTCATCATGTTCTACGATTCCAACAACATACAGCTTTCCACCAAGGTGAGCGACGTGACGTCGGAAGAAGTGGCTGAGAAATATAAGGCTTGGGGGTGGAGCGTGATTTCCATCGACGGAAACGATGCGGAGCAGATTCGGGAAGCCTTGAGACGGGCTTTGGCCGAAACCGAAAAGCCGACGCTCATTATCGGGCGTACCGTCATGGGCAAGGGTGCCGTAGGCAAGGAAGGCGAAAATTTCGAAGGGCGTACCGCTACCCATGGTGCGCCGCTGGGCGAAGCGGGAGCGTCGTATGAAAAGACCGTGGAAAATCTCGGCGGCGATCCGCAGCACCCGTTCGTGGTGTTCGACGATGTGAAGGCGCTGTATGACCGGCGGAGGGAAGAACTGCGGCAGTGGTACGCTTCCCGGAAGGCCGAGGAAGATGCCTGGCGGGCGGCCAATCCCGAAGAGGCGAAGCGACTCGACCGGTTCTTGTCGGGCGGGCTTCCGGAGTTGGACTATGCCCAGGTGCAGCAGAAGGAAGGATGCGCTACGCGTGCCGCTTCGTCGACGGTGCTCGGGTGGTACGCCGATCAGGTGGACAACATGATCGTCGCTTCGGCAGACCTTTCCAATTCCGACAAGACCGACGGTTTCCTGAAGAAAACCAAAGCGTTCACCAAGGGGGATTTCTCCGGAGCGTTTTTGCAGGCCGGCGTGTGCGAGTTGACGATGGCCGCCATCATGAACGGGATGGCGTTGCATGGCGGCGTGATTCCGGTGTGCGGAACATTCTTCGTTTTCTCGGATTACATGAAACCGGCCGTACGGATGGCTGCCCTGATGGAGCAGCCGGTGAAATACGTCTGGACGCACGACTCGTTCCGGGTGGGCGAGGACGGCCCGACGCACCAGCCGGTGGAGCATGAAGCCCAGATCCGGTTGATGGAACAGCTGAGGAATCATCATGGAGACAGGTCGATGCTGGTGATGCGTCCGGGGGATGCGGGCGAGACGACCGAAGCCTGGAGGATGGTGCTGGAAGCGAAGAAGCCTGCCGCTCTCATTCTGTCGCGACAGAATATCGCCAAGCTGCCGGTGGATTGTTATGACGGCGTGAAAAAAGGCGGCTACATCGTGATGAAGGAAGAAGGTGCGGATCGTCCGGATGTGATTCTGGTGGCGAACGGTTCGGAAGTCGCCACTTTGGTGGAAGGTGCGGAGTTGCTGAAGGCGGACGGGGTGAAAGTGCGGGTGGTATCGGTTCCGTCGGAAGGTCTTTTCCGGGATCAACCGACCGAATATCAGCAGGAAGTGCTGCCTGCCGGAGTGAAGAAATTCGGGTTGACTTCCGGACTGCCGGTGACGCTGGCCGGGCTGGTCGGAGCCGACGGAGTGGTGAGCGGTTTGGATCATTTCGGTTACTCGGCTCCTTACAAGGTGCTGGATGAAAAATTCGGCTTCAACGGTCAGAGCGTTTATCGGAAAGTAAAGGAATTTCTGGCCGGAAAGTAGCTTTGAATAAATATTAGGAAGGAAGGGGAGAATATGCCCGTATCGTGCCTGGAAACGGCGATACGGGTTCTTTCCGCGTATGCATCTTCGCATTTTGCCGGTATGCCGGATGCGAGGCTGCGAAGGGGACAGGATCGTTTCTATAACACTTAAATAGGGAACCGCCATGAAATTTTTCGTTGACACGGCCGATCTCGATCAGATTCGGGAGGCTCAGGCACTGGGTGTGCTGGACGGAGTGACGACCAATCCTTCCCTGATGGCCCGCGAGGGGATATGCGGGACGGAGAATATCCGGAACCATTATCTGGCGATCTGCGCTCTGGTGGACGGCCCCGTGAGCGCCGAAGTGCTGGGAACCGATTACGATTCCATGATCCGGGAAGGAGAGGAACTGGCCGCGCTTCATCCGCGTATCGTCGTGAAGGTGCCCTGTACGCGGGACGGGATCCGGGCGGTCAGGTATTTTTCCGATCGGGAGATCAAAACCAACTGTACCCTTATTTTCGGTTTGGGACAGGCGTTGCTGGCGGCCAAGGCCGGAGCTACCTATGCGTCGCCTTTCGTGGGGCGGTTGGACGACATTGCGAGCGACGGGGTGGAATTGGTAAGACGTGTAGTGGAAGTATACGATTATTATGGGTATTCCACGCAGGTCATCGCTTCTTCCATCCGTTCGGCACAGCACATCGTGCAGTGTCTGGAGGCGGGAGCCGATGTGGCGACCTGCCCGTTGAAAGCGATCGAAGGCCTATTGGATCATCCCCTGACCGACAAGGGGGTGGCGTTGTTCGCGGAGGCAGCGGCCCGGATGCGGTAGCACGCTGTTGGAGTCCGGTCGAAGAAACGAAGATGAGTTAAAAACGACATTGAAGGAAAATGACGAAGAAAGTGTTTGTGTCGGGTTGTTACGACATGTTGCATAGCGGTCACGTAGCCTTTTTTGAGGAGGCGGCCGAATACGGAGATTTATACGTGGGGATCGGTTCCGATAAGACCATCGCGGAGCTGAAGGCGCGCAAGACGATCAATACGGACCGGGAGCGGCTGTATATGGTGAAAGCGTTGAAAGTGGTGAAAGACGCCTGGATCAATTCGGGAAGCGGATTGCTGGATTTCGAGGCGGAACTGCGGAAGCTGCGTCCCGATGTCTTTTTCGTCAACGAAGACGGCCATCTTCCGGCGAAGGAAGCCCTTTGCCGGGAATTGGGAATCGAATACGTGGTCAGCAAGCGGGAACCCCATCCGGGGTTGCCGGTGCGCTCTACGACCGCTTTGCGGCAGGAATGCCGGATTCCGTATCGGATCGATCTGGCGGGTGGGTGGCTGGATCAGCCCTATGTTTCGAAACATGCTTCAGGAGCGGTGCTGACGATCTGCATCGAACCCGATTACGATTTCAATGATCGGAGCGGCATGGCGACCAGTTCCCGGAAAAAAGCGGTGGAGTTGTGGCAAACCGACGTGCCGGAAGGCGATCGCATCAAGCTGGCGCGAACCTTGTTCTGCTTTGAGAATCCTCCCGGTACCGAATACGTCAGCGGTTCGCAGGACGCCATCGGAATCACCCTGCCGGCATTGAACCGGTTATACTATGAAGGGGGCTACTGGCCTTCCCGGATCGAAACGGTCACGGACGAGAGCGTATTGTCCTGGCTGGAGGAGCGACTCCGATTGATCCAGATGTATCCCCGGAGGGGAGGATACGATGTGTTGGCCGATACCCGCATCGATCGTGCGGGAGCGGAGGCGCTGAGCATGGCGGCGGATAGGTGTTGGGAGGCGATTTTGCAGAAGGATGCGAAGGCGTTCGGCGTAGCCGTGCGGGAGTCGCTGGAAGCGCAGCTTCGGATGTTCCCCAACATGATGCCGGAGGACGTGCGGGAATTGGCGGAAGAGTACGATGGTGCGGAAGGGGTGCTGGGATATAAGATAAGCGGTGCCGGAGGCGGAGGATATTTGATACTGGTGACCGATCGGGAAGTGCCCAAGTCCTTGAAGGTTCGGATCAGGCGGAAGTGAAAATAAGCCTATCGGGATGGGAACCGTATCCGGAAACCTGATCGAAGGGGATGGAATGGAGGACTCGAACATACGGAGTCGGGGGATGAGTGCTTTCGGAAAGGCATCCTTCGGGCAGGAGGGCGGTTGTAAAAAAGTACGGAACTGAAAAAATATTGAAAAAAGTAATAATATTGCAACGCGAACGGCCTATTCCACATCTACTATGTGTGCGATGGTCGTAGAGAGAGCCTTACTGATTTTATGAAGCGTGTAAATGGTGAGATTATTTTTCCCGGATTCGATGCGGCTCATGTTCGATTTCTCGAAATTGCACATGGCCGCCAAATCCTGTTGGGTGATGTTTTTACCTTCCCGGATTTGCCTGATTCTGTGGCCTATTTTGATCAGGATGTCGTCCATTTTCGCTTTTAGATAGTATTGGCAAAGTTTTTTATATATATTTGCATACCGGTTATCATGTATGATAACCACGGGAACGGGGGAGTGAATACGGGCCGTGTGGAACGGAGAGAAAGGAAAACGGCATCGAATGCGTTGCCATTGAAAGAACGGATGCTTTAACGTCGGAAAAAACTCGGATTCCATGGATGTGTTGAATCTATTTGTGGTGGCGGCCTTTTTGCTGTCGGCTTTTCTGGGATGGTTGACCATTCCCCAGATCGTGTTGATTTCCAAGGAAAAAAGGCTTTTCGACGTGCTTTCCGAACGCAAATCCCATACCGGAGCCATTCCCCGGTTGGGCGGCGTGGCTTTTTTTCCCGCTTTTATCTTTTCGCTTTCGCTGGTGATCGGGATGAGGTACTGTTACGGGCTGACCATCTCCCCGTTTTTCGAGATGGACGTGATGCGTGAACTGGCGTTTTTGCTGGCGGGCGGAACCGTTTTATACCTGGTGGGATTGGCCGACGATCTGAAAGGCCTTTCCTACAAAACCAAATTCGTGGCTCAGGTGATCGCAGCGATTTTGTTGCTGTACAGCGGAAACATGATCACCAACCTGGGCGGGCTTTTCGGCATCCACCACATTCCGGTCCTGCTGGGGGCTTTTCTGACGATCCTGCTGGTGGTGCTTCTGGTGAACGCTTACAATCTGATCGACGGAATCGACGGACTGTGTTCCGGTCTGTCCATCCTGACGCTGCTGGCTTTGGGCGGCTGGTTCTGGTGGCAGGGAATCTACATTTATGCGTTGATCGCCAATGCCATGCTGGGGGTGGTGGCGGTTTTCTTCTTTTTCAACGTGGGGGGTAAGCGGCTCAAGATTTTTATGGGGGATACCGGTTCGCTGACGCTGGGCTTCCTCATTACGTTTCTGGCGCTGAGATTTTACAATCTCAATGTGGATACGGAGATGTTCCAGGTGGATTCGGCTCCGGCGGTCGTTTTGGGGATACTGTTCGTGCCGGCGTTCGACACCCTGCGGGTGTTCTGCGAGCGGATGCGCAACGGACTTTCTCCTTTTCATCCCGACCGGAGGCATATTCATCACATCCTCTTGCAGTTGGGACTGAATCATATGGAAAGTTCCATGATCATCATCGGGTTCCAGGCGTTTTTCATTTTGCTGAACATTCTGTTGAAGGACATCGACATCAACCTGCTGTTCGCTCTGAATATCGCTTTGGGCATCGGTTCGATCACGTTGTTGAAAGTACTGATCCGCAGGAGGGCCGAGCGGACGGTTGAAGCGGAAGCAGTCGTGGAACGGGGAGGTGTCGGTGAGGCGGAGAAGGGGTGATGGGTGAGCACCTCGTTGGTGGCACGCCAAAAAGAACGGATCGCTTTGGAAGGAAGGCGATCTTTTTTTATCTTTATTCCGGTGTTTCTTCGGAGGTGTGAAACAGGGCCGCCCCGGAAACCGTTTTCTCGTAAAAAACCACTAACCTTTTGGGCTTATGAAATCCGGATTTTTTTCATTTTTACTCGTGTTGTGCTGCGGAGGCGCTTTTTCCGCGGCAGGGCAGGCGACGGCCGAGATGACGGTCAACGCCGATCAGGGAAAATACACCATCAGCCGGCATATCTACGGGCATTTCTCGGAACACCTAGGGCGGGGTATTTACGGCGGCCTGTGGGTAGGGGAGGATTCTTCCGTTCCGAATACGGGCGGAGTGCGCAACGACATCATCGAGGCGCTGAAGCGCATCCGGATTCCCAACCTCCGGTGGCCCGGCGGATGCTTTGCGGACGAATATCACTGGCGGGACGGAATCGGCCCCCGGTCGGAACGTCCGAAGATGATCAACACCCATTGGGGCGGCGTGGTGGAGGACAACGCTTTCGGCACGCACGAGTTCCTGAATCTGTGCGAGGAACTGGGGGCCGAACCGTACATTTGCGGCAATGTGGGCAGCGGAACGGTCGAGGAAATGTCCAAATGGGTGGAATACATCACTTTCGACGGGGAAAGCCCGATGGCTAACCTGCGACGGCAAAACGGCCGGGAAAAGCCCTGGAAGGTGAAATTCTGGGGTGTCGGGAACGAAAACTGGGGGTGCGGGGGAAACATGACGGCGGAATATTATGCCGGGGAGTATCGGCGTTACCAGACCTATTGCCGCAATTACGGGAACAACCGTTTGTACCGGATCGTCGGAGGCCCGAACGTGGCCGATTACCACTGGATGGAGGTGATGATGCGGGACATCCCCACGGGGATGAAACAGGGGGTCTCGCTGCACTATTATACGGTGCCGAACCAGTGGAGCGACAAGGGGAGTGCGACGGACTTCGACGAAGCGGAATATTATCGGACGATCCGGAAGGCGTATTATATGGATGAGCTGGTGACGCGTCATGGGGCGATCATGGATCGGTACGATCCGGAAAAGCGGGTAGGACTGGTGGTGGACGAATGGGGCAACTGGTTCAACGTGGAACCGGGCACCAATCCGGGATTCCTGTATCAGCAGAATACGCTGCGGGACGCCATTGTGGCAGGGGTGACGCTGAACATTTTCAACAACCACGCCGACCGGGTGAAAATGGCCAACATCGCTCAACTGGTGAACGTACTGCAGTCCCTGTTCCTGACCGACGGGGAGAAGATGCTGCTGACACCGACCTACCATGTTTTCGATATGTACAAGGTGCACCACGATGCGACGTTGTTGCCGACGGTTTTGCAATCGCCCGAGGCGAAGGATGAGGAAGGAAAGGCGTTTCCGCAGGTGACCGCTTCGGCTTCGCGGGATGCCGACGGGAAGATTCATCTATCGCTGGTGAATGCGGATTTGCAGCGAAGTGTGCAGGTGAAATGCGTCGTGCATGGGGCGCAAGGAATGTCCAGGGGAAAGGGACAGGTGATTACGTCGGAGAATATACGGGATTGCAATTCGTTTGAAAATCCGAACCGGGTGGTTTTGTATGATTTCGACGATTTTTCGGTCGACGGAGAAAAAGTGACGGTCAACCTGCCGGCCATGTCGGTGGTGACGGTGGAACTGAAATAGGTGCTTGCCCGGATGCCTCGGCGTGCCGGGGCGATTTGTAAAAGAAAAGGGAACGGTCGATTCGACCGTTCCCTTTTCTTTGCGCTTATCCGTTCCGCGAAAATCCGTCCAACGGTTTCCGGCGGAGCCTCACTTTCTCTTTTCGAGCAACGCGATCTGTTCGCGAAGCGCCTTGATTTTGGTTTCCGAGTCATTTTTCTTGGCCTGTTCGTTTTCCACGACGGCAGCCGGTGCGTTCTGCACGAACCGTTCGTTTCCCAGCTTTTTCATCACCGATGCCAGGAAACCTTCTTGGTATTTCAGATCGGCGGTCAGTTTGGCCAGTTCCGCCTCCACGTCGATGCCGTCTCCCAGCGGTACGAAATATTCGGTGCTCTTCACGATGAACGAAGCCGCGTTTTCCGCCTTGGCCTCCACCGTCCGGATGTCCGACAGATTGGCCATTTTCACCAGAACCGGATTGTAGTACGGATGATAGTTTTCGTCCGGACGCACCAGCAGTTCCGCCGTTTCCCGGTTGGGAATATTTTTGTCTTTCCGGATGCTGCGTATGGCCGAGATGGTTTCCTTGACCAGCGCGAATTCTTCCAGCAGCTTCGCATCGTAAGGCTTCGCTTCCGGCATCCGGCTCACCATGATGGATTCCCCGTCTTTCCGCGCGGCGATCCGGTGCCAGATTTCCTCCGTGACGAAGGGCATGAACGGATGAAGCAACTGCAACAGCTTTTCGAAATAGCCGAGGGTCGCCTCGTAGGTCGTGCGGTCGATCGGTTGCCGATAGCCGGGTTTGACCAGTTCGAGATACCAGCCCGAAAATTCGTCCCAGAAAAGTTTATAAAGCTTCATCAGTGCTTCCGAAAGACGGTAGGCGTCGAAATCGGCTTCCACTTCTTCGAGCGTCCGGTTCAGTACGGCTTCGAACCACGCGACCGAAATCCGGTTCGTTTCCAGCTGCGCCAGCGCGTCGTCCGGCGTCCAGGACTGCACCAGCCGAAAGGCGTTCCAGATTTTGTTTCCGAAATTCCGTCCCTGTTCGCACAGCGAGTCTTCGTACATCAGGTCGTTTCCGGCCGCCGAGCACAGGAGCATTCCCATCCGCACCCCGTCGGCCCCGTATTGAGCGATCAGGTCGAGCGGGTCCGGCGAGTTGCCGAGCGACTTGCTCATCTTGCGGTGCAGGGCGTCCCGCACCGTTCCGGTGAGATAGACGTTTTTGAAGGGCTTTTCTCCGGCATATTCATACCCCGAAACGATCATCCGGGCCACCCAGAAAAACAGGATGTCCGGAGCGGTCACCAGGTCGTTGGTCGGGTAGTAGTATTTCACTTCCGGGTTTTCGGGGTTCCGGATGCCGTCGAACACCGACAGCGGCCAGAGCCAGGAGGAAAACCACGTGTCCAGCACGTCGGGATCCTGACGCAGGTCGGACAGCGTCAGTTTCTCATCTCCCGTTTTCTGCCGGGCCAGTTCGAGCGCCTGTTCCGGAGTTTCCGCTACCACGTATCCCCCCTGCGGCAGGTAGTACGCCGGAATCTGCTGACCCCACCAAAGCTGCCGGGAGATGCACCAGTCCTTCACGTTTTCCATCCAGTAACGGTAGGTGCTCTTGAACTTGGCCGGAAGCAGCCGGATATCGTCTTCCATGACCGCTTTCAGGGCCGGCTGCGCCAGTTCCTTCATCCGAACGAACCACTGCATCGAAAGTTTGGGCTCGATCACCGCATTGGTTCGTTCCGAGAAGCCCACCTTGTTGGTATAGTCTTCGGTCTTTTCCAGCAGCCCCGCATCCCGCAGGTCGGTTTCGATCCGTTTCCGCACGTCGAAACGATCCATGCCCACGTACAGTCCGACCTTGCCGTTGATCGTGCCGTCGTCGTTGAAAATGTCGATCGTTTCGAGGTTGTATTTTTCGCCCAGCATGTAGTCGTTCACATCGTGGGCCGGCGTCACTTTCAGCGCACCCGTGCCGAATTCGATGTCCACGTAATCGTCCATGATGACCGGAATCGACCGGTTCACGAGCGGAACGATCACTTTCTTCCCTTTCAGCCCGGCATAGCGGGGATCGTTCGGATTGACGCACAGGGCCGTATCCCCCAGGATCGTTTCCGGACGGGTGGTGGCCACGATCACGTATCCGTCTTCTCCTTCGATTTTATACCGCAGATAATAGAGCTTGCTCTGCACTTCCCGGTAAATCACTTCTTCGTCCGAAAGGGCGGTTTGCGACGAAGGGTCCCAGTTGACCATCCGGACGCCCCGGTAGATTTTCCCCTTGTCGTGCAAATCCACGAATACCCGGATGACCCCTTCGGTCATGTCGGGATCCATCGTGAACTTCGTCCGATCCCAGTCGCACGAAGCGCCCAGTTTTCGGAGCTGTTTCAGGATGATGCCGCCGTATTTCTCCTTCCAGTCCCAGGCATAGCGGAGAAATTCCTCACGCGTCAGGTCGTTTTTTTCGATCCCTTCCGATTTGAGTTTCTGCACCACCTTGGTCTCCGTGGAAATGGAGGCGTGGTCGATTCCCGGCACCCAGCAGGCGTTTTTCCCTTTCATCCGCGCCCGGCGCACCAGCACGTCCTGGATGGTATTGTTGAGCATGTGGCCCATGTGGAGTACGCCCGTCACGTTCGGGGGCGGGATGACGATGGTATAGGGTTCCCGTCTGTCCGGTTCCGACCGGAAGAATCCCCGGTCGATCCAGTATTCGTACCATTTGGGCTCGATTTCCGAGGGCGTGTATTTTGCAGTTGTTTCCATGGTTTTGATGGCTCGAATGCATGCGGGTTTAAGCTGTCTTTTTCGTTCTCTTCCGTGCCGCGTCCGAACGCCGCATGCCGGTCGGTTCAGCACTGAATTTGCAAAGATACCTAATTTTTGGAATCATTCCTTCGTTTTTCTTACAATTTGGGAAACTTTTTGGCGTTTATATTAGGCATAATTGTATTTACGCATGAAAATTCATAACTTTGCGACTTTCGAGCAAGAGTAATTATGAGCAAAAAATATAGGAAAGTAAAAGACGAGTTATCCGGCATTTCGGATATGCTGGAGGGGAGACACCAGGTGATTCCCATCATTTCGTCGTCGGACGACGAGTTGGGGAACGACGTGGCCATCCCGGAAATCATTCCCATCCTTTCGCTGCGCAGTTCGGTGCTTTTTCCCGGCGCCATCACTCCGATCACCGTGGGACGCGAACGTTCCATGAAGCTGATCAAGGAGGTGGATGCCGAGGGGGGCGTGTTGGGAGCCGTTCTGCAGAAGGAAGCCGAAGTGGAATATCCCGGCCCGGACGACATGTACCGGGTGGGAACGGCGGCCCGCATCCTGAAAATCCTGGAAATGCCCAACGGGAACCTGACGGTGATTCTGCACGGACTGGAGAAGGTGGAAATCAAGGAATACGTTTCCTCCGAACCCTACTTCAAGGCTTCGGTCAGCGTGTTGAAGGATACGGCTCCCGATAAGAAAAACATGGAGTTCGACGCGCTGGTCGAATCCATCAAGGACGTCTCGCTGAAAATCATCCATACGTCGCCTTCCATGCCGAAGGAGGCTTCGTTCGCCATTAAGAATATCGACAGCAACCGGGGCATCATCAATTTCGTTTGTTCGAACCTTGATCTGCCGGACGGCGACCGGCAGCGGTTGCTGGAGGCGCCGGGGCTGTTGTCGCGGGCCAAATACCTGTTGGAGATTCTGGTTCGGGAACAGCAGTTGCTGGAACTCAAGAACGATATTCAGTCCAAGGTGAAACAGGATCTGGATCAGCAGCAGCGGGAATATTTCCTGCAGCAGCAGATCCGTACCATCCAGGAAGAGCTGGGCGGCGATCCCTCCGACCGGGATCTGGACGAACTGCGGGAAAAGGCGGCCAAGAAGAAATGGACGGCGGAAGTCCGCGAAATGTTCTACAAGGAACTGGGCAAGCTGGAACGGATGAATCCGGCGGTGGCCGAGTACTCCGTGCAGCTCAACTACCTGCAACTGGTTCTCGATCTGCCGTGGAACGAGTACACGAAGGACAACCTCGACCTGAAACATGCCAAGAAACGGCTCGATGCCGATCATTTCGGGCTGGACGAAGTGAAAGACCGCATTCTGGAACATTTGGCCGTACTGAAACTGAAGGGCGACCTGAAATCCCCGATCATTTGTCTGTACGGCCCTCCGGGGGTCGGGAAAACTTCGCTGGGCAAGTCCGTGGCCGCTGCCCTGAAACGGAAGTTCGGGCGCATTTCGCTGGGCGGTTTGCACGACGAAGCGGAAATCCGCGGTCACCGGCGCACCTACATCGGAGCCATGCCGGGGCGGATCATCCAGACCATCCGCCGCTGCGGGTCGTCGAATCCGGTGGTGATCCTCGACGAAATCGACAAGGTGGGAGACAGCAGCACGCACGGCGATCCGTCGTCCGCCCTGTTGGAAGTGCTCGACCCGGAACAGAACACCACGTTCCATGACAATTATCTGGATACGGAATACGATCTGTCGAAGGTGATGTTCATCGCCACGGCCAACAACGTGGCCAACATTTCGCCGGCGCTGCGCGACCGGATGGAGATGATCAACATTCACGGGTATCTGTTGGAAGACAAGGTGCAGATCGCCCGGAAACACCTGGTTCCGAAGCAGCTCGAAGCGCACGGGATCACGGCGAAACAATTCCGGATCGGCCCGAAGACGATCGAAAAGATCGTCGGGGAATACACGCGGGAATCGGGCGTGCGGACGCTCGACAAACTGATCGCGAAGCTGGCTCGCCACCGTGCGAAGAACATCGGGTTCGGGGAAGAGTACAAACCGGAGATCACTCCCGAAGACGTGGAAAGAATTCTCGGGGTGCCTAAGTTCCAGAACGACATGTACGAAGGGAACGAGTTCCCCGGTGTGGTGACGGGACTGGCCTGGACGGAGGTCGGCGGAGATATCCTCTATGTCGAATCCTCGCTGTGCAAGGGGAAGGGTAACCTTTCGATGACCGGGAACCTGGGAGACGTGATGAAGGAGTCCGCGACGCTGGCCCTGCAGTGGATCAAGGCCCATGCGGAAGAGCTGGACATTCCCGAGGAGAAATTTCGGGAATACGACGTACACGTGCACGTGCCGGAAGGGGCGATTCCGAAAGACGGCCCCAGCGCCGGGATCACGATGGTGACTTCGCTCGTTTCGACCTTCACGGGACGGAAAGTGCGGGAGCGTATCGCGATGACGGGGGAAACGACCTTGCGGGGACGTGTCCTGCCGGTCGGCGGCATTAAGGAAAAGATTCTGGCCGCCAAACGGGCCGGGATCACGGAGATCATCCTGAGCGAAGAGAACCGGAAGGATATTTCCGAGATCAAGGAAGACTATATCGAAGGGGTCACTTTCGATTACGTGCGTACCAATACGGACGTGCTGAAACTGGCCCTCGTGTAACCGGGGCCTATTTTCTCTTGCAAAACAGGTTATGGAAGCGATTACGGTAAAGGACGAAGACGACGTTCCCGACGCGGCGGAACGACTGGTGGAAGAACTGAACTTGGAAAAGCCGGAAGTGCCGGGGAAGCCTCGGATCGTGGCGTTTTACGGCCCGATGGGAGCGGGAAAGACCACGTTGATTCGGGCGGTCTGCGAACGACTGGGAGTGACCGATACGGTGAACAGCCCCACGTTCGCCATCGTGAACGAGTATTGCACGGAGGCCGGACGCCGGATTTACCACTTCGATTTTTACCGGGTCGAACGGATGGAAGAAGTGTTCGATTTCGGATACGAGGAATATTTTTACAGCGGAGAACTCTGCCTGATCGAATGGCCGGAAAAAGTGGAGGAGATTTTGCCGGAGGAAGGGGTGACACGGGTACGGATCGGTGTGGACGGGGAAACCCGTACGATTCGGGTGGTCGGCTGAGCGGCTCGGAAGAGGCGGCACCGGTTTTCCATAAAACGAACGGATATATGCTTGATGAGCCATTCCCGATCGGGGATGGCTTTTATTTTGCAGGGGAATCCCTTCGAAAACGGGAGGATATATCGAAACCGGACGGAAAGACGGTTGAGAAAGGCGCATGACCAATGTTTTGAAAGACGACAAGATGAAAACAGTTATTTTTCCGGGAGGCGAACAGGTTCCCGCACTGGGGCAGGGAACCTGGCGCATGGGGGATGATCCGGGCCGCCGGAGCGAAGAAATACGGGCGTTGCGAACGGGGATAGATCTGGGTATGAATGTGATCGATACGGCGGAAATGTACGGTGACGGTCGTTCGGAGCGTTTGGTGGGGGAGGCGATCGCCGGCATCCGCGACCGGGTTTTCCTCATCAGCAAGGTGCTTCCTTCCCATGCCGACCGGAAGGGAACCAAACGGGCATGCGAGGGAAGCCTGCGACGGCTGGGGGTGGAAGCTCTCGACCTGTATTTGCTGCACTGGATGGGGAGATATCCGTTGTCCGAAACGGTGGAAGCCATGCTGGAACTGCAGGCGGAAGGGAAAATCCGGCAGTGGGGAGTGAGCAACCTGGATGTGCTGGACATGGCCGGGCTGTTCGCCCTTCCGGGCGGAAACACATGCGCTGCCGACGAGGTACTTTATAATCTGACGCGGAGGGGGCCGGAGTACGACCTGATTCCGTGGTGCGGGGAACGTGAACTGCCCCTGATCGCCTACTCGCCCGTAGAACAGGGGCGGTTGCTGAACCGGCCGGTGTTGAAGGAAGTCGCCCGTCGCCACGACGCTACGCCTGCACAGGTTGCCTTGGCGTGGGTATTGCGGTTGCCGGGCGTGATAGCCATTCCGAAAGCCGCCACCGCCGAACATGTTCGGGAAAATGCGGGCAGCCTCGATATTCGCCTGACACCGGACGATCTGCATGAATTGGATCGGGCATTTCCGGCGCCGGCCCGGAAAGTTCCGCTGGAAGTCATTTGAAAGGGAAAACGGGAAACGACGGGAAACACGGCATGATCCGTAAAAAATATTAAATTTGTTCATCCTTCCCCGTTCCGGAGAAAGGAGGTGAATGTACGACCTAAAAGTTTACGCGATGGAAAAGACGAATAAAAAAGTATTGCTGGTATTGGCGCATCCCCATTACGAAGAGTCCGTGGCGAACCGGGCGCTGGTCGAGGCGGTGAAGGGATTGCCGGGCGTGACGGTGCTCGATCTGTATGCTCCCGAACAGAACGGGGAGGCACAACAGCGGATGTTGTCCGAGGCAGACGCGCTGGTGTTCCAGTTTCCGTTCTACTGGGCGAGCGCTCCGTCGGCTCTGAAAGGATGGATCGACGAAATTTTCATGGCCGTTTCCATGACCGGAAAGCTGGCCGGAAAACGGTTGCTGGTGGCCGCTACCGCCGGTTCGGAATACGACGCCTACCGTTCCGGAGGGCGCAACCGGTTTACGATGGACGAATTGCTGCGTCCGTACCAGTTCATGGCCCATCACGTAGCGATGGAATGGGAAACGCCGTTCGTCGTTTACGGAATGGGAACACCGGAAGCGGAAGAAAACGTACGGGAAGGAGCGGAGGCTTACCGCAGGCTGTTCGAGGAACTGTTTGCGTAATTTGCTGGAATGCTCCGGATACGAAAGTCCCCGGCCGTTAGGCCGGGGACTTCGCGTTTCGGGCGATTGAACGAGGATGCCCCTTCTTACTGCCTCGGTTCGTCCCAGAGGTTTTCGTAGGTATAGGGACTTCCTTCCAGCAGCCAGCCCCCGCCGTAGGAAATCCGGTTGTGCTTGTCGATGCCGTCGATCCGGCTCATCTCTTCCGGGATCAGCGTGATTTTCAGGGCGTCGAAGTTTTCCCGGATGCGGGCCGGCGTGACCGATTTGGGAATGACGACGATGCCTTTCTGCACGGCCCATTTCAGGATGACCTGCGAAACCGGGCAGCGGTGCGCTTCGGCGATGGATTTCAGCACCGGGTCTTCGAAGAGGTTCAGTCCCTTTTGCCGGGCCGTATTCCCCTTGCCCAGCGGGGAAAAAGCGGTGATGCAGATGTTTTCCTTTCGGCAGAAGTCGAACAGTTCCGGCTGTTGCAGGTAGGGATTCATTTCCACCTGGTCGTTTTCCGGCCGAATTTCCGCGTTCTCTAGCAGCCCTTTCAATTTCCGGACGCTGAAATTGGATACGCCGATGTGCCGTGTCAGCCCTGCCCGGAAGCAGTCTTCCATGCCCTGCCACGTTTCCGCCAGCGGCACCTGTTCCAGCGTGTAGAACTGCGCGGCGTCTTTCGGAAACTTGGTGCCTTCCTTCAGAGCGACGGGCCAGTGGATCAGGTACATGTCCACATAATCGGTGCGCAGGTTCCGAAGCGAGGTTTCGATGGCCGGAAGGGCCTGTTCCCGCTTGTGGGAGGCGTTCCACAGCTTGGAAGTGATCCAAAGTTCCTGCCGCGTGACCACGCCCGTGCGGATCAGGTGCTCGACGGCTTCCCCCACGATATCCTCGTTGTCGTAAATGTAGGCGCAGTCGATGTGCCGATAGCCGTATTTCACGGCTTCCACGATGGCGTCGTAGAGTTTTTCCCGGTCGGACTGCCAGGTGCCGATTCCCAGCATCGGCATCCGGTCTCCGTTGGCATAAGTGTAGTATTCCATGGCTTACAGGATTGATTGGATACAAATATAGGAAATCGCATCCGGAAAACGATGCGTTTTTCGGGCCGGAATCTGCATGGTATTTGTTACCTTTATCCGTTCGATAATTTCCGCGGAATGAGCAGCAATATCCCATCTTCGTCTTGTAAACGGGTCGTGATCGTCGGGGGCGGCTTCGGAGGCCTTCGGCTGGCGGAATGTCTTTCCGGAGACGAATTCCAGATCGTGCTGGCGGATCGGAACAATTATCACCAGTTTCCCCCGCTGTTCTATCAGGTGGCTACGGCGGGACTGGAACCGAGTTCGATCCTGTTCCCGTTCCGGAAGGTTTTCCAGCGGAAAAAGAATTTTTATTTTCGGATGGCAGAAGTGACCGGCATCGAGCCCGAACGAAACCGGGTGCGCACGACCGTCGGGGCGATCGCTTACGATTATCTGGTGATCGCGGCGGGTACGACGACCAATTATTTCGGGAACGATGCCCTCTGTCGCCGCTCTTTCTCCATGAAGAGCGTGGAGGAGGCGCTTGCCATCCGGAACGTCGTCCTGAGCAATTTCGAACGGGCGTTGACCACCGACGATCCGCAGGAGAAGGAAGAGTTGCTGAACGTCGTGGTGGTAGGGGGAGGAGCTACCGGCGTAGAAATCGCCGGAGCGCTGGCCGAAATGAAACGGTTCGTGCTGCGAAAGGATTATCCCGATCTGGAAGTGGACAGGCTCAACATCTATCTGGTGGAGGCTTCCTCGCGCCTGTTGGGAGGCATGTCTCCGGAAGCTTCGTCGGGAGCCGACCGGTTTTTACAGCAACTCGGCGTGAAAGTGCTCCTGGACAGGCGGGTGACCGATTATGCCGACGATACCGTCACGCTGGGAGACGGAAGCATGATCCGTTCCAGAACCGTCATCTGGGTGAGCGGCGTGACCGGCTATCTTTTTCCGGGGCTGGATGCTGCCGTGCTGGAACGGGGCAACCGGATCGCCGTGGACGAGTTCAACCGGGTGAAGGGATACGACCGGATTTTCGCCATCGGAGACATTTGTTACCAGACGGAAAGAAATTATCCCAAAGGCTATCCGCAGGTGGCGCAGGTCGCTATCCAGCAGGGCAGGCATCTGGCCGCCAATCTGGAACGGTCGGCCCGCGGAAAGCCGATGACGCCTTTCCGTTACCGGAATAAGGGAACGATGGCAACGGTCGGACGCAATCGGGCCGTGGCCGATTTGAAAATATTCAAACTGCAGGGAGCGCTTGCCTGGCTGATCTGGCTGGTGGTGCACCTGATGTCGATCCTGGGCGTCCGCAACCGGCTGATCGTCCTCATCAACTGGACGTGGAACTATTTCACCTACGACCAGTCGCTGCGCCTGATCCTGTCGGCTCCGAAGCGGGGCGACCGCGGAAAATCGTGTTCCGGGTCGGAATCTTAACCTTCGGAAATCCGGAGGTTCCGGAGCGGTCTTCTTAGAAGTATTCCTATTTGATCTCGAAATCCAGCAGCGTCCGCCCTTCCAGCGAGGCCGTGATGTGGTCTCCGGGTTTCACCCGACCTACGCCGACCGGGGTTCCCGTGAAGATCAGGTCGCCGATGCGGAGCGTGACGAACTGCGAAACGTAGGAAATGATCCGGTCGACCCCGAAAATCATCAGCGAAGCGTCTCCCTCCTGCCTCGTTTCTCCGTTCAGTTCCATCCGAAACCGGAGCTTTTGGACGTCACCGCCCAGTTCCTCCAGCGAGACGAATTCCGGCGAAACGGCGGCGGAACAGTCGAACGCCTTGCAGATTTCCCACGGCAGTCCTTCCCGGATGCATTTGCGCTGAATGTCGCGTGCCGTGAAGTCGATGCCGAGTCCCACTTCCCCGTAACAGCGCGGCGCAAACCGTTCGTCGATGGCTTTCGCCACCCTTCCGATCCGCACGACCAGTTCCGTTTCATACTGGAGGTCGTCGCTGAAATCGGGAACGTAAAAGGGCGCATTGTTGCGCAGGAGCGCCGTATCCGGTTTCATGAAAAAGACGGGCTGTTCGGGGATCCGGTCGTTGCCGTCCAGCTCCCGGATGTGTTCGACGTAATTGCGTCCGATGCAGATGATTTTCATAACGTATGGTTCCGGTTAACCGTTCTTCAATATCCTTACCATTTCGGCGGCCGTCCGCTCCGAGGCGCCGCTTTCCCCGGTCGCCCGTCTGAGCTCTGCGTAATCGGCTTTCAGCCGTTCGTGCTTCGTCCCTCCCGGAAGGATGGCCCGGAGTTCCGCTTCGGCGTTTTCCGGGGTCATGTCCTGCTGGATCAGTTCCCGAACAGCTTCGCGGTTCAGTATCAGGTTGACCAGGGAAATGTATTTCACTTTCGCGAAGCGTTTGGCAATGGCATAGGAAAGAGAACTCGTGCGGTAACAGACGAATTCCGGAACGCCCAGCAGCGCCGTTTCGAGCGTTGCCGTACCCGAAGTCACCACTGCCGCCGCCGAATGAGTGAGCAGTTCGTAAGTCCGGTCGCAGACATAGCGTACGTTTGACCCCGTCAGGTAACGTTCGTAGACGTTTTTATCCAGCCACGAGACGCCCGCCACCACGAACTGGTAATCGGGAAACCGGCTGGAAAGACTGACCATGAACGGGAAATTGGAGTCGATTTCCTGCCTGCGGCTTCCCGCCAGCAGGGCGATGATCGGACGCTCGTCCAGCCCGTTGGCCGCAGCGAATTCTTCCTTCGTTTCGCAGGCCACACGGCGCGCGGCAATGGCGTCCATCAGCGGATTGCCGCAATATACCGCTTCGATGCCGTGCTTTCGGAAATACGCTTTTTCGAACGGAAAGATGATGAACAGCCGATCGATGTACTCTTTGATCAGCTGCACCCGTCCTTCTTTCCATGCCCAAACTTTCGGAGCGATGTAAAAAAAGGTTTTCATCCCGTGCGCTTTGGCGAACCGGGCGATCCGAAGGTTGAAACCCGCATAGTCGATCAGAACGATGACGTCCGGCTGCCAGTCCTGTATGTCCTTTTTGCAGTCGCCGATCTGCCGGAAAATGGTTCGCAGGTTCTTGAAAACCTCCCAGAAGCCCATGAAGGAAGCCTCCTTGTAATGCCGGACGAGGTTTTCCCTTCCTCCGGCTTCGGCCATCCGGTCGCCTCCCCAGAACCGGAATTCGGCCTGCGGATCGTTTTTGCGCAGGCCCCGGATCAGGTTTCCGCCGTGCAGGTCGCCCGACGCTTCCCCCGCTATCAGGTAGTATTTCATGTTTCGTCTTTTTTCGGTTCTTCGGGTTATTCCTGGCTTTTCTCGAAATAGCGCCAAAGGTTGTCCTCCCTGGGTACGGGAGCCGTTACCCGCACCGGTTCCTTCCGCACCGGATGCATGAATTCCAGTGAACGGGCATGGAGCGAAATGCTCCCGTCCCTGTTGGAACGGGGCGCTCCGTATTTGAGGTCGCCCTTGATCGGGCACCCCGCTTTGGCCAGTTGGCAGCGGATCTGGTGATGCCGTCCCGTCAGCAGCTCGATTTCCAACAGCGTGTAATTGTCGCTTCCTCCGATCACCCGGTAGCGGAGCCGGGCCTCTTTGGAGTCGGCGGTGGGTTTGGAAACGCAGCGGGATTTGTTCGTCTTTCCGTCCCGGACGAGATGGTCCGCCAAGGTGTCTTCCAGCTTTTCCGGCCGCCGGTCGGTGATGGCCCAGTAGATTTTCCGGAATTCGCGGTTTTTCAGCATCTCGTTCAGCCGGGCCAGCGCTTTTCCGGTTTTGGCGAAGAGCACCGCTCCGCTTACCGGCCGGTCTATGCGGTGCACCACGCCCAGAAAGACGTTCCCAGGCTTTTCGTCCCGTTCGCGGATGAACGCTTTGATTTCGTCTTCGAGGGCCGCATCGCCCGTGGTGTCCGATTGTACCAGCACTCCGGCCGGTTTGTTGATCACCAGCAGGTGATTGTCTTCGTAAAGGATATCGGTAGCTTTGAACATTTCAATCGTTTTTTCCGGCATGGGCCGGGCGGAATTTACATTTCGAATGCGAAGGGCAGCAATGCGCCTGCGTTTTCCAGTACGGTGCATCCCTGAGTGCCCGACAGGATCAGCCGCAGGGGACGCTGCTGCCGTGCGGCGGCGTCTGCGAACACCTGAGCGCAGGCCCCGCAGGGCCGGACTTCGTTTTTGACCAGCTTTCCGGCCGATTTCGCCGCGAGGGCGACGGCCAGAATTTCCCGGTCGGGACAGGCGGCTTTGATTTGATACAGTAACACCCGTTCCGCGCACAGCCCCGAAGGGAATACCGGGCTTTCCTGGTTGGAGCCGGTCAGGATGCGTCCGTCGTCCAGCAGGGCCGCCGCTCCTACCTGATATCTGGAATAGGGTGCATAGGCGGAGTCGCATGCCTTTCTCGCCGCCTTGACCAGCTCTTGTTCCTGCGGGGAGAGTTCCCCTTCGGTGCACCGGAGGTATTCCGTGACGATGTTTTTCGTTTCCATACCGGTTTTTCGTTTTTATCGTGCGCTCGTTTCCGTCTTCCGGACGGCCCGTACCATGTGCCGTTTGCCGAGCGCTCCCGGCAAACGGGTCACTTCGTATCCGGCCGCGCGGAGCGCCCGTTTCACTTCTCCCTTGGCGGAATAGGTGACCAGCACGCCTCCCGGTGCCGTGTGCCGGAACAGTTTCCGGAAAACGGTTTCGCTCCACAGATCGGGCTGCGTTTCCGGAGCGAAAGCGTCGAAATAAATTACGTCAAAGATAGCATCCGGTTCGGTATCCGCCAATTCCCCGTCATGTTTTTTGATCCGGAATCCGGGAGCGATTTCCGTTTCTTCTTTCCACGGACAGATGTGCATGTTTCGGAACGGTTCGTAAAACGGATCTTCCGGAGAAACGTATCCGAGCCTTTCGACGGTTTCCCATGCGAGGGGATAGAATTCCACCGTGTGGTATTCCACCCGCCGGCCGGTTTCCCCTGCCCGGCGGAGGGTCAGCAGGGCGTTCAGGCCGCTTCCGAATCCCATCTCGAAAACGCGGACATCCGGCCCGGAGCACGCATCGAATCCGGCACGGATGTAAACGTGTTCCGCTTCTCCGAAAGCTCCCCGCGAAGAATGGTACAGATCCCCCAGCACCGGGTGGCGCAGGGTCATCGAACCGTCCCCGGTGGCTTCGGCGTGCACCGTTTCCGGTGGAAGGAGAAGCGGTTCGTTCCGTTTCGGTCGTTCCATTTTATTTTTTACCCTTTCTCCTTTTGACCTCCTTTTTGGTCATCTCCTGCGTAATCAGTTCGTCCGTGATTGCGGGCGTGTAAAGCGCATTGTCCTGCAGCTTCACCGGGCCTTCGTCGGTCAGGAAATAGGGATTCAAATAGATCGACATGAACCTGAATTTCCCCGGCTCCCTTTTTTTATAAACATATAACATAAGGCGCAACTGGTAGTGGGAATTGTCGTAGGTTCCGGCCAGGGCGAGCGGCGTATCCGGATACACGGTATCCCCTTCCCTGACCAGGAAACTGCCTTTTTGCAGAACGCTGTAATTCGCGATGCTCCCGTCCTCGTGTTCGATTTTGATTCGGTTGGCATAGGAATGATAGGATGTGTGACCTTCTTGCGGAACGGGATCGTATTTATCCACGATTTCCGTGACGATTCCCTTGCGCACGGCATAGACCGTATCCCCTTGCTCGAGTCGAAACTGAAAGGCTTTCCAGCTTTTGCGTTCCTCTTCGGTTTGGGTAGCGGAGCGCAGTTGAGACAGGTTGCGCATACGGGCGGAACACCGGCTTGAATAGGGAAGGCGGTAGACGAAAGCGGTGTCGGGATCGGTGTTTTCCCGTCCTGTCAGGTATTGGTAACGGTAGATGCACCGTACGGGCTCGTCGGCATGAGTGGGACGGAGGGTTAAAATCGTGCCGCTCGACTGGACGGCCGTTTCATATATCGGCTGCATCCAGGTCGTATTCTGCAGGCTCGAAAATTCGATTCGCACCGTATAGGTTCCGGGAGCCGTTTTTTGGGCGGAAATTTCCATGGAATTGTCCGTTTTCGATTCCAGTGATAATTCCAACGCATAAGGTTGGCTTTGGACAGGGATGACGTTTGCCGCTGTCAGCAGTAACGCCGGAAAAAGTCGGTTTTTCATACGACCTGTTTTGGAAGTTAGCATTGGAATGTACGAAACTAAGGAGCGGTCCGCCGCAGGGACGATCCTGCCTTTGCAGCCTAAAGATAGGTTTTTTTCGTTATTTCCGTTCCAGACAGACCACATTTTCCACATGGTGCGTGTGGGGGAACATGTCCACGGGCTGCACGCGGACGACCCGGTAGTCCCGGTCGAACACGGCGATGTCCCGTGCCTGCGTAGCCGGGTTGCAGCTGACGTATACGATCCGTTCCGGGGCTGCCTTCAGTACCGTTTCGGCCACGTCCGGATGAATGCCGGCCCGGGGCGGGTCGAGGATGACGACATCCGGACGGCCGTTTTCCGCAATGAACGCTTCGTTCAGCACATCCTTCATGTCCCCTGCATAAAAGACCGTGTTTTCCAGTCCGTTGATCCGGGCGTTGATCCGGGCGTCTTCGATGGCCTCCGGAACATATTCGATTCCCACCACCTTTCGGCATCCTCGGGCGATAAAGTTCGCAATCGTTCCCGTTCCCGTGTAAAGGTCGTAAACGATTTCGTCGCCTTTCAGGGCTGCGAATTCGCGGGCTATCGAATAGAGACGGTAAGCCTGCCGGGAATTGGTCTGATAGAAGGATTTGGGGCCGATCTTGAAGCGCAACCCTTCCATTTCTTCGAAAATGTGATCCCGTCCCGCATGGAGGCGGATTTCCAGATCGTGGATCGTATCGTTGAGCTTGGAGTTGACGACGTACATCAGCGAGGTGATTTCCGGAAACTTCGTTTCCAGAAAATTCAGCAGGGCGGTTTGCCGCTCCGGATCGTGCCGGGCGAAGGCCACGATCACCATGGTTTCTCCCGTGGAAGCCGTTCGGACGGTCAGGTTCCGCAAATAGCCTTCATGTGTCCGGGGATTGTAGAATTCATACCCGCGTTCCAAACAAAATTCCTTGACGGCCAGCCGAATGGCGTTCGATGGTTCCGGCTGTAGCCAGCAGTGACGGATGTCGAGGATTTTGTCGAACATGCCCGGAATGTGAAATCCCAGTGCTTCCGGATCGCGAAGCTCGTCTCCCGCGGCGATTTCTTCCCGCGTCATCCAGCGCCGGCAGGAAAAGGTGAATTCGAGTTTGTTCCGGTAATAAACCGTTTCTTCCGATCCGATGATGGGAGAAACGGGCGGCAGATCGATTTTTCCGATGCGCCGGAGCTGGTCTTCCACCTGCTGTTGTTTGTATTTCAACTGGTCTTCATAGGGCAGGTTTTGCCATTTGCATCCTCCGCAGACGCCGTAATGTTCGCAGAACGGTTCCGCCCGGCGTTCCGATTTTTTGAGGTGCCGCGTTATCGTTCCTTCCATAAAACGGCGGCGTTTGTTGGTCACCTGTACGTCCACCACGTCGCCCGGTACGGCCATCGGGACGAAGACCACCAGGTCGCCGTATTTTCCCAGCGCCTTGCCTTCCGCCGCCACGTCCGTGATTTCCAGTCCTTCGATCAGGGGATATTTCGCTTTCTTTCTGCCCACGTCTGTTCCGTTTGGTTACTGCAAAGGTAACGTTTCTTCCGGGATTCCGGGAAGACTTCCGGAAGGTTTCGGAAAACGGCGGCGAACGGCCGGTCGTTTCCCGTTCCGGCGCCCTTTGGTATTCATCTTGTTTTTCCTAATTTTGTCGAAAAATGATCCTGTGATGAAAATAGCTCAGTTCGCGTTCAACGCCTTTCAGGAAAATACCTACGTGCTCTCGGATGAGACCGGGGAGTGCATCATCGTGGATCCGGGCAACGCGACGATGCGTGAAAACGAAATACTCACCCGCTACATTGACGACAACGGCCTGAAACCCGTGATGATCGTCAATACGCATGCCCATGTGGATCATCTGGCGGGAGTGAGCTTTTTGAAAGACAGTTACCATATTCCTTTCGCTTTGCATGGAGAGGATGAATTTCTGGTCAGGTCGGCTCCGGTGCAGGGACGCCTGTACGGTTTCGAACTGGAAGGGGCCGTTCCGACGGTGGACATCGACCTTTCCCGGCAGAACACCGTTCGGTTCGGGAACACGGAACTGGAAATTTTTCACACGCCGGGGCATTCGCCGGGACATATCTCGCTTTACGATAAGAAGGACAAGGTATTGCTGACGGGGGACGTGCTGTTTCGGGGAAGCATCGGGCGCACCGATCTGCCGGGCGGCGACTATCATCGGCTCATGCGGAGCATCATCGGCACCCTGATCCCCCTGGGACGGGAGGTGAAGGTGTTTTCGGGCCACGGGCCTTCGACCACGATCGGTCACGAGCTGGAATCGAATCCGTTCATCACGGAAGTCATCGAAGGGGAAGTCAATTTCTGATTCATGCGCATCGACATTCTGACTGTCGTTCCCGAACTGCTGTCCAGTCCGCTGAACGAATCCATCCTCAAGCGTGCCCGCCAGAAGGGACTGGTCGAAATCCATGTCCACAACATCCGGGACTATACCACGGACAAACATCGGACGGTGGACGATTATCCGTTCGGCGGGGAAGCCGGGATGGTGATGAAGGTGGAACCCGTTTTCCGGGTGGTGGAAAAACTCAAGGGGGAGCGTCATTACGATGAAATCATCTATACTTCTCCGGACGGGCAAACCTATGACCAGCATGAAGCCAACCGGCTGTCGACGCTGGAAAACATCATCATCCTGTGCGGGCATTACAAAGGCGTGGATTATCGCATCCGGGAACACCTGATTACGAAGGAGATTTCCATCGGGGATTATGTGCTGACGGGCGGCGAACTGGCGGCGGCCATCATCACGGACAGTGTGGTGCGAATCGTGCCGGGGGCCATCGGGGACGAGGCTTCGGCGCTCACGGACTGTTTTCAGGACAACCTGCTGGCTCCTCCGGTCTATACCCGGCCTGCGGAATTCAACGGATGGAAGGTGCCGGAGGTGCTCCTTTCCGGGGACTTCGCCCGGATCGCCGAGTGGCAGGAAAACGAGGCATGGGAGCGGACGCAACGGCTCCGGCCCGACCTGCTGGAGAAAAACAGGTGAAATTCCGAAAGAAGCAGTTTTCTGATTTTTTATTCTAATCGAACCGTTGCAACGGATAAAGGCGGGGCCGACTGACTTTCTCCGAGCGTATTCGTAAAAAAGAAGCCGCACGGCGTCGGTGCGGCTTCGGAGCGTTCCGGCATTCCTGCCCGTTTTCCTTGGGGATTATTCCACCGCTTTCAGGCTCAGGTCGAGGCTTTTGATCTGATGGGTGAGGGCGCCTACCGAGATGAAATCCACTCCGCAGGCGGCATAGTCTTTCAGGTTGGCCAGCGTGATGCCTCCAGAAGATTCGATTTCGGTGCGTCCGTCGATCAACGCCACCGCTTCGAGGGTTTGTTCCGGCGTGAAGTTGTCGAGCATGATCCGGTCGGCGCCTCCGGCCCGGAAGACTTCCCGGATGTCGTCCAGCGTCCGCACTTCCACTTCGATAGGCAGGTCTTTCCCCTTGGCCTTCAGATATTCCCGCGCTTTCCGGATGGC
The DNA here is from genome assembly GCA_946486375.1 of uncultured Rikenellaceae bacterium. Lineage (GTDB taxonomy): Bacteria > Bacteroidota > Bacteroidia > Bacteroidales > Rikenellaceae > CAMLTW01. Next base: position 293,669 of record CAMLTW010000001.1, read on the forward strand.
GTTGTACACCCCGCCCGCAAAGTCGATGTGGTTGTCCTTGAGCAGGATCATGTCGAAAAGCCCCATCCGGTGATTGTCGCCGCCGCCGATCTTGACGGCCATTTTGTCCAGCACCCGCATGCCGGGAGTGGTTTTTCGGGTATCGAGGATTCTGGTCTTCGTACCGGCGGTTTCCTTTACGTAGACGGCGGTCTGGGTCGCCACCCCGCTCATCCGCTGCATCACGTTCAGCAGGATGCGTTCGGCCTGCAGGAGCGAAATCAACCTGCCTTCCACGTAGAATGCGATGTCTCCCGGTTTGACCTGCGTTCCGTCTTCGATCCGTTTTTCCAACCGGACGTCCGGATCCAGCCGCCGGAGGATCATTTCGGCCACTTCCACCCCGGCCAGGATTCCTTCCTGTTTGACCAGCAGTTTCATTCGTCCCCGTTTGTCGACAGGGATGCAGCACAACGACGTATGGTCGCCGTCTCCGATGTCTTCCCGGATGGCCAGTTCGATCAGTTCTTCCACGAACGGCAGATACTCTTTCTTCATAAATTCGTTTTTTGTTTGCGGTTTGCCCGGAATGCGGTCTCCCGGTTTCACCTTTTTCGTTTATTTTTATTTTTTTCGCGGAATCCGCTTTGCGCTTTAAAATAACATCCCGCTTCCCGGATTCGTTTAACGATTGTTCCTTTTCGGAAAAAATCAGCCCGATATTATAATCTTAAATTTTCACACAAAGATAAGATTTTCACAACAGGATGGCACAATCCGCATTTTTATTTTTAAATTTGTGGTTCGTACGATCTTCCCGTACATCCGGCGTGCCGGCGGAATTTCGTTAGTCGTAACGGGAAGACGGAACGTAAAACGATTGATGCCCAAACGAGTGATCCGGAGGTCCGGTGTTTTGGACATCATAAATACAGGGAAAAGAGTAACGGCGAAAAGCGGAATGTTCCGTTTTTTTGCAGAAAGCAAAGGATATCGGGTATGAAACCTCTTCGCAGCAACACCACGACGCAGGGTCGGAAAATGGCCGGAGCGCGGAGCCTCTGGCGGGCCAACGGCATGAAGGAAGAACAGTTCGGACGGCCGGTGATCGCCGTGGTCAATTCGTTTACGCAGTTCGTTCCGGGACACGTGCACCTGCACGAAATCGGCCAGAAGATCAAAAAATGGATCGAGAAGGAAGGTTGTTTCGCCGCGGAATTCGATACAATCGCCATTGACGACGGGATCGCCATGGGACACGACGGAATGCTTTATTCGCTTCCGTCGCGCGATCTGATTGCGGACAGCGTGGAATACATGTGCAATGCGCACAAGGTAGACGGCATGATCTGCATTTCCAACTGCGACAAGATCACGCCGGGGATGCTGATGGCCGCCATGCGGCTGAACATTCCGGCGGTTTTCGTTTCCGGCGGCCCGATGGAAGCGGGACGGGTCGGCGACCGAGATTACGACCTGATCGACGTGATGGTGAAAGGGGCCGACGAAACGGTAACGGACGAGGCGCTGGCCGAATTCGAGCAAAAGGCTTGTCCGACATGCGGTTCTTGCTCGGGTATGTTCACTGCCAACTCCATGAACTGCCTGACGGAGGCGTTGGGCCTTTCCCTGCCGGGGAACGGGACGATCCTGGCCACGCACAAGCTGCGGAAAAAACTCTTTAAGAAGGCGGCCAAACTGATCGTGAAGAATACGTGGGATTACTACATGAACGACAACGATGCGGTGCTGCCCCGGTCGGTGGCGACCAAACAGGCTTTTCTGAACGCCATGGCGATGGATATCGCCATGGGAGGGTCGACCAATACGGTGCTGCACCTGCTGGCCGTCGCCCGCGAGGCGGAAGTGGATTTCACGATGGCCGACATCGACCGACTGTCCCGGAAAATCCTCGTGCTGTGCAAGGTGGCTCCGAACAGCCATTATCACATTCAGGACGTGCATCGTGCGGGCGGAATCATGGGGATTCTGGGAGAGTTGCTGCGGGCCGGGCTGATCGACGGTTCGGCCGGCCGGATCGACTATCCGACGCTGGCCGAGGCGGTGGCGAAGAACGACATCCTGAGCCCGGAGGCGACAGGGAAGGCTTTGCGGCGCTATTTGGCCGCTCCGGGCGGAAAGTACAACATCCGGCTGGCTTCGCAGGACAACTATTACGAAGAACACGATACGGACAGACGGGAAGGCTGCATCCGGGATGCGGAACACGCCTACATGCAGGATGGCGGACTGGCGGTGCTGTACGGGAATATCGCGCAGGACGGCTGTATCGTGAAGACCGCGGGCGTCGACGCTTCCATCCTGCATTTCGAGGGGAAGGCCTGTGTTTTCGAATCGCAGGAGGAAGCCTGCAAGGGAATTCTGGACGGTACGGTCGAAGCCGGGGATGTGGTGATTATCCGGTACGAGGGGCCGAAAGGGGGGCCGGGAATGCAGGAAATGCTTTATCCCACTTCCTACCTGAAATCGGTGAAACTGGACAAGGCTTGCGCTCTGGTTACGGACGGGCGCTTTTCCGGGGGAACTTCCGGACTGTCCATCGGGCACGTGTCGCCGGAAGCGGCAGCGGGGGGCAACATCGCTTTGGTGGAAAACGGCGACCGCATCGTGATCGACATTCCGAACCGGACGATCCGCGCGGACGTATCGGACGAAGAACTGGAACGGCGACGAGTCGGTACACCGGTATTCCGGCCGAAAAACCGGAACCGGTCGATCTCCAAGGCGCTCCGGGCCTACGCTTCGATGGTGGCATCGGCGGACAAGGGCGGGGTACGCGAAGTCAACGATTAGTTTTACCAAAGATTCCGAAACATGTCACAATTGAAAAACATAACGGGGGTCGAAGCGCTCATCGATTCCCTGCTCGAAGAACATATCGATACCATTTTCGGTTATCCGGGCGGTCAGGTGCTGCCCATTTACGACGGACTTTACAAGGTTTCCGACCGGTTGACCCACGTCCTGGCGCGTCATGAACAGGGAGCGGTGCACGCCGCTCAGGGATACGCGAGGGCTACGGGAAAAGTGGGCGTGTGCATCGCCACGTCCGGACCGGGAGCGACCAATCTGATCACGGGGATCACGGACGCCATGATCGACTCCACTCCGCTGGTCTGCATCACCGGACAGGTGCCTGCCGGACTGTTGGGCAGCGACGCCTTTCAGGAGGCGGATATCATCAGCATGACGATGCCCGTCACCAAATGGAATTTTCAGGTCACTTCGGCGGCTGAAATTCCCACGGCCATCGCCAAGGCGTTTTACATCGCCAAATCGGGGCGTCCGGGGCCGGTGCTGATCGATATCACGAAGAACGCGCAGGTGGAAACGACCGATTTCGAATACGTACCGTGCACGGGTATCCGGAGCTATATCGTCAAACCGCCGTTGAATACCGATTTGACCGGACTGGCCGTCGACATGATCAACCGGGCCGAACGGCCGCTGATCGTGTTCGGGCAGGGCGTGAAACTCTCCGGAGCGGAAAGCCTGCTGATCGACTTTGCCGAAAAGGGGAATATCCCGATGGCTTCCACGTTGATGGGGCTGTCCTGCGTGCCTTCCGATCATCCGCTTTACATGGGGATGCTGGGGATGCACGGGAACGTGGCGCCGAACGTGCTGACTCAGGAAGCCGACGTGCTGATTGCGATCGGCATGCGGTTCAGCGACCGGGTGACCGGCGACCTGAAAACCTATGCCAAACAGGCGAAAGTGATTCACATCGACATCGACCCGTCGGAGATCAACAAGAACGTGCGGGTGCAGGTGGGAATCCATGCGGACGTATCCGACGCCCTCAACGAAATGATTCCGGGGCTGGTGCGGGCCGGGCGGGAGGAATGGTTTGCGAAATTCCGGCAGAAATTCGAAGAGGAATACGGCAGCGTGATCGAACGGGATGTCGAACCGACGGGAGAGGCATTGACCATGGGCGAAGTGGTGCGGAACATCGCACGTCGGGTGGACGGTCGGGCCGTGGTGGTGACCGATGTGGGACAGCAGCAGATGATTGCGGCGCGGTACTCCTATTTCCGTTCCACGCGGAGTTTCATCACGTCGGGCGGTCTGGGGACGATGGGCTACGGGCTTCCGGCGGCGGTGGGCGCCAAGGTGGGCGTGCCCGACCGACAGGTGGTGCTTTACACCGGGGACGGCGGATTCCAGATGACCCTGCAGGAAATGGGTACCATGATGCAGTACGGGATCGGCGTGAAGATCGTGGTGCTCAACAACGAATTTCTGGGCATGGTGCGCCAGTGGCAGCAACTGTTCTTCGGACGCCGCTATTCGCATACCGAGATGAAGAATCCCGATTTCGTGGGAATCGCGCGGGCTTACGGCATTCCGGGAAGACGCGTGCAGACGCGGGAAGAACTGGAGGCGGCAATCGGGGAAATGTTCGCCGACGACGGGGCCTACCTGTTGGAAGTGGCCGTGGAGAAGGAAGGGAACGTGTTCCCGATGGTGCCTGCGGGAGCATCGATTTCCGATTTGCTGTTTAACGAATAAAAAATCGTTCCGAGTTTCGGAACCGCCGGGCAGGGGAACGGAGAGAGCTGGGAAAGACGGTTCCGGACGGTTGAAAACATATCGATCATGGAAAACAAGGAGTATATCATATCGGTGTTCAGCGAAAACCAGACGGGGGTGCTGAACCGGATCACCGCCGTTTTTCTCCGGCGGAAAATCAACATCGAAAGCCTGAAGGTTTCCGAAACTTCGATCAAGGGAATCAGTATGTTCACCATCGTAGCGAGCACGACGGAGGAAACCGTCGGACACGTGGTGCGTCACATCGAAAAAATCGTGGATGTCATCCGGGCCGAGTATCAGACGGCGGACGAGATGATCACGCAGGAGATCGCTCTCTATAAAATCGACTCGTCGATTCTGAAAAACGGCAAACTGGATCTGGTGACGCGCAAGTACAATGCCCGCATCGTGGAGGCGAACCGGGAGTACACCGTGGTGGAAATGACCGGTTACCGGAAGGAAACCGAGGCGTTCCGGGACGAGCTGGAGGAACTGGGACTGCTCATGCAGTACACCCGCTCCGGGACGGTGGCCCTGCACCGCGATTCGATGGAAGAAACGCTGAACGGTTTGCGGAGCAGCGCCGGGGAGTAGCGTGAGGGGTGACGGGAAATGTCCGGAGATTGTCGGATAAGGAAAAAAGAAAAACAACTCAATACGAATTTAAAAGTTAAGAAGATGGCTAAAATGGTTTTTGGCGGCGTTGAGGAAAACGTTGTAACGAGGGAAGAGTTCCCGTTGAGCAAGGCGCTGGATGTACTCAAAAACGAAACGATCGCCGTGATCGGATACGGGGTGCAGGGGCCGGGACAGTCGATGAACCTGCGGGACAACGGCTTCAACGTGATCGTCGGACAACGCAAAAACTCCAAAACCTGGGACAAGGCGGTGGCCGACGGATGGGTTCCGGGCGAAACCCTTTTCGAAATCGAAGAAGCCTGCCAGCGAGCGACCATTATTCAATACCTGCTCTCGGACGCCGCTCAGATCGCGGTTTGGCCGACGGTGAAAAAGCACCTGACAGCGGGGAAGGCACTCTATTTTTCGCACGGTTTCGCCATTACGTACAGCGACCGGACGGGCATCGTTCCGCCGAAGGACGTGGACGTGATTCTGGTGGCTCCGAAAGGATCGGGCACCAGCCTGCGGCGGCTTTTCCTCGAAGGACGCGGTCTGAACTCCAGTTATGCGATTTATCAGGATGCGACGGGCCGGGCCTATGATCGGGTGATCGCGCTGGGGATCGGCGTAGGATCGGGCTACCTGTTCGAAACCACGTTCAAAAAGGAGGTTTATTCCGACCTTTCCGGGGAACGGGGAACGCTGATGGGAGCTATCCAGGGGATCTTCGCCGCCCAGTATCAGGTGTTGCGCGACCACGGACACACGCCGTCGGAAGCCTTCAACGAAACCATCGAGGAACTGACTCAGTCGCTGATGCCGTTGGTGGCCGAAAATGGGATGGACTGGATGTACGCCAACTGTTCGACGACCGCGCAGCGCGGTGCGCTCGACTGGTGGAAGCCGTTCCGGGATGCGACGCTGCCGGTGTTCAAAAAGTTGTACGACGAAGTGGCCTGCGGCAACGAAGCGCAGCGTTCCATCGATACCAACAGCAAGCCGGATTACCGGGAAAAACTGGATGCCGAATTGAAGGAACTGCGGGAGAGTGAAATGTGGCAGGCCGGAATGACCGTACGGGAACTGCGGCCGGAGCGGAATAAATAACGGAGGATATTAAGAGGGATTGTTCCGGGCGTGTATCATGCCCGGCAAGTCGGAAAAGCGGGCCTTTGAAAAAAGGCCCGCTTTTGTTTTCAGGTGCTCGGTCGGCAAAGGAAGACGGTAGGCGGTTTCCTGTTCGGAACGAAAAAAACGACGAATATTCCGGTTAAAGGAAGTGTCGGCATCCGGATATTTTTTATTTTTGAACGAGAGCCGCACGGAACCGACCCTTCTTTTCCGGAAGAAAGGATGGGGAACGGTCTTTGAAAGGAAATCTTTCGAAGATGGGATTCGGGCCGGAAACGACGGCATTGAAAGAAAAAATATGGAAGGAATGGTAACGGGCATCGGAGAAGTGTTGTGGGACATTTTTCCCGATCGGAAAATACCGGGCGGCGCTCCGGCGAATTTTGCATGGCATGTTTCGCAGCTCGGGCTGAAAGCCACGGCGGTGAGCGCCGTCGGAGCGGATGCCTGGGGCGACGAGCTGGTGCAGGCCTTTATCGGAAAAGGGATCGATGCGGTTTTGCAGCGAACGGATTTTCCGACGGGCACGGTCGAAGTCACGCTGGATGCGGAGGGCATACCCCGATACGAGATCAAAAGGAACGTGGCGTGGGATCACATCGCTTTCACGGAGGAACTGGAACGGCTGGCGGTGCATACCCGGCTGGTCGCTTTCGGGACGCTGGCCCAGCGGAATCCTGAATCCCGGCATACGGTTTTGCGGTTTTTGGACGGGATGCCTGCAGATGCGCTGCGGGTGTTGGATATCAACCTGCGGCAGGAATTCTATACTTCCGATATCGTGAAGGAATCCTTGACGCATTGCGATATGCTCAAAATCAACGAAGAGGAATTGGTTTGCGTATCGCAGATGCTCGGGTGCCGACAGCTCGATCTGGAAAAGGTCAGCCGGGAAATTCTCGGCGGATACGGTTTGCGAGTACTGATTCTCACCTGCGGAACGGACGGCAGTTACGTCTTTACCCCCGACCGGACTTCTTTCCTCGATACCCCGAAAGTGGAAGTGGTCGATACGGTGGGTGCGGGGGATGCCTTTACCGCGGCTTTCTGTGCCGCTTTGTTGAAAAACCGAAGCGTGCAGGAGGCCCATCGGCTGGCGGTGGACGTCGCGGCTTATGTCTGTACGCAGCCGGGAGCCATGCCGGTGTTGCCTTCCGCATTGACGGATCGCCTGCGGCAGGAGGACGGGAGCATCGGCGTTTCGGGTGTGTTTTAAGTCGGATGCATGTCGATTGGTAAGGGGCAAAAGACGATTCCGCTTCATGGAATTGCTTTCCGGTGTCGACATACGGAGACGTGAAAAGATATGTTGTACAATAATAACTAAAATATTTTATAAATATCGTAGGATGTTTCCGGAAAATTACTTATGTTTGTAGCAAATGCTTTCCGGAAAACCGGTAAGACGTTCCCGAAAACAAGAAAACAATATTAACTGGTAAAGTTTGACTCCGATGCGAATGAATGTCAACCTTAAACGTCCGGCCGCTTTTGCCCCGATCCTGTTTTGTCTTGCAGGATTGGCGGGATGCCGGGCCGAGTCCCGACCCGCTGCGCTGCTTGTGGATATCAACGAAGCGAGCCGGTCCGAAAAAGAAGTGAACGAATCCGGATACGTGTCTTTTCCCTTTGAAAAGGGAAAATCCGGAGTTTTTCAGAAAGGAGAGGTTTCGGTGCGGTTCGTGCCGGTCGACCCGGAAGGGGCGTTGGCCTCCGTATGGTACAAGAAAGCCATGCAGAATCCGCACTATGCCCGGCTGGCCAGCGACGGCGTGACCGTGGCGGACGGAGATGCCGGGGCGGGAATCGAAATGCGGATTTCGGGCCTCGGAGCGGGAAAACACACGCTGTTGACTTATCACAATACGATGGACGATCCGAAAAACGGCTCGTTTTCCCCGTTGGACGTCTTTGTGAACGGGGAAAAGGTCGTATCGGAACTGGCGCCGGGAAATCGGGTGCTGAAAAATGCGGACATGCCGTCGGCTTATGTGGTTTTCGAGGTGGACGATTCGCAGACGGAAACCGCGGTGCGCTTCGTTCCCGTTGCCGGGACGGATGCCGGTATCCGGAACGTGGTGATCAACGGATTCGAGATCGACACCCCGAATGCTGCCTTGCAGGCACGCGAGCCGGTGCCCTCCGATGGAGACGAACATGCGGATGCGGATGCCGGATGGCTGGCGTTGAGCTGGACTCCGGCTCCGGGCGCCGTTTCCCATGATCTTTATTTCGGTACGGACGCCGAAGCGGTGGCTGCGGCGGATCGCGATTCGGACTGTTTCCTCGGGAACCGGAAGGAAACCGATTACAGGGCGGAAGATTTGTACGGGATGGACACCTACTTCTGGCGGGTGGATGAAGTCGGAGCGGATGGAACGGTAACTCCGGGACGGGTATGGCGTTTTCGTCCGCGTCAGCTTGCGTTTCCGGGTGCGGAGGGCTATGGCCGATTCGCCCGCGGGGGGCGCGGAGGAAAGATCGTGAAGGTCACGAATCTGAATGACGACGGCCCCGGCAGCCTGAGGGAAGCGCTTACCGCGGATATCGGGCCGCGGATCGTGGTGTTCGACGTGTCGGGCATCATCACCCTGAAATCCCGGCTGGCCGTGTCGCACCCGTACGTTACCATCGCGGGTCAGACGGCTCCGGGAAAAGGGATCTGCATCCGGCAGGCGCCGCTGGGACTGAGCGGAGCGAACGACGTGGTGGTGCAGCACGTCCGGGTGCGGCTGGGAAAAGGGCATACGTACGATGGTATGGGCATGTCCGGCTGCGACCATTGCATCATCGACCACGGTTCGATCAGCTGGACGCTCGACGAGGCGTTCAGTTCCCGGTCGGGAAAAAACATCACCCTGCAGCGGACGCTGATTTCCGAGGCGCTGAATGCAGCGGGGCATAAGAATTATAAACCGGGATCGCAACACGGCTATGCCGGGAGCATCAGCGGGGACATCGGCAGTTTCCACCACAACCTGCTGGCGCATTGTTCGGGACGGAACTGGAGCCTGGCGGGGGGACTCGATGGGGACGGTTTCTACTCCGGTCGGCTCGACATTTTCAATAACGTGGTATACAACTGGCAGAACCGCACGACGGACGGGGGCGCGCACGAAGTGAATTTCGTGAACAATTACTACAAGCCCGGGCCGGCGACGAAGATGAAATACGCATTGAATGCCCAGTACGATCATTTTCCGGGTACGCAGCGGTATTATGTGGCGGGAAACGTGATGCCCGGCGTTTTCGGGGCGGACGAACAGGAAAAGGGACGGAAATATTCGGGAACCCCGCAGGGATACAGTCCTTGGGTAGATGCTCCTTTCTTCCCGTCCCATGCCGAAATCCATACGGCGGAAGACGCTTACAAAGTGGTGCTTTCGGATGTGGGATGCAATCAACCCCTGTCGGATAATCACGACCGGAGGATCCTGGCCGAAACGATGAACGGTACCACGAGCGCTTCCGGCAGTGTGACGGGATTGCCGGGGCTTCCCGATTCGGAAGAGGATGTCGGCGGATGGGAGGATTATCCCGAGGTGCGTCGTCCCGCGAATTGGGACAGCGACGGAGACGGCCTGCCGGACTGGTGGGAAAAGGCGCACGGGCTGGAGGCGAATTCGCGTCCGGGAGATTTCTCCGATCCCAACGGCGACCCCGATCGGGACGGTTACACGCACATGGATGCCTATCTGGCCTGGATGGGAGCGCCGCACGTCGGCACGGCACCGGGAAGTCCGCTGGAACTGGATTTGAGCACCTATACGAGGGGGTTCACGCAGAGTCCGACATATTCGGTGGTCAACGTCGAGAACGGCACGGCCCGGACGGACGGGAACCGATTGCGGTTCGTACCGGGAGAAGGACATGAAGGACTGGCTTCCGTCACCTTCGAGGTAAAGGATGCGGAAGGAAGCGCCATGCAGCGCACGGTCGGCATTTATGTCGGAAATGGAATCGGTTTCGGGGACGAGTGATCGGAAGAGGGATTTTTGTAGTTTAAGTGGTTGGGTGAGGGATGCTCCGTATCGAGGGGCATCCCTTTTTTGTCGTTTGCCGCGCTCCGTTCCGGAGCGTTTTCCTGTCCGTCATGCAGGAAACTTTTTGGGCCTACGTCCTTATGCTGCAGACGGGAAAAAATATTCCGCATACCCGGAAGACGGATTACCGGTCTGTGAAACGCGGACGGGAAACGAGTGAAGGGGCCGGACAGGAAAATAAAAGAAAAATACCGCTGAATTCGGCCGGGCCGTAGGCTTTTTAAGGGTAAAACGGTATTTTTGTACAACCGTTTCCAGAAAAGGGAACGATGGAAGGCGTGGAGCCGGAAAACGGGTCGCGATTTTGCATGCCTTCCAGGAGGGACGTCCGCACCGAATAACGGTGAAAAGGGAAGGAAGCGAACGGAATCGTCCTTTGGTCAAAAGGAATCTATGCAGCAGAAAGAGTTTTTAAAGACATTCGAGGCGCAGCCGCCGTATCGGGAATTGTCGGATGCATTCGACGGAGCCGCGACGATCGCCCTGAAGGGGTTGTCCGGATCGTCCGCAGCGATGGTGTGCGCCGGACTGGCGACGGGAAAAGGCGGAGTACACATCGCGGTGGCGGACGACCGGGAAGGGGCGGCTTATTTTTATAACGACCTGTATGCTTTCCTGAATCCGGAGCGGGTTTTCTTTTTCCCTACCGCCTACAAACGTTCCATCGAGTATCGAACGGAAGACCCGTCCGGACTCGTCCAGCGGACGGCCGTTCTGAACGCCCTCAAGAATTTTCAGGAAGAGACGCAGCCGGGGGATTATCTGGTGGTTTGCACTTATCCCGAAGCGCTGCTGGAGAAGGTGGTCAGCGTCGAAAGGCTGCGGAAGGACACGCTGACGATCCGCGTGGGAGACAAGGTCTCCATCGGATTCGTGGCCGAAACGCTGGCTGCGCTGGAGTTCCGCAAAGTGGATTTCGTGTACGAGCCGGGACAGTATTCGGTTCGCGGCGGAATCGTGGATATTTTTTCGTTTGCCGACAACAAACCCTATCGGCTCGATTTTTTCGGAGATGAGGTGGATTCCATCCGCATTTTCGACATCGGAACGCAGCTTTCGGTGGAAAAGAAGGAGCAGGTGGAAATCGTGCCCGATACCAAAACCGATGGAGAGGATGTCGCGGGAGAGTCCCTGCTGAGGTTCGGGGAAAAGGGAACCGTGTGGACGCATGATCCGGAATACCTGTTCCAGCGTGTGGCAGAGGTGCGGAAAAAAGTGTTGCATGACCTGGCGGAGCGGAAGGAAGACCCCCGGACAGTGGATGCCCGGATCATGTCGCAGGCCGGTTTGAAGGAGGATCTGGCGCAGTTGCGGCTGGTGACGCTGAAGAACGCTTTCCGGGAACGTCGGCCCGATGCGACGGTGGAGTTCGCCACTTCGCCCCAACCGGCTTTCAACAAGAATTTTCAGGTGCTGGAAGACAATATCCGGGAATCGGGCGAGCGGGGGTACTGGACTTACATTCTGACGGAGAACAAAATCCAGATCGAACGGCTCGAAAACATTTTCGCTTCGCAGGGGGGCAAGGTGTCGTTCGGGGCGGTTTCCGTCACCCTCCATGAAGGCTTCACCGATCATAACCTGAAAATCAACTTCTATACCGATCACCAGATTTTCGACCGCTACCACCGGTACACCCTGCACAAGGACATCGACCGGAGCGAAGCGCTGACCATTCAGGAACTCAATGCTTTGAAGGTAGGGGATTACGTGGTGCACATCGACCACGGCGTGGGACGCTTCGGCGGGTTGGTGCGGATGAACGAAAACGGGAAGACGGTGGAGGCGATCAAGCTGATCTACCGGGACAACGACGTGCTGTTTGTCAACGTGCATGCTCTGCACCGCATTTCCAAATACAAAGACAAGGACAGCGAGCCGCCGCGGGTGTACAAACTGGGATCGGGGGCCTGGCAGAAACTCAAGAATTCCACCAAAAAGCATGTCAAGGATATCGCGCGGGAACTGATCGCCCTGTATGCCCGGCGCAAGCAGAGCCAGGGATTCGCCTTTTCGCCGGACAATTACATGCAGCACGAGCTGGAGGCTTCGTTCATGTACGAGGATACGCCCGATCAGGAGAAGGCTACGAGGGCCGTGAAGGAAGACATGGAATCGCCCGTGCCCATGGACCGGCTGATCTGCGGGGACGTGGGGTTCGGCAAGACGGAAGTGGCGATGCGGGCCGCTTTCAAGGCGGCCTGCGACGGAAAACAGGTGGCGGTGCTCGTGCCGACTACCATGCTGTCCCTGCAACACTACCGGACGTTTACCAAGCGTTTTCGGGAATTTCCGGTGCGGGTGGAGCTGTTGAGCCGCGCTCGTAGTGCCAAACAGACGAACGAAATCCTCAAAGACCTGAAGGAAGGGAAAATAGATATTCTGGTCGGGACGCACAAACTGCTGGGAAAAAACGTGGAGTTCAAGGATCTGGGATTGCTGATCATCGACGAGGAACAGAAGTTCGGCGTATCCAGCAAGGAGAAGCTCCGCCAGATGCGGGCCCATGTGGACACGCTGACGCTGACGGCGACCCCGATTCCCCGCACGCTTCAGTTTTCGCTGATGGGATCGCGGGACATGTCGGTGATCGCCACGCCTCCGCCCAACCGGCAGCCGATCGCCACCGAGGTTCACCCGTTCGACGATCAGATCGTGCAGGAGGCCATCGAATACGAACTGGCGCGGGGTGGTCAGGTTTATGTGATCCACAACCGGGTGCACGATATCCTCAAACTCCGCGACCGCATCCGGAGCCTTTGCCCGAAAGCGCGGATCGCGGTGGGACACGGCCAGATGAAATCGGAGGAACTGGAGAAGATCATGATGGATTTCATTTACGGGGAGTACGACGTACTGATCGCCACGACGATCATCGAATCCGGGATCGACATTTCCAACGCCAACACCATCATCATCAACAATGCCCAGCATTTCGGACTGAGCGATTTGCACCAGCTCCGGGGGCGGGTGGGACGGTCGAACCGGAAGGCTTTCTGCTACCTGATGACGCCGCCCGACGAAATACTGTCGTCCGATGCCCGGCGGCGCCTGCGGGCCATCGAAGAGTTTTCCGACCTGGGGGCCGGGTTCAACCTGGCCATGCAGGATCTGGATATCCGCGGAGCCGGGAACATCCTGGGCGCCGAACAAAGCGGCTTTATCGCCGACATCGGATTCGAAGCCTACCAGAAAATTCTCAACGAGGCTATTCACGAGCTTCGGGAGGAGGGGGCGGCCGTTCCGGACGGGGAAGGCGGAGCCCCGGAAACGGTTGTGCCGGAAAACACGACTTATATCTCCGATACGCAGATAGACACCGACCGGGAAGCATACATTCCGGATTCCTACATCAACAGTACGGCGGAGAAAATCGCCCTCTACCGCGAACTGGACAACATCACCGAGGAAGACCGGCTCCGGGCGTTCGAGGCCCGGCTGACCGACCGCTTCGGAGCGCTTCCCCCGCAGGCTGTCGAACTGCTGAACATCGTGCGTATCCGGTGGATGGCCCTGCGGCTGGGATTCGAGAAGGTGATCCTGAAAAACGGATTGATGATTCTGCATTTCGTCTACAACCAGTCGTCGCCTTATTATAAGACGGGATTGTTCGCGGGCATCCTGAAATACGTCACTTCCCGTCCGGCGAAATTTTTATTCAAACAGCACAATAATAGGCTCCAGCTTACAGTTAGAACCATAGGGAACAGCGGGCAGGCGCTGGAAGCGCTTGCGGAACTGGCCCGGGAAGCGGAACGTTCGTCCGCCGGGGGAAACGGAGTTCGGGCCTAAAAAATTACTGCATATGAATCTGGCAATAGACATCGGCAATACGCTCGCCAAAGCGGCTGTGGTCGAGAACGGACAGGTAGTCGATCTGTTCAAAACGGAACACCTGACCCCGGAATACGTGAGCCGCTACATTTTCGGTTCGTACCCCGACATCGTGAACGGCATCCTGGTATCCACGCGCGGAAAGGAAGAAGAGTTGCAGGCTTTTCTGCGCCGCAATCTCCGGTATTTTCTGGTATTCGATCATCGTACTCCGGTACCGGTCGTCAATCGGTACGGCACTCCGGAAACCCTGGGTTGCGACCGTCTGGCGGCAGCCGTGGGAGCGAACGCCCTGTTGCCGGAGAGCAACGTGCTGATCGTGGATTTCGGAACGGCCATTACGATAGACGTGGTCACGGCCGCGGGCGAATTCATCGGGGGAAACATTTCTCCGGGGGCATCGCTCCGTTTCCGGGCGCTTCATGAATTTACGGGGCGGCTTCCGTTGCGGAAACTGACGGAAAATACGGAATTTCTGGGACGCACTTCGTTCTCGGCCATCGAGGGCGGGGTCGTCAACGGGATCGTCTACGAAATAGAAGGTTATATCGCCGGAATGGCCAAAAGGTTCGACAATTACCGGATCGTTTTCACGGGCGGAGACGGAAATTTTTTTGCGAAAAGATTTAAAAATCCCATATTTGCAACTTGTGACTTGGTGGTATACGGATTAAATAAGATTTTAGAGTACAATGTACAGCAGGATACGTAAGATAATGCTCGCCGGGTTTCTCGCCGTTCCCTGGATGGCGGGAGCCCAGAACAGCAGTCTGAATACCTTTTCACCGTATACCTTTTACGGCTTGGGGGATTTGGAAAACGGCGGAACGCCGGCTACCCGGGCGATGGGGGGGATCGGTGTAGCCTACTGGAATCCGTATGCCGTCAACCTGACCAATCCGGCCGCCTATTCGGCCATCGGCCGCCAGCGGTTCATTTTCGAGTTCGGGCTTTCCGGCAAGAGCAGCTATCTGAAGTCGGACGTGGCGAAATCGGCTTATAACGGATTCAATGTCAACGATGTGGCCGTTCAGTTTCCGCTTTATAAGGGAATCGGGTTCGCAGTCAGCGTAATGCCGGTCAGCAGCGTGGGGTACCGGGCGGAATATCAGGAAACGAACGAGGACATCATCGCGGACGTGGGGCATGTGATGTACAAATACAACGGCGACGGAGGCGTAACGCAGTTCAAGGGAGGCGTGGGGATACGCGTGTTCAAGGGATTCTCCCTGGGAGCCGACTTCATTTATTACCTGGGCACCATCACGCGCTATGCGGGAGTGGTCATTACGCCCGTGCTGGGAAGTTCGGATTCGCCGGGAAACGTCACCCTGCGCAAACGGGAGGAGATTTCCAAACCGCTTTTCGACGTGGGGATGCAGTGGGATGTGCTGAGGACGGACGAACGGGTGCTGACGCTGGGGGCGGTTTTTCAGCCGCAGGTCAAACTGAACAACAAGACGATCCGGGAAGTGACGGTGAGCACGTCCACCGATTCCATTTCCACCCGAACGGAACGGACACCCCTGACCTTGCCCGACCTGTACAAGGCGGGGATTTACTACCGGACGGAGAGGTTCGGTGCGGGTTTTGATTATTCCTACCAGGACTGGAAGGATGCTTTCTCCATTCCGCAGGAGGATCGCGTTTCGCTGGATGCGGCCCAGAGTTTCCGGGTCGGACTGCATTATACGCCGAACCGTTTCGATATCCGGCGGGCACTCAACCGGTGGACTTATCGGCTGGGATTCCGGTATGAGGATCAGTACCTGGTGATGAACGGTCGGAAACTGCATGATATGGCCGTGACTTTCGGCGTGGGAATACCGGTGAGGGCGACCAGCATGTCGGAAGTGAGCGTGGGAGTGGAACTGGGGCGTCGCGGAAAAACGAGTTACGGCCTGATCCGGGAGAATTATTTCCGGGTTTCCGTCGGTTTCAGCCTGTTCGGGGAAGACTACTGGTTCGTGAAACAGAAATACGACTAACAAACCATCCAAAATAAAACTGAAAAACAAACGGACATACTGAAAATGAAAAACGCAAAGAGATTCTTACTCACGGTGCTGGCCGCAGGCTTTGCCGTAGTTACGGTGCGTGCCCAGGCCTACCTGCAGGATCCCCGGTATGGGGACACTCCGGAGGAACGTCAACAGAATGTGTTGACCCTCAATTATTTCAATGATGCGTATGCGGCCAAAAATTACGATGCTGCCGCTACCCACCTGAAGACGCTGCTGGAAAAGGCTCCCCGCGCTTCGCAGAATCTGTATATCAACGGGGCCAATATCTACAAGACCAAGATTTCCAGAGCCACTTCCGTGGAGGAAAAGAACCGGCTGGTGGACACGCTGATGAACATCTACGATCTGCGGGTCGAATATTACGGGGATAATGCCAAACGGGGGAAACCCTATATTCTGGGTATCAAGGCGCAGGATTATCTGGCTTACCGACCCACCGACCGGGAAAAGATTTACCAGTTGTTCAAGGATGCCATCGAAGCGGGCGGTGAAAACACGGATCCGGATATCATCAACGGCTATTTCCATACGCTGACGGAAGACTATCAGCAGGACATGGTGGAAACCGACATCCTGCTGAACGAATACGACCGGCTGGCGGCGTTGTTCGATACCAATCCCAACCTGGAAAAGGAAGAAGGGAAAAAGGTATTGGATGCGCTGTTGATTTCGAGCGGAGCTGCGAACTGCGAAAACCTGGAAAAACTCTTCAAGCCGCAGTACGCTGAAAATCCGAACGATCTGGAATTGACGACCAAGATCGTGGGACTCCTGAGCCGGAACAATTGCAACAGCGATTTCCAGCTGGAAGTGACGGAAAATTACTATCGCCTGAATCCGAGCCCGGAAACGGCGCTGGCGTTGGCGACGGTGTTCGAAGAAAGAAAGGATTACGAAAAATCCTTGCATTACCTGCGGGAAGCGATGGATAAGGAGGAGGATGTCGTGGCCAAGTCGAATTATCTGGCGCGTGCGGCCAGCGCATTGCTGGGATCGGAACAGTACCGTCAGGCCGCTGAACTGGCTAAGGAAGCCATCGGAATGAACGCCGAGAATGGTGTGGCTTACTATGTACTGGCACAGGCTTACGCGGCCGGAAGTTCTTCCGCATGCAGCGATTTCGCCCGGCAGACGGTGTTCTGGCTGGTGGTGGACAACCTCAATACGGCCAACCGCCTGATCCAGGAAGCAGAATATACCGAAGACATCAACAAGCTGATCGGAACTTATCGCGCTTATTTCCCGACGGCGGAAGAGGCGTTCTTCCGGACGTTGAACAACGGCGACGGCTATACCGTAAACTGCGGTTGGATCAATGGCCGGACGACGGTGAGAACCCGGTAGGATAACGGGAAGGCGCGTGAGCTTCGCTATGACATATCGTACGCTGAAAAGGGTGGCACTCTGTTTGGGGAGTGCTGCCCTTCTTTTTTCCTGCAAGGAGGACAAGGAAGCGGAGAAGCTCGATCCGGAAACGCTGGTGACCATGCACAGCGAAAACCTGACGATGATCTATTCGGTAAACGGCCGGTTGTCCTACCGGTTCGAGACTCCTTTGCTGGAACGGTATGAACTGGCTGCGGAACCCTACATGGAATTTACGAAAGGGGTGAAAGTGGAGACTTACAACGACTCGACCCGACGAGTGGAATCGGAGCTGATCGCCGACTATGCCAAGTATATCGAGCCGCTGGAACTCTGGGAGGCACGGGGAAACGTGGTGGCTAAAAACGACAAGGGACAGGTGCTGGAAACGGAGCAGCTTTTCTGGAACCAGAAGACGGATCGGATTTATTCCAACGTGGATTCCAAGATCACTCAGGGAAGCGATGTGATTCGGGGGATCGGATTCGAATCCAATTCCAAGTTCGACGATTTCGTTTTCCGGCGTCCCAAAGGGCAGGTGACGGTGGAAACCGAGCCTTTGTCCCCGGAAGAGCAGGACAGCGTCGGCAGGGAGACAGACCGGGATACCTTGATGCGGGAAGAACCGCCCGCGCCCCGAAGCGAAAACGGCAACCCGCCGGCAACGCGTTCCGCAGTACCGGCGTCTTTTCATTCTGCCAGACCGGAGCCGGAAAGACCGGTGCAACCCGTTTCGCGGCAACGGAGAAACGGAAACGGTGCCGGCCTGATTCAGGAGAAATCTCCGGGAGAAGGGGAGGCGGCACCCGTGGCGTTCCGCCGTGCTCCGGATCAACGGTAGCAGGTTAGGGGAACGGTCACCGATGCAGGCGGAGGTTGCGAATATCAGAGCAGGATAACGGTACGGGAAGAAATGGGCGCGACGTCGGGAGACGCCACGTTTTTTATCGGGAGATGTCCGTTTCGGGATCGGTGAAGTGGGGGAAATGCTGCGAAAAGGCCGAATTGCCGGTGAAGGGTTCGAAATCTGAAAATTTATGTAATTTTGCCGCATAATTCAGCAGCCCGGTTCGATGATAGCCACTACCGTCATTATCATAGTCGTTGCCCTGCTCTTTTCCGCCTTCTTTTCCGGAATGGAGATTGCTTTCGTTTCTTCCAACAAGCTCAAGCTGGAAATCGAAAAGAAGAAAGACCGGCGTTTCAATCGGATCGCCGATCTGTTCATCCGGCATCCGGGGCAGTACATCACGACCATCCTGGTGGGCAACAACATCGCGCTGGTCATCTATTCCCTGCAAATGACCGTACTGATCAACCTCCTGTTGCAGCGGTACGACGTCCGGTTGGGAAATTCGATCCTGCTCGAATCCGTCGTTTCCACGATCATCATCATCTTTACGGCGGAATTCATCCCGAAGGCGGTGGTCAAGGCCAATCCCAATTTTTATTTTCGGACATTCGCAGGCCCCGTTTACGCTTTCTACATCCTCTTTTATCCGCTGGCCCGGTTTGCCACCCTTTTATCCCGGATATTGCTGCGTCTGTTCGGCCTGAAACTGAAAAACAGCGCTTACAGCACTCGTTTCGACCGGGTCGACCTGGCCGATCTGCTGGAGGAGGCTTCCGATACGCAGGAACAGCAGGGGCATGGCAACGAGCATGACATCAAGTTGTTCCAAAACGCACTCGAATTTCAGGATTTGAAGGTGCGGGACTGCATGGTGCCGCGGGTGGACATCGATGCGATCGACATCGACGCGCCGCTCGACCGATTGAAAGAGCTGGTGGTGGACACCCATTATTCCCGGATTCCCGTCTATGAAGGGTCGATCGACAACGTGGTGGGGTACGTCAACAGCAAGAGTCTTTTCCGGCATCCGGAGAAAATCCGGGACGTGGTACGTCCCTTGTTGTATGTTCCGGAAACCATGGACATCCAGAAGCTGCTTACGACTTTCATCAAGCAACACTCTTCCATCGCCGTGGTCATCGATGAGTTCGGTGGAACGGCAGGCATGGTGACCATCGAGGATATTCTGGAGGAAATTTTCGGCGAGATCGAGGACGAGCACGATTCGCAGGACATGGTGGAAAAGGTGGTGGGGCCGGGACAGTACGTGCTTTCCTGTCGGCTCGAGGTGGATTACCTCAACGAAAAATACGGCTTGAACATTCCCGAATCGGACGAGTACGACACTCTGGCGGGGTATATCATTTACAGCAACGACGGATTGCCCAAACAGGGGGACACCCTGACCATCGGGAACATGACGATCAAAATTCTCCGGATGAGCGCTTCCAAAATCGATCTGGTACGGCTGGTCGTGCGGGAAAACGCTCCGGAGAGGTAAGCGCGGGTTCGTGAGGAGGGGAGGGGATGCGTAAATAATTTGATCCGGAACGCGGATTTTCCGGAACAATTTCGTACCTTCGGGCCCTGAATCGCTTTTGTGAAGAACATAAATAAATAAAGAAACAAGGAATGGCGACACTCAACACACTCCGCACAAAAGGAGGGATTATCGTTTCGATAGTAATCGGGCTTGCGTTGCTGGCTTTTCTGCTGGGCGACTTTGCCGGAAACAATTCGGTTTTCAGTTCGAGACAGAACGTGGGAGAAATTAACGGTTCTTCCGTTTCCTACATGGAATACCTGAGGGAAGTCGAGTACCTAACGCAGGTGAACAAGATCCTTTCGGGGTCCGAGGCCATCTCTTCCGAGGAACAGGACGGAATCCGCAACGTGGCCTGGGAACGGATGATCAACAATTATGCGATTTTCCCGGGATATGAAAATTTGGGTGTCGACGTGACCGAGGACGAAATGTTCGATCTGGTTTACGGAAACAATATTTCTCCGGTGCTGGAAGGAGCGGGCTTTTTCAGTAACCCTCAGACGGGGATGTACGACCGGGCGCGGGTCAAGAATTTCGTGTCCAACCTGGACAGCGATCCGAGCGGAAACCTGCGTGTGCTCTGGCAGTACCTGCAGGAACAGGTGCGGACGCAGACCCTCATGTCGAAATACCTACGGCTGATTGCCGGTATGACGTATGTGACCGACGTGGAAGCGGAGCAGGGAGCGGCGCATGCCAATGATTTTTACAATGCCCGTTACGTGGGACAGACCTACCTTTCGATCCCGGATTCGACGGTTCGGGTGACGGATTCGGAAATCCGGCGCTATTACAACGAACACAAGAACTATTTCCGGCAGGTGACTTCCAGGGATGTGGAATACGTGGTTTTCGACGTGCTTCCTTCTCCCCAGGACTATGCCGAAGCCGACGAGCGGATGAAGACGCTGGCAACGGAATTCGAGACGGCGGAAGACATCCAGCAGTTCGTGACGCTGAATTCGCAGGATAAGTTCGACGGCGTTTACTACGGTCGGGAAGAATTGCCGGGAGCGTTGGGCGAGTTCGTTTTCTCGGCCGACGGTCGGAAAGGAATGTACGGGCCGGTGCTGGAAGGAGACGTTTATACGATGGCGCGGGTGGTCGATGTCCGGTCTTTGCCCGATACGGTCGGCCTGCGTCAGATCATTCTGGCTCCGGGCAGCGATGCGCTGGCGGACAGTCTGACCACCGTTCTGAAAGGCGGAGCGGATTTTGCGGAAACGGCTGCGGCATATTCGCTCAATCCGACCAACGGAGGCGATATGGGACGAATGGCGGTCGGGATGCTGCCGGCGGATTTGGCGGAACGCATTTACAACGCCTCGAAAGGGGAAATCATCAAACTGGACAATCCCAACGGAACCATCCTGCTGGATGTATATTACCGGGGGCCTGAACGACCGAAAGCCCGGGTAGGGAAGGTGACCTACCGGGTGGAACCGAGCACGGCGACCCAGCAGGCGGCTTATGCCAAGGCGAGCGGATTCGTTACCACGGTGGCGGGATCGGCGGAGAACTTCAACAAGGCGGTGACGGACAACGCTTATTCCAAACGGGTGGCGCGCGTCCGGACGACGGACAATTCCATCAGCGGGCTGCCCAATTCCAAAGAGCTGATCCGGTGGGCTTTCAACGGAAGCGAAGGAGATATTTCCTCTATTATGGAGGTCAACGGAAACTATGTGGTCGCTTTGCTGACCGCTATCCGGGAAGACGGCTTCACGCCGGTGGATCAGGTGGCGGGCGAGATCGCAGGCATGGTGCGCAATGAGAAGAAGGCGGACATGCTGGCGGAAAAGATGCAGGGCGCGTCTTCCATCGACCAGTTGGCCCAGACGCTTCAGGCTCAGGCCGGTGAAGTGACCGATCTGAATTTCAATGCTTTCCATATTCCGGATATGGGGCCGGATCTGACCGTGATCGGCGCGATCTGCGGCGGAGCGAAAGAAGGCGCTCTTTCCAAACCGGTGAAAGGGATGACGGGGGTTTACGTGGTAGAGGTCACTTCCACCGAGAAGCGTGAGGAAACTACGCCGGAAGCCGTGAAGGTGCGTTTGGAAGCGATGGGGCAGAGCAACTATATGGGAGCTTTGCAGGCCCTGCAGGAAATGGCCGAGATCGAGGATACGCGGATCAAATATTTTTAGCATCCGGGTGGGAATGTAAACGGAAGGAGGAAACGGAATTTTCCGCCGTTCTGCTAAAAAGAGATACCAAAAATTCGACTCCGACCGAGCATCGCTCGGTCGGGGTTCGTTTTGCCCGGAGGGAAGGATGCGGATTCGTAAGGCCGGTTGAGAACCGGTTTATCCTCGTAGAAAAGCGGAGGCGCAGGGGGTAGCGACTACAACGGACTTTTCCCGCCGACCTTCCGAAATCCCATTTCCCCGTGTCATTGCGATTGTCCCGCAACCATCCGTACCCACGCCACCACCACGTCATTGCGAGGAGCGAAGCGACGCGGCAACGTTGCGAGTAAGCGAGAGCAGAGCCAAATTTATTTGAGCTATGCCGAGCGGGAGCAACGAGAAACCGCCGAAGGCGAGATAATCTCTGTGTGTTCCTTTTTGTTATTATACTCGACAGAGATTCCGATGTCAAGCCCTGCGGGCTTTCCTCGGAATGACGCATTGGAACCGGTTCCTTCCGGCCTTCCAAAATCCCGCTACCCCCCGTCATTGCGAACCGAGCAGGGCCGAAGGCCCTGCGAGCTCACCGACCGCAGCCCGTGGTCGGTCTGCAAGACCGGCACGGAAATAGCGGAGGGAGGTAACATCCGCAACCGGTTATGCGCTGACATCCCGGATCGAAGGCCCTGCTCGGTTCAGCATGACGCGAGGCAGCGGGTTTCCGGAACGAGCGGAAGACTTTCCCGGAACATTCTTCCCTCTAAAAAACATCGAAACTTTTTGGAAGAACGGATTATTTTCCTATATTTGTAGTGCATTCTTTACTCAGGGGCAGGTGACAAACCTGCCATGTATCCGGTGGCGGGTATTTTTTTGTCTCTTTAGGTCTCTTCCAAACAATCCGACGCATGTTATCTCCCTTCGCTTGATCCGCGCCATTCCTGCGGAATGACCGCGGGCTTCGGTCGATGAGCTCGACTGCCTGCGGCAAGTCTCGGTTCCGTACCCCCGTGCAGAGCGTTAATGCGCCTGCTTGCCTTCTGGGTATAGTTCAACGGGAAAGGCGGAACCGTCTTTTAATTTCCGCCTGCCATAAAAAACCGTTGATTTATGGACACACAGGCAATCGGCATCACAACCGCCCTTCCTTTCAGCGATCCGCTGCAAGAGACGTCCGCACCGGGAGCGGGCTTTGCGGACGAATCCGCGATGAAATCCTATTATCTTCAAATGGCCTGTCGCTGTTGCCCGGAAACGATCGGGCGCGGAGACGAGGCGATGTTGGAGCGGCTTTTAAAGCGCTTGCGGAAACGTCGGATACTGCTCGACCTGATGTGCCGGGAATGGTATCGGGGATACGGGTTTCTTCAGACCGAGTGTCTGAGCCTGCTGGTAGAAGCGGAACTGACGGTGGAAAAGAAGCGCGGCATCGTTCGTATGCTGAACGGACAGTTCAGCTTCGTGCAACAGATGGTTCAGGAGCAGTTCTTTTTGCAGGAAGAGGTTTTGCACTGCCGTCGGGAGCGGGAGGATGTGGAGTGGTTGCTGGAGCATTTGAACGGAGGAGGGATCGTTCCGGCCGAAAACCCGGAAGATTTCCCGATCCGGGCAGATGAAGGAGTTTCGGTTCCCGATGCGGTGTCCGCCCCGGAAGGCTCCGGGCGAATTTCCGAGGAATCGGAAGGAGATTCCGTTGCGGAAGACTCGTCTGAGGACTGATCCGGGGAGTGCGTGGCAGTCTGGGTGCCCATTCGGGCACCCAGACTTGTTTCACCCGGTGAAGGGATCGTCTTTATCCGGGAGTGCGAGAGGATGCTCACGGCGTAGCTAACGTTGCTCCTCAGCATGACGCAAAGGAGCAGGGTTTTTCAGTAAGTCAGCGCGTAACCTTTAGCGGATGCCGCCTCCCTGCGCTTTTAAATCCGGTCGTTTTCCTGCCGGATACGGATAGGAGAAAGCAGTTTGCCTCTTCCGAACGGAAGCCCTTTTTCCGCCAGCCAGACGCCGCACAGGATCAGACCGGCTCCGCACAGAGCGATGCCGGTCAGCGGTTCGTCCAGCACAAGCACCGAAGTCATCAGAGCGACCAACGGAGTCGTGTAAATGTAGTTATTGGCCTTGACCGGCCCCAGATGCTTCACGACGATGTTCCACATCAGAAAGCAGCCCAGGGAGGCGACCAGACCCAGGAACAGGAGATTGCCCCATACCAAAGGAGAAGATGATAGCACCGTTTGCAGTCGGAAAGGGGTGAAGCAGAAAGCGGGCGAGAGGGTCAGCAATCCGTAAAAGAAAACTTTCCGGGTGATGAACGGGGCGGAATAGTGTTTTTCCAGACGGCGCACCAAGAGGGTATAGGAGGCCCACGACAGAGCTGCCCACAATACCAGCAGGTCGCCTGCCGGATTGATGCGGAGGATGAAACTGCCGTTGAAGACCACCAGCGCCACGCCTCCGAAAGCCAGCAGGGAACCGGCGGTTTGTTCCGGTTTCAGCCGTTCGTTTCGGTTCAGCAGCCGGGCGAGCAGGGCGGTCAGCAGGGGCGTCGTGCAGATAATCAGGGAAACGTTCGTCACCAGCGTGAATTGCAGGGCCGAATTTTCCGTCAGGAAATAGAGCGAACCTCCGCATACACCTGCCGCGGCCAGCAGTAATTCGTCCCGGAAGTTTCGTGCTTTCAGGGGCCGGGGTATCAGGAACCAGATGACCACGTAGGCGATCAGGAACCGGTAGAACATGATTTCCGCCGGAGTCAGGCCATGCAGCAACAGGATTTTGGTGGAAACGAAGGTCGTACCCCAGATCGCCACCGTCCCGATGGCTGCCAGGTGATACCACCGGATGTTTCCGACGCTTTCTTTCGGAAGACTTCGCATATTCGATGGGGTTGCCGTTTTTCGATCCGAATGAAACTCAGGCGCTTCCCGGATTTATTTTTCTTCCCGCCCTCGCCGGCCTACGGAACCGAAATAAATGTCCAGCAGTTCTTTCGCGGCCACGAACGAACTGAGCCGGTTGTCCAGCACTTCCTGTTCCACCGTTTTCAGACGGGCGCATATCTCCGGGTTCTGGTAGAAACTTTCCTGGAGGGCTTCCTGGATGGATTCGTACATCCAGTATTTTGCCTGCCGGTGCCGGTTTCGTTCGAAATAACCGTTGCTCTTGGTGAATTTCAGGTAATCCTCGATTCCGTTCCAGATTTCTTTCAACCCCGTCTTTTCCGTGGCGGAACAGGTGTACACCCTCGGTTTCCAGCCCGATTCGGGCATGGGAAAAAGGTTCAAAGCGCTCTTGAAGTGGCTTTTGGCCACGTCGGCCCGCGTGATGTTGTTTCCGTCCGCCTTGTTGATGGCGATCATGTCGGCCATTTCCATGATGCCCCGTTTGATTCCCTGCAGTTCGTCTCCGGCGCCGGCGATTTGCAGCAGCAGGAAAAAATCGACCATCGAATGAACCGCGGTTTCCGATTGTCCCACGCCGACCGTTTCGATGAAAATCACGTCGAAGCCCGCCGCTTCGCACAGAACGGTGGTTTCCCGCGTTTTCCGGGCCACGCCGCCGAGCGATCCCGCCGAAGGGGAGGGGCGGATGAATACGTCCGGATTGTGCACAAGGGTTTCCATCCGGGTTTTATCCCCCAGGATGGAGCCGCCGCTCCGTTCCGAACTGGGGTCGATGGCCAGCACGCTCAGTCGGTGTCCCAGCCCCGTCACCATGTTGCCCACCGCTTCGATGAAGGTGGATTTGCCGGCTCCCGGAACGCCTGTGATCCCGATCCGGATCGATTTTCCCGCATGGGGCAGGCAGTGTTCGATGATCTCCTGCGATTGGGCGTAATGTTCCGGCAGCAGGCTTTCCACCAGCGTGATCGCTCGGCTGAGAATGGTGATATTCCCGGCCAGGATGCCGTTCACGTAATCGCTGGTGGACAGTTCCCGTCGCTTCACTTTCCTGAAATGAGGATTGACCACGGGCGGCTTCTCGATGCCGCTGTTTACCTTGAGAGCGCTCTGTTCGTGCAGGGTCTTATGATGGTCTTCGTAATGTTCCATTTTTTTCTGAATTCGACCGTCAAAGTTAGCGATTTTGCGGAATAAAGAAGAAGGGCGCACCTTCAAAAAGTGCGCCTTTCCACAAGAGCTGCCGGACAAAAGCCTGCCTTGCCCGAACCGTCGCCGATGGGGCTATTCGTCCTTTTCCGTTTCGGCGTAAGCCTTGAGCAGTTTTTCCTGCACCTCTGCCGGCACCTGTTCGTAGGAGGCCAGTTTCATCGAATAGGTCGCCCGCCCGTTGGTCAGGGAGCTCAGAGTCGTGGAATAACGGTACATTTCGGCCAGCGGCACCCGTGCCGTGATGCGTTCGATTCCTTTTTCGCTGGACATTCCTTCGATGATGGCCCGGCGATTCTGCAGGTCGCTCATCACATCCCCCATCCGGTCGGAAGGCACCAGCACTTCCACGCTGTAAATGGGTTCCATGATCTTCGGTCCCGCTTTGCGGAAGGCTTCCCGGAAGGCGTTCCGGCCCGCCAGCTTGAAGGAAATTTCATTGGAGTCCACCGGATGCATCTTCCCGTCGTAAACCACCACGCGGATGTCCCGTGCATAGGAACCCGTCAGGGGACCTTCTTCCATTTTTTCCATGATCCCTTTCAGGATGGCCGGCATGAAACGGGCGTCGATGGCTCCTCCGACGATCGAACTGTAATAGACCACTTTTCCGCCCCATTCCAGGTTGATTTCCTCCTTGTTCTTGATGTTGACGTTGAGTTCCTTCCCGTCGATCTTGTATTTGGTGGGTTCCGGCATGCCTTCGTAGTAAGGTTCGATGACCAGGTGCACTTCGCCGAACTGGCCCGCGCCTCCCGACTGTTTCTTGTGCCGGTAGTCCGCCCACGCGATTTTCGTGATGGTTTCCCGATAGGGAATCCGCGGGGGCAGGAATTCCACTTCCATCTTGTTGTTGGCGGCCAGCTGGTTTTTGAGGATGTTCAGGTGGTGTTCTCCCTGTCCCTGCAGGATGATCTGCTTCAATTCCTTGGAGTATTCCACCAGAATGGTGGGGTCTTCGAAGTTGGCGCGGTTCAGCAGTTCGCCCAGTTTTTCGTCTTCGCCCGTTTTGGCGGCTTTCACCGCTACCCGGTAGCGCGGTTCCGGATACCGGATGGGGGAGATTTCGATATTGGCGTTCGGCGAGGAAAGGGTCTGGTTGGTTTTCGTCCCTTTCAGCTTGACCGTGCAGCCCATATCCCCCGCTTCCATTTCCGGTACCTTGATCCGGTTTTTTCCCGCCACGGCGAAAATCTGGGAAATCTTTTCGCGGTTGCCGGTCTTGGAATTCATCAGTTCCATGCCTTCGGTCACTTTTCCGGAAACCACCCGGAAGTAGCTCACTTCTCCCAGGTGGGGTTCCACGGTGGACTTGAATACGAACAGTACCGTAGGCCCGTTTGCGTCCGGCGTCACTTCTTCGCCCGTTACCGTGGTGAAATTCGGCGCCTTGAGCGGGCCCGGAGCTACATTGATGATGAATTCCATCAACCGTTTGGTGCCGATGTCTTTTTTAGCCGACACGCAGAAAACGGGGATCATGTCCCGTTTGGCCAGCCCCGCTTTGATCCCGGCACGCATTTCGTCCTGCGTCAGGGAGCCTTTCTCGAAATAGAGTTCCATCAGCTGGTCGTCGTTTTCCGCAGCCGCTTCCACCAGCGTGTTGTGAAGCGCCTGCGCCCGTTCCATTTCGGATTCGGGGATGGGCAGTTCTTCCCGGATGCCTGTGTCGCCCTTGAATTTGTACATCTTCATCATCAGCACGTCGATGAACGAGTCGAATCCGGGCCCCGGATTGACCGGATACTGCACGATCACCGGCTTGACATGGGAGTTGGCTTTCATGGACTCGATCGAGGCTTCCCAGTTGGCCTTTTCCG
This sequence comes from uncultured Rikenellaceae bacterium, assembly GCA_946486375.1. GTDB lineage: Bacteria > Bacteroidota > Bacteroidia > Bacteroidales > Rikenellaceae > CAMLTW01. The sequence goes on from CAMLTW010000001.1 coordinate 321,686, forward strand.
AGTCCAGGTGGTTCACGACGAAAATGATCGGCTTTTCGTGCTTGCGGGCATACCGCGCCTGAATTTCCGTGCCCACTTCGAAACCGTTTTGCGCATTGATGAGCAGGAGCCCTACGTCCGCTACCTTGAACGCCGAAAACAGCCCTCCGCAGAAGTCGTCCGATCCCGGGGAATCGAAGATATTGAGCTTGTAACCGTTGAATTCGGTGAACAGGAGGGTCGAGTAGATCGACCTTTTATATTGGTGCTCGATGTCGGTGTAGTCGGAAAGCGTACTGTCCGTTTCCACGGAGCCCCGCCGTTCGATCACTTTCCCTTCAAACGCCATGGCTTCGGCCAGCGTGGTCTTTCCCGATCCCGAGCTTCCGAGCAGGACTACGTTTTTGATTTCCTTCGTCTGGTAAGTTTTCATATGTTATTAGTTTAAAATATTTGGTTTGTCCGCCCCCGGCGGTTTTGGTTTGCTAAATGTAAAAAAATTAATTTAAAGTTCAATACTCCCTCGTATTTTTTGGTATAGCCCGCTTCCGAAAAGCATTTCCGCTTCCTCGAGAGAAGGACAGACTCCGCTTTCGCTTTCCCGGAATTTCTTCCGTCGTTCGGGTGAAACCGGAGCGATTCCCGAAAATCCTCTTTTCCGGATTGACATGATGTAAAATAACCGGTACTTTTGCCTCTTTTTCGGAATACCGTAAACAGATTATGGAATATATTATATGGTTTATATTCTGTTTTAAAAAGCGATAAGAAATGAAAAATAAAGGTTGTAACCGTTCTCTTTCAGAATGTCGGGAAACGGGAGCAGATGCGGATTCGGTTTCGGTTGCTCCGACGACCGGTTGCCGCGTGACCGTGACGGGGTTGGGCTATGTAGGCTTGCCTACAGCTGTTTTGCTGGCGCAGGCGGGATACCGGGTGAAGGGAGTGGATCGGAATCCGGAAGTGTTGGAGCGCATACGGGCCGGACGGGTGCTTCGAAAGGAGGAACGTCTTCCGACCTTGTTGCGGGAAGTGTTGGAAGACGGTCGGCTGGCGCTTTCCGCGGAACCGATGGAAGCGGACGTTTACCTCATTGCCGTTCCCACCCCTTTGCGCCCGGACGGAAGCGCCGACGTGTCCTGCGTGTTTGCGGCATTGGATGCCTTGATCCCGTTCTTCAAACCGAACGACCTCCTGCTGCTGGAATCCACGGTTCCCGTCGGAACGACGGAACGGGCGGCCGGATCGGTTTTCGACCGTCGTCCGGAATTGAAGGGAAAGCTTCGGGTGGCTTATTGTCCCGAGCGGGTGCTTCCCGGACGCATGTACGTGGAGATGCGTCGGAACCCGCGCGTGGTAGGCGGGCTGGACGACGCTTCCACCGCCGAGGCCCTCCGTTTTTACGCTTCTTTCGTGACCGGAAGCCTTTCCGGAACCACGGCGCAGCATGCGGAATTTTGCAAACTTTTCGAAAATACGGCCCGGCTGATCGAACTTGCCGCAGCGAATCTGCTTTGGCTGCTGTGCGAGAAAGCCGACTTGAATCCGGATGAAGCGGCGCGGCTGGTCGGCCTGCATCCGCGGGTGCGTTTGCTGCGGCCCGGCTGCGGGGTAGGGGGACACTGCATCCCGGTCGATCCGTGCTTCCTCGTGCAGGCGTTTCCGGAAGAAACCGGATTGATCCGGGCGGCCTTGGCGGTGAACGAGCGAAAGACGGAACGATGCATCGAGCTGATTCGGAATGCGGTTTCGCAGGAACGGGAAAAGAAAGGCAGAAAACCCGTCGTAGCGTTGATGGGGCTTTCCTATAAACCCGATACGGACGATTTAAGAAAGAGCGCCGCTCTCCGGATCGCGCAGGAGGCCGGGCGGTGGAAAGAGGCTGAATGCCTGTTTGCCGAGCCCAATCGGGAAGAGGTGCCCGGATTGCCGCTGACCGATTATAGGGAAGCGTTTCGGCGGGCGGATATTGCGGTTTTTCTGGTGGCGCACGCAGAATTTTCAGGCCTTCCCCTGCCTGCGGGAAAAAGGGTGCTGGATTTTCGCTGAACCGGCGACCGGTGTGCGATCAGTCGTGCCGAGAAGGGGGGAGGATAAGAAACATGAGTGCTTTTAATTATTCGAAATATAAGTCGTATATTTGTAGGCTTTGTTTAATCATGTTGATCGGGGTTTCATGCGCGCATATCGTTTACAAAAAGTGAATCTCAGACGGGCTGTTTTCACTGTGGCCTGTATTTTGGCATTGTTTTCGGCGGGACGGATTTCCGCCCAGGTCGATCCGGAACTCCTTCGGAAAGCCCGCGCGGCCGGAGCGACCCAGTCTCAAATCGACGCCATTTTATCGCAACAGGGGCAGGAATACGAAGCGGGAAAAGAATCCGGCAACCGCATTCCGATCGGTGTGCAGGGGGAACCGGAAGCGATTGACCGGCGGGCAGTGTTGCGGCTCGATTCCCTGACCCGTCATCTGGAAGATTCCGTCCGGCGTTCGATGGTGTTCGGTCGGGAAATTTTCAACAACCGTAACCTGTCTTTTGCTCCCAATTACAACATGCCCACGCCGAAGAATTACGTGCTGGCGGCGGGCGACGAAGTGGTCATCGAAGTTTGGGGAGCGTCGGAGCTGAATACGAAACTCAAGATTTCTCCGGAGGGAAGCATCAACGTACCCGGCGTGGGGCCGGTGCTGTTGAGTGGCTACACCATCGAGGAGGCGGAAAACAAGATCAAATCCCGTTTGGGAAACATCATTTCGGGAATCGGTACCGATTCGCAGGTCAAGGTGTCTTTGGGCGAGATCCGCAGCATCCGGGTGAATGTGGTCGGGGAAGTGATGGCCCCCGGAACCTATACCGTTCCTTCGCTGTCCACCCTTTTCAACGCCTTGTATATGGCCGGGGGCGTGACCGACATCGGTTCGCTGCGCGACATCAAAGTGTATCGCAACAGCCGGGAAATCGCTTCGTTCGATGCGTACGACTACCTGTTCAACGGAAAGTACGAAGCCAACGTCCGGCTGGAGGATAACGACATGGTGATCGTTTCCCCGTACGATAGTTATGTGAATATCGCCGGGAAGGTGAAGCGTCCGCGGACGTTCGAGATGAAGAAGGGGGAGCCGCTTTCCAAACTCATTGAATATGCCGGCGGTTTCCGGGGAGATGCCTATACGGACAATGTGCTGGTCAGACGGAAAACCGGGCGTCAGTACCAGATCCGGACGGTGGAATCGGATGATTTCGGCACTTTTGCCGTAAACGACGGAGACAGCGTGGTGGTGGACAGCATTTACGACCTTTATGCCAATAAGCTGACCATCCGGGGCGCGGTATGGCGTCCGGGCGAATACGAGTATTCTCCGGAGCTCAACACCCTTTCCGCCCTGATCGAAAAGGCGGAAGGCCTGAAGGGAAATCAGTTCGGATCGCGGGGGCAACTGACGCGGTTGCAGTCCGACTTTACCGAGGCGGTGATTCCGTTCGATGTGCGGGAAGTGGTCGGCGGAAAGGTGGAAATACCCCTGCAGCCCAACGACGAGGTGTATATTCCGACCCTGATGGAAATGCGGGAGGACTATTTCGTTCGGGTGCGGGGAGAAGTGAACCGTCCGGACACGCTGCCATACCGGGACAACATGACGGTCGAGGACGTGATTATCCTAAGCGGAGGATTGAAAGAGTCGGCTTCGCTGGCCAAAATCGAGGTGGCCCGACGGATCAAAGACCCCGGTTCGACGGAATATTCTCCCAGAACGGCAGAGACCTATGTATTCGATATTACGGAGGATTTACGGATTTCTCCGCAGAGCGCACGCTTCGTCCTGCATCCGTTCGATGAGGTTTACGTGCGGCGTTCGCCCGCTTACAGCGAGCAGCAGAACGTGACGGTGGAAGGCGAAGTCCTTTTCGGGGGAATGTATGCCCTGACTACCGCCGGGGAGCGCCTTTCGGAAGTGATCCGCAAGGCGGGCGGTTTTACCCCGGAAGCTTACGTAAAGGGAGCGAGCCTCGTCCGGAAGATGACGGACGACGAAAAAGCGAAGGTGGAGGCGAAACTTCGGATGAGCGAACGTTCCCAAGGGAAGGATACCATTACGCTGGAATCGCTGGACATCGCGGATACTTATCCGGTAGGGATCGACATGGAAAAGGCGATGAAGCATCCGGGAGGGCCGGACGACGTGGTGCTGCGGGACGGCGACCGGATTTTCGTGCCCAAAATAAACAATACGGTCAAAGTGTCCGGAGCGGTGCTGTATGCGAATACGGTGACTTACGACGGGAAACGGATGAAGGACTACATTTCGCAGGCGGGGGGCTATGCCGACCGGGCGCGCAAAAGACCGTTCGTGATTTATATGAACGGGAAGGTGGCTTCCACACGGCGGGGATTCTTCTGCAAGCGTTATCCGAAGATCGAGCCGGGATGCGAGGTGATCGTGCCGATGAAACAGATCAATCCGAACCGGCTGGGACTGGCGGAAATCATGGGGCTGGCTTCGTCGACCACTTCGATAGCGGCCATGATTTCGACATTGGTGAAGTAAAGCCGTCGGAAAGGAGCGAAGTATGGAAGGGAGGGGGATGCGCTTCTCCCTTTATTGTCGAACGAAGGGACGGCTCCCGACAGGGCGTCCCGTTCAGAACGATACGGAATGAAGAAATTGGGATTGTTTTTTACCGGTGTGCTGTTGTTGGCGTCGGTTCGTCCGGCTGCCGCCCAGACTTATGTGAAACTGAACGGCCTCTACGCCGCGGTCGGGGTATTGAACCCGGCGGTGGAATTCCGCCTCTCCCCGAAATCCACGTTCCAGACGGAACTGGTTTATTCGCCGTGGAAGTCGGTTACGATCGGCGGGGCGACCGGGCCGATGAAATTCGGGATTTTCCTGAACGAGTACCGGCGGTATTTCAAGGAACGGAACCGGGGCTGGTATGTGGGAGCCAATGCGGGAATGATGCTGTTCAATATGGCCAAGCTCGTGTTTGAAAGCGGAAAGCTGACGCTGGAACGGAAATCCTCCAAAGGATATGGTATGATGTTTGGGATTTGCGGAGGATACGAATGGAAGTTCCGGGAGCGGTGGCTGCTGGACGTTTTCTTCGGCTGGTCGTTCATGAGCAGTTTTTACAACGGGTATGCGTTGGTGGATGGACTGGTCGACGGAGGACAGACGTACAACAAGGGCCAAATCATCATGACGCCTCACGGACATGAGAATTATAAATATGAAGACCCATGGAACGGTTCCGCCGAGTGGCTGCCGAACAAGATCGGGGTTTCGATCGGCCTGGTTATTTTCGATCCCGAAAAGCGCCGGAACCGGATTCCGAAACGACCTGCCTGCGAAGACGCGGGAGCAGTCCGGCTGGTTGGCAAATGAGTGTCGGAAACGATAAGGCAACGGGTTGCGTGGTTTTAAAAGCGATATGAAATGAAAAGAAAGTTATTCCGGCAGGCGTGGCTGGCACTGACGCTGGCCTTGCTGACGGTGTCCTCGTTATCGGCGCAGCGGGTAACGCCGCAAAACGCCCTCGCTTCCTACCTGCAAAACGGGGATTCTGCATACGGATGGTCGTTGTCCGACAGCGTACATACGGAGGGGGCCACGATCTATAACGGCACATTGACTTCACAACGATGGCAGGGAATGACGCTCAGGCATCAATTGCTCGTTATCGTACCTGAACGGACGGTACATTCTACGGCCTTACTTTTCGTAACGGGCGGTGAGAGCGATGCGAAGGGGATGCCTGTGGCGGATGCTCCGGACAGCAAGCTCGTCCGGGACATGACCCGGACGGCAACGGAAAATCGGGCGGTGACGGCGGTGCTTTACCAGACGCCCGTGCAGCCGCTTTACGGCGGGCTTCGGGAAGATGCCCTGATCGCCTATACCGTGGGGCAATTCCTGCAAACGGGAGATTACAGCTGGCCCTTGCTGTTCCCGATGGTCAAGGGAGCGGTTCGGGCGATGGATGCCGTGCAGGAATTCGCTTCCTCCCGGTTGCCGGAAGGAGTGGACGGTTTCGTGGTGTCCGGAATGTCCAAACGAGGATGGACGACCTGGCTGACCGGTGCGCAGGACAAGCGGGTAAAGGCCATTGCGCCCATGGTGTTCGACATGCTCAATTTTCCGGTCAGCATTCCCTACCAGACGGAAGCATTGGGCGGGGCGAGCGAGATGATTCACGACTATACCGATGCCGGTGTGCTGGAACTGGTGAATTCCGAGGCCGGAAAGGCGGTGATCCTGATGCTCGATCCGTATGCTTATCGGAAGCTGCTCACGATGCCCAAGATGATCGTGCTGGCCTCCAACGATCCCTACTGGGCGACCGACGCGGTCAAGAACTACGTGGACAGTCTGCCGGGAGACAATTACATCGATTATGTGCCCAATGCGGTGCACAGCATCGGAGACAAGACGCAGTCGGTTGCACTGTTAAGCTCATTTTTCGGAGCCGTGCTGAACGATGCGTTGCCTGCCCCGTGCGTCGCTGCGATCCGGGAAACCGCATCTGCGGCAGAGGTGACGGTGACCGTGCCCGGATCGGCGGCGAGCAAAGCCGTTTTGTGGATGGCCGAAGCTCCGACCCGGGATTTCCGCAAGACCGTTTTCCGCGAAACGCCCCTTCCGGTACGGGACGGCGAAATCCTTCCGTTTACCGTGGATTATCCGCAGGCGGGTTACAGAGCGTTTTTCGTGCAGCTTTCCACGCCTGCGAAAGACCCGGCCGGAAATTTCGTGCAGACCACCCGGATGTACATTGTTCCGGGGAAAAGATAGAGGACGGAAACGAAGATAACCTGTATCCGCTTTTTTTCAGAATAAAAACCCCTTCCCGGTTATATATGGGAAGGGGTTCGTTCATTGAAAGAAACGGGGAGCGAGTTAATCCCGGTTCCATGAAAAGATAACCGGCATGAATTTATTTCCGAAGGCCGGTTTTTAAGGCTTGCCCGGTGCCGGAAACCCGGTCAGTTGCCGGATGCCGCGTCTTTCCACCGCTTCAGATGCGGGAAAAACTGTTTCATTTGGGCGACGGCTTCGTCCCGCGTCATTTTGGTTTCCGCGCCCTTGTTGAATTCTTCCACGAACTGCGCGCAGCGTTCGATCATTTCTTCCATCGTACAGGATTGGACGAATTGTCCGTCTTGGAAACAATAGCGGCAATAGTCTTCATTCGGTGCGCCATCGGCGTCGGTGCCGTACAGGGATGCGTCGTCCATCGGCATCCCGCAGCTCTGGCAAAATTTTCGTTCCATGCGTTATTCGGTTGGTTTTTTCGATAGTTCGGTTAAAGATAACGTTTCCGTTTCGAAATCCAAGCCGGTTCCGTCTGCGACCGGCAGCGAAATTTCCACTGGGATCCGGTGGCGGATGTCACCGGACGATGCGCTGAGCGAAAGCAGATAGTCGCCTCCTTCCACCAGCCAGTCTTTCAACCCTTCATGATAGTAGGCCAGCGAAGCGACCGGAACGGTAAGCGCGATCCGTTTCTTTTCGCCCGGCCGGAGGAACACCTTGCAAAAGGCTTTCAGCTCCTTTTCGGCCCGGAAAACGGACGAATCCGGTTTCCCGACGTAAAGTTGCACCGCTTCGGCTCCGGCCCGTTTCCCGGTGTTTTCCAGGGTGAATCCCAGCCGGATGGTGTCACAGGTGCCATAAACGATCGGTTGTTCGAGAACGGGTGCTCCATAGTCGAAGGTCGTGTAGGAAAGTCCGTGTCCGAACGGGAAAAGGGGCGGAATCCCTTTCGTGTCGTGCCAGCGATAACCGACCAGGATGTCTTCCGCATACACCTGACGATGGTTTTCACCCGGATAGGAGAGGGAGCCGCCGGCAAAGGCTCCGTTGTCTTCCAGTCGGACGGGAAACGTGAAGGGGAGTTTTCCGGATGGATTGACGTCTCCGCTCAGCACGGACGCGATGGCATTCCCCGCTTCGCTTCCTCCGTACCATGCCTGAACTACCGCCGGTATTCGGTCGATCCACGGCATCGCCACGGCGTTTCCGGAAACCAGCATCACGACCACGTTCGGGTTTGCGTCCCGCAGAGCTTCGATCAGCTCGTTCTGTCCGAAAGGCAGGTCGTAGCTTTCCCTGTCGCCTCCCTCGCAGTCCTGTCCGTGGTTTTTGTTCAGCCCGCCCACGAACAGCACCATGTCCGCTTCCCGCGCCCGTTTTACGGCTTCGCGCCGGAGCGAATCGGCATCCAAGGGGGAAGGATTGACCCGTCCGTAGGAAGAGGGCCCGGAAGCGTATCCCAGCGTATGCGTGATTTTCACCGTTTTTCCGAACCGGTTCCGGATGCCTTCCAAGGGGGAAACCTCTCGTTTGACTTTCAGTTCGGAACTGCCGCCCGCATGGGTCAGGCCCCGCACGGCATTTTCCCCGACGACCGCCACGCTGCGGATGCGTCCCGTTTCCAGCGGCAGCAGGTTCCCTTCGTTTTTCAGCAGGACGTTGCCTGCTTCAGCTATCCGGCGACCCGCGTCCGCATGGGCTTCGGTGGCGAGGCTGCCCCACGGGCGGTTCCGGTTCATCGCAGTCCGGAAGATCAGCCTCAGCACCCGTCGTGCCTTGTCGTCCAGAGTTTTCAGATTCGCCTTTCCTTCCCGGAGCATTTGCAGGTAGGGCTGCGCCAGGTAATAACTGTCGTAGGCATTGGTTGTGTTTCGCGTCAGACCGTCGGTGCCCGTGCCCATTTCGATGTCGAGGCCGTTCTCCGCCGCTTCCAATGTACTGTGCGTTCCGCTCCAGTCCGAAATAACCGCGCCGTCGAACCTCCACTCGCCCTTGAGGATGTCGTTCAGCAAGACGGCATTGTGACAGCAGTGCTGCCCCCGGTAGCGGTTGTAGGCGCCCATCAGCGACCAGACGCCCCCTTCCACGACCGCTGCCCGGAACGCGGGCAGATAGATTTCCCGCAGCGCACGGTCGCTCACTTCCACATCGACCCCGCCCCGGTCGGTTTCCTGGTTGTTCAGCGCGAAATGCTTGATGCAGGCCGCTACGCCGTTTTCCTGTACGCCCCGGATGTACGGAACTACCATGACGGAGGCCAGATACGGGTCTTCGCCGAGGTATTCGAAATTGCGGCCGTTGAGGGGAATTCGGTAGATGTTCACGCCCGGCCCCAGCAAGACGTTCTTGTTGCGGTAACGGGCTTCTTCCCCGACCGCCTTTCCGTAAAGGTAGGCCATTTCAGGGTCGAACGTGGCAGCCAGGGCGGTCAGGGCCGGAAAGGCGGTGCAGGAATCATTCGTCCAGCCTGCAGCTCCCCAGCTGTCCCACAAGATTTCTTCCCGGACGCCGTGCGGCCCGTCGCTCATCCAGAGTTCCGGGATGCCGAGCCGGGCGACTCCTTTGCTGCTGAATTTCGACTGGGCGTGACAGAGGGCTACCTTTTCTTCGAGCGTCAGCCGGGAAAGGGCATCGGTTACGCGTACTTCCAACGGTTCGTTTTCATCGAGATAGACCGGAAGCGGGGACTGGGCGAACGCAGCGGTTCCGGAAAGCCATCCGAGCGTAGTTGCCGTCAGGTATTTCAGCAAAAGCATCTTTTTCATAGGTCGGATATTTTCATACATTTTATAAAGGGACGGCAAGGGGTTACCGGAGCCGGATTTCGATCCGTTTTCCTGTGTATGCGACAGCAATGCCCTCTTTCGTATCCAGATCGAAAGGTTTCGGACGGTTTTTGGAAACGGCTACGATCCACAGGTTCCTGACGTTCGGCATCCCCTCGTAAGTCCCCTCCCGGTCGCCTACGGTCAGCACTCCGCGCCTTTCATCGTAGGCGAAAGGAATCCGCATATATTCTCCCCGCTCATAGGCATAGGTGACGCCGTCGTCTTCATAGAGGGTGAAAGCGCCGTCTTTTCCCGTGCACACGAACACCGTCAGCGGATCGGCCGGCTTTTCGCCGGTGTGCTGAATTTCCGGCCCGAACGGCAGGATGGCCCCTTCCCGCACATAAAGCGGCATCCGTTCGTAGGGTGCGTCCACGGTAAGACGCTGGCCTCCGCCGACATATTCTCCCGTGTAGAAATCGTACCAGCCGCATCCCGCCGGAAAATAAACTTCCCGGCTTCGGGCCTTGTATTCATACACCGGCGCCGCCATCAGGAACGGCCCCATCAGAAACTGATCCCCCACACCGTGCGTCTTGGGATCGGCTCCGAAATCCATGACGAGCGCCCGCATCAACGTATAGTCCTCATGCCATGTCATGCCGGCCAGCGTGTAGATATAGGGCATCAACCGGTATCGCAACCGGTCGTAATGCACCATGCTCCGGTAAGCCGGATGGGTTTCCGGGGCGATATGGTACATTTCCCGGTACGGATACTGTCCGTGACTTCGGTAGAGTGGACAGAACGCCCCGAACTGGTGCCAGCGGGCATTCAGTTCCCTCCATTCTTCCCGGTCTTCGCTCCCTTCCGCTGCCTTTTCGTACCGGTGTTCGACGCAAAAGCCTCCGACGTCCATCGTCCAGTAGGGAATGCCGGAAAGCGCGTAGTTCAGTCCGGCGGAAATCTGCGCCTTCAGGTCTTCCCAGCGGGTACCGATATCCCCGCTCCACGTGGCCGCCGCATACCGTTGCAGTCCGGCGAATCCCGACCGGGTCAGCAGGAAAACTCGCTTGTCCGGGTCGGTGCTTCGCTGTCCTTCATAGATGGCTTGGGCGTTCATCAGGGCATAGGTGTTCAGATAACGGGTGGAACTGCCGAGCGCCGTAGGGCCGGAAAGAGCTTTGCGGTCGGTCAGGTTTCGGTTGGAATGGATGTCGGGTTCCGAAGCGTCCATCCACCAGGCGTCGATCCCTTTGGAATACAGGTGCTCTTTCATTTGCTCCCAGAAAAGTTGACGCGCCTCTGGCGCATAAGCGTCGTAAAACGATCCGATGTAACCCTTCCCGATCCAGTCCCGGATCGAATCCTGCACCGCTTTCCGATACATCCAGCCGTTGCGGTCGAATTCCCGGTAGTGCTGCGTAGTGTGGTAGAATTTCGGCCAGACCGAAATCATGATGCGGGCATTCATCCGGTGCACCGAATCCGCCATGCCTTCCGGATCCGGAAACCGGGTCGCGTCGAACTCGTGGCTGCCCCACGCGTCTTCCGGCCAGTAAGACCAGTCGAGCACGATGTTGTCCAGCGGAATCCGTCGTTTCCGGTATTCCCGAACCGTTTCCAGCAGTTCGTCCACCGTTTTATACCGTTCGCGGCTTTGCCAGTAGCCCATCGCCCACCGGGGCATGATGGGGGATTTTCCCGTCAGCGTCCGGTAGCCGGAGATGATTTCATCCGGCGTATCCCCGGCAATGAAGTAATAGTCGATCATGTCGCCCAGTTCCGACCACAGTGAAAGTTTTTCCTGTTCGGTCTTCGGAACGGGGCCGAGGGCTTTCAGACCGATGTACGAAGCCCCTCCGTCCGGTTTCCATTCCAGTCGGATGCGGTGCCGTTTTCCTTTTTCCAACGCTACGGCGAACTTGTAGCTATTCGGGTTCCATGCCGTGCGCCAACGTTCCCGAACTACGGGCTTGCCGTCGAGGAAAAGTTTCGTGTAACCGGCATAATACAGGATGAACCGGTGAAGACCCGTTTCCTGCGGTTCGATTTCCCCTTCCCACGTGACCCGCGAGTTTCGTCCGAATTTGAAGTTCGGGGGAAAGGCGTCCAGCCGGTCGAGGGTTTCATAGTCGATTTCCGTTTCCAGTCGCCGGATTACACCGGTTTCGGCACCTTCCTGCGGATAATAGGAGGCCGTCAGCCCTCCTTCCGTACCGTCCGTTCCGTAAAGTCGGAACTGCGACAGCTGTCCGTATTCCCGCGGATCGCCGAACCGGGTCAGCGAATAATTGTCCCACAGTAATCCGTACCCTTTGGAAGAGAGGACGAAAGGTACGGAGACTTTCGTGTTGTACTGGTACAGGGTTTCGTTTTTCCCTTTGTAATCGAACTCGTCGGACTGATGCTGCCCCAGGCCGTAAAAGGATTCGTCTTCCGGGGATTCGAACACCTGACGGAAGGCATAGCCCTGGTCGCCGTCCGTTTCCGACGGGATGAAAGCCTTGCCGCCGCTCCCGTTCTCCTGCAACAATACCTTCCCGTTTCTGCCCCGGAACGTAATCGCTCCCGTCTTTTTGTTCAAGACGGCTTCCGCTCTGTCCGTAACGATCCGGATATCATCCCCGTTTTCTTCCGTCCGGAACAGCGGAATATTTTGTCGGGGTAAGATGATCAGGCTTCTTCCGTCCGAAAAATGTTCTTCCGGAGTGGCCGATACCCGGAAAATCCGATCGGTGATCACCTGTACGCGTACTTTCCGAGCAGCGCTCTGTTTTGCTTGGGGCAGTGTGACGATGATCCCTTCCGGCGTTTTTTCGGTTTGAGCGATAGCAGTCGCTCCCCACAGGCACAGCAAAAAGAGGATCGTTTTTTTCACGTCGGTTCGGGAATGGATGGTTCTATGAAAACAGGCTTGGCACTGCCGCCTATCAATACGGCTTGGTGTAAATGTAGGAATTTTTGACTTCTACGGGGATTCGGGAACGCACCTCCTTGATTTCGACCGGAAGCTGCCCGTAGGAAAGGGAAACGTCTTTGATGTTCACGGGCAGACCGCTGTACGGAATATTCTTGATGTTGACATCGATGGTGCCGTCTGCATTGACCGGAACGGTGGCGTACCCGGCGACATTGGACGGCGTCGGCAGGGCTCCCGCTTCCGCCTGCACTTTGGGCAGGATGGAAACGTCCCGCAGAACGATGACGGTCAGACAAAGAGCGATTACCGTCAGCACGGTTTTGGTGTAAAGATCGGTTTTCATGGTCAGCAGTTTTTTAGGTCAACCCAAATTTAAGAAAAAATCCGTTCACCCGAACCAAAAAACGCATGGACTTTACTCAGGTGCATTTTTCCGCCTGTTCTCCGGCCCAAAAACTTTTCGATATCCGTAGCCGAAAAACTTCTTTTTTCCCTATCGAGAAAGATCGGATGCCGGATAAAGGTTGCTTTTAAGTGAATAAATAACGGATTTCACTATCGCGATTGTGTGAAAAGGCCGGATGATGCACATTTGGGGCTCATAATTTTAAACGATAATGTAATGTTGGTCGATATGGCGGAATTCGAGTGCGGCGAGGTGTATCTTTTTCATCCGACGGATCCGTGTTGCAACGCGGAAACCTCTTTATGGGGATTGTACGGGGAAAGTACTTCGGATGGGAGCGTTGTTTTGGAGGCGGCTTCCCGGGATTTGAGACAATTCCGATTGTGGGTGTGTCTTCCTTCCGCATATCGGTTTTGTCGTCAGGCTACGCGCGTAGAATTAAGGGATTTTGCTTTTTGCTTCCGCAGATAAGGGGGTAATTTAAATGAGGCAATGTTGTCTTGTGATTTAAATTACATCAAAATGAAACATTTACGAAATCTCGATCTGCGGAAAGCCATAGCCTGCCTGCTGGACGATTTTTATTATCGGGAAGGAAACGCTCGGCGTTGCCACAAACAGGTGTACCTGCGTTTCGGAAGGTATCTTTGCGGAGTGAATTATGAAACGTTTATGGACTACCTGGCGAATGCGAGAGCGAATATTCTCAAAATGCTTCCGCCCTACATGGTGTTCGGGGTCGAATGCATGGTCGTGCTGGGCAGAATTTATTTTTCGGTCGGTTGTAATTCGGACATATTTCAGGAAGTCGTCCGCCGGATCAAAAAAGAGTTGCAGCCCATACTGAAGGAATACGAAATAGAAGATTAAAAGCCTGTCGCAATCGTTCGGTGAAGACTGCCACCCTTCCTGCCGGAAGTTAAGCGCAGTTTTCCGGAAAAGCCCGGCTTTGGAACCGGCATGTTTTGACATCCGCAAGTCTTAGGACTTGCCGGATGTATTTCGTGTGCAGAGCGTTGAACGATTACATCGGTTGCCAATGATATGGACGGATTGCCGCTTTCAGTAATCAACCGAGTGCCGGTAGGCATTGGTGAATCGAAGGTTCCCGTAATCTGAATCAGGGTATTTTCATTTAAACACTGATGCAAGAAAGAAATCAATCTCTCTTTTTAAGTTATCATAAAATGAGAAAAGATTATTTGTATGTAATTTTGAGATTGATCAAAATTATGCGTTATGAGAAGATATGAATATACAATTAAAAGTGCCGATTATCTTAGCTGTTTACTATCCGAATATCAATGGCTGAAACTCCTTAAGACTCAAAATAAGGCTTATGATCTTTTGTTGGATTATCTGATTGAGCTAGGAGAATATGAGTTTAGTGAAAAGAACTATTCTAAGAATAAACGTCAAATTAATAATATTGCGACGGAATTGAATTGTAAATATTTTCATATCGCCAAATGGTTACCTGAAATTTACAATGATATTTTCACTTTAAATGAGGAAAAGCCCGAATTATTTCATCAAGAGAATTTTTATAAATATACTCTCTCGTTCAGCACTAGATATGATTATTTCTATGGATTTCAGTTATGGCTACCTGTCGTTCTGAATAGATATGATACTTTTATATTTAATTTTATCAAAGGTAAAGTAAATGAGACTTATTTTTGGGTTGAGGATATTTCATACACCCATGAATATGGAAAATCATGTTACCAAGTAGATTTAAAAGGAGGATATTTTAATAGTTATCGAGAATTGCTTCTCGAGAAGGTTAAATTTATGAATGCCATATCACTCCATGATCTTATAGAGTCCTCAGAGTACGACTTAGATGATAAACTAAGAGAGTATGAAAGAAGCGGGCATATCAGAGAGTCGGAAGAGTCCTTACAAAAACGACGAAAGAATAGAATCTGGTAATTTTTGTCACAAAGTACACCTTTCTTACACCCTGTAAAAAAGAACACCAGCTAATCAATTGATTAGCTGGTGTTTCTCGTACCCGGAGCCGGGATCGAACCGGCACGGATTGCTCCACTGGTGTTTGAGACCAGCGCGTCTACCGATTCCGCCATCCGGGCGTAGGTGCCTTTCGGTTTCGGAGTGCAAATATAAGATTAATTTTTTGAATCCCAAACGCGCTTGAAAATTCCTGTCGGGTCGGAGAGAGGGAACCGGCAGCCGTTTCGACGAGATTTTCTGTGCAAGTTCCGAAAGACGCCTTGCTTCGCCTATACGGATATGGCTTTTGCGGAGGGGGGCGCAGGAACTGTAAAAAAACTCAAAGATGCGGAAGGCAATAATCCAGGCACTTCTCCGCGCACCGTTCGCCGTCGATGGCCGCCGACACAATGCCGCCTGCATAGCCGGCTCCTTCTCCTGCCGGGAACAGCCCTTCGATTTCCGGGTGCATGAACGAACCGGGATCGCGCGGAATCCGAACGGGAGAAGAGGTGCGGGATTCCACGCCCAGAATCAGCGCTTCGCCGGTGACGAATCCGCGCATTTTCCGCCCAAAGGCTCCGAATCCCTGCCGCAATGCCTCGCTCATGAATCCGGGAAGCCAACGGTGCAGATCGGAAGATACGGTACCGGGATGATAGGAGGTCGCGGGAAGATCGACGGAAGTTTTTCCGGCCACGAAATCGGCGAGCCGTTGACCCGGAACGATTTGATTGCCGCCTCCGTGTGAAAATGCCATGCGTTCCAGTTCCTGCTGGAACCGCAGCCCGGCCAGTACGCCGTGTTTTTTTGCAAGATGCGCATAATCCTCCGGCCGGATTTCGGTCACGATGCCCGAATTGGCGAAGCGGGAATTGCGTCCGGAAGGAGACATGCCGTTGACTACCGCTTCGCCGGGGGAGGTGAGGGCCGGGACGATGAATCCTCCGGGACACATGCAGAACGAATAAACGCCCCGTCCAGCCGCTTGAGTGACCAGCGTGTAAGCCGCGGCAGGCAGGAATTCCCCCCGTTCCGGCAGGTGATACTGGATGGAGTCGATGAGCCGTTGCGGGTGTTCGACGCGGACGCCCATGGCGAAGGCTTTCGCTTCCAGCCGGATGCCGTCCCGGTGGAGCGTTTCGTAAATATCCCGTGCCGAATGTCCCGTGGCGAGGATGACGGCCAGCCCTTCGTAACGGTTGCCCGCCGTATCGTCGATTCCCGTTACCCGGTTGTTTTCGAAGATAAAATTCCGCACTCGGGTATCGAACCGAATTTCCCCGCCGCTTTGCCGGACGGTGTTCCGGAGGGCGGCGATGATGCGGGGAAGCCGGTCGGTGCCGATGTGCGGATGGGCGTCGTAAAGGATGGATTCGTCGGCTCCGTGGAACCGGAGCACTTCCAGTATCTTGCGGAAGTCGCCCCGTTTTTTGGAACGGGTGAACAGTTTTCCGTCGGAATAGGCGCCTGCGCCTCCTTCGCCGAAAGCATAATTGGAATCGGGGTTCACTTCACCGTTCCGGTTGATGCGGGCGATGTCCCTTTTTCGGGCGGAAACGTCTTTGCCCCGTTCCAGCAAAACGGGTTTCAGCCCCAGTTCGATCAGCCGGAGGGCGGCGAACAGACCTGCAGGGCCTGCGCCTACGACAAGTACGGGAGGACGGTGCGAGACGTCGGGATAGTCGAACCGGATTTCCGGCGGATTCGTCTCGTCGTCGATGTAAATCCGCAATCCCAAATTTACCTTCACCGAGCGGCTCCGTGCATCCACGGAACGCCGGACGATGCGCACCAGTGCGATCCGGTCTTCCCGAATGCCGAGTAGCCGGGCCGCCAGCGGCAGGTAGTATTTTTCTGCCGAAGCCTGCTTCGGGGTGAGGACGAGCGTAATTTCCGCAGGCATGGAAACGAACGGTTATTCGGTAAAACGAAGTTGAGTGACCTGCGGATAGTCTGCCATGAAAGCTTCCAGCTGTTTCCGGTATTTTCCTTCCGGAACCAACAGCGTGACCGAGTCGAAGTCCGTGTTTTTCAGGAATTCGTCCAGCATCGCCCGCACGAACCGGAATCCTTCCACCGAGAGCATCGGGTGTCCCGTCACTTCCCGGAACCGGGCGTTGGGTGAGGTCAGGTCGAATACCGGGATCAGCTCGATGTTTTGCCCGGCCAGTTTTTCCCGGATGGCCCGCAGCTGATCGTATCGGTAACAGGAACCGGCATGGATGGCTTCCCGGTCGTTTACCAGCTTGAGGATATCGCCCGGCAGGAACCAGCCTTCCGCGGGATCGGTCAGGAAAAGTTCCACCTGCGCCGTATAATGCGGAATGATCTGTTCGGGATGTTGCAGCAGGCGTTCCGCGGGAACGAATCCGGAGCGGTTGAGACGCAGCAGAACGTTTTTGTCCGCCGTTTCCCATCCGGTGATGATGCGGCAGGGAAGCACCTTTTTCGATGCGGGGACGATGCGGCGGTACCAGGGTTTCGGAGCGTTCGCTTCGTTGTAGAGTTCTTCGACAATGCGGCAGGCCGTTTTCATGCCGCGTTCTGAGGTGGATGCCATTTTTATTTCCTGCGGCATCACGGCGATGTAATAGGCGTTGCGGCCTTCCGCCGGAACGCCGGGAATATGTTCTACCCGACGGATGTCGAGGCGGATGCTTTTATCTCCGATAGCGGGCAGGGGTAGTGTGTCGGGCGCAATCCGGAATTCATTCACGGGGATGCCGTTGCGCAGAAGGAATTCCTGCAGTTCCTTTACGGAGGCGGTTTCGCGGGAAACTGCCATCCGGACACCTCCTGTCAGCCGGACTTTGCCTTTGTAGCGTGTTACCTGCTGGGGCTGCGGAGCGGAAACCGATTGCGTCGATCCCCGGAAAGGGAGCGCGATCAGCAGGCATATCGAAAAAAGAAGGGAGAAACGCTTCATGCCGTTGTATCCAAATTAGATAGACTGTGCCGGACGATCCGGCGGCCCCCGCAAAAATAGTGGAGAATTTTAAATAAATTGCTACATTTACCCGTTTTTTACCGGGAAGAGCCTATGGAAAAAGTCGTCATCATCCCGACATACAACGAAAAGGAAAACATCGAAGCCATCGTCCGGAAAGTGTTTTCCCTGTCCGAAGCGTTCGACATCCTTGTGATCGACGACGGTTCCCCCGACGGTACGGCCGATATCGTGAAACGTTTGCAGGGCGAGTTTTCCGGAAAGCTGCATCTGGTGCAACGAGCCGGAAAGCAGGGATTGGGTACGGCGTATATCGCCGGCTTCCGTTGGGCTTTGGAACGGGATTACGATTATGTTTTCGAAATGGATGCCGATTTTTCCCACAATCCGGAAGACCTGCTGCGGCTGTACGGAGCGGTCGTGGAACGGGGTGCAGGAGTGGTGATCGGTTCCCGGTACGTGTGCGGAGTGAATGTGGTGAACTGGCCCATGAAACGGGTGATCATGTCCTATTATGCTTCCCTGTACGTTCGGAAAATGACCGGAATGCCCGTTCGGGACGCGACGGCGGGTTTCGTCTGCTATTCGCGGGCCGCGCTGGAAGCGATCGATTTCGACCGGATCCGGATGAAGGGATACGGTTTTCAGATTGAAATGAAATACACGGCCTGGCGGTTGGGGTGGAAAATCGTGGAGGTGCCGATTATTTTCACCGACCGGACATTGGGAACTTCCAAAATGAGCAGCGGGATTTTCGGCGAAGCCTTCTGGGGCGTGATGAAACTCCGGTTCCGGAAGATAGCGGGCCGGGAGAGGAAATCGTAGTCGCTTCCGGGCCGAAGGCGGGAAAAATCTTTCGGTTTCGGCCGGATGTTTCCGGATTCGGGACGAAATCGTTATCTTTGTACGGGCAGGAGCAACAGTTTTCTCATGGAAAATTTATTGGGTGTAAAACAACGATTCGGTATTATCGGAAACAGCGCCGGCATGAACCGGGCGCTGGAAGTGGCGTTGCGGGTGGCGGCTACCGACCTGAGCGTGCTCATCACCGGTGAAAGCGGGGTCGGGAAGGAATTTTTCCCCCAGATCATCCATGCCTTCAGTCCGCGGAAACACGGGAACTACATTGCGGTCAATTGCGGGGCCATTCCGGAAGGGACGATCGACTCGGAACTGTTTGGACACGAAAAGGGAGCTTTTACGGGGGCCTCCGAGAGTCGGAAAGGGTATTTCGAGGTGGCGAACAACGGGACTATTTTTTTGGATGAAGTGGCCGAACTGCCGCTGACCACGCAGGTGCGCCTGCTGCGGGTGCTGCAGACCGGCGAATTTATCCGCGTGGGGTCTTCCAAATCCCAGAAAACGAACGTGCGCGTGGTTGCGGCTACCAACGTCAATCTTCGGGAAGCCATCGCGGAGGGGCGGTTTCGGGAAGACCTCTATTACCGGCTCAATACGGTGCCCATCGCTGTGCCCGAACTGAGGGCCCGGAAAGAGGATATCTACCTGCTGTTCCGAAAATTCGCGAGCGATATCGCCCAGCAATACCGGATGCCCGTCATCTCTCTGGACGAGGAGGCGCGGCGGGTGTTGGAGAACTATAACTGGCCCGGAAACGTGCGTCAGCTCAAAAACGTGGCGGAACAGATTTCTGCGGTCGAGGAATCCCGGATCATCAGTGCGGAAATACTCAAGCGATATCTTCCGGATTATGCTCCGGCGAGTGTGCCTGCGGTCTACCGGGAACGGGAAACGCACGCGGAGGCGACGGACAGGGATTTGCTCTACAAAATCCTGTTCGACATGAAAAGCGATATCAACGACCTGAAAAAGATGATGCTGGAGCTGTCCGCTTCCGGAGTGGGGGGCGGATACGAGCGAACGGCGGAACATTCGGCGCTGGTGCCGGCTCCGAGTACGCTTCCGGCGTTTTACGGACCGAAACCGGAGTTTCCCGGAACGGAGCGGGCCGATTTTGCGGAGACGGCGGAAGTGGTGGAAGACGGCCCGGCAGAAGGAATGACCAAGGAAAAAGTCTTGCGGGAAGCGATTATCCGGGCGCTGAAACGGCATGGCGGGAAACGGAAGGATGCGGCTCGCGAACTGTTTATTTCGGAACGGACGCTGTACCGGAAAATCAAAGAACTGGGTATCGATGGATATTAGAATAAGAAAAAAAGGGTGGCCCGTCCGGGCGGTCGCGGCGTTTTTGCTGGGAAACGTATTGTTATTGGGGGGATGCAAGGTGAAGTATTCCCTGAGCGGGGCTTCCATACCTCCGGAGGCCAAAACGGTGAGCATTCCCTATTTTCCCAACAGCGCCACGATGGTGGCCCCCATCCTCAGCGCGACCCTGACGGATGCGTTGCAAAGCCGGTTTACCAACCAGACGCGGCTGGTGCTGGTGCGGGAGGACGGCGACCTGAGTTTCGAAGGGGAAATCGTGGGTTACACTTCGACCCCTACGGCGGTGACGGCAGAAGAAGTCGCCACGAAAAATCGTTTGACGATTACCGTGCGGGTGCGGTTTACCAACCGGATTCAGCCCGAGTTCAATTTCGACCGGACATTTTCGCAGTTCGAGGATTACGACAGCGACGTGATGCTGCAGAGCGTGGAGGGAACGCTGATCCCGCTGATCGTGGAAAAGCTCGTGGAGGATATTTTCAATGCGGCGGTTTCCAACTGGTAGCGGTTATTGGGAAATGACGAAGACGAACGACATGGCTATGGAAGAATTCATACGGCTCCTGACGGAGCGGGAAGGGCGGGCCGTTTCGGAAGACGAACCGTTGCTGACGGAGCTGACGGAACGTTATCCGTGGTTTACGCAGGCGAAACTGATGCTGATGGGCGTTTACCTGAGGAAAGGGGACGGGGAAGCCTTCACGCGGCTGGCGCGTAGGACGGGGGAGCGGCTCGTGTATTTTCCGGTGCCCGAATGCTGGCTCGATATGCCGGACTTTTCGGAGCCCGAGCGGGAAAACACACTGGAAATCATCGACCGGTTCCTGGCGCGGCACGATCTGCGGATCGTTCCCAGCGAATCCGCACCGGAAGGAGATTTGTCCGCGGGGACGGGAATCGATCCGGAGAACGAAATGGTGACCGAAGCGTTGGCCGAAGTTTACCTCAAACAGGGATTGTACGATAAAGCGCTCGGAGCATATCGCAAATTAAGTTTGAAATTTCCCGAAAAAAGTGTTTACTTTGCCGACATTATTGAGGGAATAAACAAAAATATCAACGTCTAATTCTTTGGTGGAATGTATATTTTTTGCATTGTATTGATTCTGATTGCGAGCGTGTTGATTATTCTGGCGGTACTGGCGCAGAGTCCCAAGAGCGGTATGGCCGCCAATTTCGGTGCTTCGAATCAGGTGATGGGGGTGCGGCAGACGGCCGATTTCCTGGAAAGATTTACCTGGGGACTGGCCATCGCCATCGTGGTGCTGAGTCTGGTCGCCACCATGACGATGCCTTCGGCCAAAATCAGTTCCAGCAAGAGCGAATTGGAAAGGAGCATCGAAAATTCGATCGAAGGCAATCAGAGCTTCGGTACATTGCCCCTTCCGGGTGCGGGTACGACCACGGGCGCTGCCGGGCAGGGGGCCGATTCCGCCGCCGGGAATTGACGGAGAGGGTTTGTGCCTCGGCACGGAAAACGATTCCCGGAGGGGAAAGCGGATCATAACGGAACAGACTGTCAAACGGGACAGTCTGTTTTCGTTTTCGGATAGTGTTTGTATTATAACAATTTGAACCTGCAAAAAGGCCGGCCCGAAAGTCCGTTTCATGCGGCGAATCAAAATAAAAATCCTATATTTGTGTTATCTTTTTAAGAAACAACCGTTGTTAAACTTTTAATAAAGAAATCTTTTCTAAAGATGGCAAAAGAAAAAAAATTCATTACCTGTGACGGTAACTAC
This sequence comes from uncultured Rikenellaceae bacterium, assembly GCA_946486375.1. Lineage (GTDB taxonomy): Bacteria > Bacteroidota > Bacteroidia > Bacteroidales > Rikenellaceae > CAMLTW01. Next base: position 343,411 of record CAMLTW010000001.1, read on the forward strand.
GCCGCTGCGCATATCGCCTATATGTTCAGCGAAGTGGCTGCCATTTATCCGATTACGCCTTCTTCGACGATGGCCGAGTACATCGACGAATGGGCCGCCGGCGGACGGAAAAACATCTTCGGCGAAACGGTGAAAGTGGTGGAAATGCAATCCGAAGCGGGTGCCGCCGGTGCGGTGCACGGATCGTTGCAGGCGGGAGCGCTGACGACGACCTATACGGCTTCGCAGGGGCTGCTGCTGATGATTCCGAACATGTACAAGATCGCAGGCGAACTGCTGCCGGCGGTGTTCCATGTTTCGGCGCGGGCGTTGGCCGCTCAGGCCCTTTCCATCTTCGGAGACCATCAGGACGTGATGGCGACCCGGCAGACCGGTTTTGCCATGCTGGCTTCGGGAAGCGTGCAGGAAGTGATGGACATCGCCGCCGTGGCGCATCTGGTAGCCATCAAGTCGAAGGTGCCGTTCCTTCATTTCTTCGACGGTTTCCGGACTTCGCACGAAATTCAGAAAATCGAAGCGGTGGATCAGGAAGCCATCGCCGGCCTGATCGACCGGGAAGCGTTGGCCGAATTCCGTCAGCGGGCCCTGAATCCGGAACATCCGGTGACCCGCGGTACGGCACAGAACCCCGATATCTATTTCCAGTCGCGTGAAGCCTCCAACCGCTTCTATGATGCGGTTCCCGATATGGTGGAAGCCGCGATGGACGAAATGGCCAAGGTTACGGGACGGAGCTACAAACCGTTCGATTATTACGGAGCGGAAGACGCCGACCGGATCATCATCGCCATCGGTTCGGTGACGGATACGATCCGCGAAGTGGTGGATTACCTCAACGGCACGAAGGGCGAAAAGGTCGGCGTGGTGTCGGTGCACCTGTACCGTCCGTTCTCGGCCAAGCATTTCTTCGCCGCCGTTCCGAAGAGCGTGAAGCGGATTTGCGTGCTCGACCGGACGAAGGAACCGGGAGCCGCCGGAGAACCGCTTTATCTGGATGTGAGAGACCAGTTCTACGGAAAGGAAAACGCCCCGATGATCATCGGCGGCCGGTACGGGCTGTCGTCGAAAGACACCACGCCGGCACAGATGATCGCCGTTTTCGAAAACCTGAAGGCGGAACAGCCGAAAGACCATTTTACGGTCGGTATCGTGGACGATGTGACCTTCACGTCGCTTCCGGTAGGGAAAGAAATCAGCCTTGCCAAGCCGGGAACGTTCGAAGGCCTGTTCTTCGGACTCGGTTCCGACGGTACGGTGGGGGCCAACAAGAACTCCATCAAGATCATCGGCGGTTCGACGGACAAGTATTGCCAGGCTTATTTCTCCTATGACTCCAAGAAGTCGGGCGGGTATACGTCTTCCCATCTCCGTTTCGGGGATCAGCCGATCACGTCGCCTTACCTGGTGACCACGCCGGACTTCGTGGCCTGCCATGTGCCTTCCTATGTCGGGAAATACGACGTTTTGAAGGGACTGAAACCAGGCGGTTCGTTCCTGCTCAACAGCGTGCACGACGCCGAAACGACCAAGAACAGCCTGCCGGACGACATGAAGAAATTCATGGCCGAAAACAAGATCAATTTCTACATCATCAATGCGACGAAGATCGCTGCCGAGCTGGGGCTGGGAAGCCGTACCAACACGATCATGCAGTCGGCGTTCTTCAAGATTTCGCAGGTGATTCCGTTCGACCGGGCGGTGGAAGAAATGAAAAAGGCCATCTACAAGTCTTACGGAAAGAAGGGCGAGGACATCGTCAACATGAACTACGCCGCCGTGGATCGCGGGGGCGCGGAAGTGGTGAAGGTGGACGTGCCTGCCGAATGGGCGAATATCGAGGTGAAGGCGCATGCGGATCATGCCGCCGGCGTTCCGGAATTCATTTCCAAGATCGTGGAACCGATCAACGCCCTGAAAGGGGACGACCTGCCGGTAAGCGCTTTCATGGGCCGCGAAGACGGGACGTGGGAAAACGGTACGACCGCTTATGAAAAGCGGGGAATCGCGGTCAACGTGCCGCAGTGGATACCGGAAAATTGTATTCAGTGTAATCAGTGCTCCTACATTTGTCCTCATGCCGTGATCCGTCCGTTCCTGCTGACCGAGGAAGAAGCGGCTGCGGCTCCGGAAGGCATGGTGACCCTGCAGGGGAACGGCCCGACGAAAGCCTACCGGTTCCGGATTCAGATCACTCCCCTCGACTGTACGGGCTGCAGCAACTGCGTGGACGTTTGTCCGGCCCCGAAGAAGGCGTTGACGATGAAACCGCTGGAATCGCAGATGATCCAGCAGGAATACTGGGCTTACCTCAATGATAAGGTAGGGTATAAGGATGCCGTTGTGGATAAGACCAAGGCGGTGAAGAACACGCAGTTCGCCAAACCGCTGTTCGAATTCTCGGGAGCGTGCGCCGGTTGCGGCGAAACCCCGTATATCAAGACGATCACTCAGTTGTTCGGCGACCGGATGATGGTGGCCAATGCGACGGGATGTTCTTCCATTTACAGCGGTTCGGCTCCTTCCACGCCGTATTGCACGGATGCCAAGGGGCATGGGCCGGCTTGGGCGAACTCCCTGTTCGAGGATAATGCCGAATTCGGACTGGGGATGCACCTGGGTGTGGAAAAACTGCGCGATCGGGTGGAAGAGAAGATGCGTTATGCCATTGAAAACTGCGAGTGCTGTTCGGCTGAATTGAAGGCGGCCATGGGCGAGTGGATCGAGGCGAAGGAAGACGGAGCGAAGAGCGCGGAAGTTTCGGCGCGGCTGATCCCGATGCTGGAAGCGTGCGGTTGCGATACCTGCAAGGAGCTGTTGGCTCTGAAGCAATATTTCGTGAAGAAATCGCAGTGGATCATCGGAGGCGACGGCTGGGCGTACGACATCGGGTATGGCGGACTGGATCACGTGCTGGCTTCGGGCGCTGATGTGAACGTGCTGGTGCTGGATACCGAAGTGTACTCCAATACGGGAGGCCAGTCTTCCAAATCTACGCCGGTGGGTGCCGTGGCCAAATTCGCTTCCGCCGGGAAACGGATCCGGAAGAAGGATCTGGGAGCGATGGCGATGACTTACGGTTACGTTTATGTGGCTCAGGTTTCCATGGGCGCCAATCAGAACCAGTATCTCCAGGCCATCAAGGAAGCCGAAGCCTATCCGGGGCCGTCGCTGATCATTGCCTATGCGCCGTGTATCAACCACGGGATCAAGGGCGGCATGACGCGGACGCAGACGGTGGAAAAGGAAGCCGTGGCATGCGGTTACTGGCAGCTGTGGCGTTACAACCCGATGCTCGAAGAGCAGGGTAAGAATCCGTTCACGCTGGATTCCAAAGCGCCGGATTGGAGCAAGTTCCAGGAATTCATCAACAAGGAAGTGCGGTACTCGGCTTTGGTGAAGGCGTTCCCGACCGAAGCGCAGGAACTGTTCGCGGCTGCGGAAGAAAATGCCAAGTGGCGGTATAACTCGTACCTGCGTTTGAAGGAAATGCAGTACGGGGCGGCCAAAGAAGAGTAGTAGGTGCCGGAGAGTAGTTTTTTGAAAGAAGTGTTTCGTGGCGGTACCCCGAGGGTGTAGGGCATAAAAAAAAATGGGGGCGGCGCCCGGGAAACGAAAGTTCCCGGGACGCTTTTTGTTTCGGAAGGGGGATTATGCGGGTTGTGGAACAATGTTTGGGCAGGGGTGAGACGAGCGGGTTTCCGGGCGCGTCCGGTAGCGGAGGCGCGTTTGTCCGAAAGAAGACATTCGGAGATACGGATGGAAAGAAAGTTGTAGAAAGACGATTAACCGGAAGAATTTGAATATTTTTGCAGGAGAAAACGATGCTATGTCCCATTTGCCCGATTTGGTTACGGATCTGGCCCTGATTCTGGTGGCGGCCGGAGTCGTTACGCTGGTCTTCAAGTGGCTGAAACAACCGCTCGTGCTCGGCTACATCGTGGCGGGCTTTCTGGCCGGCCCTCACGTGACTTTTATGCCGACCGTAGGCGATACCGCGAACATCCAGACGTGGGCCGATATCGGCGTGATCTTTCTCCTTTTCGCTCTGGGGCTCGATTTCAGTTTCAAAAAGCTGATGAAGGTCGGAGGACCGGCCGTCATCGCTGCCGTCACCATCATATTCGGCATGGTAGCGTTGGGATCTTCCGTGGGGTTGCTGCTGGGCTGGCAGAAAATGAGCTGCATTTTCCTCGGCGGCATGCTGGCCATGTCTTCCACCTCGATCATATACAAGGCTTTGGAGGACATGGGATTGCAAAGCCGGAAATTCGCCGGGTTGGTGCTGGGCATTCTGGTGATCGAGGATATCGTGGCGGTCGTGTTGATGGTGTTGCTTTCCACCATGGCGGTCAGCCATAATTTCGAAGGCACCGAAATGATGTTCAGCATCGGAAAGCTGATGTTCTTTTTGCTGGCATGGTTCATCATCGGCATTTATGTCATTCCCACTTTCTTCCGCCGCACGCGGTTGCTGATGAACGACGAGACGTTGCTCGTGGTGTCGTTGGGACTGTGTTTCCTGATGGTGGTGCTGGCGACGGGAGCCGGATTTTCCTCCGCCCTCGGAGCCTTCGTGATGGGATCGATTCTGGCCGAAACGATGGAGGCGGAAAAAATCGAACACGTAGTGCGCCCCGTCAAAAACCTCTTCGCCGCCGTGTTTTTCGTCTCAGTGGGTATGATGGTCGATCCGACCATGATCGTCCGGTACTGGGGGCCGATTCTGCTCATTACGGTGGCGGTGCTGGCAGGACAGAGTCTGTTCGGGACGTTCGGCGTGCTCCTTTCCGGACAGCCGCTCAAAATCGCCATGCAGTGCGGCTTCTGCCTGACCCAGATCGGAGAGTTCGCCTTCATCATCGCTTCGCTCGGCATGAGCCTGCGGGTAACGGACGATTTCCTTTATCCCGTCGTGGTAGCGGTGGCGGTCATCACCACTTTCCTCACCCCTTACATGATCCGGCTGGCCGAGCCGGCTTATGCGTTCGTGAACAAACGCCTTCCGGGACGCTGGAAGCGTTTCCTTTCCCGGTATGCTTCCGGAGCACGGACGGTCAACCATGAAAGCCACTGGCGGCACCTGGTCGCTTCGCTGGTGCGGATCGTGCTGCTTTATTCCGTGGTGATCGTCGCCGAACTGATTCTGGCCTTCAGCCTGTTGGTGCCTTTCGTGCGCGCTCATTTGCCGGGTACGTGGGGAGCGGTCGTAAGCGCGGTAGTGATCGTGGTCGGCATGTCTCCTTTCCTACGGGCCATCGTTGCCAAAAAAAATCATTCGGTCGAGTTTCAGGCCCTTTGGAACGACAACCGTTTCAACCGGGGATATCTCGTTTCCCTGATCGTTTTCCGGTTTGTGATCGCGGTGTTTTTCGTTACGCTTGTGATCGCCGGACTGTTCCGGGTTTCGATCGCCCTGCTGATCGCCATCGCCGCGCTGACGGTGGGGGCCATGTTTTATTCCCGGAGGCTCAAACGGGAGTCGATCCGGATCGAACGGCATTTCATCCGGAATTTCAACACCCGCGGCGACGGAACCGCCGGACGTCCCCGGTTTGCGGGGCCGCTGCTTTCCCGCGACATCCACCTGTCCGATTTCGAAGTGCCCGCCGGGAGCGTATGGATCGGGAACACCCTTTCCGAACTGGCGTTGGGAACGAAGTACGGCGTCCACGTGGTGGCGGTTTTCCGGGGAGAACGCTGGATCAACATTCCGGGCGGGAAGGAACGTATTTATCCCGGCGACCGGTTGCAGGTGATCGGCACCGACGAACAGCTGGTCGGGTTCGGACACCGGCTGGCTGCCGAAACCGTTTCGGTGGCGGAGGCCGACCGGACGCAGAGCGGTGTGGAACTGCGGCAGATCATCGTCGATGCCGGTTCGGAACTGCTGGGAAAATCATTGCGCGAGTCGGGCATCCGCGATAAATACAAATGCCTGGCGGTGGGATTGGATCGGGGCGGCGCTTCCCTGCGCAACCCTACGGCCGATACGGTGTTCGGGGAAGGGGACGTGTTATGGGTCGTGGGGGAGGAACGGCACATCCTGGAATTGATAAACGGCAGAGCGGAAACGGCCGGAAGTCTGTCCGAGGCGAAAGCGTAAAGGCTGCATTCGGAAACAACCGGCGTTCATCCGGAAACCGAAGCCGGGCTTCCGGCGAAAAAGTTTTCCGGGAAGGGGAGGCGCATCTATTTTCGTATCCGTAAGCTTGCAGGCGGATACCGAAAAGCCTTGGACAGAGTAGGATTCATTTAAATTCAATGACGATCATGCCTAACGATGTAACCATTAACGATACGGTGCAAGCCACCGCTGCAAGTTTTATCACATACGTGCTGGGAGCCGCCGGGTTGAACGGAACCGCTCAAGGGTGGGGCATAGAACCTGCCCACACGGAAAGATGTTTCGACTTCATCCAGTCTTTCGATCGGCGTTGCGGCGGAAGCGGTACCGACATGCATGTAGGAAGGGAAACGATCTTCCATATTTCCCATCAAACGTGCACCTTGTTTTTTTACCAAACGTCTGCCGACCCTTCGACTTACCGGGTCGTAGCCATAGGGATTCATGCCGGAGAGGAAGGAGGCGGCGGACGGGTTCGCGATCCGAAGCGAAGAGCCGCCACTTATAATATTAAGTGGCGCGATACGACGGTTTTGCCTCCGGATTCTTCCCTGCGCGGACGTTCCGTGACCCTCTAAGCCGAAGCAGCCCCGTACGGGGCTGCTTTTTTGTGTTTTTCGGAAAAGTCTTTCCTCCCGGACAGCGGGAAGCCGTACCCTTCAAAGCCGGAGGCGATGAAGAATCCCTAACGCAGGTTGCGGTAAAGTCTCCGTTGCCGATACAGCCGGTTCTCGTTTTGCCGCAGCGTTTCGACGCGAGGGCGCTTTTCCGGTTCGGTCGGCGGTAGGGCCTGAACCGTTCCGGGCGCAGGCCGATCGGAAACCGTTTCCACCGGCGGCAGGGCGATAGGGTTCAAAGATTCGCCGGGCAGGGGCCATCCGCCGCCGAGGGCTTTATACAGGTCTACGTAGGCGCTCAGCCGGGCCTGCACCACCTGCGAGTATTCCAGTTCGGCCTGGAACAGGGAACGGTCGGCATCCAGCACTTCCAGGTAACTGGAATATCCCCGGCGGTAGCGTTCGTTGGAAAGTCGCTGGGCTTCCCGGGCCGCTTCCAGCATACGGGCCGACTCGTACATCTGCTCCCGATACGTGGCGACGGCTGTCAGGGCGTCGCTGACTTCCTGCAACGCTTCCAACACGTTTTGTTCGTAAGCCAGCAGGGCCTGCCGGGTTTCTTCCCGGGCGATTTCCACCTGACGTTTGTTTTTGCCGAATTCGAAGATGGGACCCGTAATGGTGGCCGCTGCCGACCACACCAGCGATTTCGATCGCAGCAGGTGCCGGAGTTCCGTGTTGACCAGTCCACCGTCGCCCGTCAGCGTGATCGAAGGGAAGCGCGAGGCCTGGGCCACGCCGATCATGGCGTTTCGGGTCGCTACCGTATAATAGGCTTCCATGATATCGGGACGCCGTTTCAGAAGATCGGCGGGCAGTCCTGCCGGAATGTCGGCCGGAATGGGCTGCTGGAGCAGGGAGGCGTGTCTGCCGACCACGATGCCCGGATTTTGACCCAGCAGGGTGCTCAGGGCATAGTTGGTTTGGATCACCGCCCGTTCGTACTGGGGGATGGCCGCGGCCGCTACGGCCTGCAGCTGTTCGCCCTGCCTCAGGTCGAGGCCCGAAACGGCTCCCCGCTCGTAGCTGAGCCGGATCAGCCGGAGCGATTCGGTTCTCGAACGGTAAGTCTCTTCGGCTACCGAGAGGGAGCGTTCGTATTCCAGCAGGGTGAAATAGGTATCGGCTACCTGGGCGATCAGGCTGAGTATCACCGACTGCCTGCCGTAATCGGTCGCGTACAACTGATCCCGAGCCGCTTCGGTGGCTCTCCGGATTTTTCCGAAAAAGTCCAGTTCCCAGCCGATGGAGCCGCCGACGTCGTATTCCTGCACCGGTTTGGACGTGCGTCCCAGTTCCGTTTCGTTTCCGTCCGTGACCTTGAGGGAATAACCCAGCGAGGGGAAGAGGTCGGCACGGGTGGCCCGCATGTTGAGCCGGGCCTGTTCCACGCGGGAATAAGCGGAAGCGACGTCCCGGTTGTTGGCCAGTGCGGTGGTGACAAGGCGGTACAGGGTGGTGTCCGAGAAAATCGTCCACCAACGGAGATCGGCTTCCGTGACGTCGTAGGTTCCCGCATAACGGATGGGCATGTCCACCACGGGCGGCCGGAAGTCCGGCCCCGCCATGCATCCGGTCAGGAGCAGTCCCGCAAGCGGGACGAGTATGTTTTTCGTTTTCATCGTATCTATGCTTTTGTCGGGAGATTGCCTCCGGTTTCGTCTCCGGAAGTGAGTTGTGCGGCGGCGGGAGCCGTCGTCGGTACCGGAACGCCGGGGACGGGCACGGCTGCGCCGGTTTCCGCTTCTTCCTGTTTCCGTCGTTCCCGTTTTTTGTCGTAGTGCCCCCATTTTCCGATCACTACGAAGAGGGCAGGGTAAACGAACAGCCCGATGATCGTGGCCACGAACATCCCCCCGCAAAGCGCCAGCCCCATCACGTTCCGGGCGACGGCGTTGGAACCGGTGGCGAAGATCAGCGGCATGATCCCGAAAATGAAGGCCAGGGCCGTCATCACCACGGGGCGGATACGGAGTCTCACCCCTTCCAGTGCGGCGTCCGTCAGGCTCATCCCTTTATCGTATTGGTCTTTGGCGTATTCGATGATGAGGATAGCGTTTTTGGCCGCCAATCCGATCAGCATGATGAGCGAAACCTGGAGGAAAATGTTGTCGATGTATTTCGGATCGAAATGGTAGCCCACGTAAATGAACAGCATGGCCCCGAACACGGCGAAGGGCACACCGAGCAGAATGGACAGCGGCAGCGACCAGCTTTCGTAGAGGGCGGCCAGGATCAGGAATACGAAGATCAGCGCATAGATGAACACGGTGCCTTCCCCCTTGGTGTTGGCTTCCTGATAGGACATGTTCGACCAGGCGTATCCCATGTCGGAAGGAAGCACTTCGTCGGCCACCTCCGCCAGCGCGTCCATGCTCTGGCTGACGGAGTATCCCGTGGTCGGAAGGCCGGTGACGGATGCCGCCCGGTAGAGGTTGAACCGATTCACGAACTGCGCGCCTACCGTGTCCCGGACCGTGATGAAAGCCGACAGCGGAATGCTTCGCCCGGTGGTCCGACTCGTCACGAAGAACTGGCTCAGATCCTGCACGTTCTGCCGGTATTCGGATTCCGCCTGAATGTAGGTCTGGTAGAGTTTTCCGAAGCGGTTGAAGTTGTTCACATAGCTGCCTCCGAGGTAGGTGCTCAGCACGGCATGCAGTTCTTCGAGCGGAACCCCCGCCTGCAGTACTTTTTCGTTGTCGATCAGGATGGCCCGCTGGGGGACATAGGCCTGATACATGGTGCTGATGGTGGCGATTTCGGGCCGCTTCTTCGCCGCTTCTATGAATTTGTCGACGTAATCCGCGAGATACTGGGGCGTGTTTCCGCCCTTGTCCTGGATCATGATCGTAAAGCCCGAACCGGGACCGAGGCCCGGAATGGAGGGAGGCCCGAACGTATAGACCTGGGCTCCGTTCACGGCTTCGTAGAGCAGACCGTTGAGCTGGTCGGTGATCTGCTGGGCCGTTTCTTTCCGCTGTTTATAGTCCTTCAGCTTGATGAACATGATGCCCGCATTCGGGGACTGGGTGCCGGAAAGAATGCTGAATCCGGCCGCTCCGGCCACCGCTTCGATGTTGTCGTTGCGTATGATGATGTCGTAGATCTGTTCCACCACGCCGATCGTCCGTTCGAGCGAGGCGGCGGGAGGCAGTTCGATGTTGGTCAGGATGTACCCCTGGTCTTCGTTCGGCAGGAAACCGGTCGGAACCGCCTTGACGAAAAACAGGGTGGCGCCCGTCAGAAGGGCGACGAAAATCAGCGAACGCCAGGCGTGGCGGACGATGATCCGGTCGTACTTCAGGTAACCGTTGACCGTACGGTTGAAGCTCCGGTTGAACCAGGCGAAGAATCCCTTCCGGTTCTTCCGTTTGTTGGGATCGCGCTTTTTCAGCAGGACGGAACAGAGGGCCGGACTCAACGAAAGGGCGTTGATCCCGGAGATCAGCACCGACAGGGCGATGGTGATGGCGAACTGCTGGTAAAGTTTACCGGCAGCTCCTGGCATCAGGCCCACCGGAAGGAATACGGCCATCAATACGGTCGTGGTGGCGATGATGGGCGAAGAAACGCTTTTCATGGCCAGTTGGGTGGCTTGTCTGGGAGATAGGCCCTTTTCGATGTTCACCTGCACGGCTTCCACCACCACGATGGCATCGTCCACCACCAGCCCGATGGCCAGCACCAGCCCCAGCAGGGAGAAGACGTTGACTGAAAAGTTCAGAAGCGGGAACAGCATGAAAGCCCCGATCAGGGATACCGGGATAGCGATCACCGGAACGAGGGTGGCCCGCCAGTCCTGAACGAACAGATAGATGACCACGATTACGAGCACCAGGGCGAAGATCAGCGTCCAGATGATTTCCTTCACTCCGGAAACGATGGTGCGCGTGGAGTCCACGATCAGGTCGTAATGCATTCCGTCGGGAAAGTCCTGCGCCAGCTCGGCCATGGCCGCTTTCACGCCGCTCCCGACTTCCACGGCGTTGCTTCCGGGAGCTTGATAGATGGCGATCACCGCTCCGGGCCTTCCCTGATAGAGCGAATTGACGTCGTAGGTTTGCGCCCCGAGCTGGATATCGGCTACGTCTTTCAGTTTGACCAGCGATCCGTCGGCATTGGTGCGCAGGATGATTTCGCCGAACTGTTCCGCTGTGTTGTACTGAGCCGGCATCCGGACGGTATAGGTGAACTGGGTGCCCGGCGGCGCCGGTTCCCCGCCCAGCGATCCCCCCGGCACGACTTGGCTCTGAGCGTTGATGGCATCGGCGATTTGGCTGACGGTGATGCCCAGGTAATCCAACTGATCCGGCTTGATCCAGATCCGCATGGAATATGCCCCGGAACCGAGAACTTGTACCTGTCCCACGCCGTTGATCCGGGCCAGCCTGTCCTGGATGTTGATCATGGCGTAATTGGAGATGAAGTTTTCGTCGAACTGGGCGTTGTCGGAATAGAGGGCGATCACCTGTACGAAACTACCTTGCGTCTTGCTGGTGGTCACCCCTTGCGTCCGCACGATGGCTGGAAGTTCGGGGGTGGCCGTGGCGACCCGGTTCTGGGTGAAGATGGTGTTCATATCGGGATTCGTTCCCACGGCGAAGGTGACCTGCAGCACCATGGAACCGTCGCTGGAACTGGTCGATTCCATGTAGATCATGTCGCTGACCCCGTTCACGCTTTCCTCGATCGGCGTGGCTACCGATTCTTCCACCGTCAGGGCGTCGGCTCCCTGGTACATGGCCGAAACCTGCACCATCGGGGGGGTGATATCTGGATATTGTTCGATGGGCAGACTTTTGATGGAGATCGCACCGAGAATGACGATGACGATGGCGATCACCATGGCGAAAATCGGTCTGCGGACAAAGATGTTTCCTCCGTTGGTCATAAGGCTTTGCTATTTATGGGAGTTGGCGGGTGCGGGAGTGCGGACGGCCTGCGGATCTTCCGACCGGAAGGAGCGGGCGGGTTGCGACGGATAGGACGCAGCGTCGCGGGCGTTTGCGGGAGGCGGAGCGGAATACCGCATGCCGTCCCGTTCCGTGTAGCGTTGTTCCGTTCGGCTGTTTTGCGGGAAGGCCGCAACCGCCGTCATAACGGGGGTGATTTCCATGCCCGCCCGGACTTTATGAAATCCTTCTAGCACGACCCGGTCGCCGGGAGCGATGCCCGAAGTGATGACCCACAGTTCGCCGTAAGTGGGGCCTACCTCCACGACTTTCTGGGAAAGTTTGTTGTCGCTGCCCACCACATAGACGGTATACAGGTTCTGCAATTCGGAAACGCTTTTCTGGGGTACCAGCAGGGCGCCCCGTAACGTACCCATGTTAGCCGTTATTTTGGCGAACTGACCCGGTCGGAGCACCGAATCGGGATTCTGGAACGACACCTGCACCTCGATGGAACCCGAACTCTGGGTGACGGCCCGTCCGAAGAAATCGAACCGTCCCCGGTAGGGGTAAGGCATTCCGTTGGGCAGCGTGAGCACGATGTCGGTCAGGGGCGGGTTTTCCCCCCGGCTCAGGATGGAAAGGTAATCGTTGTAAGGCATGTAGAACCGCACCAGTACGGAGTCGATCTGCGATACCGTATTGAGCACCGGAATTTCGGACTGAAGTCCTACGAAATCCCCGATCCGGGCGTTCGTGGGGCCGATCACGCCGTCGACGGGTGAATAGATGCGCGTGTAGCCGAGCTGGATGTTGGCATAGCGGAGCGAAGCCTCCGCCGACCGGACGCTGGCCCGGGCCGAACCGAGCTGGGCCACGGCCGCATCCAGTTCGCTCTGGCTGACGGCATCCATTTCCGCCAGCGGCTTGATCCGGTCGTAATTGGCCTGCGCCTGTGTCAAGGCGGTGCGGGCATTTACCAGCGCCGCGTTGGCCTCGGCCGATTGAGCGGAAAGGGAGGACGGTTCCACGGTGTACAGCAACTGTCCTTTTTTTACGGGGCCTCCTTCCCGGAAGTGGATGCCGGTCAGAAAACCGCTGACGCGGGACTGGATGGTGATATCGGCACTTCCGTAGGTTTGTCCCACGAAGGTCATCTGCAGGGGTATGTCTTCCTGAATCACTTCCACCACGGGAACCGAAGGAGGTTCCTGCGAAACGGGTTTGGTGTCTTTCCTTTTGCAGGCGGAGACCAGGCAGAGCGAAGCGAGCAGGCAGAGTGCCGTATGTTTGTTGTGCATGACTCGGTACATTTGGTGAACGAGATTGTTTTCGGCAAGCGTCGTCGCAAAAAACATACCATCCGTCGAAGGCCGGACGGAACAGTCTTCGGACTTTTTTGCAATCGGAAGGGAAAACCCTTTTCCCCGGCCATCACTCCGCTATCAGCCGACAAGGGACAAAAACGGTTCGAGGAGTGTCTTTTTGCAGGGAATCCGTTTTTCCGGATTCCATTCGATGACGTTTTCCGAGCGTCGGGGACGGGAGGCGCCCGTTTCTTTTCTCCGGGATTAATCCTACCTTTGTCCGGCATAAAAGGGACTTTCCGAATCCCGTCCGGGAGCGGAAAGGGACGGAGAAGTCCGGATAAGGGAGGAAATTATGTGCGAGATTTCAGCGTTGGAACGCCGGGTGTCGGGCGGAGAACATCTGACGGAAAGGGAGGCCCTGCGACTGGCCGAAACGGAAAACAAAGCGGAGTTGTATGCCGCGGCCGGACGGATCCGGGATCGGTTCCACGGCAGGAAGTTCGACCTGTGTTCCATCGTCAACGCCCGTTCGGGGCGGTGTTCCGAAAACTGCAAATGGTGTGCGCAGTCCGCTCACTACCATACCCGGATCGAAACGTATGATCTGGTGAAACCGGAAACGGCCGTTGCCGCAGCGCTCCGGAACGAAGCGGCCGGTGTGCGTAAATTTTCACTGGTCACCAGCGGACGAACGATTTCATGGCCGCATCTCGAACAGCTTTGCGGAATATACGATACCCTGCGCCGGGACAGTTCGCTGGAACTTTGCGCTTCGATGGGGCTGCTGGATCGGCCTCGATTGCAGCGGCTTTACGATGCCGGCGTACGGAATTACCACTGCAACCTCGAAACGGCACCGTCCTATTTTCCGGAGCTTTGTACCACGCATACCGCGGCGGAAAAAATCGAAACCCTGAAAAATGCGCGGGAGATCGGCTTTCGCCTGTGCTGCGGGGGAATCATCGGCATGGGCGAAAGCATGGCTCAACGGGTGGAAATGGCCCTGACCCTGCGGGATTTGGAAGTAGAATCCATCCCACTGAACCTGCTGAACCCGATTCCCGGTACGCCGTTGGCCGGAACTCCGCGACTGACGGACGAAGAGATCCTGACGACGGTAGCCGTTTTCCGTTTTACCAATCCGAAGGCCTGGATCCGGTTCGCCGGCGGACGGACACTGATGTTGCGAATCGAGGATGCGGCCATGCGGGCCGGCGTGAACGGAGCGATCGTGGGAGATTTGCTGACTACTGTCGGGGTGGGGATGGAAGAAGACATCGCCCACATCCGCTCGCTCGGATTCGATTGTTAAACGATCCGGGCGGCTGGTTTCGATTTATCGCCTGGAAACGCCGTCTCCGGCGAATCCGTAGTCGAAGCGGCTGCGAAGGGGACGGCAGAACAGCATAACTATGAAAAAATATTCGGAAGAAACGGAAAAGACGCTCGCCTTCGATCGGGAGCATCTGTGGCATCCCTATACGTCGGCCATCGACCCGCTGCCGGTTTATCCCGCGCGTCGTGCGGAAGGGGTGTACATCGAGCTGGAAGACGGGACGCGGCTGGTGGACGGCATGTCGTCGTGGTGGGCGTGCATCCACGGGTATAACCATCCCGTGCTGAACGGGGCGGCGGAAAAACAGCTGCGTGAAATGTCGCACGTGATGTTCGGAGGACTGACTCATCGCCCGGCGGTGGAACTGGGACGCCGTTTGCTCAGCGTCCTGCCGGAGAAGCTCACCCGGATTTTCTATTGCGATTCGGGTTCCGTTTCCGTGGAAGTGGCTCTGAAAATGGCGGTGCAATATCAGCGTGCGAAAGGCTTTTCCCATAAAACCCGATTCGCCACCATCCGGAGCGGTTATCATGGAGACACCTGGAAGGCGATGTCCGTCTGCGATCCGGTAACCGGGATGCACGGGCTGTTCGGTTCCGCCCTGACGCCGCAGTTCTTCGCCGAATCCCCCCGTTCGCGGTTCGGGGAAGAATGGAGGCCGGAGGACGTGGATTCCATGAAACATATCCTGGAAGAACATGCGGAAGAAATCGCCGGGGTCATTCTGGAGCCGGTCGTGCAGGGGGCGGGCGGAATGCGGTTTTATCATCCGCAATACTTGAGGGAGTTATCCGCATTATGCCGGAAGCACGGGGTGGTGTTGATTTTCGACGAGATCGCTACCGGATTCGGCCGGACGGGGGAATGGTTCGCCTGCCGCCATGCCGGGGTAACGCCCGACATCATGACCATCGGAAAGGCGCTCACGGGCGGTTACATGACTTTTGCCGCCACGGTCGCTACGGAAGAAGTGGCCCGTGTCATTTCCCAAGGGGAGGCGGGCGTATTCATGCACGGCCCTACCTTCATGGGAAACCCACTGGCCTGTGCTGTGGGAATCGCTTCCTTCGACCTGCTGCGGGAAAGCGGTTGGCAGACCCGTGTGAAAGGGATCGAAACGCAGTTGAAAGCTGAGTTGGAAGAAGCGCGGCATTTTTCGCAGGTGAGCGACGTACGGGTGCTGGGAGCCATCGGGGTGATCGAACTACACTGTCCGGCGGATGTGGGCCGGATGCAGGCGCAGTTCGTAAAACGGGGAATCTGGGTGCGTCCGTTCGGACGGAACGTTTATGTCATGCCGCCTTATATCATTCCTTCTGAAGAACTTTCCCTGCTGACCGAAGGGATGAAGGAGGTCGTTCGCCTGCAGTGAGGAACGGGAAACGACATCCGTTTTTGCAGAGACGTATTTTTCCAAGCCGGGGAAAAAGAAAAAGCCGAAATTCCCGTTCTGATAAGGGCGGGATTTTTGTGCGTTCGATCGGAACGAAATAGAGGGAAAATCATTAGGAAAAGAACATTAGGAAACGTATATTTGAAAGAAATATGGCATTGGGTATGATGGAAATCGAATGGTGGCAGGTGTGGCTGATCGTCGCTATCCTGCTGTTTATCGTGGAAATTTTTACATCGGGTTTTTTTGCGGCCTGCGTGGCCATCGGAGCCGTGCTGGCGGCCGTGGCTGCGGCTTGCGGTCTGGGGCCGGCGGGCCAGTTGATTTTTCTGGCGGTCGGGATTCTGGGAAGTTTCTTTTTGGTGCGGCCCTTCGTGCTGAAATACCTCCATCGGAAGGAGAGGCAGGTGCTGACCAATGTGGATGCTTTGGTCGGTCAGGTGGCGCGTGTGACGGTGAAAGTGGATAATGCGTCGGGACAGGGACGCGTTTTCGTGAACGGAGACGATTGGCGCGCCGTTTCTGCGGACGGCAGCGTGTTCGGGGAAGGAGAACGGGTGCGGGTGCTGAAGGTGGACAGTACGATCTTGACCGTAGAAAAAGCGGAGGCATGAGCGCTGTGCTGATTTTCTGTGCGGCGGCTTTGGCAGGGTTTTGCCTGCTGGCCGTCGTGGCGGCGGCTGTCCTGTCCGTACGCCGTTCGATACGCCGGGGATTGAAAAGGGCGGATCGGCAAGACGGTAAGGGGATGCAACAATGGTTAAGGGAATGAAAGCGGCCGGGATTTCGGTACGGCGGAAGCGATACTTTTTTAAATTCAAATTCATATGGAAACGGGAACATTGATTATTTTCGGACTGATCGCGCTGTTCGCGATTATTTTTGCGGCGGCAGGGATCAAAATCGTCCAGCAGTCGGAGACCATCGTGGTCGAAAGGCTGGGAAAATACAACCGGACGCTGACTTCCGGGATCAACATCATCTGGCCGATCGTCGACCGTCCGCGTCCGATCATGTGGCGCTATACGCGGGAAGACTACGAAGGGCGGACGCTGGTCAACAAACGGCTGGTGAGCCGGATCGACCTCAGGGAATCGGTGTATGATTTTCCGAAACAGAACGTGATTACGAGGGACAATGTGGTGACGGAGATCAACGCGATCCTCTATTTTCAGATTACCGATCCGATCAAGGCGGTATACGAGATTTCGAACCTGCCCGACGCCATCGAGAAGCTGACCCAGACCACCCTCCGGAACGTGATCGGGGAAATGGATCTGGATGAAACCCTCACTTCGCGGGATACGATCAATTCCAAGCTGCGGGCGGTGCTGGACGATGCGACCAACAAATGGGGCGTCAAGGTCAACCGGGTGGAACTGCAGGACATCAATCCGCCGCGCGACATTCGGGATGCGATGGAAAAACAGATGCGGGCCGAACGCGACAAACGGGCCAAGATTCTGGAATCGGAAGGAACGAAGGCTTCCCACGTGCTGGAGTCGGAAGGACGCAAGATTTCCGAGATCAACCATGCGGAAGGGGAAAAGCAGGCGCACATCCTGCGGGCGGAAGGAGAAGCTCAGGCGCAGGTGCTGAAAGCGCGGGCGGAAGCCGAAGCCATCCGCCAGGTAACGGAGGCCGTTGCCGCCACGCAGACCGATCCGGCGGCTTATCTGCTGGCGCTGCGATATATCGATAGCCTGAAGGAGATGGTCAGCGGCAAGGAAAGCAAGACGGTCTTCATGCCTTACGAGGCGACCGGAGTGCTGGGTTCGTTGGGAAGCATCCGGGAGATGTTCAAGGAAGGGCTGCCGAAGGGGTAGAGATGGAGGCTATAGCCATAGTTCGTCGGATTGTTTTGCCGGGGATGTACCGGTGGAAAAAAGAGGCTGAAAACAGCCTCTTTTTTGTTGGCCTGTTAAAAGCACATGCGGTTTCGGAGACAGAGAAGGTAGCTTCTGTATTCCGGCTGCTTTTCCTGCTTCCGAAAGAAGCAAAGGAGCGATCTTCTTCGAACGGGAACGGACCGAGGTTTTGTCTTTCCGTGCCCGACGCTTAGGGCGGTGTTTTATTGTGTCTGAAATGTTAGTTATGCGTCATATTATTCGGGAGGTATAGTAAGATGTGCCAGGTTTGTTTTTCGACATTTTGAAAGGCGTCCGTTTGTATGGACGGAAAGTATGGCGGGACAGATGCAACCGGCATCGAAACCGGTCGGTGTCTCGATCCGAAATGACGGGAGCGAACGATGATGTCTCCCCGGAACGTACCCCTCCCGGAAGCGGGCGAATCCGAAGAACATTCTTTCGAAAAATTATTCCGGTTTTGCATCCGGTTGCGGAATCCGTCCCGTTGCTTTTCTCCCTGTCGCTCGGCGAGGACTTTCCCGGAATCGCTGCTCGATCCGGAAATTTCTTTACGACGGAAATTTTCGAGCATTGGCGCTCGGCGAAAGTCTTTCCCGGTAAACGAAAGAAGGCTTCGGAAAAAAGGTCGGAGGATCGGACGATCGAATATTCGGACTTATGGTTTTTCTGTACCCCGTTTTCTTCTTTTCGCTTTTTCCGGGTCTCTTTCCCGCCTGCAACCGATAGGGCGGAGAAGACCTATTTGTTTTTGGATGATAATTTTGGGTTATGAATCCGGGCGAATTCCATGAACTGTTCCGCAGTTTCAGGGACGGTTCCGTGGCGGCTTACGAAGGCGAATTCCCGTTCGAACGAAAGTTCTTCCGTATCGACGATCCGAAGCCGGTTCGACAGCAATTCGTCCGTAATGGCGATTACCGAGAGGATCGCCAGGCAGTCGCTGTGCATGATGAATTTTTTAATTCCTTCTGTACTACCGATTTGGGTTACGATATTCAGGTCATTCAACCGGATATTGTATCTTTCCAGCGTTTTTTCGATAACCGCCAAAGTTCCGGAACCGTTTTCTCTGAAAATCAACGGTAAATTTTTTATTTCATCAAGTGTTACTTCATCTATGCCGGAATAGACGCCTTTCGTGTTTCCGACCAATACCAGCTCATCCTTCAGGAAAGGAACATACCGGAGATCCTGACAACGGGAACTGCCTTCGACCAGACCCAGGTCGATTTCGTGGTTGTGAAGTAAAGCTTCGATTCGGGATGAATTTTCGCTTATGAGTGAGATTTTTATTTTCGGATATGCCAACATGAATTTCGCCAGGATCGGTGGGAGCAGATACTGGGCGATGGTGGTGCTGGCTCCGATCCGGAGTTCTCCCGTAAAATTTCCGGCCAGTCGGCTCATCTCGAAATCGAGTTTTCGGTATTTTTCCGTAATATCCTCTGCGTGAGCCACTAATAATTTTCCCGCCTGTGTCAGGGAAATTTTATTTCCGGAACGATTGAATAAAGTTATACCGTATTTATTCTCAAGTTCTTGTATGTGTTTACTTATAGCTGGTTGTGAGATAAACAATTCTTTGGAAGCTTTGGTAAAATTCAGGTTGCGGGCCACCGAAAGGAATACTTTAAGTCTGAAATCGGACATGATGGGTTATAATTTATGGTTATGACAAAAGTAGGTTTTTCGGAAAAGGAAAGCAAGAGGCTATGGTATAATTTTTGACCCATCCGGAAATAAAAGAGGTGTCGATATGAGTGTGGCGCATACGGTAGTCTGGGCGATGACTCCGGTCATCGTCGTTTTTTTGCTGGGGTTCCTGTCGGCCAAATGGCACGACTTCGACCGGCGTCAGGCCGAGGCCCTGAACAAGCTGGTGATGAATTATGCGCTTCCGCTCACCCTGTTCATCGGAACGGTGCAGACTCCGCGGGAGGTGATTCTGGGGGATACGGCGCTTTTCCTTTCCTTCATCGGCATCTTTTCCGTTTTTTATTTCATCCTCGTTCTGTTTTTCCGGTATGTGTTGAAGCTGAACCTTGCGCTGTCGGCCATTACGGCCCTGACCGCCACCGTGCCGGGAGTTCCTTTCATCGGGCCGACCGTGTTGCAGTATTTTTTCGGAAGCGACAGCCAGATCGCCGTTTCCATTTCCAGCATCATTATCAATGTAATCAATGTACCGGCCACGGTGATTCTGATGACCATCGGCACCGACGTGCACGATCCTTCGGAAAAAAGCGACGAACACCTGCTGATCAAACAGATCGGCCGGGCGGTCAAGGCTCCCGTGGTTTGGCTGCCTGTGCTGGGGCTGGTTCTGGTGCTGGTCGGGATCCGGGTGCCGGGTTTGGTCGACAATTCCCTGCGGTTGCTGGGCGTCTCCACCGGCGGGGTGTCCCTGTTCGCTTCCGGGATCGTGCTGGCCAGTTATAAATTGAGCGTCAACCGGTTCGTCGTTTTTACCGTACTGATTAAGAATGTAGTCCAGCCGGCCATCCTGTGGGGAATTCTGCTTTGGCTGGGTGTGAAGGGTACGATCCTGAATCAGGCGGTCGTTACCACGGCCATTCCGAGCGTCAGCCTGGCTGTCATGCTGGCCATGCAGTTCGGGATGGAACAAAGCGATACCGCATCCGCCGCTTTTTTCAGCACCATCCTTTCCATATTGACGATGGGAGTGTTCGTGGCGTTGTTGGGGATGTGACTCCGGAATCCTGTCGAATCCACCCCATTCTTTCGATTCGTATTGTGTCTTATAGGTTTGATTTATGTCTCTTTGTCGTTCCTGTTTTTCCGGGTTGCGAGTGTGTGCACAAGAAGGGAACGGACTGCCGGCGTCCGGCCGTTTCGTCCCGGGATGGAAACTACGGATAAGACTTTAGTCCGAAAATCGGTTCCGGGGGGGACGGGGGATGCGGATTCCGAAAGCGGCGTTCCGTAAGGGATCGGAAGAGAAAACGACGTTTTCCCGGAAGCGGTTTTTCGGTTTTCGGAATCGGGACGGGAGGGTGATTTTTGAGAAAATAAATTTACATTTGTAGGGTTTTGAAAAAACGACGATCCGCCATGAAGAAACTTCTGATCTGTTGTGCGGCCCTGCTGAGCGGAACCGTGCTTTGCGCCCGCAGCCCCATCGAAGGGGACGATACCTCCAAAACCGTCTGGCCGACGGAGTTCCGCGAAGTGGAAATCTCCTCTTCCGCAGACGGAAGGATTCAGAAAGCTTATTTTTACAAAACCCGGAGCCGGAAACCGCAGCCGCTGATCGTATCCCTGCATACCTGGAGCGGAGACTACGCGCAGAAAGACCCGCTGACGGCCGAAATACTGGCTCGCGACTGGAATTACATCCATCCGGATTTCCGGGGGCCGAACCGGCGTCCCGAAGCGTGCGGCAGTCCCTTGGTCGTTTCCGATATTCAGGATGCCATCCGTTATGCGTTGGAGAACAGCCATGCCGATCCCCGCGACGTGCACATCATCGGTACATCGGGGGGAGGTTATGCCACCCTGTTGTGTTACATGAGCCTCGATTATCCCGTGAAGAGCTTTACGGCAGGGGCGCCCATTTCCGACCTCGAAGCCTGGTATTGGGAGTCGCTGGGACGGAAACAGAAATATGCGGCGGACATCGCGGCTTCGGTTTCGTCCCACGGAACGTTCGATGCGGCGGAGGCCCGCCGGCGGTCGCCGCTCTACCGGCCTTTTCCGGGCGGAAAACGGCAGGGAGCCAAACTCTTCATCAACGAAGGCATCCACGACGGTTATACGGGGTCGGTGCCCGTTACCCATTCCATCCGGATGTACAACCGGCTGGTGCGGGATATGGAACCGGAAAGCGGCAAAGAGGTGACGCCGGAAGAGATCATCGACCTGGTGACCAAACGGTGCAATCCCGCAGCCGATACCATGCACAAACTGGGGGGACGGACCGTCTGGCTCCGACGTACCTGCGGGGACGTGACCCTGACGTTGTTCGAGGGCGGACATGAGCAGCTTCCGCAGGCTTTTTCGATGCTTCCCATAGAGGGGGATACCCGCGATTACCGCCTCCGCATTTTCACCATCGGCGATTCCAACGGCAATAACCCCGGCGGTTGGGTGGATCAACTGAAGGCGGCGCTTCCGCAGTCCGATATTTACAACCTTTCGCAGGGAGGCCGCACGATCGGTTTCGACAACAACGGTCGGGAGGAACTCAACGCTTTGCGGAACGTGGACAGTTATATCGCCGAGGCCCGCAAACAGCCCGGCGGGAAATACGACTTTGTGATCGTTTGTCTGGGCACCAACGATGCGAAAGCCGATTTCGCTTCGCGGCAGGAGGAAGTTACGGCCAATTTCGAAAAACTGCTCGACCGGATCGTGAAGGCCCGTTTGACCGGGAAGACCGAAGGAAGCCTTGTTTTCGTGACGCCGCCTCCGATGGGGACGGAAAACATGCTGGCGAAATACGCCGGAGGGAACGAGCGGTTGGGCGAGCTGGTGCCGAAGCTGAAAAAGATCGCGGAAGAAAAGGGATTCGCCGTGATCGATGTTTACCATCCCTTGCAGAAGGTGTTCCGAACCTATGCGGCGGACGGGGTGCACATGTCTCCGGCCGGGCAGCGGATCGTTTCCCGGAAGATCGTGGAACGGATCGAAGAACTTCTGAAATAGCGGAACGTCGTGGGAAGGGTCAGGGTCGTCAGAGCTTCGGCAGGATCGGGAAAAACTTACCGGCTTTCGTATGAATACGTAAAGCGGGTGATGACGAATCCCGAGCTTTACCGGGGGATTCTGGCCGTGACCTTCACCAACAAGGCGACCGAGGAAATGAAGCGGCGCATCGTCCGCGAGATCAACGACCTGGCCAACGGCTGCGATGCGACGGGGCGTCCCCCCGCCTTTCTGGAAGCGCTGCGCAGCGAGTTGCGGCTTTCGACCGACGAGGTCCGGGAACGGGCGGGGATCATCCGCACCAAAATCCTCCACGATTATTCCCGATTCACCGTGCTGACCATCGACAAGTTTTTCCAGCGGATCATCCGGGCCTTCCTGCGGGAATTGGGCGTGGACAGCGACTATACGCTCGAACTGCAGACCGATTCGGTGTTGAGCGGAGCCGCAGACCGACTGATCGAGGATACGCTCGAAAACCGGGAACTTCGGGAATGGATCGCCCGTTTCGTGGAAGAACAGATCGAGGACGGCAAACGCTGGGATGTCAAAGGCGAAATCACCGGCCTCGGATACGAATTGTTCAAGGAACAGTACAAGAATATTCCTGTTGTGGCAGGGGGACGCGAGACGTTGCGGCAGGTCATGTCGGAAGTGACGGCCCGTCGGAAAAAGTGCGAGCACACCCTGATCCGGCTGGCGACCGAAGCGTTGCGGGTGATGGACGAAAACGGTCTGGAAGCGGGGGATTTCTACGGCGGAAAAAACGGGCTGGTTTCCTATTTTTACAAGATCGCTTCCGGCGACATCACCAGCGGTTACGGACAGCGGGTGAAAGATGCGCTGGCGTCGGAGGAAAAATGGTGCGCCAAAACTTCCGAACGAAAAGAGGCGGTACGAGCGGTCGTGCCGAAACTGAAGCCCCTGCTGGAAGAAATCTGCGCTCTGCATGACAGGAATATCCGGTTTATCCATACGGCAGACCTGTTGCGGGAGAATTATCGCACCTGCGCCATGCTGGGCGATCTGGCCGGTTACGTGACCGAGGCCTGCGAGGCCCGGAACCTGATGCTGATTTCGGAGACCAACCACATCATCGGGCGGCTGATCGGGGACAACGAAATGCCGTTCATCTTCGAGAAGATGGGAAACGTCTTTTCGCATTTCATGATCGACGAGTTTCAGGATACCTCCAAGTCCCAGTGGAACAACTTCTATCCGTTGGTCAACAATGCGCTGGCCCAGAGTCCCGGTGCGCCCGTGCTGATCGTGGGCGACGTGAAACAGTCGATTTACCGGTGGCGGGGCGGAGACTGGGAAATCCTGGGACGGGAGCTGAACGAGCAGTTTCCGGAAGTGGAGGAGGTGACCCTCGACCGAAACTACCGGAGCCGGGGCGTGGTCGTGGAGTTCAACAACCACCTGATTTCCGAAGTGGTGCGAACGGACAACGCCGAGCTGAACGGAAAAGTCGGAGAGGCCTGCGAGGAGGGCTGCATCGACGCTGCGCTGCGCAACAGGCTGCAGGACATGCTGGCGCGGGCCTATCGGCGTTCGGAACAGAAACTGGGCCGGGAAAAAGAGGCCGGAAAAGGGGTCGTGCGCCTCACCCGCTACGAACCGGACGGGGAGGAGGAACCCGAAAAAAAGTACATCATCGGTCTGATCGATCAGTTGCAGGAACGGGGGTTCCGTCCGCGGGACATCGCCGTGCTCGTGCGCTACAACGCGGAGGCCGTCCGGGTGGCCAACATGCTGCTGGAGCACAAGAGCGCCCATCCCGAATCGAAATACCGGTACGACGTGGTGACCCAGCAGGCGCTGGTGATCGGCACGTTTCCCGTCGTGCGTTTCCTGATCGCCTGTTTTCGGCTGGCGGTCAACATTCACGATCCCATCAGCCGGGCGTTTTACAAGAAATGGCTCGGAAAAGGGGTCGGGGAAGAGCTTTCGGAAAGCGAGACGAATTTCATCCGCTCCCTGCGGCTGGTCTCCCTGGAAGAAGCGTTCGAAAATCTGGTCATGGAATACGGCCTCGACGCCGATCCGGGCCATATCGCCTATCTTCAGGCGTTCCATGAACAACTGCTGGGGTTCGCCGGGGCGCGCATTTCGGACATCCCCCTCTTTTTGAAATGGTGGGACGAGACGGGGGCGGCCGAGTCGGTCAACCTGCCGGGGGGGCAGGATGCCGTGACCATCATTACCGTACACAAGGCCAAAGGTCTGCAGTATCCGGTGGTGATCCTGCCTTATGCCGACTGGGAGATGGCTCCCAAGAGCGGAACCCTGCTGTGGGCCGATGCGAAGGAGGCTCCTTTCGCGGAACTGGGCCGGATGCCCGTCCGTTACAAAACGGCCGTGGCGGATTCCTGCTTCGCTCCGTATTATTACCGGGAGCTGGTCTATACCCATGTGGATAATATCAACACCTTATATGTGGCCGTAACGCGGGCGGAGGAGGAACTGTACCTGATGATGCCCCGCCGGCGTTCCGACGGAACGAAGATCAGCCAGCTGATCGGTAAGGCCTTTGAAGAACGGGATGGAACCGTGGTATTGGGCGGGTTGACGGGGCGTCTTGTCCGGGAGGACGGTTGCACGGTTTATGAATTCGGAACTCCCTGCCGAAAGCACGCCGCGGAAACGGATGCCGGGGAATCGCTTTTACCGGCTTCTTCCTATCCGACCTATCCTTTTTCCGGGAAACTGCGTTTCAAGGCGAGCACCGTGCGATACGTGTCCGAGGACGGTTCCCCGGCGGTGTCTCCCCGGCATTACGGACGCATCATGCACCGGGTGTTCGAGGCGGTGACTTCCGCCGGACAGATCGAACCCGTTCTGAACCGGTTCGTCTTCGAGGGGCTGATCTCTTCCGAGGATTACGAAAAGGTGCGGGGCCACATTTCGGAGGCCTTCCGGAACCCGCTGATCGCTTCCTGGTTCGACGGCAGCTGGGAAGTGGTGCGGAACGAACACGACATCGTAGTTCCTTCCAAACGGAGAAAAATCGTTTTCCGTCGTCCCGACCGGGTGCTCGTCCGGCAGAAAGAGGCGGTGGTCATCGACTATAAGTTCGGGCGGCAGGAGAGCGAGACTTACCGTCGGCAGGTGCGAAATTACATGCGCCTGATCCGGAAAATGGGGTACCCCGATGTTTCGGGTTATCTCTGGTACGTCGAAAACGGCGAGGTGGTTCCCGTGGAGCTTTAGGGCGATAAGGGACGGAGCCACCCCTTTCATGCCGTGCGACCGTCATTTTTTTCGGCCCGGTTCCGGGTTGCTCGTTTCCGCGAAACGCGTAACGTTTTCTTAACTTAAACCACAGAATTATTTAATTTTCCCTTAAAATCCGCTTAATACGCCGCATCTATCTTTGCAGCGTGAAAAAGACGAATCGATTTTTGAGAAAAAAACACCTGTGGGCCGCTTTCATGCTGTTGCCGGTCTGCGGGACGGCACGGGCCGAACGGCCGGATTCCCTGACGAACGAGCGGTTGGCACAACGGGTAGGCACCCTTGAAACCGTCGTGGAAAAGATGAAGCGCCTGAAAGTTTCGGGTTACATCCAGACGCAGTGGCAATGGAACGAGGAAGGCCTTCCGGAAGGAGAGCAAAACGATTTTTCCATCCGGCGCGGCCGAGTGAAGATCGCTTACGATAACCGTTACGGAGAGGCCGTGTTCCAGCTGGACGCCACGGAAAAGGGCGTGCGCGTGCGGGATGCCTACCTGAAACTCCGGGCACCCCGTTTGCCCGAAGTTTCTCTGACGGCCGGAATTTTCAACCGCCCTTTCGGGGATGAGATCGCCTATTCTTCAGCCCATCGGACATCCCCCGAGCGGAGCCGGGTTTTCCGCACCCTGTTTCCGAAAGAGCGCGATCTGGGTGCGCAGTTGACTGTCAATGGGCCCGGAAATACCGTTCTGCGGAATTTCAAGGCGGAAGGAGGGCTTTTCGCCGGAAACGGGAGCGAATCGAAGGAAACAGATTCCAGAAAGGATTTTATCGGGCACTTGTCCTACGCAGGGGAATACCGCCGGGGAACGTACGGCCTGGGGGGTTCCCTGTACAGCGGAGGCGTGAAGCTGGCCGGGGAGCAGAAGGGATGGCGCTTTCGGGACGGAGCGTGGCAGGAAGATCCCCGAATGGCGTCCGGAACCTATGCCCGACGGGAATATTACGGTGTGGACGGCCGGATTTCCGTGGCGGGAGCGTTGGGAGTCACCCATATACGCGGAGAATACCTCTGGGGAATGCAGCCGGGAGCGAAAAACGGCAGCGGCAGTCCTACGGGAGCCGTGACCGCCGATCTTTACATGCGCCGGTTCAGCGGATATTACGTAAATCTGACGCAGGACGTGGGCCGGAGCAGGCATTCGCTGGTTGTGAAATACGATGCCTACGATCCCAATATCCGGGCGACAGGAGATGAATGCAAGACGGAGGGAGACGTGGCTTTTTCCACGCTGGGTTTCGGATGGATTTTTCGGGCAAACGAAAACGTGAAGATTACCGCCTATTACGACCGGGTGTGGAACGAGAAGGTGCGCAACGGTTTCATATCTTCCGGATTCGGCGGAGACATCCGGGACGACGTATTTACGCTGCGGGTTCAGTACAGGTTTTGAACGGAAACGAACAATAAGATTTTAATATCTGAAAAATGAAAAGAATTGCAATTGCGCTGGCAGCCCTTGCAGCCGTAACGGCTCCGGCTTCCGCCCAGAAACTGAAAGGAAGCGATACCCTGCTGCCGCTGGTGCAGAAGGAGTCGGAAAATTATGCGAAGGCCCGGCAGGGAGCCGACATCACCGTGACCGGTGGGGGCAGCGGGGTGGGGATTTCCGCCCTGATGGAAGGCACCGCCGACATCGCCATGGCTTCCCGGAAGATGAAGTTCGACGAGAAGCTGAAGCTTCAGCATGCGGGAAAAGCGCCCGTGGAAGTGACGGTGGCATACGACGCGCTGGCGGTGGTGGTGAATCCGACCAATCGGGTGACCGAGTTGACGCGGGAGGAACTGGAGGGAATTTTCACCGGGAAGATCACCAACTGGAAGCAGCTGGGAGGCGACGATCTGAAAATCGTGGTTTATTCGCGGGAAACCAGCTCCGGAACCTATGAATTTTTCAAGGAAAGCGTCCTGAAGAACAAGAATTACATGGCTTCGATCCTGAGCATGCCGGCCACCGGCGCCATCATTCAGTCGGTCAGCCAGACCAAAGGGGCGATCGGATATGTCGGACTGGCTTACCTCAATAAAAACGTCAAGGCCGTGCACGTCTCTTACGACGGAGGGAAGAGTTACGTGGCTCCTTCCTTCGAGAATGCCCGGAACAAAACATACCCGATCGTGCGTCCCCTCTATTTTTACTATGTGAAGGACAGGGAGAAAGGCGTTCGCCCGTTCGTGGATTACATGCTTTCATCCGAAGGGCAGGGTACTGTCCGGCAAATCGGTTACATACCGGTGAAATAGGGGCGGGAGTTCTTCGGAAAAAACGGCCGGATTCCGGCGGAACCCAAAAGCGACGGATTGTGAAGCGACTGAAAAAAATAGCGGAAGCGATAGCCGAACGCGTGTTGATGGTCAGCGGATTCATCACGAGCCTCGTGATCGTACTGATCGTGCTGTTCCTGTTCCGGGAAGGGGCGGGTTTGTTCGGGAAACCGGACGTGGAAGAAGGGTATGTGCTGGCCGTGAACCGGAAAAATCCGGTGGAGAAACTCTCTCCCCGGCAGATCATGGAAATCTTCGACGGGGAAATCACCGATTGGAAACAGGTGGGAGGCGCAGAGGAAGGAATCGTGGTGTTCCGATTGAACGACATCACCGACTATGCGACGGAAGAGGAGCTGGGGCCGGAACTGGACAGTATTCCGCAATGCCTGAGCCGGATTCTGTCTGAAAATTCGGGAATGATCGCCTATGTTCCGAAACAATATGCAGCGGACGGTTTTACCGGAAAACGGCTGGCCGAAGGGAAAATCACGCCGCGCAGTTTCTTCGGGGGACGCGAGTGGTATCCCACTGCCCAGCCCTCCCCGCAGTTCGGAGTGGTGCCGCTGATTATGGGCACCCTGTGGGTAAGCCTGGGAGCGATTCTGATCGCCCTTCCCTTCGGACTGGCCGTAGCGATCTATATGGCGGAACTGGCCGGGGAACGGATACGGAGGGCATTGAAACCGGCAGTCGAACTGCTGGCCGGGATTCCTTCGGTGGTGTACGGCTTTTTCGGGCTGGTGGTCGTGGTGCCTCTGATTCAGCGGGGATTCGGATTGCCGGTGGGAGAAACCGGTCTGGCGGGCAGCCTGATTCTGGCGGTGATGGCGTTGCCGACCATCATTACGGTGGCCGAAGATGCGATCCGTAATACGCCGCGAGCCATGAAGGAGTCGAGCCTGGCGCTGGGCGCCACGCATTGGCAGACCATTCGCCGCGTAGTGCTGCCCTATTCGGTTTCGGGCATCACGGCTGCGGCCGTGCTCGGTATCGGACGGGCGATCGGGGAAACCATGGCTGTACTGATGGTGACGGGAAATGCGGCGGTCATTCCGCACACCTTGCTGGAGCCGATGCGTACCATTCCGGCCACCATTGCGGCGGAACTGGGTGAAGCGCCGAGCGGAGGGGCTCATTACGAAGCCCTGTTTCTGCTGGGATGCATCCTTTTCGTCCTGACGCTGGCGGTCAGCCTTTCGGTGGAATTCATTTCGGCCCGGCGGCCCAAACAAACGATTTGAAATGGCAAGTGCGGATAAAACGGCCCGGCGGAAACGCCGTTCGGAAAAGGCGGTCTTCTGGCTGCTGCGGCTGATGAGTCTGGCGGTGGTCGGGGTACTGTTCTGGATTCTCGGCTTCATCGTCGTGAAAGGGATCGAGGTGATCGACTGGCAGTTCCTGACCGGGATGCCGAAGGAAGGCATGACGGAAGGGGGAATCTTTCCGGCGATCGTCGGCACCCTCTGTCTGGTGGCGGGAAGCGTGGTCATCGCTTTTCCCATCGGAGTCATGTCGGGGATTTATATCAGCGAATACGCGCCGGACAACTGGCTGGTGAAGTTCATCCGGGTGATGACCAACAACCTCAGCGGAGTTCCGTCCATCGTTTTCGGACTGTTCGGAATGGCGCTTTTCGTCAATACGCTGGGATTCGGGGATTCCATCATCGCGGGGTCGTGCACCCTGGCGCTGCTGGTGCTGCCGGTAGTCATCCGGACGACGGAGGAGGCATTGCGGGCCATCGACCATTCCTACCGCGTCGGGAGTCTGGCGCTCGGGGCGACCAAATTGCAGACCATCCGGAAAGTGTTGCTGCCGATGGCCTTCCCGAACATCGTTACGGGACTCATCCTTTCCGTGGGCCGGATTTCCGGGGAGACGGCCCCGATCCTGTTTACGGCGGTGGCCTATTTTCTGCCGAAACTTCCGACGAGCATTTTCGATCAGGTGATGGCGTTGCCCTATCACCTGTACGTGATCGCTACGAGCGGAACCGATCTGGAAGCGGCCCGGCCGATGGCCTACGGGACGGCGCTGGTGCTGATTCTGATCGTACTTTTCATCAATCTGCTGGCAGGCGGTCTGCGGCGGTATTTCGGCAACAAGGTTAAAACGAATTAGCGGTTAGCGTTATGGAAACGAGCAGTATCAGCGCGAAGGACGTGAATTTTTACTACGGAGATTTTCAGGCCCTCCGCAACGTGTCGCTGGAAATGGAACGGAATACGGTGACGGCGCTCATCGGGCCGTCGGGATGCGGGAAGTCCACCTTCCTCCGGTTGCTGAACCGGATGAACGACCTGATTCCCGGTGCCCGGCTGGAGGGAAAAGTGACGGTAGACGGGGAAGACATTTACGGGAAGAACGTGCAGGTGGTGGAGCTGCGGAAAAAGGTGGGGATGGTTTTTCAGAAGCCGAATCCCTTTCCGAAGTCGATCTTCGAAAACGTAGCCTACGGGCTGAGGGTGAACGGAGTCCGGGACAGGGAGACGATTCGCAGCCGGGTGGAAGAGTCCCTTCGGGGCGCGGCTTTGTGGGAGGAGGTGAAAGACAAGCTCAAACGGTCGGCTTTCGAGCTTTCCGGAGGGCAGCAGCAGCGATTGTGCATCGCCCGGGCGCTGGCCGTGCAGCCTTCCATCCTGCTGATGGACGAACCCGCCTCGGCGCTCGATCCGGTTTCCACTTCAAAGGTGGAAGATCTGATCTACGAGCTGAAGAAGAATTATACCATCGTCATCGTGACCCACAACATGCAGCAGGCGGCTCGGGTCAGCGACCGAACGGCTTTTTTCTATCTGGGGAAGCTGGTGGAATACGACCGGACGGAAAAGATTTTTACCCATCCGTCCGAAGAGGCGACCCAGAATTACGTGACAGGGCGGTTCGGATAGCAAAGGTTTCGGGCGGTGATTCGGAAAAAGGATAAGGATGCGGAAAAACGTTTTTCCCGTCGGTACGTTCAAAAACAAAACGGTTATGAAACATACGGAAGATTCCATCCGCGCGGTCAAAAAGAGTCTGGCCGAAATGTGGGTGCTGGTACAAGGACAAGTGGAGAAGGCCGTGCAGGCGCTCCTGACGGGAAATGCGGAACTGGCGCATGAAGTGATCGGTCGCGAAAAGCTGGTCGATTCTTACGAATTGGCCATCGACCGGGAGTGCGAAAATTTTTTCGCTCTGCTGAATCCGGTCGCCGTCGATCTGCGGATGATGCTTTCGATCATCAAGATCAACAACAACCTGGAACGGATCGGAGATTTCGCCGAAGGAATCGCTTCCTTCGCGGCACGGCATCCCGGTGTCGGCGTCGATCAACAGTTGCAGGAAAAGCTCCGTCTTCGGGAAATGACGGAAACGGCGTTGGAAATGCTGAACCTGTGCAAAACGGCGCTGGCTCGTGAGGACGGCAAGACGGCCGGGAAAGTGTTTCTCCGCGACGATACCCTCGACCGGATCCATGGGGATTCGGTGGATATTTTGGCCGGTTACATTCGGGAACATCCCAATGCGGCCCGTGAATGCCTTCTGCTTCATTCCGCCATCCGGCGGATCGAACGGATCGGAGACCGTTGCAGCAACATCGCCGAGGACATCGTCTTTTACCTGGAAGCGCGGGTGTTGAAACACAGCGCCCTTTCGGAAGGAGCTGTCGGGGGAACGGAAAACGGGAAGGAATAAAAGCAAGGAATGTTGGGATAAATACCATGCATGATATTCCGGTCGTTTTTAGAAGCAACCTACGGCCTTTCGTCCAAAAGACGAAAGGCCGTTTCCGTTTCGGTTAGACCCGGTTTTTCGGGGGAGCTGTATGGGTGTGTTCGGTATTTTCATTACCGGGTCAATGCTGGATTAAATTAATTTTTGTATCGAAAACGCCGTTTGTATCGAGATAAATATTATATTTATGGAAATCCGTGTGTCTAAATATGGCACGGCTAAACCGGACAACGCTTGAAGGCAGTACGGTATGAAGAGGTGTTGTTTCAAGAGCCGTAGCGAGGGGATGAAATGAAATCGGGCTTACGGAAGGACAAAGACAATCTTAAGGAACAAGGTCTTTTCCTGTATAAATATTGACATCCAAATTTTCTGACCGATGAAATCATTTAACAGGTTATTTCCATTCGTAATAATAGGTTTGTCGTTCGGTTGTACGGGGCACGATAGGGGTTTCAAGAATGAAAGCATACGGGACATTAAGTATACAGAGATAACGGTTGATACTTTAGATATCCGATTGCCGAACACATCGTTCGGCGGCCATTCGGGAGTGCAAGGAGATCGGATTTATTTTTTGGATAAGTACTTCGGTCATTTGTACTTAATGGATGTGAACGGCAAGGTTAACGATCGTAAAATGGGATTGGGAAGAGCTGCTAATGAAATACCCATCAAATCCTCCTTGGCTGCGGCGGTAAAAAATGATGATCTTTTGGTATTCGGGGGGACATATGATGCATATGTTTTCAAGAATTTCGGGAAAAGAAAAAAAATAGACATACTCGTTTCCCCGCAAAAAAAGTCTTTGGAAGATTCGCGGGCCTATACTTCTTTTTCCGAAATTGTCCGAATAAACAATCGGGATGAATTTTTTTACAATATCTATTCCGAAGCGGAGTTTGCGAATCCGGCCGAGCACGATAAAAAATATTTTCGGGATGCCCATATTTTAATGAAAGTCGATTTAAAGACGGGACATGCCCGTCCGGTTGGTAAGTATTCTTCTTACTATGTTGAAAATTATGCGAATATAAAACACCTTTTCGGGATAGTGTATGATATTGATAAGGAGGATAACTTTTATGTTTCTTATCAAACCGATTCCTTGATCTACATGTATGATGAAAACTTCCGAATCTTGAGGGCCTTCGGTTTCGAAGGAAAGAATATGGATAAGGCATACGGTCGGGCACGATACGGTTGGGAAAACTTCAACAAGACCTACAAGGAAGATATCGAAACGAAAGGGTATTATTATTGGCTTGAACACATCGATGCTACCGGTCATTCTTTCAGAAGTTATCGAAAGGGACAAAACTCCGGATACGATGGTTTGCAGATTTATCGGGACGGAATTCTGGTAGGGGATGTCGAGGTGCCGAAACAATTTAAAGTTTGCGGATATATTCCTCCTTATTACGTGACTCAGATCATTTGCGATGAGGAAAAGGAATCCTTGAAGTTATATCGATTTAAGTTGGAAGAAAGATGAGTAATAAAATAGTAAGTGTTATCTGTATAATGTTATTAGGAACGGCAATCTTTTTATTGTCCAAAGTATTTTTAGGTACAAAAGATACGTATCGGAAAGATCATCTATTGGAAAATACTTTCAAACATGTAAAAACAGATCCATTAACGGAAATTGCTTTTGAGGAAAATCTAATCAATGTTGGAGATGTTTCGCAAGATACGGTTATCCAACGTGAATATACTTTGATAAACATAGGGAATAATCCTCTGTTAGTGTATAATGTTATACCTGATTGCAATTGTACTGATTACCATTTATCTAAAAAGTCTGTGCTTCCTAAGGATAGCTTGGTGATTTGTTTAGTAGTTGATACTAAAAATAAACGTATAGGTAATTTTATGCTTAATACCGTGGTAGAGCTTAATACAAAGAAGCAGCATTACCGATTACGTATGATAGGAAATGTTGTTAAAAAATAAAATTGTTTTATATTTTTATATATTGTTAATTTTATATCTTACTTCGAAAATGTACCATTGTATGGAGATTGTTCTTTGATGAGGAAGTCTTTATATTATTAGAAGTAAAGATGAAAAAATATTATATCGGTTTGTTCCTGCTTTTGCTTTCCTGCGGCCGGGCGACGGACCCCGGTCGGCAGGGTATTCCGGAAACCGTCGTGCTTCCTTTGAAGAACGATCGGCCCGCTTTGTTGAAAGAAAAGACAAAGAGGATAAAACGGATCATGCTGGAAAGCGGCACTTCGGAATCCGCTTTTATGGACATGGATAAACTCGTGGTGAAAAACGACAGAATTTACATCCTGGATTTTGTCGGAACGCGCGCTTTGTATGTTTTCGGCATGGACGGCAAATACCAGGGACGCATAGGCCGGATGGGGGGCGGGCCGGGGGAATACGGACGAATGATCCGGGATTTCGATGTCGACTCGCACGGTCATGTTTTGCTGGTCGACAATCAAAAGAAAAAGCTGCATAAATATACTGCCGGAAACGACTATATCGGTTCGGTGGATTTGCCTTTTGTGATCGACGGCTTTTGCGCGTTGGACAATTCGGATTATATGGTCGTTTTGCCGGCCCGGAAGGGAACGGCGGAGGTCGTGGTTTGCGATTCCCTGTTCCGGCAAAAAAGGACGTATTTTTCCTATGCGGAAAACGGCGATAAATTGGACCTTCCCGCATTTACCCGAGCGGAAAAGAGAATCGTTTATCACAGGGGAATTCAGGATACGGTTCGTCTTTTTTCTTCGGAGGACGGTACCCTGCTGAAGTCTTACCTGCTGAATTTCGAGGGAAAACAGGTGCCCGAAAGCATGAAAAACGATTATAGCGAATTCGTCAAGATCAGAAAGGAGACGGATTTCCGGTACCTGTATCAGACTCCGTTCATACTGGGACGGTATATGGTGGGGAACATGTATGCCGGGCGACACAAGGCCTTGTTCGGCGTGGATACGGAGACGGGAGAGTCCTGTGTGATTCCTCTGCTGGAAAATGCGGTCGATGGCGACTTGCCCGATTTCCCCCTTTTCGTCCTGAACGATTCGGTCCTGGTATCCTATATGGACTACAATGTATTCATCGCTCTTGAAAACCGGGATGCAATGGGGGAAGAGGCGATTGCTCATTTGGAAGAAGGCGGGACGATTCTGGATTTCTGGACAATCGTTCGGCCCTGATCCCGCTTTCGAATGCAGGACATGGAGATTCGATGAGAAAAACCGGAGTCGTTTCCGAAAGGACGGCAGAACGCGGAAAAAAGATTATCTTTGGAAAGACTCTTTCAGTTTTGGAAACCATGAAGAAAACCTTTTTCGCCAGCCTATGGATGCTGCTGGCTGTTGCGGGGCAGGCAAAAACGAACGAAATCGTGGTGGCGAAGGACGGTTCGGGGGATTTCCGGAGCCTGCAGGCCGCCATTAATTCGGTGCGGGTGTTTTCGTCCGACAGTACCCGGATTCTGGTAAAGAACGGCGTTTATGACGAGAAGGTCGTGATTCCGATGACCCATCACCGGATCGCTATCGTCGGGGAGGATGCGGAAAAGACTGTGATCCGCAACAACGATTATGCGGCCAAAAACGATATGGGCACTTTCCGGACTTACACGATGCTGATCGCCGGGAACGACATCGCGCTTGAAAACCTGACCGTGGAAAACTGGGCCGGACGGGTCGGGCAGGCGGTGGCTCTTCATACGGAGGGCGACCGGCTCGTGTTCCGCAACTGCCGGATCATCGGAAATCAGGACACGATTTACACGGGAAACAAGGATGGCCGGCAGTATTACGTGAATTGCTACATCGAAGGCACGACGGATTTCATTTTCGGCCCGTCTCCGGCCTGGTTCGAGGGATGCGAGCTGCGAAGCAAGGGAAATTCCTACCTGACGGCCGCTTCGACGTATCCCGATACGAAGTTCGGGTACGTGTTCCATCGCTGTAAGCTCACCGGGGACGGAACTCCGGGGCAGCGGGTTTATCTGGGACGTCCGTGGCGTCCTTACGGAGCGACCGCTTTTCTGTTTTGCGAGCTGGGAGCGCACATCCGGCCTGAAGGGTGGCA
Organism: uncultured Rikenellaceae bacterium; assembly: GCA_946486375.1. Lineage (GTDB taxonomy): Bacteria > Bacteroidota > Bacteroidia > Bacteroidales > Rikenellaceae > CAMLTW01. The sequence goes on from CAMLTW010000001.1 coordinate 378,910, forward strand.
CAACTGGGGCAATCCCGAAAACGAGCGGACTGCCCGGTATGCGGAATACAAAAATACGGGGCCGGGGGCTGACATGTCCGGGCGTGTGTCCTGGAGCCGGCAGTTGACCGATGAGGAAGCGGCGGCTTATACGGTGGAAAATGTATTCCGACTTCAGAATGGGTGGAATCCGGCCCGATAGCTGTCATGGTACATACTAAGTCTTAGGGGTTTCGCTTTTGCGGAACCCTTAACGGTTGGCAGGTTGTACCTGTTTGGGGCTTTTTACGGACAGGGCAGGTCTTATTTGCGGAAAACGAAATAGACCGCCAGTATCAGGCAAACGAATCCCGCGATATGATTCCAGCGGAAAGTCTCGGTACGGAACACCACCAGCGTAAAGGCCGTAAAGACCAGCAGGGAAACGACTTCCTGAATGACTTTGAGTTCGATCAGGGAAAAAGGGCCTCCGTTTTCCTGGAACCCGATCCGGTTGGCCGGTACCTGAAAACAGTATTCGAAAAAAGCGATTCCCCAGCTGATCAGGACGATCAGCATCAGCAGCAGGGCGTCGAATCCTTTCATCGTTTTGAATTTCAGGTGGCCGTACCAGGCGACGGTCATGAAGGTGTTCGAGCAGATCAGCAACAGGATGGTATAAAAAGCTTTCATCGACGTTTGCGTTTTTTCGACGCGCAAAGATAAGGGATTCCGGGGCAGCATGTAACCGCCCTGTTGAAATTTTCCGGGCTCCCTTTTCCTGCCGAAACGTAAGTCGATCGTGCACGAAAAAAGAGGCGGAACTGCGGTTCCGCCTCTTTTTGAACGGCCTTTTCGCCGGAAAAGGAAAAAGTTTCCGACAAAAGCAAACAGGGCCGGTTATGCCAGTAAGAGCTCCAGCATTTTGATAGCCGCCGTAGCCACCGGGGTTCCGGGGCCGAAGATGGCCGCGGCTCCCGCCTGGTACAGCGCATCGTAATCCTGCGGAGGAATCACGCCTCCCACGATTACCATGATGTCCTCCCGTCCCAGTTTCTTCAGTTCGTTCACGATTTGCGGCACCAGCGTTTTATGTCCTGCCGCCAGCGACGATACGCCCACCACGTGAACGTCGTTTTCCACGGCCTGTTTGGCCGCTTCCGCCGGCGTCTGGAACAGCGGGCCCATATCGACGTCGAATCCGATGTCCGCATACCCGGTGGCCACCACTTTGGCGCCCCGGTCGTGTCCGTCCTGACCCAGTTTGGCGATCATGATCCGGGGCTGCCGCCCTTCCTTCTTCGCAAATGCTTCGCAAAGCGCCTTGGCTTTCGCAAATTCTTCGTTGTTTTTCACTTCTGCGGAATATACACCTGAAATGGTACGGATAACTGCGTTGTAACGTCCTACGATTTTTTCGCAGGCGTCGGAAATTTCACCCAGCGAAGCCCGCACTTTGGCCGCTTCCACCGCCAGTTCCAGCAGGTTTCCCTCGCCGCTTTCGACGCACTTGGTGATGGCTGCCAGCGCCGCCTGCACCTTCGCTTCGTCGCGCGATGCGCGCAGGTCTTTCAGCCGCTTGATCTGTTCCTCCCGGACGGCGGTGTTGTCCACGTCCAGGATGTCGATCGGATCTTCCTTTTCCAGCCGATACTTGTTCAGGCCGACGATGATGTCGTTTCCGGAGTCGATGCGGGCCTGTTTCCGGGCGGCCGCTTCTTCGATCCGCATCTTCGGAATGCCCGTTTCGATGGCCTTGGCCATTCCGCCGAGTTTTTCCACCTCCTGAATCAACTCCCAAGCCTTGTGTACGATCTCGTTGGTGAGTTCTTCCACATAGTAGGAACCGGCCCACGGATCGACCACGCGGGTGATGTTGGTCTCTTCCTGCAGGTAAATCTGCGTGTTCCGGGCGATCCGGGCCGAGAAGTCGGTCGGCAGCGCAATGGCTTCGTCCAGCGCATTGGTATGCAGCGACTGGGTATGTCCCAGTGCCGCCGCCATGGCTTCGATGGCCGTCCGCGCCACGTTGTTGAACGGATCCTGTTCGGTCAGCGACCATCCCGAGGTCTGCGAGTGGGTACGCAGGGCCAGCGATTTCGGGTTTTTCGGGTTGAACTGTTTCACGATCTTCGCCCAGAGCAGACGAGCCGCCCGCATTTTGGCGATTTCCATGAAATGGTTGGTTCCGATGGCCCAGAAGAACGACAGCCGCGGCGCGAAAGCGTCGATGTCCATGCCGGCATTGACCCCCGTGCGCAGGTACTCCAGCCCGTCGGCCAGCGTGTAGGCCAGTTCGATATCGGCCGTCGCTCCCGCTTCCTGCATGTGGTACCCCGAAATGGAAATCGAATTGAATTTCGGCATGTTCTTCGACGTGTATTCGAAGATGTCGGCGATGATCTTCATCGAGAATTTGGGCGGATAGATGTAGGTGTTCCGCACCATGAATTCCTTCAGAATGTCGTTCTGAATCGTTCCGCTCAGCTGTTCGAGCGTAGCGCCCTGTTCCAGACCGGCCACGATGTAGAAGGCCAGCACCGGCAGGACGGCTCCGTTCATCGTCATCGACACGGACATTTTGTCCAACGGAATCCCGTCGAACAGCACTTTCATGTCTTCCACGCTGCAAATCGAAACCCCGGCTTTTCCGACGTCGCCCACCACCCGCGGATGATCGGCGTCATAGCCCCGGTGTGTAGCCAGGTCGAACGCCACGGAAAGCCCTTTCTGGCCCGAAGCCAGGTTCCGGCGATAAAAAGCGTTGGATTCCTGTGCGGTGGAGAAACCGGCATACTGCCGGATCGTCCACGGACGCATCACGTACATCGTGCTGTAAGGCCCCCGGAGGAACGGCGCGATCCCCGCCGCATAGTTCAGGTGTTCCATGCCTTCCAGGTCGGCGGCCGTATAGCCTCCCTTCACCGGAATGTGCTCGGCGGTCATCCACGCCGGATTTTCTCCCGCGCCCTTGTTGGAAGCGCAGCAGGAACCGGCCGCCGCTTCCGGTTGATATGTCAGTTCTGAAAATTTCGCTCTCATTGTACTTTCTTTTTAGATACCGAGTTCTTGCTGATACTGTTTCAGGGTTTCCAGCACGTTCGACCGGATGTGGATGAAGTTTTTGATCCCCGCCGCTTCCAGTTCGGGCCGCGATGCCGGATCGCCTGCCACCACGAAAACAGCCTTGTCGCCGATCAACTTGAACGCTTCGGGCGCATAGGTCGCGTATTCGTCGTCCGAGCTGCAGATCACCACGATGTCCGCCTTGGCGTCCAGAGCCGCCTTGACACCTTCTTCCACGGAGCCGAACCGGATGTTGTCGATCGGCTTGATTCCCGCGCAGGCGAAGAAGTTGCTGGAGAACTGGGCACGCGCCCGGCAGAAAGCCAGGTTGCCCACCGTCAGCATGAAAGCCGTCGGTTTTTTGCCGCTGCGGTCTACGGCCAGCCGGAGCTGTTCGAACGGCATGGCGCCCCGGTAGGGTTTCAGCGGCCGTACCCCGTCTGCGGCATTGTTGTGCGCACAGTGGCAGCTGCAGGCATGCGGCCGTACCGCTTCCTCGGCGATGGCGTCGCCCGCTGTTTCCATGAAGTTGGGGAATTGATTGGTTCCCAGCAGGGATTCGCGTCGGGTGGCGACGTTTTTGTCCTTTTTCGCCGCCGAAGCTTCCACCTGTTCCTGAATGAAACCGGCCTTGAAAGCGGCGATGTAACCGCCCATGTCTTCCACCTGGCGGAACAGCTTCCAGGCTTCTTCCGCAATGGAACGGGTCAGGTTTTCGACATAGTACGATCCCCCTGCCGGGTCTGCCACCTGGTTGAAATGGGATTCCTCCTTCAACAGCAACTGCACGTTGCGGGCGATCCGGGAAGAAAATTCCGTGGGCTTTTCATACGGAGCGTCGAACGGCGTCACTTCCATCGAATCGACGCAGGCGATGGCCGCCGACATCGCTTCGGTGGTTCCCCGGAGCATGTTGACATACGGATCGTAGACCGTCATGTTCCACTGCGACGTCACGGCATGTATCTTCATCTTGGACGCGCAGCCCCGTGTCGGATTGTATGCCTTGGCGATGTTGGCCCACAGCATCCGCGCTGCCCGGAACTTGGCGATTTCCATGAAATAGTTGGAGCTGACCGCCAGGTTGAACACGATGGACGGGGCCACCTGATCCACCGAGAGTCCCATATCCGTCAGTTTCGCGATGTATTCGTGACCCACGGCCAGCGAGAAAGCCAGCTCCTGTACGATCGTGGAACCGCTGTTGTGGAATACGCTGCCGTTCACGCCGATGAAACGCATCCGTTTATAGGGAGCCGCCTTTTCGATGAGCGACCGGAGGGTTTCGAAATGTTTGCTCCCGTCTTCGCTGCAACCGAAGTTCCCTTTCAGGGTAAGCCGCTTGACGATGGGGTCGATGTTGAAGGAAACCTTCACGTTTTCCGGATCGAGTCCTGCCTTTTTTACCTTGTCGATCAGCAGGTCGGCCACCCGTGCGGCGCCGCATCCGGTGAAATCCAGTTCCACGGCTTTGAGTTCGATTCCCGCCAGCAGCGTATCGAGGTCTTCCGCGGTAAACTCCTTGTTTTTAATGACGAATCCCAAAGAGTCGGCTCCTTTCATCAGCACGTCGAGTGCTCTGGCGTTGGCTTCTTTGGGATCGTTCACTTCGATGGTCTGGCGGGTCAGCCAGTTATTGTTGGCCCGGGTTCCGCGCACGTACGGGAATTCTCCCGGACGGGAACCGAGGAAGCTGATTCCTTCGAGATTTTCGGCCCGGTAGTACGGACGGACGTTGAATCCTTCCATCGTCCTCCATACCAGTTTCTTCTCGTAATCGGCTCCTTTAAGGTCTTTGTTTATCACCTCTTCCCATTGCTCCGTGGACACGGGCGGAAAATCGGCGAAAAGTTTGGTTTCCTTATTTTCTGCCATAACTCGACTTATGTTTTGATTAAATTGAACACAAAGGTATGGTTTTTTGATTTGTTTTTCCAATAACAGCTTAAAAATGTTTTATAGCACCATCCGGGGCGGAAGGCTTATGGGAGGACGTTTTCCGGGACGAAAATCCGCTTCGGTTCCGGACGCGTCGACAGCATACGTGAGGGGGGCGATCCGGCATCCGTTTTCCCGTTGCGGCGGGCGGTTCGGGAATCCGGGGCCGAATTTGGGTATGTGGGACGGAATCGTTAAATTGCTCCGATCAAAATCGTACAGTCATGCAGAATGTGAAGGAATACATCGAACGAAACGAGGAACGTTTTCTGAACGAACTTTTTGAAGTACTGCGGATTCCGTCCGTCAGCGCCCAGTCCGAGCACAAGGAGGACATGATCCGGTGCGCCCGGTGGTTGCAGGAGGCGTTGCTGAAAGCGGGAGCCGACCGGGCGGAAGCGATGCCTACGGAAGGCAATCCGGTGGTCTATGCGGAGAAAATCCTCGGTCCGGATTTTCCGACCGTGCTGGTTTACGGACATTACGACGTGATGCCGGTCGATCCGCTGGACGAGTGGAAAACCGATCCTTTCGAGCCGGTGATTCGGGACGGGCGGATTTACGCTCGTGGGGCCGATGACGACAAGGGACAGAGTTTCATGCATGTCAAGGCTTTCGAGGCGCTGGTGAAAACGGACAGTCTCCCGTGCAACGTGAAGTTCATGTTGGAGGGAGAGGAAGAAATCGGCTCGGAAAGTCTGTACAAGTGGTGCGAGGAAAACCGGGAGATGTTGAAAACGGATGTCATACTGGTATCGGATACGAGCATGATCGGAATGGATACGCCGTCCATCACCTGCGGTCTGCGCGGATTGTGCTATATGGAGGTAGAGGTGCAGGGGCCCGACAAAGACCTTCATTCGGGACTGTTCGGCGGAGCGGTGGCTAATCCGGCCAACGTGTTGACGAAAATGATCGCTGCGCTGACGGACGAAAACGGGCGCGTTACGATTCCCGGTTTCTACGACGACGTGAAAGTTTATGCCCCTACCGAGCGGGAGGAACTGAACCGCGCTCCTTTTTCGGAAGGCGATTACAAAAAAGGAATCGGGATCGCCGAAGTCGACGGAGAAAGAGGGTATACGACCGTCGAACGCACGGGTATCCGTCCTTCGCTCGATGTGAACGGCCTGTGGAGCGGTTATACGGGCGAAGGCTCCAAGACCATCATCCCGGCTTCGGCCCGTGCCAAGATTTCCATGCGGCTGGTGCCCGATCAGGATTACCGGAAGATCGGGAAACTGTTCGAGGATTATTTCGTGTCCCTGGCGCCCGCTTCCGTGCGGGTGAAGGCGAGGATGCTGCACGGAGGGGCTCCCTACGTTTGTCCTGTCGACCTGCCGGCTTACCGGGCTGCGGCCGAAGCGGTGGAAAGCACTTTCGGGAAGCGGCCTTTGCCGTTTTATTCCGGAGGGAGTATTCCGATCATCAGCGCTTTCGAACGGATTCTGGGCGTTAAGTCCGTCCTGCTGGGTTTCGGCCTCGACCGGGATGCCATCCATTCGCCCAACGAAAGTTACGGAGTGGAAAATTTTCGGATCGGCATCGAAACGATCGCCCGTTTTTACGGGTATTTCGCCCGGGAGAAACGCTGACCTTCGATGGGAGCGGGACAGAGTATATACCGGGAAACCGCCGACGGATGCCCGATGTGGTACGGGTGGACTTCGGCCATGCATACCCGTTTCGATGCGATCCTGTGCGGACGCGGACAGGAGGAATGCGAGGCCGCTTTCCGCCGGATGACGGAAGAGCTGAACCGGCTGGAAAAGCGGCTCAGCCGGTTCGATCCGGTTTCGGACGTGTGGAAGATCAATGCGCTGGCAGCCGACGAGCCGGTGATGCTGGACGGAGAAATGCGGGACATGCTGACGGCGGCTTTGGAATACGGGCGGAAAACGGAATGGTTTTTCGATATCACGGCCGGTTCACCGGCCCGGAAGGTGCATCCTTCGCAAAGGGTGTTTCTCGATCCCGGAACGGGGGAGGCCCTTTTCAAGACGCGGGGCGTGCAACTCGATCTGGGAGGATACGCCAAGGGATATGCCGTGGAGGTGTTGAAGAAAGAGTTGTTGGAAAAGGGGTGGCGGGATTTTCTGCTCAATTTCGGAAACAGTTCGGTGTACGGAGGCGGCAGCCGTCCGGGAGGGGATGGCTGGCGGATCGGAGTGGAGCATCCGGAGCGTCCCGGATTCAACGTGTTGGAAGTGACGCTCCGCGACAACGCTCTGAATACTTCCGGCAACATGCCGCAGCACACGGAACATATTTTTCTGCCTGTTTCCGACCGCTATGCGAAGGATACGATGGCCGTCAGCGTGGTGTCGGAATCGCCGTTGGACGGGGAGGTGTTGTCCACGGCCGTTTTCGCTGCCGCTGCGGACGGCCGTCCGGTCGGTTTTCTCCGGAATTTCGGAAAGGTTTCGGTTTACGGAATAAGGTATGAAGGCCTTTTTCCCGTCGTGAGCGTCCTTTGGTGAGCGGGACGGCGAAAAGCGTATCGGCTTGTTTTACGGTTCCCGGAAGGGAAATTCTAATCTTTTTCTAATCCCGGAAAGACGGAAAGTTTTTCCGGGATTTTTTAATTTTGAACACGTTAACCCAATGTAATCCAAAACTGACAGGCATGGAAAAGAAGGAACCCATTTCCCGCCGGGAATTCTTGAAAGATATGTGTTTCGTGGCCGGAGGATCGTTGCTGGCCACGTGTCCGTGGTTCTCCGCCTTCGCGCAGGAAAAGGAAACGGCGCGCGAAAAAGGACGGGTAGCGGTCATCGGCACCGGTTCGCGGGGACGGTACCATTTGAGGCACCTGATGAACGATCCGAAGGCGGAAGTCGTGGCCATCTGCGACGATTATCAGCCCAGCATCGACGAAGCGTTGAAAATAGCTCCCAAGGCCAAAGTATATAAGGATTACCGGAAACTGCTGGAAAACAAGGATATCGACGGCGTGGTGATCGCTACGCCCCTGCACGTGCATCGGATGATGGTGACGGATGCTTTTGCGGCTGGCAAGCATGTGATGTGTGAAAAATCCATTACGAAAACCCTCGAGGACACGTTGGCGGTCTACAAGGCTTACCAGAGAAGCGGTCGGGTGTTTTTCGTGGGGCAGCAGCGGCTGTTCGATCCCCGTTATATCAAGGCGATGACCCTGATCGAACAGGGGGAATTCGGGCCGATCGAGGGCATCAAGACCTATTGGTACCGGAACAACGACTGGCGCCGCAAGGTGCCTTCGCCCGAACTGGAACGGAAAATCAACTGGCGTCTGTACCGGGACTATTCGCTGGGCATGATGACCGAGCTGGCCTGTCACCAGATACAGGTGGGGTCGTGGGCGCTGAAGGCCCTCCCCAATACCATCATGGGCTCCGGTTCCATCGTCCATTGGAAGGACGGGCGCGAGGTGTACGATAATGTGTCCGTGCTGTATGTTTACGACAACGGAATTAAGATGTCCTTCGATTCGATTATTTCCAACAAATTCTACGGACTGGAAGAGCAGATTCTGGGGAACAAGGGAACCGTCGAGCCGGAAAAGGGCAAATACTATTATGAGACGATTCCGCCCGCTACGGGGATGATGCAACTGCTTCACGAGGTGGAAACCGGGCTGTTCAGCTCCATTCCGTTCGCGGGGCCGAGCTGGGTGCCCGAAACGGCCAACGAGAACAAGGGGGAATACCTGCTCGGGGAGAAACCGAAGGAGGACGGTTCCCGGATTCTGCTGGAGGCTTTCGTGGAATCGTGCATTACCGGCAAACAGCCGGAAGGGCTGGTGGAAGAGGCTTACTATGCGACTACTTTGTCCATCCTGGGGGATCAGGCGATGGTGGAGGGCCGGATATTGACCTATCCCGACGAGTACAAGATCGATTACCTGAATCACCGGGCGCCTGCTCCGGTGGCGGAAGTGCAGGGCTGAAGTTTTTGATTATTAAATCGTTGAATGATGAAGGAAACCGTTATTACCATACGCAGAAAGAAAATCGAACTCGTCACCTTTCTGATCTGCATCGCGGTGGCTTTAGGACTGAATGTCTATGCCATTGTTCGGTATGATACACCTTGGAGCGAGCTTTATACGGAATTGTTGTGGGTCGTGGTGTGGGGGTGCGGGATTTATGTGCTGTGGAGCCTGGGCAGGCTGGCGTTCTGGGGCGTTTACCGGTTGTTTCGGAAGCGGCCCGGAACGGTAGGGCGGATCTGAGGTTCCGGGCCGGAAGGCCGGGAGAAATGGAAAACCGGTTCCGGATCATGGTTCGGAGCCGGTTTGCGTTTGCCGATACCGACCGTAACCGGAAACGGGAAGCATGGGGATAAAAAATGTATCTTTGGGAAACGAAACAAAGAAAGGTTATGAAAAAAGCATTCGTATTTCTCGCGGTATGGTTCGTATGGCCGGTCGCCGGGCAGCAAAAAACGCTTCCGTCGCTTCCGCTGGATGACTTTCAGGACGGGATTCACCACTGGAACCTGCTCCATGCCGAACGGAACTATCCCCGGCTTCGTCCCGATCAGGTGACGGAGATCGCGGACAATTTTCTGGCCTACCAGAACGAAGACGGCGGCTGGCCGAAGAACCTGGACTGGCTGGGAGTACTGGATGCGGATTCGGTGAAACGGACCCTCACGCCCCGGTACCGGGAAAGTACGGTGGACAACCGGAATACCTATCCGCAAATCGAATACCTGGCGCAGGTGTACACCCTGACGGGCATCGACAAATATCGGCAGGGAGCCGAAAAGGGGATCGGATATATTCTGAACACCCAGAATGCCAGCGGAGGCTGGAGGGGCTGGGATGTGGACGCCATCACCTTCAACGATGACGTGACGACCGGAGCGATGGATCTGATGCTGCGGGTCAAAGAGGGACGGGAGCCGTTTGCGTGGGCGGATGCTGCTGTGCGTGAAAAGGCCGCCCGGTCATTCGAGCGGGCGCTGGACGTCACCCTGCGCTGTCAGATCGTGGTGGACGGGGTGAAAACCGCCTGGTGCCAGCAGCACGATCACCGGACGCTGGCGCCCGTGAAAGCCCGGACGTATGAACTTCCCTGTATTACGCCCTTCGAAAGCTCGGATGTGGTGCTGTTCCTGATGAGCCTCGAAAATCCCGACCGACGGGTGATCGAAGCGGTGAAAAGTGCGGTAGCCTGGCTGCGGAAGGCTGCCCTGGAAGGATTCCGGATCGAGCGGGTTCCGGTAGCGGAGAGCGAAATTACCAATCATGAATATCCTTACAACCTGGTAGTGGCCGAAGATCCTTCCGCCAAACCGATCTGGGCCCGGTTCTACGAGGTGGACAGCCGGGTGATCCCGTTCCTGTGCAATCGGGACGGCATCAAGGTGTACAAGTTGTCCGATGTGTTGCCGGAACGTCGTATGGGGTATTCCTGGTACGGCTACTGGCCGGAGAAAGTATTCGCGGCCTATCCGGCGTGGCTGGCCCGCGTGGGAGAGACGGACGGGACGAAGTAAAACGTTTCCGCATTCCCTGGAGCCGGGTGCGGAACGGAGAATTTGGCTTTTTCGGGAAAAAGCCGGATATTTGTCCCCGTCCGGGAAGGAGGGATTGTTAGAGAGTGAACGAAGCCCGGAGGAAAAACTACTTAACTTTAAAGCGTATGAAAGCATTTGTGTTTCCCGGTCAGGGAGCCCAGTTCGTGGGGATGGGGAAAGACCTTTACGACAACGTGCCGCTGGCAAAGGAAATGTTCGAAAAAGCGAATGAAATACTCGGTTTCCGCATCACGGACATCATGTTTTCCGGTACGGACGAAGAGATGCGCCAAACGAAGGTGACCCAGCCGGCGGTATTTCTCCACTCGGTCGTGTTGGCGAAGGCCATGGGCGACGATTTCAAGCCCGATATGGTGGCGGGACATTCGCTGGGCGAATTCAGCGCGCTGGTAGCTGCCGGAGCTATGGATTTCGAAGACGGTTTGAGGCTGGTTTCCAAACGGGCGATGGCCATGCAGAAAGCCTGCGAAATGAATCCTTCGACCATGGCCGCGATCATCGGGCTGGATGACAAGACGGTGGAAGACATTTGCGCTTCGGTGGACGATGTGGTGGTGGCTGCCAACTACAACTGTCCGGGGCAGCTGGTGATTTCCGGCTCCAACGAAGGGATCGACAAGGCGTGCGCCAAGGCGACGGAAGCCGGGGCGAAACGGGCGCTGAAGCTGAAAGTGGGAGGCGCGTTTCATTCTCCGCTGATGGAACCGGCGCGGGTGGAACTGGAAGCCGCCATTCAGGCCGCTCCGTTCCGTAAGCCGGTGTGCCCCGTGTATCAGAACGTGGACGGAAAGCCGTACACCGATCCGGAAGCCATCAAGGCCAACCTGATCGCCCAGCTGACGGCGCCCGTGCGGTGGACGCAGATCGTGCGCAACATGATGGCCGACGGGGCGACCGAATTCGTGGAAGTGGGTCCGGGTACCGTGTTGGCCGGCCTTATCAAGAAAGTGGATCGCGAAGCCGTCTGCGAATCGAAACAGTCTTTGTAGGAAAGCGGTTGCTTTACGGCTTCCGTAGGAATGTCCGAATATATTTTGTCGAAAGGGGAAGCTTATGCTTCCCCTTTGACATCGGTATCATACGGCCTTGGTAGGTTGCAGCCTTTCGGGACGGTTCTCTTTATTTCCCTCTATATCGGAGGCGATAACTTTCGTGTAAAAGGTATAATATTTTTTTGCTACCGTAGCTTTCTTTCCGCTTTCCGAATCAGGCCGGACAAGCGGGTCTCGTATTTTTCCAGCGGTTTTTTCCGGTTTTTCGTGCCTCCGATTTGCAGATTGCGTGTGCAATAACCGCCGGTTTTCAAGATTTCCCGGATGGCCCGGACGGTTCCGCCGCTTTGTCGGAAAATCCGGTTGAACGGCCAGGGTGTCGTGCAGGCCGCTACGATGACGGCTCTCTTTCCTTTGAGCCGGGGACGAGGGATGCCACGCGGGGATTCTTCCATGAAGAGATAAACCAGGCGATCGAACAGGTTTTTCAGCGAAGCTGGCATGTTTCCCTAATAAGTCGGGGAGCCCACGATCAGCAGATCCGCTTCCCGGATCATTTCGGCCAGCCGGTGGGCATCGTCCCGTTCCAGCCGGCAATCTCCGGTTTTCCGGCAAACCATGCATCCGGTGCAGTGGTGAATGCGGCAACGGTGGATGTCGACCAGCGTTCCGTTTGTCCCTGTTTCCTGCAAAGCGTGTTGCATCAGCGTATGGATCGTCCCGCCTTTTCAGGGACTGGCATTGAGAATGAGTGTTTTCATCGCTTTGAATCGGAAAATCGGGGTTTTATCGGATCGAGGCGGTTCGTTATCCGTTCAGGATGGCCCGGTTCAGAAATTCGTTCAGCGGTTGCATGATACGGAACAACCCGGCGGCGGTTTCGACATAGCCGGGGGAACAAACCGTATCGTCGTCTAAATCCTTGAATGCATAGAAACTGGTCAGTTTCAGGTACTCCGCAGCGGGGGAATCCTTGTCGAATCCCGTCGGAACCCGCTTGAGTACCCTGTCTTCACGGGACAGGTCGCCCAGATTCGTTTTGAATGCTTTCCGATCGAGGATGGCCCGGAAGGTTTCCCATTCGTCGTCGATGGCTTCCCGGATCGACCGGAGGGTTTCCGGTTCCGGCAGATAGACGCCGCAGGATACGAAAGAGGCACCGGGTTCGATGTGCATGTAAAAACGGGAAAGCGGACTATGTACCCGTCCATCCGGAGCGAATACTACGCCCAGATTGGTTTTATACGGGGATTTGTCTGCGGAAAACCGGGTGTCGCGAGCAATGCGGAACATGCATCGGCGCAGATCGGGGTACCCCATCGACGAATCGAACCGGTTGATTGCGACCAGCAGTTCCGAAGCCGTTTCTAATACGTTGTTTTTCGCCGCCTCATAGCGGTTCCGGCTGGCGTGGAACCATTCGCGGTCGTTGTTCTTTTTCAGGTCCTGGAGGAAATCCAGGGTGGAACGTTCGATTTGCATGGCGGTTTATTTGTTAGGGTTAGCATTCAGGACTATAGCAGGCCGAGTTCGGCGAGCATCTTCCGGTATGTTTCGGCTTTTTCTTCGATCGGTCTGGGATAAGCCCGCGAAGAAGACGGCATCCGGTAAAGCCGGATCATGCGCTCTCCGAAAGGAAATTCCGTGAAACGGCCCACTTTCGGTTCCAGTGCAGGCAGCATGGTCAGGATGGTTTCCGTGGCTTTCTGTCCCGTGGTAGCGATGGCCCGGCAGTAGGGCAGTTTTTCCAACAGCACGGCCGGGTCGCGCGGGGTGACGATTTCCAGAAATTTGTCCGAGGCGTTGTCTTTCAGCCGGGCCACTTCATAACCCGTGTCGCACAGGGCTATGCCCCGCTCTTCCAGAAATGCCGCGATCCGTTCCCGGCAAAACGCTTTTTTATCCTCCCGGAGGAAGTGGTTTTTGTTGTGAAAAAAAATCCATCCGAAAATGCGCCACATGTCGTTTTGCAGGTTCGGGTAGTAGAAATCCATCGACCAGCGTTCCCGCTTCGGAGGAAAGCTGCCCATCATCAACAGGACGGCACGCGGAGGCAGAAAAGGCTCCAGCGGATGGATTTCGGTCGGGGTGATATTCGGTTGCATGCTTCTGTTTCGTTTAGAATTGTTTTGTATGGCGAACGTTTTTTGCACATTTCGTTCCGTTACAAAACGCATTCTTCTCCTGGCTTGGTATGATGGACGGGGACGAATTCCGGAAATAAGTCGGTTCTTCCTTGCCCCGTTCCGCACAAAGTTACGAAACTCTTTCCATTTCCGAACGATGCCGGAAATCCCAGCTTCCGAAGCCGGGAGAAGACGCTCATTCCGGATGGACGGGCATGTTTTTTGAACCGGGCATCGGAAATCCGGATGCGGATCGAATAAAAACCTTATACCATGGAATTTTTGACGCAGGATAAGCTGACGCTGATCGGAGCCGGGGGAATGATCGGCTCGAATATGGTGCAGACCGCCATCATGATGGGGCTTACCCCCAATATTTGCGCTTACGATCCATACGCTCCCGCCCTGGAAGGGATGGCCGAAGAAATGTTTCATTCGGGTTTCGACCGGATCAACCTGACGTTTACCGACAACATCGAAGCCGCGTTGAAGGATGCCGTCTATGTCGTTTCTTCGGGAGGCGCGGCACGCAAGGCCGGTATGACCCGTGAAGACCTGCTCCGGGGAAACGCCGAAATCGCCGCGCAGCTCGGGCGGGATCTCCGCCGCTACGGGAAGAAAGTGCGGTTTGTGGTGATCGTGTTCAATCCGGCTGATATTACAGGTTTGGTTACACTGCTCTATTCGGGATTGGAACCTTCCCGGCTTTGTACCCTTGCGGCTCTGGACAGTACCCGGCTGCAAACCGCGCTCGCCCAGTATTTCGGAATTCCGCGCGACCGGGTGCAGAATGCACGTACCTATGGAGGACACGGCGAACAGATGGCCGTTTTCGCTTCCACGGCACGGATCGACGGCAATCCTTTGTCCACATTGATCGGGACGCCGGCCCTGCCCGAAGAACAGTGGAAGGAATTGCAGCAAAAGGTGATCCAGGGCGGAAAGCGGATCATCGACCTGCGGGGGCGCTCCTCGTTCCAAAGTCCCGCCTACCTGTCGGTAGAAATGATCCGGGCCGCGATGGGCGGCGAACCTTTCCGCTGGCCGGCCGGGGTGTACGTGAACCGGGACGGATTCGACCACATCATGATGGCGATGGAAACCGACATCGACCGGAACGGCGTCACCTACCGGGTTCCACAGGGCACTCCCGCCGAGATGGAGGCTTTGCGGGACAGCTATCTGCACCTGTCCCGATTGAGGGACGAGGTGATCCGGATGGGAATCATACCCCCGGTTCCGCAGTGGGCCAGGGTGAATCCTTATTTGGCATAGAACGAAGCGCTTCCGGGAGGAAGCGCTTTTTACATACCTTTATTTAAAAAAGAGGGAAACGTTTCCGTATGTTTCCCTTTTCGTTCCGGGCAACCCCGGCTTTTGTGAAAAAACGTTGAACCCGGCAGGTTCCCGGCCGGGAAATTCGGATAATTGGTACGGAGGAAAGCAGGGTTTTGTCGCAAAGCGTCGGAGGCGGGATAAGACATTGAAGCGAAGCGACCGGAGCCGAATGACGCTTCCGGATCATGGACATCTTCCGGCGAAGGGTTTCCGAAAGCGTGTGCCCCACGAGTGAAAATAGCCGGAAGAGGGTTCGCTTCCGGCTATTTGTTACAATTCGTTGTTTCGCTTGTATTCGTAGAAGGTGTCCCGCGAGATGTTGAAGTAGCGGCAGATGGCCGTTATGCTTTTTCCTTCTTCGAGCATTCTTTTTACCTGAGGCCGGTTGTCCGCCAGGATTTTTTGACGGAAGTTGTTTCCCTTGGCTCTTCCCAGCCGCTTTCCTTCCGCTTTTCGGACGGCGAGGGCTTCTTTGGTGCGCATGGAGATCAGGTTGCGTTCGATTTCGGCCACCAGCCCGAAGGCGAAAGCCAGCACTTTGCTGTTGATGCTGTTGTCGAAGGCGTAGCCGTCTTTGGTACTGTAAACGGTGATGTTTTTTTCCAGGCAGCGGTTGAGGATGGACATGATGTCGAATAATGTGCGGCTGAGACGGGAAAGTTCGGTCACGATAAGAATATCCCCTTTCTGGAGGTTCTGCAGGGCTTTTCCCAGTTCGCGATCCTCCCCTTTTTTCTTTCCGCTGACGATTTCGGTTACCCAACGATCCACCTTAAGGTTTCTCAGGGCGGCGAATTTCTGAATTTCCTCTTTCTGATTTCCCAGGTGTTGTTTCCCGGTACTGACTCTCAAATATGCGATAATCATAACACATGGTTCATTAACGGTTAATATTCAGCTTGATTACCGTAATCCCCTATGATAAAATAAAATGTCGCTTTTTTAAGAGAAATTGTCAGAATGATTGTTCGTTAAAACGTTCATTTCTGTCGACAAAGATACGACAATTCTAACAAATACCAAAAAAATGGTAAAAAATATTAAATACTAAGACGTTATTCTCATAGATAAAACATAAATGTCCGGAATAAGGGTACTTATAAGCGACACAATTTGACAGTCGGAATGAACGAACGTTATATGCGACAATATTTGTGCCATAAATTATTGATTATGAATGTTTGCCGGGGAACGGCAACGAGGTGCGGGGGGATCTGCGGTGAAGGGGGAAAGAGCGGCCATATTGTTTCTGATACGTTAAAATCCAAGCCTTTATAAGATTATGAATACTTCCGAGAGTAATGGTGTGCTATTTTATCGTAAAAACGATTCCGACTTCGGGCAGGTGATGGAGGCTGCGGCGCCGGGGCAGGAAATCGTAGTGGAGAGCCTGACCGATGTTTGTTCTTCGTTGAAAGAGCTGCTGGGGATCGTCAAAAAACTGACGGCCGGGCGAATCTCTTTGCGGTCGATCGGAGAACCGTGGTTCCGGCTTAGTCCGGAGGACGGTACCCTGTGCAAATTACTGGAAGATTTTTATCAATTGCAAAAAGCGTTTTCCGCCACGAGCACCGCACAAGGGTTGAAGAAGGCGCGGGAAAACGGAAAACGGCTGGGGCGCCCGAAGGGAATCAGCCGAAACATTTCATCCAAATTCGAACAGGCTCATACGATGTACGTCAATTCGCGGATGAGCGTAAAGGCCATCTGCGAAATCGCCGGTTGCAATCCGAGAACCTTTTACCGCTATCTGAAGGAGGCGGACAACGAGGTGATGCGGCGGCGCATCCCTTCTTCCAAGTAGAGGACGGAAAGACGGGCAGGGCGGAGAATTTGGTTTAACGCGCACGAAATGAAAGAAAATAAAAGATACCGTAGCGGAATGAAGCGGATCGTTGCATGGGCGGCGGTTTTGTGTTTAACGGCAGGAACCGGCGCGTTGCAGGCTCAGCCCGGAGAGTTGACGGAAGGGACGCGGTTCGGATTCGATTTCCGTCCGGAAGGGAAACTGCTTCTGGCGGATTACAAAAGCAACCGCACGGGACTGGAACGGTTGCGGGCGCTGACCCGGACGCATCAGGACGAACTGCGGAACGGCGAAGCTCATTATGTGGTGGTATCCTATATCCGTCCGGGCGAGTCTTCGAGCGACCGGGCGATCAACAATGCATCGGTGCAGGGAAGCGTGGTGCGGGCTTACATGAAAGTTTGGTACGGGCTGTCCAACGACTGTTTCACCTTTTACATAGATAATACGCAGCAGGCTTCCAATCGGGTGGACGTGTTCTATGTGGGGACGCCCATTGCGGCGGGGGCCAACCGGGTCATTTGTTATACGGAGAGCACGGGCGATGCGCTGAAGGTGAGCCGGGCGGTGTCGAAATACGATCCGGTGCCGTTCATCGGTTCCTACGTGACGTATTGGGATGCGGAGAACCGGCGTCGCCGTGAGGTACAGGAGCTGATGGCACGGCGGCAGCGCGAAGAACGGGAATCGATGGCGCAGCAACAGCGCGAGGCGGCGGCCCGCAGACTGGCCGAAGCGAGGACGGCGGATTCTCTGCGGCGCGTGGAAGCGGAGCGGCAGCAGCGTATGCGGGAAGAGGCGGAACGCCGGATGCGGGAGGAACAGGAACTGATGGCGCAGCGCGAAGCGGAAGCCCGCAGGCTGGCGGAAGAAAAGGCGGCGGCCGAAGCGGCAGCAGCGGCGGAGGCGGCACGGTTGGCGGCCCAAAATGCGGCTCGAAGCACGACCGAAAGCGCGGAGACTCCCTTTTTCGTGACCGACATACCGGGGCTGACGGTCGACGGCCAGCGGACGCCCGTGAAGATGGCGAAACCTTCCCGGCAGGAACGGGTGAAGGTGCAGAAGGTGAAGATTCCGAAGGAACCGAAATACCGGGAGTACAATTACCACTGGGCATTCGAAACCAATCTGCTGTATTGGCTGGCGGCGACTCCGAACCTGGGCGTGAAATACCATTTCGCCGACCGGTGGGCCGCGGAGGTGAGCGGGGGCTATGCTTGGTGGTCGTGGAAGAAGGCCGACCGTCGGTTCTACGTCTGGGGCGTGAAACCTCAGTTGCACTACTGGCTGAGGAACGACGGAAGCTATCATGGGCATTGCATCGGTATTTACGGGCACTGGGGACAGTACGATATCAAGCTGGGGCGCAAGGGACGCCAGGGGGACTATTATGGCGGCGGATTCTCCTACAACTACCTGTTCCCGCTGAGCGATGCCTTCGATATGGGGCTCAATCTGGATTTGGGATACGTACATAGTCCGATGGATAAATACGCGAGCGAATACGACGCCTATTTCGTGCGGACGGAAAAGCGGACGAAGAATTATTTCGGCCCGACGGGAATCGGGGTGACGGTGATTTGGAAGCTGGGATACAAGTGGCAGAAGAACCGGGGCGTATCGACCGGGAATTATTAGCGGTGTTCGGAGCCGGAACGAAATCGAGGTATAGGTTAAAATATAACGGATAGTGAAAACAGTCAGAAACGGATGGATGGCGGGAATGTTCCTGTTGACGGCGGCGGCGGTTTCGTGCGGCAAGGGGGACCTCTATGATCCCACGACGCGTCACGAAGTTTCGATCGCCTTCGATTGGAGCGAAAACCCGTTGATCGACGGTGAAAGCGACAGGCCGACGGGAATGAAGATGCATTTCTACCCGCAGCCGACGACGGGAACGGGGAGCACGGAGGCGGAAATATACGAGGTCGGCCCGACGGGCGGTTCCGTGAACTTGACGATGGGCGATTATAAGATGTTGGCTTATAACAACGATACGAGGGAAGAGGTGGTTCATTTCCGGAACATGGAGCGGTTCGAGACGGCGGAGGCGTACGTGGCGGAAGCGACCGAGCCGACGGAGGCCATGCAGGATGCGGAGCGGCTGCCGGGGACGAAAAGCGGGGGAGGCGTGGTGGTCTACCAGCCCGACCGGTTGCACGGCGGGGTGTGGGAAGGACTGCGTGTGACCCCGGAAGGCGGCGCCTCGGGCGTGGTGAAGCCGATCCCGATGGTTCGGGTGATCCGGTTCGACGTCGATGTGGCCGAGATAGCGGACGTGGCTTCGAGCGAAGGGTTGCTGTCGGGTGTGGCTTCCGCGGTGAATCTGAGCACGGGGGAAAGCGTGCCGGGGTCGAATGCACGGACGGCGTTTTCGATGACCAAAACGGCGAAGGGCGTAGTGGGAGTGGTGACGGTTTTCGGGGTCAATACCCCCGATACGACGGGGACGAAGGATCTTTCGCAACTGAAGCTGTCCTTTCACCTGAACGACGGATCGGTTTCGACGGTGACGGTGGACGTTTCCAAGGCGGTGGAACAGGCTTCCGGGAACAAGATCGTGGTGAACGTCGAGGTGAAGGGGTTGCATGAAATGTACGTGACGGCTCAGGTGACGGGTTGGCAGAGCGGGGGCGACCTCAACATCGACCTCATTTGACGGTGCGTGCGGGAGGACATGAAGACAGAGACTGCATAATTCCACGCCTATGAAAAAACGAAAAGGTTACAAAAGGAAAAACGGCCGGCGGATTCGGCGGCCGATCGTTGAAGTTTTGATGTAAAATTATTGTTAACCAAATTTTTAAACACAAAAGAAGATGAAAAAAGTTTTACTGGGTGCGCTTGCCATAGCAGCTATGGCGAGTTGCGGAAAGAACGATGTGAACGGGGACGGCTCGAAGCCGGGACCGGACGGGCTGGTGCCTATCGAACTGAATACGTCGGTGGTTTCGGTGCAGTCCAAAGCTACGGGAACGCCGATCGTACCGGGGACGTGGGATGACGACAACGATGCTTCTACGCCGGAAGTGGCTGTGAAATTCAAACCGACTTTCATCGGGTATGAAGGTACGACTGAACCGAACTACGGGTCGGCTACTGCCAACTGGGTGACGACCGGTGAAATGGAAATCGCCAACACGGCGAAAGCAGTGACTTTCGATCCGGCACAGTATTACAACGCCAGCAACGCCATCAAGACGTACGTGCTGGGCGTGTATCCGAAGATCAGTGAAGCGGCTTCGGCCATTACTGCCGGGAAGGTGACTTTCGCTACGAAGGATGGGTATCAGGATGCGATGCTGGCTTTCGGCGCTACCAACACTACGTCTATCAGCGTTTCCGGAAGCAAGGATAACAAGGTTTCGGAAGCCCTGATGTTCAAGCACCTGACGACGCAGCTGAATTTCCAGATGATCAAAGCCGCTTCCTACAAGGATTTCGTCATCAAGGAATGCAAGATCAACGAGGCTAAACTGCCCACGGGGATCGACCTGTATGCGAAAGGTGCGACTTGGGATGCGACTGCTGCTGCGCTGGTGATCAACACCGAACTGAAAGGCAAGCCGGTTGCCGGAACTCCGGGAGCGGCGGAAGACGATCCGAATACGGCGGACGTGGATGAAACGCAGCCGGTTCCGGCTCCGATGGGGATCGTGATGATCAAGCCGGGCGAAAAGGTCATCATGACGATCACGGCAGGACCGGACGCTACGCAGGCTCCTTATGGTAAAACGAATTCGTATGATCCTACGGCAGACGACGTGACCTATACGGTGACGGTTTCCGATCAGACGGTTACCCCGAAGGTAGGGCCGGAACTGAAAGAGAGCAATGCTCACAAGGTGACCCTGACCTTTACGTTGCAGGGAATCGACGTGCAGGCCGGTGTGACCGACTGGACTCCGGGTACGGATATCAATTGCCCGGTCATGTAGGGGAGCGCTGGTGTAGCGATTACCGACTGCATTGACTAAGGAACGAGCGGAGCGGGACACAGGGATGTATCCCCTCCTCCGCTTCATTTAAACAACTAAATTTCAAAGTTATGAAAAGAAATTTCTTGATGGGGCTCGCGGGAGTTGCTCTCCTGTTGACGGGTTGCCAGAAAGGAGAGGGGATTTTCCAGCGTCCCGTTATCGACGAAGGGGAAGCGGATGCCCACATCACCATCAACGTGGATGGGAACATGATTACGACCTATTCTCCGGCGAGCGAAGATGAAAATCTGGTGCGGAATTACGACCTGTTCATTTTCGACCAGGCTACTGGACTGTTGGAAGTATATAGAAAGGATATTGCTGCGGCCGGATACGATCCGAACGGACAGAATGCTCAGGTGGACGAACAGACCGTGAAGGTGCCGACGGGCGGTGCGAAGGCGGTTTACGCCATTGCCAACCGGACGAAAACCGACGGCGCAGCGTCTCCGGTGGAAATCAACAAGATTGCCTATCCGGAACTGGTGACTACCAAGGATGCGGCAGATGATCCTACCAAGACGGCGACCAAAAAATCCGATTTCCTGTCGGCGGTGAAGGCTTCGTTGAAAGCCAATGCGGCGATTTTCGAAGTGCCGGTTTCGCCGTTCGTAATGCTCGGTTCCGCTTCGGTGAACGACATCGCCAATCAGAAGGTGTCCGTTACGCTCTCGCGTCAGGTGGCCAAGCTGGACGTGGTGAACGAAAATCCTTGGGATGGAAGCCAGGGGCTGACTGTGACCTCGGTTCAACTGAAGCATGTGCCGACCGAACAGTACCTGTTGAACCGGAATTACGATGCGCTGGTGCCGGTTTTCGGAGACTATGCGGCGATTACCGAAGGGTTCCTGACTCCTTCGGCCAGCGCGGAAGACAAGACCATTCTGAAGGACAAGATTTACCTGTTCTACACGCCTTCAACCAAGACGCTGGACAAGGATTACCAGATCGAAGTGGTGGTGAAAGGGAAACTGGACGGCAACGGTACCACCGGAACGGACTATGAAGGATCGTTCTACATCACCAACGCCATCAACCCCAATTATCACTACAAGCTGTTGCTCAAGTACAACGACGAGTCGGTGAGCCAGAAAGTGACCGCCAGCCTGGTGGAAGCCTGGACGGACGGGGATGCGATGAATGCCATGGTAGGGGCCGTGACCTTGACGGGGGCTCAGTTGGCGGCCAATACGCTGACTTATCCGTTTACGGCGGAATCCAATTATGGGTATGAACTCACTTTTAATACCGATTCCAAACAGCCGGCTGAACATGAATGGGTGACCGATGCCGCCGGTACGGCGACGACTACCGCTCCGGGATGGGTGGATGTAACCATCGATCAGGATCTGCGGACGATCACCGTCAAGACGATCACCGACAACAACAGCAATGACCGGGTGGCCTACCTGCGCATTAAAGCCGGTTCATCCAAGGCGAAAGTCGTTACCATCAACCAGATGGGTGCGGCAAGTGCGACCTCCACGATGTTCAACGGTTTGAAGTGGATGAACTATAACCTGGGTGCGACGCTGCCGTGCGAAGAAGCGAACATGGACAACTCCGGTACCTACGGGTATTATTACCAGTGGGGTCGGAACCTGCCGTTCCCGACGCTGGGCAACAAGGTTCAGGAAACCGCTGTCGACGGGCCGCTGGATAAGGCCGGTGTGCTGGATGCGAACTCGAAAGGGTTGTTCATCAAGAATTCGACTTCTCCGTACGACTGGTTTACCAAACCGAACGGCGAGCCTGCTAACTGGAAGGCCCGCGATAAGGAAATCAACGACGGCGAGGGTACGGAACCTGCTCCGACCGGATGGCGTTTGCCGACCGACTATGAAATCCGCGCCATCATGCCGAGCACGTCTGCGCTGGGTACGTGGAATTCCGATGCGGTTTCGGTAACGGACAATGTGACCAACGAAGTGCTGGATGCGACCGGTACGCAGTACAAGGCGCATTACCTGCGGAGCAAGTATTGCGTGTACGGGATCAAGAAGCAGGGTACTGCCGATGCGTATATGCTGAAGTGGGAGTACAAGCTGATGAACGGCAAGCGTTACCTGAAGATTACGAAGAAGACGGTAGGTGCCGATGCTTCGTTGTCCGGTATGGACGCCGCTACGGCTGCTGATGCTTTATTGGCTGGAGGTACGCAGGAGGAAGTCCTCTTCTTCCCGACTGCGGGCTTCCGGCTCGATTCGTCGGGAGCGTCGATGAGTATCGGTTCCAACGGATACTTTTGGTCGTTATCGCCTTTCGGCTCGGATGCTATGTATCTGTTAATCGATGACGGTCGGCCGTGCTTGTTCGCGTATTACCGTACCAGGGCTTTTTCATTGCGTTGTGTCCAAGCGTTTGCGCGGCTTCTCTGGTTTCGGGTCGATCTTCTTCCCGTCTGGGGGGTATCGCCACTACGGTTCGGGAGCGCTGACATACGTCGGTTTCGAAGGGTATTGTTGGCCTTCTGTGCCGTCGGGTTCCATCGGTTTAAGACTGGGCTATAACGGTTCGTACGTATGTTTCGTCGAGAACTATCGCTCGATCGGCTTCAACCTGCGTTGTGTCCAAGAATTTGCGCGGAAACTGTTTCGGGAGAGTTTCTTCCCGTCTGTGGGGTACCTTAATTATCCGTCGGGGGAACTGAGGACTGTCGGTTCCAGCGGGTTCTGGTGGTCGTCGTCCGTTCTCGCGTACGATGGCGGCTATCTGTCTGTTACGTCATCCCAGATCTGCCTGCAGTTCTATGCGCGTGCGAATGGCATTCCGGTGCGTTGTGTCCAAGCGTTTACAGGCTCTGTTTCGGGATTCTTCTTCCCGTCTGCGGGGTGCCGGCATAGCGTGTCCGGAGCGCTGGAGTATATTGGTGCGGATGGCGATTGTTGGTTGTCTTCCGTTTCCGGATCCTCTGCTTTTCGTATGTTTTACGATGGGGCGTCTTTGTACCTCGGGGCCTTGACTCGCACTCGCGGTTATTCGTTGCGTTGTGTCCAAGCACTTGCATGGAATCTGTTTCGGGATGGATTCTTCCCGTCTGCGGGATACCGTCATCGGGATACGGGAGAGGTGTCGGGTGTCGGTCCCGTCGGGGGTTTTTGGTCGATATCCGTTTTGGAGTACGATGCCGGCTACCTGTCTACTACGTCGGTACAGCTCTGCCTTCAGTTCTATGCGCGTGCGAATGGCCTTATGGTGCGTTGTGTCCAAGCGTTTACGGATTCTGTTTCGGGAGGATTTCTTCCCGACTGCGGGGTACCGTCACCGTGAAACGGGAGCGCAGGCGGGCGTCGGTGTCGAAGGGATTTTCTCGTCTTTCTCCGTGTCCGGGACTTACGGCTGGCATCTTTATTTTCACGGTGCTTATGCGTGCCTCAATGCACTCAGTCGTACGTTCTGCTTTCCGTTGCGTTGTGTCCAAGCATTTACACGTTCTGTTGCGGAATGGCCTTCTTCCCGTCTGCGGGGCTTCGCCTCCGGGAGACCGGAGCGTTGGCGGGAGTCAATACCAGCGGATATTATTGGTCGTTGTCGCCTTCGGGGACGAATGCCCGATACATGGAGTTTCACGGTTCGTCTTCAGTTGTCGGTACGAGTGCCCGTTCGATCGGCTTTCCGTTGCGTTGTGTCCAAGCGTTTGCGGATTCTGTTTCGGGATGGATTCTTCCCGTCTGCGGGGTATCTTCCCCGGGATACGGGAGTTCTGACGGGCGTCGGTTCCTGGGGGCAGTGCTGGTCATCTTCACCGATGGGTAGCGATGCTTGCTATTTGGAGTTACAGCCCCCTACGGGTTACTTGCGGATTTTCTCTCGTTCGTATGCCTTTCTGTTGCGTTGTGTCCAAGCGTTTACGGGTTCTGTTTCGGGAAGGTTTTCTTCCCGTCTGCGGGGCTTTGCTACCGGGAAACGGGAGCGCCCGCGAACGTCGGTTCCAATTGTTACGCATGGTCTTCATCGCCTTCGGGGACGGTTGCCCGGAATGCGGAGTTTCACGGTTCGTATGTGGTTCTCGGCTCGAATAGCCGTTCGAGTGGTTTTTCGCTGCGTTGTGTCCAAGCGTTTACGGGTTCTGTTTCGGGAGGGTTTCTTCCCGTCTGCGGGGCTTTGCCTCCGGGATACGGGAGCGCTGACGAATGTCGGTTCCGAAGGAAACGTTTGGTCTTCGATGCGTGAGGGCACGTACGGTTTCCGGTTGATTTTCAACAGCGCGTTTACGGCTTCCAACGGAACGAACCGTTCGTACTGCTTTCCATTGCGTTGTGTCCAAGCGTTTGCAGATTCTGTTTCGGGAGAGCTTCTTCCCGTCTGCGGGGTACCGGTACCGGATATCGGGAGCACTGGCGAGCGTCGGTTCCGAAGGGTATTTTTGGTTGTTGCCACCTTCGGGCTGGAATTCGCACTTACTGTTCTTCAGCTCGTCCCATGTGTACCTCAATGGGTCGTACCGTACGCATGGTTTTTCGCTGCGTTGTGTCCAAGCACTTGCAGGCTTCTGTTTCGGATCGGTCTTCTTCCCGGCTGCGGGGTTCCGTCCCCGGGATACGGGGGCGCTGGCGAGTGTCGGCTCCGAAGGGATCGTCTGGACTGCTTCGCCTTCGGAGGCTTCTGGCCGGTTCCTCGATTTCCTCGGTTCTTACGTATGCTTTCAAATGAGTGGCCGCCGTGCGAGTAGTTGTTCGTTGCGTTGTGTCCAAGAACTTGCATGGATTCTGTTTAGGGAAGGTTTCTTCCCGTCTACGGGTTACCGACACTATACGACGGGAGCGCTGCCGAGCATGGGTTCTCTGGGGTACTTTTGGCCGTTGTCGCCTGCGGGTGCGAATGCGTATTTCTGGTGTTTCGGTTCGTCCGGCGTATCCCTCACTACGGCGTACCGTGCCTATGGCCTGAGTTTGCGTTGTGTCCAAGCGTTTACGGATTCTGTTTGGAGATGGTTTCTTCCCGTCTGCGGGGGTTCGATACCGTGAGACGGGATTGCTGTCTGCTGTCGGTTCCACCGGGTATTATTGGTCGTTGTTGCCTTTGGATACGAATGCTCGGTACCTGTGTTTCGGTGACTCCGATCTGTGTATGCGGTCATACTCTCGTTCAAGCGCATTTCCGTTGCGTTGTGTCCAAGCGTTTGCGGATTCTGTTTCGGGACGGTCTTCTTCCCGTCTGCGGGGTATCGGCATTACCGTACGGTAGTGCTGATGGCTGCCGGTTCCGAAGGTGCCTTTTGGTCTGCGATTCAGGTTGGTTCGGACGGCTTTCGATTGGTGTCTCATGATATGTTTGCGGCTTCTAACGGGACGTATCGTGTAATCGGCATACCGTTGCGTTGTGTCCAAGAATTTGCACGGCATTTGTTTCAGGCCGATTTTCTTCCCGTCTGCGGGGTACCGGTATTGTGCGACGGGAGCGCTGACGGATGTCGGTCTCAATGGCTATGCTTGGTCTTCGTTACCTTTGGATTCGGGAAGTGCCCGGTTCCGATTTGTCGATTCCGATGTCGCCTTTAGCAGCCTCCAACGTTCTTACGGTTTTCCGTTGCGTTGTGTCCAAGCGTTTGCAGGTTCTGTTTCGGGACGGTCTTCTTCCCGTCTGCGGGGTACCTTTATTACACGATGGGGACATTGTCGTTCGTCGGTGCGGTGGGATCTTTCTGGTCAGGGCTTTCGGGAGGAACAGACGCGTTTCGTCCGCGTTTTGCAGATGACAGCGTTATTGTGGGTACGATGTTGCGTGCTTACGGTTTTCCGTTGCGTTGTGTCCAAGAACTTACTCGGAATTTGTTTCGGTTGGGTTTTCTTCCCGTCTGCGGGGTTCCGGCATTATTCGTCGGGAGCACTGACGAGCGTTGGTGCCGGCGGGTATCTTTGGTCGACGTTTGTTTCCGATTGCGATGCGGGCTATCTCTACTTTAGTTCTCCCTATGCCTATCTGCAGTTTTATTCGCGGGGTTACGGCTTATCGTTGCGTTGTGTCCAAGCGTTTGCAAACTCTGTTGCAAGGAACTTCTTCCCGTCTGCGGGGAGCCTGCCTCGGGATACGGGAGCGCCGACGGGAATCGGTTCTAACGGTTACGGTTGGTCATCGGTGTCTGAAGGTGCGAGTGGTTATCGTTTTCTTTTTTACGGTGCTTTCGCCGCCTCTTATGACTCTCCCCGGTCATACGGTTTAGCGTTGCGTTGTGTCCAAGCGTTTGCAAACTCTGTTGCAAGGAACTTTTTCCCGCCTGCGGGATATCGTCGAGCTGGTGGCGGAGAATTGTCGAGCGTCGGTTCCTGGGGCGAGTATTGGGCGTCTTCTCCGATAGGAGCTGAAGGCTGTTATTTGGAGTTGCAGCCCACTGCGGGTTATTTGCGGATCAACTATCGAGCGTTCGCATTTTCGTTGCGTTGTGTCCAAGCGTTTGCAGATTCTGTTTCGGGAAGGTTTCTTCCCGTCTGCGGGGCATCGGCACTACGCGACGGGAATAATGACGAGCGTTGGTTCCGTTGGGCTATGCTGGTCTTCGGTACCGTCCGGTTCCAATGTTGTCAGATTGGGCTATGATGACGGGGGTGTTTGTTACTACGCGCTCTATCGTACGGGAGGCTTTCTGTTGCGTTGTGTCCAAGAACTTGCACCGAATCTGTTTCTGGAGAGAGTTTTTTCCGTCTGCGGGGTTCCGGTGCTATTCGTCAGGAGTGCTGTCGAGCGTCGGTTCCGAAGGAGACTGCTGGTCTTTTGTTCCGTCGGGTTCCATGGGTGTAAGTTTGAGTTATTTCAGTTCCTGCGTTTGTTTCGGCGTGTATGGGCGTTCGTATGGTTTCAGTTTGCGTTGTGTCCAAGAACTTGCATAGAATCTGTTTGAGATCGTCCTTCTTCCCGTCTGCGGGGCATCGGCACTACGCGACGGGAATAATGACGAGCGTTGGTTCCGTTGGGCTATGCTGGTCTTCTGTACCGTCCGGTTCCAATGTTGTCAGATTGGGTTATGACGACGGGGGCGTTTGTTACTACGCGCTCTATCGTACGGGCGGCTTTCTGTTGCGTTGTGTCCAAGCGTTTACGATTCTGTTTCGGAATGGCCTTCTTCCCGTCTGCGGGGTACCGTAGTACTGCCACAGGAGCACTGTCGAGCACCGGCTATGTCGGTTGTTATTGGTCGCTTTGGCCTTCGGGGACGTATACCCTGTATCTGTATTTCGGTGGTACCGAGGTGTATTTGTTGTCGTACGCTCGTGCAAATGGCTTTGTTTTGCGTTGTGTCCAAGCGTTTGCGGATTCTGTTTCAAGAGGGTCTTCTTCCCGTCTGCGGGGCTTCGCCTCCGGGAGACGGGAGCGTTGTCGGGTGTCGGTTCCTACGGGTATTATTGGTCGCTGTCGTCTTCGGGGACGAATGCCCGGAATGTGGGGTTTCTCGGTTCGTCTTCGGTTGTCGGTACTAGTGCCCGTCCGATCGGCTTTTCGTTGCGTTGTGTCCAAGCGTTTACGGATTCTGTTTCGGAATGGCCTTCTTCCCGTCTGCAGGGTACCGGAGCAATACGGGGGGAATGCTGGCGTACGTCGGTTCCGAAGAGTACTGCTGGTCTTTTGTTCCGTCGGGTTCCGGTAGTGTGAGACTGGGCTATAGCGGTTCGTACGTTTGTTTCAACGCGACCTATCGTGCGTTCGGCTTTGCGGTGCGTTGTGTCCAAGAATTTGCACGGCATTTGTTTCGGGACGGTTTTCTTCCCGTCTGCGGGGCTTCACGGCAGCAGTGCGGGAGCACTGACAGACGTCGGTTTCAATGGATACGGTTGGGCATCTTCGTCTTTGGGCTTGTATTCGTACTTCTTGTATGTCTACTCGTCCGGCGTATATATCGGTGCTACGAGCCGTGCGCACGGCTTTGCGTTGCGTTGTGTCCAAGAATTTACGGGTTGTTCGGGAGCACTTCCCGTCTGCGGGGCATCGTTCTTATGCGACGGGAATGCCGGCAGATGTCAGCACCTGGGGGTATTTTTGGTCATTGTCGTCTTCAGGTTCGCATCCGTGCTTCCTGTACTTCAATTCGTCCTACCTGTGCTTCAGTACGACAGCCCGTTCTTACGGTTTTACGGTGCGTTGTGTCCAAGCGTTTGCAGAATTCTGTTTTGGGGATGGTTTCTTCCCGTCTGCGGGGTTCCGGCGCTATTCGTCAGGAGTGCTGTCAAGCGTCGGTTCCAACGGTTATGCCTGGTCATCGTCGTCTTCGGATCCGCATGCCTGGACTGTTGAGTTTCATGGTTCTTATACGGTTCTCGGGTCGCTTTTCCGTGCGTTCGGTTTTACGTTGCGTTGTGTCCAAGCATTTACACGTTCTGTTGCGGAATGGCCTTCTTCCCGTCTGTGGGGTTGTGCCACCGGGAGTCGGGAGCGTTTGTGAATGTCGGTTCCAGCGGATATTTTTGGTCGTCGTCCGTTTCAATGCCGTATTCCTGGTGGTTGGAGTTCCAGGGGGCGTACGCCTACGTGCGCGCGAGTAACCGTACGAACGGCTTTACAGTGCGTTGTGTCCAAGCATTTGCACGGAATCTGTTTCGGGATGAATTTTTTCCCGTCTGCGGGGACCCTGCACTATTCGACAGGAGCGCTGACGCTTGTTGGTTCTGTCGGTTATTCCTGGTTATCGATGTCTTGGGATATGAACTCGTGTTTCTTGTCCATTGGCACCTCTTTTGTGTACCAGGGGCCGACATTCCGTTCGAGCGGTTTCAGCTTGCGTTGTGTCCAAGAAATTACATGGGGCGGTTTTCTTCCCGTCTGCGGGTTTCCGGAACGATACGACGGGAGCGCCGGAGTACGTTGGTACGGATGGTGATTATTGGTTGTCTTCCGTTTCCGGGTCGGTTGCTCCGCATCTGTTTTTTGATGCTGCGAGTTCGTATGTGCGTGGCTATCGTCGTGCCCGCGGCTTCGGTTTGCGTTGTGTCCAAGAACTTGCACGGAATCTGTTTCGGGATGATTTTCTTCCCGCCTGCGGGGTATCGTTTCAGCACGTCGGGAACGTTGGCAGTCGTCGGTTCCGAAGGTCATGTTTGGTCTTCGCTTCTTTCGGGTACGAGCAGTTGTCGGCTTGCTTTCCGCAGTGTTGGCGTAGGTTCCGACGGGGTGGTTCGCGCGTATGGTTTTATTTTGCGTTGTGTCCAAGAAATTACATGGGGCGGTTTTCTTCCCGTCTGCGGGGTACCGGAGCAATACGGCGGGAACGCTGGCGAGTATCGGTTCCAATGGTTATGTTTGGGTCGCTATTATTTCGTCGCCGAATGCTCCGGGCCTGTTTTTTGACAGCGCGAATTCGTATTTGAGCAGCCATTTTCGTTCCCGCGCTTGTGCGTTGCGTTGTGTCCAAGAACTTGCACGAATCTGTTTCCGGATAGTCTCTTCCCGTCTGCGGGGTATCGGAGCAATACGGCGGGAACGTTGGCGAGTATCGGTTCCAATGGTTATGTTTGGGTCGCCGTTATTTCGTCACCGAATGCTCCGGGCCTGTTTTTTGACAGTGCGAATTCGTATTTGAGCAGCCATTTTCGTTCCCGCGCTTGTGCGTTGCGTTGTGTCCAAGCATTTGCACGGATTCTGTTTCGGGAAAGCTTCTTCCCGTCGTCTGCGGGGTACCGTCGCTACAGTTCGGGAGTGCTGTCGAGCGCGGGTTCCGAAGGGTACTGTTGGTCTTCGATGCGGTTGACTGCCGATGGTGTAACACTGGTCTCTATCGGTTCGAGCGTTTGTGTCAGTTCAAGCTACCGTACCAGCGGCTTCATGTTGCGTTGTGTCCAAGAACTTGCACGAATCTGTTTCCGGATAGTTTCTTCCCGTCTGCGGGGTTTCGCGACCGCGTTACGGGAGCGCGGGGGATTGTCGGTACCGACGGTGACATCTGGTCTTCCGTCGTTTCAGGTGTGCACGGTTACCGGTTGATATTCTATGGTGCGACCGTTTGCGGTGCAGGAACGGACCGTACGTACGCTTTCAACTTGCGTTGTGTCCAAGTATTTACGAGTTCTGTTTCGAGAAGGGTTTCTTCCCGTCTGCGGGGTATCGTCGCGGCACTTCGGGTGAATTGTCGAGTGTCGGTTCGAGCGGTTACGCTTGGTCTTGGTTGACTTCAGGCGCAAGCACCCTATGCATAGAGTTTCATGCTTCGTATGCTGTCTTCGGCGTTGGCTACCGTTCGTTCGGTTTCATTTTGCGTTGTGTCCAAGAACTTACATGGAATCTGTTTGGGGGACGGCTTCTTCCCGTCTGCGGGGTTCCGGCATCATTCGTCGGCGGTGCCGACGAATGTCGGTTCCAATGGGTATGTTTGGTCGTTGTCCCCTTCGGGTACGTCTTCGTCCTTCTTGTACTTTGGCTCGCCCAATGTATACTTTACTTCGGTATACCGTGCGTTCGGTTTCATTTTGCGTTGTGTCCAAGAACTTACATGGGATCTGTTCGGGGATGGTTTCTTCCCGGTTGCGGGGTTCCGGAACAATTCGACGGGAGCGTCGACGACTGTCGGTGCCAATGGTTATTATTGGTCGTCGTCCGTTTCGGCGCAGTACTCCTGGTGGTTGGAGTTCCAGAGCTCGTATGCCTTCATGTACGCGTACAGTCGTTCGCGCGGTTTTGCGTTGCGTTGTGTCCAAGCGTTTACAGGCTCTGTTTCGGGATGGTTCTTCCCGGCTGCGGGGTATCGCAGCCGGGAGGCGGGAACGCCGTCTGCTGTCGGTTCCAACTGTAATGTCTGGTCGTCGTGCGTTTCCGGTACTGTTGCAGGGTATGCCTATTTTAGCGATCCTGTTGTTTGTCTGCAGTTCGGATCGCGTGGTTACAGCTTATCATTGCGTTGTGTCCAAGCGTTTACAGGCTCTGTTTCGGGATTCTTCTTCCCGTCTGCGGGGTATCGCACGCTTGAGACGGGAACGCAGGTGAGTGGCGGTTCCTGGGGCGTATACTGTGCTTCTTCTCCGATGGGAATTAGTGGATGCTATTTGGAGTTGCAGCCTGCTACGTGTTATTTGCGGTTCAACCATCGGTCTTTCGGCTTTTCGTTGCGTTGTGTCCAAGCGTTTACAGGCTCTGTTTGCCGGGAGGTTTTCTTCCCGTCTGCGGGGTATCGGCACATTGCGTCGGGCACGCCGACGAATGTCGGTGCTGAAGGTTTTGTCTGGTCTCCGATCTGCGTGGATGCGAGTGGTTTCCGATTAGTCTTTAATCGTTCGTTAATTGCTTCGGAGGGCTCATACCGTGCGTTCGGTTTCAGTTTGCGTTGTGTCCAAGAATTTGCACGAAATCTGTTTCGGGATTCTTCTTCCCGTCTGCGGGATACCGTATTAATACGACGGGAGTGTCGGTGAGTACCGGTTCCAATATTTGTTGCTGGTCGTCGGCTCCCTTGCTCACGAGTTCGGCTTTCTTGTTCGCGTATTCATCCGGTGTGTCTTGCAATCTGTCGCATCGGGTAAGCGGTTTTGCGTTGCGTTGTGTCCAAGCGTTTACAGGTTCTGTTTCGGGAGGTTTTCTTCCCGTCTGCGGGGTTCCGTTCCGCTGGGGCCGGATCGCTGACGAGTATTGGATATCGGGGCGATTTTTGGTCGTTGTCGGCTTCAGCTTCGGGAGGTGCCCGGTTGCGGTTTATCGATTCCGGCGCTGTTTTTGACGGTCTCGATCGCTCGTACGGTTTTTCGTTGCGTTGTGTCCAAGGATTTGCAGGCTTTGTTTGTCGGATGGTTTTTCCCGTCTGCGGGGTTCCGCGAACGGCCTACGGGAATGGTGTCGGGTATCGGCTCTTACGGATACTTTTCCTGCTCGTCTCCTTTAAGTACGGATGTCTGGCGTCCGCGCTTTGCCGGAGATTATGGCAGTATGGGTGCGGGCGGTGGCCGTACGTGTGCGTTCGGTGTGCGTTGTGTCCAAGCGTTTACAGGTTCTGTTTCGGGCTGGTTTTCTTCCCGTCTGCGGGGTTTCGGAGCAATACGACGGGAGTGTCTGGTGTTGTCGGTTCCAACGGGTATGTGTCGTTATCGCTTTCATCGGGTGCTTATGCCCTGTGTTCGCTCTTCCAGCCGTCCGGTTCGTATCTCAATGCGGAAGGTGGCCGTACACATGGCTTTCCATTGCGTTGTGTCCAAGCGTTTACAGGTTCTGTTTCGGGATGTCTTCTTCCCGGCTGCGGGGAATCGTCACCGCGAAACGGGAGCGCTGACGAACGTGGGTTCCGAAGGGGTTGTATGGGCTGTTTCCGCGTCTGGGATTTACAGCCGGTTCCTTGATTTTTATAGTTCTTCCGTGTTCCTCAATACGCTCAGTCGCTCTTACGGCTTTGCGTTGCGTTGTGTCCAAGCATTTACAGGTTCTGGATCGGGATGATTTTCTTCCCGTCTGCGGGGAATCGTCATCGCGAAACGGGAGCGTTGGCTTACCTCGGCTCCAATGGTTATTGTTGGATGTCGTCCGTTTCGATGCAGTTTTCCCGGTGGTCGGAGTTTCAGGGTTCGCAAGTTTGTTTGAACGAAGGCGGTCGTTCGAATGCCTTTTCGTTGCGTTGTGTCCAAGCATTTACAGGTTCTGGATCGGGATGATCTTCTTCCCGTCTGCGGGGTTTCGGAGCAATACGACGGGAACCCTGGCGAGCGTAGGGTCGACCGGTTATTGTTATGCGTCGGTCTCTTCCGGTTCGGGCGCATGGCGGTCGGAGTTTTCCGGTTCGTATGGTTGCGTGAGTGCGAATCTCCGTACCTACGCTTTTTCGTTGCGTTGTGTCCAAGCATTTACAGGTTCTGAATCGGGATGATCTTCTTCCCGGCTGCGGGGTGTCTTCATTACGCGACAGGGGGGCTGGCCGGTGTGGGTTCCAGCGGCTACGCATGGACTTTGTCGTTTTCCGGTGCGAATACCCGGTGTGTAGAATTTCACGGGTCGTATGTGGTTTCCGGTCTGGGTTTTCGTACCTATGCTTTTTCGTTGCGTTGTGTCCAAGCGTTTACAGGTTCTGGATCGGGATGGTTTTCTTCCCGTCTGCGGGTTTTCGGGCCAATATGACGGGAGTGATGACGAGCGCCGGTTCTGTCGGTTTCTTTTATGCTTCCGACTCCGAGAGCGTCAGTTCGTGGCGGGTAGAGTTTCAGAGTACGGGTGCTTGTCTAAGTGCTCTTCATCGTTCATATGGTTTTCCATTGCGTTGTGTCCAAGCGTTTACAGGTTCTGTTTCGGGATGATTTTCTTCCCGACTGCGGGGTTCCGGGCCAATATGACGGGAGTGCTGACAAGTGTCGGTTTTGAGGGACAGTTCTGGAGTGCATCTCCTTTCGTGGATGCTGCTTGCGGGCTCTTGTTTCGGGCGGCGGATTTGTTTTTGCCCGTGGGAAGCAGCCGTACTCACGGCCGTTCGTTGCGTTGTGTCCAAGCGTTTACAGGTTCTGTTTCGGGATGAATTTCTTCCCGTCTGCGGGGATCTGCGAATTTGCGTCGGGAGTACGGGCGAATGTCGGTGCCAATGGCCCGTGTTGGTCGTCATCCATCGTTAGGGATCTGGCCGGTTATCTGGATTTTACGGCTTCCAGGGGCAATCTTTATTCACATACCCGTTCGTTCGGCTTTGGTGTGCGTTGTGTCCAAGAACTTACACGGAATCTATTTCGGGCAATTTTCTTCCCGTCTGCGGGGTACCGGGACTACATGTTGGGGTCGTTGGCGTCCGCCGGTTCCGAAGGCGGCATCTGGTCGATCATGGTTGCGTATAGTGACAGTTTCCGTTTGGTTTTCTGGGGAGGTAATGTGTCCGAATATGGTACGGGGCGGTGTCGCGGTTATTCGTTGCGTTGTGTCCAAGCATTTACAGGTTCTGGATCGGGATGACTTTCTTCCCGACTGCGGGGTTCCGGCATCGTGAATCGGGAGCGCTGGATAACATCGGTTCCGAGAGCGATGTATGGGGTTCGGCCATTTCCGCCGCCGGCGGTTTTCGGCTGTTGTCTTACAATGCACTCGTTTGCGTGTTAGGTACCAGTCGTGGAAATGGCTTCAGTTTGCGTTGTGTCCAAGCGTTTATGGATTCTGTTTCGGGACGGTCTTCTTCCCGGCTGCGGGTTTCCGGAACGAACAGTCGGGTGCGGCCCAGTTCGTCGGTGCTGATGGTGACTACTGGTCATCCTTCGCTTCAGGCTCGTCCGCCCTGCGTTTGTTTTATGAGGTCTCGACCGTGTATGTCGGTTTCCAGTATCGTGCTCGCGGTTTTAGTTTGCGTTGTGTCCAAGCGTTTACGGATTCTGTTTCGGGCTATTTCTTCCCGTCTGCGGGGTACCGCGCGCGCGAGTCGGGAGTGCTATTTGCTTTTGGTTCCGAAGGGTACTGTTGGTCATCTGTGCCGTCGGGTTTCAGTGGGATAGGATTGGGTTGTATCGGTACGGGCGTTTATTTCTACATGGGCTATCGGACGTACTGCTTTCCATTGCGTTGTGTCCAAGAACTTACACGAAATTTGTTTCGGGCTATTTCTTCCCGCCTGCGGGGTACCGGTTCCGGATGTCGGGAGCGCTAACGGGTGTCGGTTCCGAAGGACACTGCTGGTCTTCGATGTCGTCGGATTTCAGTGGAGTCAGGCTCGGCAGCAACGGTGCGAACGTTTGTTTCTATGCGAACGGCCGTACGTTCGGTTATTCGTTGCGTTGTGTCCAAGCGTTTACAGTTTTCTGTTGCGGGTCGATTTTCTTCCCGTCTGCGGGGTATCTCGGCCAAAACACGGCAGTGCTGACGAACGTCGATTCCGGCGCCTATTGTTGGGCTTCGACTTCGATGGATTTGCGTGCTGTTTCCGGGGGATATTACGATTTGTACATGTGTTTCTATGTCGGTTCCCGGACGTATGGATTTTCGTTGCGTTGTGTCCAAGTATTTACAAGCTTTGTTGCAGGGGCATTTATTTCCCGTCTGCGGGGAATCGTAGCCGGGATATGGGAGCTTTGGCGTATGTCGGAAGCGTCGGTTATTACTGGTTGCCGTCTGTTTCGACGCAGTTTTCCTGGTGGTTGGAGTTTCAGAGTTCGAGCGCTCACGTGAGTGCATACAGTCGTTCACATGGCTTTGTTTTGCGTTGTGTCCAAGTATTTACGGATTAAGTTTCGGGTTGCTTTCTTCCCGACTGCGGGGTACCGGGAACACGGTTCCGGAGAGTTGGCTGCCATCGGGTCGAGCGGTTATTATTGGGCGGCCGTTTCTTCGGCGGAACTGGCTCCGTACCTGTATTGTGCCGGTACGGGTTTGTACCTGAATACCTATTATCGGTCTCGTGCTTATGTGTTGCGTTGTGTCCAAGCATTTACAGAATTGGTTTCGGGATGGTTCTTCCCGTCTGCGGGGTTTCGGCACTACACGGCGGGAGGTTTGTCGGCCGTCGATTCCGAGGGGCATTGTTGGTCTTCGGTGCCATCGGGGCCGGATGCCGTCCGGATGGGATACTTCGGAGGATACGGCTGTTT
This sequence comes from uncultured Rikenellaceae bacterium, assembly GCA_946486375.1. Lineage (GTDB taxonomy): Bacteria > Bacteroidota > Bacteroidia > Bacteroidales > Rikenellaceae > CAMLTW01. Next base: position 415,093 of record CAMLTW010000001.1, read on the forward strand.
TTTTGTCAATAATCGTTCGTATGGCTTTAGTTTGCGTTGTGTCCAAGTATTTACGGGCTTTGTTGCGGGGTATTTCTTCCCGTCTGCGGGGTTCTGCCGTAGCGAGTCGGGAGTGGCGGCGAATATCGGTTCCGAGGGGTATTATTGGTCCGATTTCCCTGCCGGCTCAGTGGCTTTGCGGGCTGTCTTCACTTCCGGGAACCTGGGATTGGGTACAGCGAGTAGTCGTTGTCATGCTTTTCCGTTGCGTTGTGTCCGAGCGTTTACGAGTTTTGTTTCGGGCTGTTTTCTTCCCGTCTACGGGGTACCGCATGCAGGAAAAAGGGGCGTTGTCCTCCATCGGTTCCAATGGTTATGCCTGGACTTCGTCGCCTTCGGGTACGAATGCCCGACCCGTGGAATTTCTCGGTTCGTGTGCGGTTACCGGTACGAGTGCGCGTTCGTATTGCTTTTCGTTGCGTTGTGTCCGAGGATTTACGGAAGCGAATTTTTTTGTTATTGAAAATATGGTTATCTTCAACAGAAATAAAACTGAATTTGGAACTGAAAACTTGGAAAAATTGGCACCAAGTTCTTTGGTTTATTGAGAAACGGAATGGATTTCGGAGGCATATGATGAGAAGTTCGGGAAAAGTTTTTTCCCGATACCCAATGTCGGGTTCTGCAAACGATTCAGGGTGTGGTACGGACATGGGTTATGCTTGAAGACCGTTTCCCGGGGATGTTCGGAATGGGTGGTTTACGGGAAGAAGGGCTTTTCCGAGGGGCGTCTTGCGGGAAGTCTTAGAGGATTGTCGGCTATCGGTTTTGCCGGATCCGGATCGTTCTTCCGGTCTGCGGGGTATCGTCATCGGGACCCGGGAGCGCTGACGAGCGTCGGCTCCAACGGTTATGCCTGGTCATCGGCCCTTTCGGGTACCACGGCCCGGCTCGTGGAGTTTCACGGTACGTACGCGGTTGATGGTACGAGCCATCGTTCGAATGGTTTTACAGTGCGTTGTGTCCAAGCATTAACGAACTGGTTTCCGGAAGTCCTCTTCTTCCCGTCTGCGGGGTACCGCATACGTGAAACGGGAGCGCTGACGAATGTCGGTTCCTACGGATGCTGTTGGTTGGATTCCGCTTCGGAGGTCAGTGCTTATCGGATGGTTTTCAGCGGTGTCGATGCCTGTTTCCATTCGACTGCCTGTGCTTTCGGTTATTCGTTGCGTTGTGTCCAAGCGTTTACATGTTCTGTTGCGGAACAGCCTTCTTCCCGTCTGCGGGGTACCGGCATAACACGTCGGGAGTGCTGACGAATGTCGGTGCCAGCGGGTTCTGTTGGTCGTCGTCCGTCTCCGGAAGCGATGCTGGCTATCTGTACATGGGATCGGCCAACACCTATCTGCAATTCAACCTGCGTGCGAATGCCCTTTCGTAGCGTTGTGTCCAAGGATTTACAGTCCGTTCCGAAGAGGTGGGAAGTCCCTTATTCTTGAAAGCAGTTTCCGAATCCTGAGTTCCGTCCGGTTACGGCCTGCGGAAGAGAGATCGTAAATTCAGCAGCCCGCTGATGGAAACCGGTTGTGGGTTTTCGTCAGCTATCATCGGTTTCGGGAATAACCGGTTTCGGCCGTTTTTTCCCGAAGCACACAGCGGTTGCTTATTTTTCCGTCTGCGGGACACCGACACCGTGAGAGGGGAGCGCTGACGAATGTTGGTTCCAACGGTTATTACTGGTCGTTGTCTGTTTCGACCCAGTACTCCTGGTGGTTGGAGTTCCAGGGGGCGTACGTCTGCATGAACGCGAACAGTCGTTCGAACGGCTTTCCTGTGCGTTGTGTCCAAGAACTTGCACGGATTCTGTCTGGGCTGACCTTCTTCTCGTCTGCGGGTTTTCGGCATTCAGCGACGGGAGCGCTGACGAGCGCGGGTTCCGAGGGTCGTTTCTGGCTCGCTGTTTCATCGGGAGCCGGTTCTGTACGGATGGGGTTCGACGGTGCCGGTTTGTCGTTTATCGACATTCACCGTACGTTCGGTTTCAGTTTGCGTTGTGTCCAAGCATTGACAGGAGTGGTTTCGGGATGACTTTCTTCCCGACTGCGGGGAACCGGAACCACTCGACGGGAGTGCTGTCTTCCGTCGGTTCCGGCGGCTATTTCTGGTTGCCGTGCGTTTCCGGAAACGATGCCGGTTATGTGTACATCGATGGCACCCGTCTTTTCCTGAATTTCAACGCACGCACGCTGAGCTTTCCGTTGCGTTGTGTCCAAGAAATTACGGATTGTTTCGGAGACTTCCCGTCTGCGGGGTACCGCGTCAACACCACGGGAGCGCTGACGAACGTCGGTTCCGGCAGTTATCTCTGGTCGCTGTCGCCTTCGGGTACGGGTGCTTACCGTTTGTATACCGGCTCGTCCGATCTGTTCCTTAATACGACGAATCGTTCGAATAGCTTTCCGTTGCGTTGTGTCCAAGAAATTGCGGATTGTTCCGGAAACTTCCCGTCTGCGGGGTGTCGTCATAATATGACAGGAGTATTGACGAACGTCGGTTCCGAAGGGGATGTCTGGTCTTCGATGCGCGAGAGCACGCTCGGTCTTCGGTTGATTTTCAGTGGTGCGTTTGCGACTTCTTACGGCACGAATCGTGCGTTCGGTTATCCGTTGCGTTGTGTCCAAGCGTTTATGACTTGTTCCGGGATGGCTCTTTCCGTCTGCGGGGCTTCGATACCGTGATACGGGAGCGATGACGCTCGTCGGTTCCGAAGGGTTCATCTGGTCTTCGGCATGTGAGGGTACGAACGGTTTTCGATCGATTTTCAGCGGTGCGTTTGCGACTTCTTACGGCACGGGTCGTGCGTTCGGTTTTCCGTTGCGTTGTGTCCAAGCGTTTATGGGGTTTGTTTCGGGATGACTTTCTTCCCGGCTTCGGGGTACCGTCATCGGGATACGGGAGCGCTGACGAACGTCGGTTCCGAAGGGAACGTCTGGTCTTCGATGCGCGAGGGCACGAACGGTTTTCGGTTGATTTTCAACGGCACGTTAACGGCTTCCAACGGTACGAACCGTGCGAACTGCTTTCCGTTGCGTTGTGTCCGAGCATTTATGGGTTTTGTTTCGGGAAGGTTTCTTCCCGGCTGCGGGGTACCTCGACTATCCGACGGGAGCGTTGACAGGCATCGGTTCCAATGGACCTTGCTGGTCTTCTTGTGTATCGGGTGCCAGCGGTTCTTATTTGGATTTTACCGCTTCCCGTGTCAATCTCGCTTCCTTTAGCCGTGCGTACGGTTTCATGGTGCGTTGTGTCCGAGCATTTAGCTTGTTTGCAGCCGAAGGAAGAAGGAAATGTGAGAGTCGATTCCGGAAACAGCAATCACAACCGTGAGTCCCGTCGTGTTACGGCCGACGGGAGAGAGGTTCGTAAATTCAGCAGCCCGCTGGTAACGGACTGTGTCTGTTTATCAGCAAGGATTCGTTCCCGGAAAACCGTCTTGCCGGATGTTTTTTCCGGGAAAATGTCAGTGGTTGCTTTACTTTTTCAGACATACCGGTTCTTATCGTGGCCGTGCCGGGTGTATTTTGAGGCATTTCCATGAGAAGTTTGGCGAAACCCGGTTCCATCTGCGGGGAACCGGTATTACACGACGGGAGCGCAGACGAACGTCGGTTCCAATGGTCCGTGCTGGTCTTTTTCTGCGACGGGGTGTACGGTTGGTATCTCGATTTCTACGGTTCTTACGCGTTCCTCAATGCGGGTAGTCGGGCTTACGGCTTGCTTGTGCGTTGTGTCCAAGAATTTGCATGGATTCAGTCAGGGCTCGGTCTTCTTCCCGTCTGCGGGGTTGTGCCACCGGGAGTCGGGAGCGTTTGTGAATGTCGGTTCCTATGGTTATTATTGGTCGTCGTCCGTTTCGATGCCGTATTCCTGGTGGTTGGAATTCCAGGGGGCGTACGCCTACGTGCACGCGAGCAGTCGTTCGCTCGGCTTTGCGGTGCGTTGTGTCCAAGCGTTTATGACCTGTTCCGGGAAACTTTTCCGTCTGCGGGGTTCCGGAGCTCCGATGCCGGTGTGGTGGCAGGTGTGGGTTCCCAGGGCGTCATTTGGTCGTTTGCCCTTTCGGGCGGCGATGGTTCCCGGCTGGTGTTCCTCGGCTCATACTCCTGTCTTTCGGCAGTGAATCGTACGTTCGGCTTCGGTTTGCGTTGTGTCCAAGAAGTTACATGGATGGTTTTTCTTCCCGTCTGCGGGTTTTCGGGCCACCACGACGGGAGTGCCGACGGGTATCGGTTCCGACGGCCGTGTCTGGTCTTCGTCGCCTTCGGGGACGAACTCTGGCCTGCTGTATTATAATTCCGGTTCTGCGTACTTCAATACGGGCGGTTACCGTACGAATTGTTATTCGTTGCGTTGTGTCCAAGAAACTACATTTCGTTCCGGAGATACTTCCCGTCTGCGGGTTGCCGTCACGATACGTCGGGAGAGTCGGTGTATGCCGGTTCCGCTGGTTATGTTTGGACGTCTGTTGCTTTGTCTGCGTTTGTTCCGCATCTGTTTTTTGATGCTGCGAACTCGTATTTGCATGCTTATCGCCGTGTTCGTGCCTATTCCTTGCGTTGTGTCCGAGCATTTGCAGAATCGGTGAAGCGTTTCGGTTACGGAGTGCCTGGAAAGTGAGCGGAAAAGCTTCCGGAAGAAATCGAAACCCGGAGTTCCGTCAGGTTACGGCCTGCGGAAGCGTGGTTCGTAAATTCAACAATCCACTGGTTTCCTGAGCCGGAGAAGGCATCGACCTTCCGGCTGAAATTAGTTATGTCGAGATGCCGTACGGGTTTGTTTCCTCATATCCCCGTACCGTTTCATACAGAGATTGTTTTTTATTCCCGTCTGCGGGGTATCGCCACAACAGTTCGGGAGCGCTGACGAACATCGGTTCCGAAGGGAACTGCTGGTCTTTTGTTCCGTCGGGTTCCAGTAGTGTAAGACTGGGTTATAACGGTTCGAACGTTTGTTTCAACGCGAACAATCGTACGAACGGCTTCAGTTTGCGTTGTGTCCGAGCGTTTATAGGTTTGTTTCGGAGCGGCTTCTTCCCGACTGCGGGTACCCGTCATCGGGATACGGGGGCGCTGGCGTACATCGGTTCCGAGGGGTATTGCTGGTCTTCCGTGTCATCGGGCTCCGGTGGCGTAAGATTGGGTTATATCGGTACGGACGTTTGTTTCATCGTCTTCCATCGTTCCAATGGTTTCAGCTTGCGTTGTGTCCGAGTATTTACGGGTGTTGTTGCGAAGCGCTTCTTCCCGGCTGCGGGGTATCGCCACAACGGTTCGGGAGCGCTGTCGAACGTCGGTTCCGGCGGGTACGTGTGGTCGTCCTGCGTTTCACGTTACGATGCAGGTTATCTGAATTTCAACGGCCCCAACGTCTATCTGCAATTCAATTCGCGCGGTTACGGCTTGTCGTTGCGTTGTGTCCGAGAAATTACGGGTTTGTTCCGGGAAGTTTTCCGTCTGCAGGGTACCGTTCTTACACGTCGGGAGCACTGTCGAGCGTCGGTTCCGGCGGGTACGTATGGTCGTCCCGTGTTTCGGGTCTCGTTGCGGGCTGTGTGAATTTCAATTGGGCCAGCGCTTATCTGCAATTCGATTCGCGCGGTTACGGCCTGTCGTTGCGTTGTGTCCAAGCGTTTACGTTTTTTCGATCTGCCTTCCCGTCTGCGGGGTACCGGTACTGTACAACGGGAGCGCTGACGAACGTCGGTTCTTTCGGGGAGTTCTGGTCGTCTTCTCCGGTGGGCACCGATGCCTGCTATTTGGAGTTGCAGCCTGCTGCGGGGTATTTGCGGGTCTACCTTCGAACGTATGCATTTTCGATGCGTTGTGTCCAAGCATTTGCGGATTTTCGTTCCAGGAGGTTTCTTCCCGTCTGCGGGGTATCTGGATCGTGCGTCGGGATCGCAGGCGAGTGTCGGTTCCGAAGGGTATTGCTGGTCATCGTTCCCTTCGGGCACCAGTGCGGTGTTCCTCAATTTCGACGGTTCCACAACCTGGCCTTATGTCGGTTCTCGTGGCGCGGGCCGTTCGATGCGTTGTGTCCAAGGATTTGCAAATTTGGTTTCAGGATGTTTTCTTCCCGTCTGCGGGGTACCGGGAACATGGTTCCGGAGCGCATTCGGCGGTCGGTTCTTCGTGTTACTATTGGTGCGGAGACGCTGCCGGTACCGCTGCCCGCTATCTGGTTGCTGTCGGTTCGGCTGCGATGTTGGGCGATGCCAGCTACAGGACGGAGTGTCGTTCGTTGCGTTGTGTCCAAGAAGTCACATGGATCGGTTTTCTTCCCGTCTGCGGGGTACCTGGATCGTTCGTCGGGAGCGCTGTCGAACGTCGGTTCCAACGGGTATTTTTCGTGCTCGTCTCCTTCGGGTTCGGATGCCTGGCGTCCGCGCTTTGCCGGCGACAACGCCAACATAGGAGCTGCGAACGGTCGTACTTACGCTTTCGGCGTGCGTTGTGTCCAAGAAGTTACATGGATCGGTTTTCTTTCCGTCTGCGGGGCGCCGTGTATTCGATGCGGGAGCGCCGACGAATGTCGGTTCCGAGGCTTTTGGCTGGTCTTCAGTTGCTTCGGCTCCGTCTTCGTCGTATTTGGCCTTTCACGGTTCGGGCGTGTATTTCGCTACGACCGGTCATCGTGCGAATGGCTTTCCGTTGCGTTGTGTCCAAGTATTTATGTCGGGAAAACGAGGGGAGTTTTTTCGATCCTTTCTCTCGAACGATTCTCATATCCGGAGTTCCGGCAGGCTACGGTCGCCGGAAGTGCGATGGTAAATTCAGCAGTCCGCTGGTTTCTTTACGGGATTTCCAGCTAAGGCGATCGGCTTGGTTTGGCTTTCTCACCATGCCGCTGTTTTCAGTGGCTGCTATCCGTGCATCCCGTCTGCGGGGAACCTGTACTATACGACGGGATCGCTGTCCGCTGTCGGTTCGGAGGGGCAACTCTGGAGTGCGTTTTCTTCCGGGGCTTATGCCTGTAACCTGGGGGTTCGTTTCGCGGATGTGTTCCTGAATACCGGCGGCTACCGTGCCAACGGTCGATTGTTGCATTGTGTCCAAGCGTTTACAGGTTTGTTTCGAAGGGATTTCTTCCCGTCTGCGGGTTTTCGCGATCGCCTTTCGGGAGCGCTGTCGAACATCGGTTCCAACGGGTATTTTTCGTGCTCGACTACTTCCGAATCCGATGTCTGGCGTCCCCGGTTTGTCAGCGATAATGCCAGCCTGGGCACTGCAGGCGGTCGTGCTCATGCTTTCAGCATGCGTTGTGTCCAAGCGCTTACAGATTTGTTTCGGGGAAATTTCTTCCCGTCTGCGGGATATCGGGACAACGGTTCGGGGAGCCCGGCGAGCGTCGGTTCCGGCGCTTACTTCTGGACGGATTCGGTTTCGGGTACCAGTGCCGGATATATCTATGTTAACTCGTCCTATGCCGGTATGAATTCCTATACCCGTTCGAACGGCTTTCCGTTGCGTTGTGTCCGAGCATTTGCAAAATCGGTGAAGCATTGTTCCGGAAACGGAGCATGGGGAGAATAAGCGGAAAAGCTTCCGGAAAAAATCGAAACCCGGAGTTCCGTGAGGCTACGGCCTGCGGAAGCGTGGTTCGTAAATTCAACAATCCACTGATCGCGGATCCGAACAGGTCGGATCGCGGTTAGTTAAAGTTTTCCTGCGCAGGCCGACTGGCCTGTTTTCCTGTCGCAGGCACTGTTCAGCGATTGTTTTTATCATATTCCGTCTGCGGGGCATCGTAGCTACGCCACGGGAGCGCTGACCTACGTCGGTTCCAATGGGTACTTTTGGTCCGTGTTGCCTTCGGGTTCGCTTTCGTACTTCATGTACGTCAACTCGTCCAACATGTATCTCGGTGCTACGAATCGTGCGAACGGTTTTCCATTGCGTTGTGTCCAAGAAATTACGGATGGTTCCGAAGCGCCTTCCCGTCTGCGGGGAATCGGCCTTATCCGACGGGAACGCTGTCGAATATCGGTTCCGAGGGAAATTTTTGGTCTTCCGTTGTTTTGGGTACGCTCGGTTATCGGTCGTTATTTTACGGTCTGGGCGTTGGTATTACTGAGGCAGGTCGTACGAATAGCTTTCCGTTGCGTTGTGTCCAAGAAATTGCGGATCGTTCCGAAGACTTCCCGTCTGCGGGGAACCGGCATTTCTCGACGGGAGCGCTGACGAACGTCGGTTCCGAAGGGAACATCTGGGTTTCCACCCTTTCGGGTACTACCGGTTACCGGTTGATATTCTGCGGTCCGACCATTTGCGGTGCAGAAGCAGGGCGTACGAACGGCTTCCCATTGCGTTGTGTCCAAGCATTTGCGGATTATTCCGGAACCTCCCGTCTGCGGGTTTTCGGATCAATACGACGGGAGCGCTGACGAGCGTCGGTTCCGAGGGACGACTCTGGAGTACGGTTTCTTCCGGGGCTTATGCCTGTGGCCTGATGTTTCGTTCAGCGGATTCGTTCTTGAGTTCCGGCGGTAACCGTTCCGACGGTCGATTGTTGCGTTGTGTCCAAGCGTTTACGGTTTTGTTTCAGGAAGCTTCTTTTCGTCTGCGGGTTACCGTCACCGTGAGTCGGGAACGCCCACGAATGTCGGCTCCGAAGGCGAGGTTTGGTCTTCGGGGCGTGAGGGCGCGAATGGTTACCGGTCGATTTTCTTTAGTGTATTCACGGCTTCCAGCGGAGCGGCTCGTACACTCGGTTTTTCGCTGCGTTGTGTCCAAGCATTTACGGATTATTCCGGAAGCCTCCCGTCTGCGGGGTTCCGTCGCTTCGATTTGGGGGTGCTGTCGAACTTCGGTTCCGAAGGATACTATTGGTATTCTATACCGTCGGGTTCCGGCAGTGCGACATTGGGCTATATCGGTTCGAGCGTTTGTTTCAGCGCGAGTCACCGTTCGGGCGGTTTTTCGTTGCGTTGTGTCCAAGCATTTACGGGTTATTCCGGAAGCCTCCCGTCTGCGGGGTACCGCTACCGGGAAACCGGAGGGTTGGCGTCGGTCGGTTCCATGGCTTTGTATGTGACCGGTGTTCCTTCCGGCTCGCAGTGCATGGTGATCGACTGCGAAAGCCCGTACGTATGTTTGTACGCCGCTGCCCGTACCAATGCTCGTTTGTTGCGTTGTGTCCAAGTTTTTACAGGTTCGTTTCGGAAGGATTTCTTCCCGTCTGCGGGTTTCCGTACACGTGATACGGGAGCGTTGTCCGCTGTCGGTTCCAACGGTTACGCGTGGTCGGCGGGTTATGAGGATGCGAGCGGGTTCCGGATCGTCTTCGACGGTACGTTTTTGGCTTCCTCCGGTTCGACCCGTGCGCACGGGTTTGTCTTGCGTTGTGTCCGAGCGTTTACGTTTTTCCGGAATGAAAAAAGACAAGAAATCGGGTATTTGAGTCGGAAATGGCGTCTTTTCGGGAGGGCGGCGTCGAAATAAAGGGTATGTTTCATGAGAAATATTCTTTATTTTTGTGCGCTTCCCGGCCCGGAGAAGGCGAAGATCGGCTTTTGGGACAAGATACAGTTCTGTCGAAGCCCGGAGTTTCGGCGGCCACGGCTGCCGGGAGGGAGGTTTGCAGATTCAGTGGCCCACTGATCGGTGAAGGGGATAGAGGAAGAGATTCAGTTAGAGCAGGATTTCGATCCGTTTACCGGACGGTATCCGGTGAAGAAATCGTTTCAGCGGCTGCGGAAACGGCCTGCGGGTTACCGTCACCGTGAGTCGGGAGCGCCGACAAGCGTCGGTTCCAACGGGTATTATTGGTCGTTGTCGCCTTCGGGAACGAATGCTCTGTACCTGTATTTCGGTGGCCCCGATATGTATGTGCCGGCGAACAACCGTACGAACGGCTTTGTTTTGCGTTGTGTCCGAGAATCTGCGGAACTGTTTATGGACGAAGGAATATGCACGAGACGAATCCCCGGCTGTTGGAAGATGTTTTCCGGGCCTACTACGCTGCCCGGAAAAACAAGCGCAATACCTTGAATCAGCTCAATTTCGAGCTGAATCTGGAATCCAACCTGATCCGGCTGTACGAGGAACTGAGGGACAAGACCTATCGGACGGGTAAGGCCATCACGTTCATCGTGACCAAACCGGTGAAGCGGGAAATATTCGCGGCCGATTTCCGGGATCGGGTGGTGCATCACCTGCTTTTCAATTACCTGGCGCCGATATTCGAACGAACGTTCATCTACGACAGCTATTCCTGCCGCAAAGGGAAGGGGACTCTGTTCGGAATCGAACGGTTGCAGCATCACATCCGTTCCTGTTCGCGGAACTATACGGCGCCCTGCTATATCCTGAAAATGGATATCCAGGGATATTTCATGAGCATCAACCGGGAAATCCTTTTTCGGATCGTCACGGACAAGCTGAAAAGCTATGCTTCCCGCAAGTCGCCCGACGGAAAACGCTGGGAAGAAGTGTTCGATTACGACTTGGTGATGTACCTGCTGGAAGAGATCGTTTTTTTCGATGCCGTGGAAAAGTGCGTCGTAAAAGGTTCTCCGTTGGACTGGAACGATCTGCCGCCGTCCAAAAGCCTGTTCCATTCTCCGAAGGGATGCGGTCTGCCGATCGGGAACCTGACTTCCCAACTGTTCAGCAACATTTACCTGAACGACTTCGACCATTACGTCAAACGCACGCTGAAAATGCCGTATTACGGACGTTACGTGGACGACTTTTACATCGTCCACGAGGATAAGGAGGAACTCAAGGCAGCGATCGGGAAGATCGACGAATACCTGGTTCGGAACCTGGATTTGCGTATCCATCCCAAAAAGATTTACCTGCAATCCTATCAGAAGGGGGTGGAGTTTCTCGGGGCCGTGGTGAAACCGTACCGGACGTACGTGAAGAACCGGACGAAAGCCAACTTTTACGCATCCCTGAGTTACTGGGACAAGCAGGCCCGGCAGAAGGAGCCTTTGTCTCCGGAAAAGTTGCAGTTGATGCGGGCTTCCGTCAATTCCTTCCTGGGGCACATCAGCCATTACAAGAGCCGAAAAATTCGGATGAAGGCGGTTGAACGGGCGGTAAATCTGCGCCGATACGGGTATTTTACGGGGGATTGCCGGAAGTTCGTTTTGAAGAAAGAATACACGTTATCGAAAACCTATCTCAATGAAGAAAAGAAAAACGAGAATGCCTGGCTCCTTTTCGGGCCGCTTAAGCCGTCTAAAGCATAGGACGATATGGATTTGTGCGGTCGGAATGCTGACGTTCGCCTGTTCCGACGGCGGAACAAGCGGGGATGACGGCGAACCGGTCGTTTCCCGCACGCTGATCGTCTATATGGGGGGAGGAGAAAAGGGGGTTTCGAAAGACGTGAGCCTGAAACTGAATGCTCTGAAAGCGGGAATGCCCGAAACGGATGCCCGGGTGGTCATCTATGTCGATGACCTGAGCGGCGGGCCGCGGCTTTACACGCTGGTCCGAAAGCCGGGGCAGGCGGTCGCGGAGTTGAAGCAGGTGCGTGTCTGGCCGGGGGAAAATTCCGCCGACCCGGCCGTATTCGGACGGGTGATCCGGGAAACGGTACGCGACTATCCGGCCCGGTCGTACGGATTGCTGGTATTTTCGCATGCATCGGGCTGGCTTCCCAAGGGAGCTTTCGGTAACCCGTCTTCCTTCGGGGGACCGGTCGAAAGCGTTTCCGGGAAAAATGCTCCGCAACGCACCATCGTGCAGGACGGGACGGACGAAATGGAATTTTCCGACTTTGCAACGACCGTTCCCGGAGGAGTGTTCGATTACATGGTATTCGAAACCTGTTTTATGGGCGGTGTGGAAACGGCTTACGAGCTGAAAGACAAAACCCGGTATCTGGTCGGTTCGGCGGCCGAGATCGTTTCCCCCGGTTTCACGGAGGTTTATCCGCAGGCCTTGCGGTACCTGCTTGCTTCGGGAGAGGAAGTGCCGGCGGCTTTGGTGTCTTTTGCCGAAGCCTATTTCGATGCATGGAACATCAAAACCGGCCGCGAACGTTCGGCGACCATCGCCGTGGTGGATTGTTCCAGGCTGGAGGCGCTGGCCGAAAAGGTGCGGACGGTGTTTCGGGATAACCGGGATGCCGTATCGTCCTTCGATCCGGACGCCGTTCCCGTGCAGCGGCTCGACCGGTTTTACGGATTGTTCCGGGATTTCGCACACTACCTGCGGTGCGTGAGCGATCCGATGCAGTATGCGGAACTGGATGCGGCGCTCCGGGAGGCGGTGATTTACAAGGCCGCCACGCCCGGATTTTTCCTCAACGTTAACGGAACTCCTCACGAAGGAGGATATGTCATCGAGACGTTCGGCGGTTTGAGCTGCTACATTCCTGCCGGAAAATATCCGGAACTGGATGCCTGTTACGGGCAAACGTCCTGGGCGAAGAAAATAACCCGGCCATAAAAGCCGGGTTATTCGTCTTGAATGCAGGGGGACGGCGTGATCAGGCTACCACCAGTTCCTGGTATTCGGGATGCCGTTCGATGTAAGCGGCGATGAAGGGGCAGCTCGGAATGACTTCCAGTCCGTTTTCCTGGGCATAATCCAGCGCGGCTTTGGCCAGCGCGGAACCGATGCCGCGTCCTTCCAGCCGGGCCGGAACTTCTGTGTGATAAAGTTCCATGACGCCATCCGAAATCTCGTACGCCGCGAGCGAGGTCATGCCTTCTTCGACGATCTCGAAACGCCGTTTTTCCTTGTTGTTGACTGCTTTCTTGTTTTCCATGGTTATTTCGTTTTGTTGATGAATCTTTGTTTTCTGCCGGAGGCAATCCGAAATCGAACAAGAATTGTTCCCGAACGGTGGCTCCGGGGACGAATACGGACTATTTGCGGTCGAGTCCGGCTTTCCGTGCCTGGGTGTGCTGGTGATGCCTGGGAATCCGGTAAAGACGGCCGTCCTTGATGAAACGGGCGCCGGTCTGTTTGAAACGGAAGGAAACCCCGGCTGCGACGCATTGTTCCCGCAGTTGCAGAATCCACTCGTAGCGACAGGGACGGGCGTCGGGACCCGATTCCCCTCCGGCGATCAATCCCTCCACCCACGGGCCGAGGTAAGGGGAAAGGTCGAGAACTTCCAGCAGGGGTTCGCAGATGATGGCTTTGTGCCGGATGAGTGTTTCCCGGTAAATCGGGAGCCGGTAATCGGCCCGTTCCTGATTTTCCACGGTACAGCAGACGGTGACGTTTTCATACCCTTCGCCCCAGTCTTCGGGCAGACCGATGCGGAAGCGGTCGATCCGTTTGGTGATGAAGAAAAAATGCAGATCGTTCCGCTCTCGAATCATCTTCCACGCTTCCGGCCGCCAATCGTCCGCTTCCTCCACGAAGAAATCGGAGCTGAAACAGGTGTACACGGTTTCACCGGCCGGAATCTTGTATGATCCGTCCCGCTTCCGGCGCACCGGCAGGGTAAAATCCTGCGTCCGCCGTACGACGGAACTGTCCCTGCCGTGGCGCTCGTCGATGCGGTAAACGTAGCAGTTCCGGCAGCCCGCGCTGAGTTTGTGGCAGCCGTGCCACGGATTCCATTTGGCCATGTTGCGATGCGGATTGTGAAAACGAAGATAGCGTTTTTTCGCTTTGTGTTTTCGGAAAAAGCCTTCCGAAAGCGATGTCTTTTTCGAAGACTCGGATGCGGAAGGAGAGGGGCGGATCGGAACTGTCCTTCCGGGGACACGGCCGGTTGAGCAGTGCAGGGCCGTGTGATGGATGGATCCCGGTAAATCTCGGTTCTGTAAACGAACGAACGGAAGCCTTTACACCGTGTCATTCGACCGTATGGGGCCGGTTATTCCTGCAGTATGCAGACGTCGTTTCGATGATACGTGTGATTTCAATCGGAATCGGGAATGCGTTTTTTCATTTCGGGTACCGGTTGACAGCCCGGACAATAATAAATGCTGCCGCCCAGATAAGCGTCCTTGCAAAGGATTTCTCCGCAGCGCGGACAAGGGGCGCCGACGGTGTCGTTTCCCAGAAACGGAACATATCCTTCCTGACGCCCGAACAGGTCGGTTTCGGTACGGCGGCCGTTTTTCCGATAAATTTCGTTCAGCGTATCTTTCAAGGCGCGGAACAGCGTTTCGTACTCGGCGTCCGTCAGCGTGCCGATCCGGGTCTTGGGGTGGATGCGGGCCTTGTAAAGAATGTCCTGCAGTACTCCGTTTCCCAAGCCGGGGATCGTTTGTCCCGTAGCGAGGAAGGCCTTTGCGCTTTTCTCCCGCACCCCTTCGCCCCGGATCAAACGGAGAAAATAGGCGAGATCGAAAGCATCGGACATCACCTGCGGTTTTTGTTTGGCGCTGTCGTAATAGCTTTGGAGCGACCAGCCCGGCGTTTCCGGCGGCAGACAGCAGATTCCGCCGTACATCCGGACGGAGACGGTCAGGCAGCTGTCGTCTTCGAATCCGAGCAGCAACTGGTGTTTTTTCGGCAGGGGAGCGCCCGGAGCCAGGTAACGGAGGTTCGCTCCGTCGCTGAAAAGCAGCCGCATTTCCCCGATTTCGATTTCCACCATTCCTCCGTAGGCGCGGGATACGCCGATCGTCTTTCCGGAAAGCAGGTCGGGATAGGTTTCCGGGCGTCCATAAAACCAGGTAAATTTATGCGGTGTGTAACCGGCAATCGCTTCGGTGATCCGTTTTCCTTTCAGCGTACGGGTCAGTTGTTCGGACAGGCAAAGGGCTTCGGGCGCTTCGAGCATGGCGGAAGCAGGGTTTGAATTTTCACGAAAGTAGGAAAAATATTTCGCTTTTCCTGTTGCCAGGGGGAAAGAAAAAGCGGGAAAGCGTATGCCTTCCCGCTTTTGGATAGTCCTCAACGTTCGGATCGGATTTCCGCCGTTAGTCCTTGCATCGAACCTTACGGAAACGGATGTACATGGTTTCTCCGGTCGGGAGCCATTTAGCCGTGTTGCAATGCGGATTGCGAAGATATAAGGTAATGTTTTTTCGCTTTGTGTTTCCGGGAAAGCCTTTTTGGGGTTTTTGCGAAGACTCGGGTGCGGAAGGAGGACGGCGGATGGTAGCCTCCTTCTGGAGATAGAACCGATATTCCGGTCGAAGTTACCTTCACTCCCGCCTCTCGTTTCATTCGGAGGATACTGAGGGCCCGATCTTCCCCGGATTGGAAAGAACAACGGTTGCTCCGATTTTCGGTAAGTTTTAACCGGGATCTATTTTCGCAACCGTCCGAAAAAGAGACGGCCGTACATTTTTCGGATATTTATATTATTTTCGTACTAATGTACTGACAAACATTTGGAATCCATGGAGAATAAATTTTGGAAGAAAACGGTCGGCGGTCTCATCGGCGCCATCTGGCTTTACACGCTGGCAGACATTGCCGGGGGCATCACGGAAGCGGTGAACGACCTGCTCGATCCCGGGGGAGTGTTGGGCATGTTTGCATCGGTCATGGGGAGCGGAGGCGAGGAATCGCCGTTCGGTATCGGCGATTTGCTGGAATGGTTCTTCCCGTTGCTGGTGCTGTTTGGTTACTTGTTGTTCTACGGTTCGCTTTCGCGATTCATGCGTTTGCAGCGCAGCGATGCCGACCGGGAAGCGGTAGGCAAGGTACGGACATCGTATATTTTACTGCTCGTTGCCGTATTGGTCGATTTCATTCCGGTCATCGGCTGGTTGGCGGCGCTGGTTCTGACGATCATCGGTTATGCCAAGATGCTGTCCGGATACAAGGGGATGCGCAATTCGGCAACCTATACCGAAGAAGCGCGCCGAGGCGCGGCAGGGCTTCACAGTGCGACCGTATGGCTGATCGTGGGATACATCATCGGTTGTATTCCGTTTTGCGGTTTCATCGAATCGCTGATCGCGTTCATCGTCTTCTTCTGCATCCTGTCGGGCTGGGGGCGCATCCGCAACGGTGCACCCGCATTGACCGAAGCGGAAGCCGCCGACCTGGAACGGGAAGAACAACTTGCCGCACCCCGAAAATCGACGATACCCGTATGGTGGTTTCCGACCTATATCGGTCTTTATCTTTTTTCGAGCGCGATTTATTTTTCATTGCAGTTGAGAGGATGGCTGACGGATAGATTCACCTTTATTTCTCAACAAGAGCTCGACCCGGAGATGTTCGGTGAACTTTCCATAGGCGACATCATATCTTCGGTTTCCCTATTGATCGGCTTGGCGATTATCGGTCTCTGCATCTTTCTCATTTTTTCGAAAAACGCACGGTTGAGCCGGATGGCTCGACTCGGCGTCCTTCTGTTGATCGTTTCGGTTGCAATATCGAGAATCCTGCCGTTTTTCTATCACCTGATGCCAGAGGAATTTTTCGGTATGGTATTGCAATGCGTGAACCTGTTCATCGGTTGTGTGGGGATTGCCGGAATGATGTTGTTCGTTTGGAGTACGACATGCAATCTGACGACTAAAATCACCCTTACCGTGTACGAAATACTCGGATTGGTGGGAGGATATATTCTTTATAAGGTTTGGTGGTCTTTGTCACAAAACCTATACGGCGACGTGGACTCTTGGGATGTCTGTACTAATTTTAGTTCTCTGTGCAGCAGTGCCTATTACCTTGCATTCAATGTACTGTGCTTCATCGCCGTACTGATCGGAGCGATATGCTGGCATCGCAAACAAAAATGTGATTACTCTGCGGCATAACATGCGCAACATTGCTGTCCTGAAAGACTGTCCAACCAGCCCTCAAAAATGAAAATCCCCCCTGCCGGAGGCATGTCCGGCAGGGGGGGATTTTGTGAAGATTGGGTTTATAACCTCTTTGTCTTCTTCTAATTTTTTTAAATCTCAACGTTCGGATCGGATTTCCGCCGTTAGTCCGTTACCGAACCTTCCCCGTTCGTTCCGCCCGTTGTCCAATCCACTCTCGACCCGGTTAGGTCCAACCCCGTGCCTTTTACGGTGATGGTGATCGTCGTTTCCTTGCCTGCTTCGAGAACCGGAGCCGTTGTCATGGCAGCGGTCAGTTCCGTTCCGTTGATCGTCAGCTTGATGTCCGAAATCTGGGCAGAGGGGAGCAGCAGCGGAGTCCATCCTTCCACGGTGTAATCCGAAGTGGACAAAGTCTGGTTGACCGCTTTGGTCAGCGTTACCGCCGTTCCGCTTTCGGCCAGCGCTCCGGTACGGACGTTCAATTCACCCGTATTTTTGTCGACCGTGAACGCTACGTTGGTCAATGCTGCGGTGACGCCTGCATTTTCGGTTTTGACCACGAACCGTACTACGGAAAGTTTGTGATTGAACGTCAGCGCGGCTGCGGGAGCCGTGCCTGCATATTCCAGCCCGGAATCGAGGCTCGCCCACATCAGATCGACCGGCGCGCCGTTTTCCGTTCCTACGGTCACTTTCACGATGGGGTCTGCACCCGCCGCCGTGGTAACCGGTGCGTTGGTCGCATCCAGCGGGTAGTAGGCATAGAAATAATGCTTCTTGTTCCGTTCCCAATATGCGTTCGCATCTGAAGTCTTGAAGCTTCCGGTGGTGTAAGTGTAAGCGGCGTTCGACAGGAAGGCGGTCGCCGGTGCGCTGGGAGCCGTTTCTCCCTTGTATCCGAACACGCCGATCAGATCGCCGTTCGTGAAAGCGGTTCCGGTTACAGGGCCGGCTTTGGTCAACGCTACGATAGAGCTTCCGAACCGGATGGGCGTTTTTTCATCCCCGCCGTTTCCGCCTGCATCTTCCAGTTCGTTTTTGGAACATCCCGTTAATGCCGCTACGGCAAGCGTTCCCAACAATAATTTTTTCAGCATCATTTTAAATTACAATAAGTGGTTATGAAATCTGCAGCAACTTTTCGTATGGACGAGAAAAAACCATCGACCTACGGTCGTTTGGGTTTCCGTATCCACATCGGAAGTTGTTTTTACGGGGAACAAAGGTATTTTTATTGTGTGACAAAAACAACATGTTTTATGTCTTTTTGATTTATCTGTATTATCCTAATATCAGGTATTGTGAGTTTAAAATGGTGTGACAGAAAACAAATATTGTTTCCGTATGCATATCCGGTTCGGAACAAGAAGAACAGCCGTCGGGAAAAGGAATGCAGACTTTTTCGCATCCCTTTTCCTGTTCGTTTGGATGTTCCGCTGTGGAAAGACGTATGATTTTCCGGGGTCGGTGGATCAGTCCGTCAGATGGAGGTCTTCCGGGCGTTCGATTCTTTTTTTGAGGATATACCGGGCCGTTTCCCCGCGGGCCATTTTGATGTGCACCACCGGTATCGGCTTGCCGTCCTTTGCACCGCTGAAATCGGGCGTAATGACCCGTACTTCCTGTTCTACCCGCTTCCAATCGAAAAGCCGTTTCATTTCGCTGCTGGCCAGATTGCAAAGGATGCCTCCGGCATGCTTTACGTCTTCGATGAGCGGATCGGTCAGCCGTTCCCTCCAGAATTCATACATGGAGAGACCGTCCGTTTCCGGCAGAACGACGTCTCCCTCCATGCGGTATCCGTGAATGCGATCCAGCGGGCGGAGATAACCGTAACCAAAAGAGGCGATCCGTAAATGATCCTGCGCGTATGCGAAATCGTCGGGCGTGAAATCGGTGGCATTCAATCGCTTGAAAACGATTCCGGTATAGGCCAGAATCGCTTCCAGGGAAGGATTCCCCGGTGCGGCGAAATACCGGTACCGGGAGCGGTTTTCCTCTGCGATTTTTCGGTTCGTCCGCAGGATATCCTGTAATTCGCTTGCCGTATACCGGGACATCTGATCCGCAATCCGCTCCGCTTCCTGCTCGAACCGGGGACGGGTGGAAAAGGGAACTTCGGCCCGGGGCGTCAGGTTCATGGTTTTGGCGGAGGAAAGGAGAATCAGCATGGTTGTTGTCGGTTATGAAAACATTCACTGCCGATACGGAAGTTTACCGCTTTCGGCATCGGTCGGAAAATAGCTTTCGCTCGGGCGATTCGGAGCCGGACGTTTCCGGACGCCGAAATCGTAAGATATCCGTTGCCGGTGGATTGCATCCGCTCGGAGATACATGAACCGACCACCGTTCATATCTTGCAATTTCCAGGCCCGATAAGCTATTCCCGGACAAAGATAACGATTCCCGTAGAATTTATGGGCGATGCGGAAATGGGTATTCGTGCAGAGTTAGAATGTAAACGCAACAGCGGATAAGACTGTCTGCGGACAAAGGCGTTGAGTGTCAGGATTGAATCGTTGGTTGCTATTTGCCGATGCAGAACCGGGAAAAGATGGAGCCGAGCACGTCTTCGGTCGAGATTTCGCCCGTGACCAGTCCCAGATGGTGGACGGCTTCCCGCACTTCTTCGGCCAGCAGGTCGCCCGAAAGCCCGGATGCCAATCCTTCCCGTGCTCGTTTCAATGCTTCTCCGGCACGGTCGAGCGCTTCGACATGCCGTGCGTTGGAAACGACGATGTCGCCTTTTTCCCCGGTTTGTTCCCCGACGGTTTGGAACAAGTAGTCCGTCAGCCGGTCGAGGTTCCGGTTTTCCCGGGCGGAAATGGCCAGCACGGGGACTTCGGTCAGCGCTTTCAGTTCTTCGATCCGTTTCTTGGCGAAATCGGGTGACGTCCGGTCGGTTTTGTTCAGGACGACAGCCAGATGCTGACCGGGGCGGATGCCGAGCTGCCGGATTTGCTCCGACACGGCCTCGTCCGGCATTTCCGATTCGACCAGCAACAGAACGACGGAAGCGCTTCCGATCCGTTGGAAAGTCCGTTCGATGCCCATCGCTTCCAGCCGGTCTTCCGTTTTCCGGATGCCTGCCGTGTCGATGAACCGAAACCGGATGCCCCGGATGTTCAAAACGCCTTCGATGACGTCCCGTGTGGTTCCGGCCACGTCCGAAACCATGGCCCGATCTTCCCTGAGCAGCGCGTTCAGCAGGGTCGATTTCCCTACGTTCGGCGCTCCCGCAATGGTTACCGGCACTCCGTTTTTAATGACGTTGCCCAAGGCGAACGATTTTCGGAGCGCGTCGATCCGGGCCGTCGTCCGTTCGATGATTTCGGCCAGCTTGAGGCGGTCGGCGAATTCCACGTCTTCCTCTCCGAAATCGAGTTCCAGTTCGAGGAGCGACAGCAATTCCAGCAACTGATCCCGCAGCTTCCGGAATTCTTCCGAATAGCCGCCCCGCATCTGATGTACGGCCAGAGCGTGCGCTCCCCGGTTGTCCGCTGCGATCAGATCGGCCACCGCTTCCGCCTGCGATAAGTCGAGTTTCCCGTTCAGAAAGGCCCGCAGGGTAAACTCGCCCGCTCCTGCCGGACGGACTCCGTGACGGGTCAGCAAATCCAAGACGGCCTGCCGGATGTAGGGCGAGCCGTGGCAGCCGATTTCGGCCATGTTTTCACCCGTGTAGGAATGAGGAGCCCGGAAGACCGATACAAGTACCTCGTCGATGGTGTTTTCTCCGTCCAGCAGGGTGCCGTAGAGCAGGGTATAGCCTTTGGCATCGGCGAGCTTTTTCCCTTTCGGGTTCCGGAAAACCCGGTCGCAGATCGTCAGGGCGTCGGGGCCGCTGATCCGAAGGACGGAAATGGCTCCTCCTTCGCCCGTGGCTACGGCCGCTATGGTGTTTGTATCGGAATTCATGGCAAAGGTCGGTTTGGCGTGCGCGGCGTTTCCGCCGGACAATGGGTCAGAGGGTCGAAAAACTGCACGAATTTTTCATGCGGTACGGAGACGCAGATGCGCGAGAACCGGGCCGCCCGTTCTTTTTCCGTATCGGTGAAAAACGAAAGGGAAACGCTGCCGATCCGATGGGCCAGCAGTTCTTCCTCCGTTCGGGAGACGATGGCGAACATGCCGCGGGGTTCGGCGTCGGCGTAGAATGCTTCCGCCAGCAATCCGCGTTCCCGCAGGTATTCGATATTTCGTTCGATGTTCCGGGCCGTGCGGATTTTGAATTCCGTCACCGCCCGTTTGCCCGTCTCTCCGGTGAGCAATTCATGCACCAGCAGTTGTGCGAAGGCGTTGATGCCGTTGGTGGCGTACATCAGCCGGACGTGCAGTTCTTCCATCAGCTCTCGGTTCGTCGTATGGAGGAATCCCAGCCGCTGGCCGCTCAATCCGACCGATTTGCTGAAACTTTCGGTAATGATGACATTGTCCAGTTCGGCCAGCCGGGCATAGTAATCGTCTTCTCTGCCGGCAAAAATCCGGCGATAGGGACTGTCCACGATCACTGGAATCCTTTCGGCATTCAGCCGTCGGATCAGGTCGAGTTGTGCCTCGTCATCGTATTTTTCGCCCAGCGGATTGCCCGGATCGCAGATCAGAACTGCATTTCCGCGCAGTTCTTCCAGACGGTCGGCGAGTTCGGCCTGACGAGCGTAGCTTCCGGACTCCTTTTGCCGGATGGTCAGGATGTGATGATAGCACCCCCAGTAGTAGCGGGGAAGATAGAGCTTCTGAAAACCGAGCGTCTGAACGATCAGATCGAGGGCATTCATGCCTCCGCCCGTTATCAGTATGTTTTCCGGTGAGGAGGCGCCTCGGAAAAATTCTTCGCCGATCGCTTTCCGGAGTTTGTAGAGGCCCTGCGTAGGCGGATAGTTCAACATTTCCGGGGAGGCGAAATCGAGTTGCGGAATGACCTCCGTCAGGTCGATGGGGACGACCTGATTGATGCCCCGGTTCAGCGGCAGGTACTCCTGTCCGCTCTCTTTGGCGAGTCGTTTCAGCCGCTCTCCGTTCCGGACGATTTTGGAAAGGGCGGCTCCGCTTTTCTGGATTTTCATGGACAGATGTCGTTTACGGATTCCGCCTACCTTTTTCCCAATGCTTCGAACCCCTTGCCGTAAACCCCCATGACGCTGGCCACGGTGATGAAGGCTTCCGGGTCGCATTCCTTGATGACTTTATAGATGGCGGTGGTTTCGTTTTTCCGGCAGAGGATCATCAGCACCTTCTGGGGCTTCTTGGTGTACCAGCCGTTGCCGTCGAGCACGGTTACGCCCCGCTTGATGTCGAAAACGATCCGGTCGGCGATTTCCTCGTACTTGCGGGAAATGATCAGAATCTGGGACGACTGTTTGTTCCCGGCAATTACCGTGTCGATGGTGTATCCGTATACTCCGACCACCACGTATCCGTAAATGACCGAGGAAATGTCCTTGAAAATGAAAACCGAAGAACCGATGATGAACACGTCGCAAAGCATGATGACCCGTCCGTAGCTCACGTTCCGGTATTTGTTGACGATCATGGCGATGATGTCCGTTCCTCCGCTGCTGCCGCCCTGGGTGAAGCACATCGCTACGCCGATCCCGGCCACGGCCGCTCCCAGCAGGGAAGACAACAGTTTGTCGTTGGAGAGTCCCAGGATGTCGTTCGGAACCAGGTCCTGCATGAGGGACATCATGAGCGAGACGCAGAACACCGCATAAATCGTTTTCGCTCCGAATTTCGGCCCGATGATCAGGCAGGCGATCCCGATCAGCACGGCGTTGATCGCCAGATAGGAATATCCGATCGGGATTCCCCCCGCCTGTCCCCCCGTAGCATAATAGATCAGCATGGCCATTCCGCCGCCTCCGCCGCCCATCACGTTGGCGGGCGCCAGAATGGTCGTCCAGGCGAAGGCATACATGGACAGGCCGAGGGTGATGATCAGATAGGATTTCACCTCGTTCAGGATGTTGACCCTGGAATGCGGGATTCGTGCGGCGGACATAGGCGTTATCGGTTAAGGGTATCTTCGATGATGAGGTTGAAGAGTTCCGTCAGGCCGAGGCCCATGGCTTTGGCCTGCTTGGGGACGATGCTTCCGCCGCTCATGCCCGGTACCGTGTTGATTTCGATCATGTGGGGGATACCTTCCCGGACGATGTAATCCACGCGTGCCAGACCCCGGCAGCCGAGCGCCCGGTAAATTTTGAGCGTCAGTTCGTCCAGCCGTTCGCGGATCTCCGGCGAAACCCGTGCCGGAGTGATCTCCTCCGACATGCCCGGCGTATATTTGGCCTCGTAATCGAAAAATTCCTTCCTGGAAACGATTTCCGTCGGCGGGAACAGGTACGGTTTACCGCCGAACACGGCTACGCCCTGACTCACTTCCGTTCCTTCCATGAACTCTTCGATCAACACCTGCTCGCCTTCCCGGAAGGCTTTTTCCACGGCCGCCGCGAGTTCTTCCCGGTTCCGGACTTTGGTGACCCCCACGCTGCTGCCGCTCGCATTGGGCTTGACGAACAGCGGCAGGCCGAGCCGCCCGATCACGGCGTCCGGATCGACCGTTTCTCCCCTGACCAACAGCATGTCGCGGGCCATCGGAACGTTTATGGGCGCCAATGCCCGTTTGCAAAGGGATTTATCGAACGTTACGGTCGAAGCCACGAAGCCGGAGGAGGAAAACGGGATGTCCATCATTTCGAAATAGGCCTGCAACAAACCGTCTTCCCCCGGGGTGCCGTGGATCAGCAGCAGGGCGTACTCCAAGGCGATTTTTTCCCCGTTCAGCGTCAGGGAAAAATCGTTCTTGTCCACGTCGGTTTCGCGTCCTTCGGCATCCCGGTAAAACCAGCGGTGTCCTTTGACGTAGATCGGGTAGGGGGCGTATTTCGTTTTGTCGAGTATCTGTTCTATCTGAGCGGCGCTTTGGAGGGAGATCACGTATTCCGGGGAATTCCCTCCGGCCATCAGGGCGATGTTTTTCCGCATTTCGTTTTCGGTTAAGTTTCCCGCAAAGATAACAAATTCTTCCGCACGGTATCTTGCCGTTCGTCCTGAAAAGCGAAAGGGTCGACTTCTTCGAATGCAGACGTCGCCTGTTGCCGGACGGCCCTTGGGAGGATCGGAAGGTTTTTCCGGCCCGGTGTCCCGGAAGGTGTTTTCAGCTGATAATGGTCGCCACGATTTGCCGGTTCCCGCCGTCGTTGCGGAATTCGCACAGGTAAATTCCCTGCCACATGCCCATATCCAACCGGCCGTCCCGGATGGGGATGTTGATGCTGGCTCCCACGAGGATGGATTTGGCATGGGCCGGCATGTCGTCCGCGCCTTCGAGCGTATGAGTATAATAGGTTTCCTGCTCTTTGACCAGCCGGTTGAAAATGGATTCCAGATCCTGGCGCACGTCCGGGTCGGCGTTTTCGTTGATCCCCAGTCCGGCGGAAGTGTGCTTGATGAAGAGGTTCAACAAACCTTTGTCCGGCAGTTCCGGAAGGTAACGCACCACCTGCGGGGTGATCAGATGAAACCCTTTGCGGTGGCTCTGCAATGAAAATTCGACCTGTTGTATCATGGTATGCTCTGCTGTTTTTCTGTTTTTCTGTTTTTAGATCGCGTAAATTCCGTGCCACGATTCGCTACAGACAGTCTTTGTGCCTCCGTGCAAATATAATTCTGTTTTTTACCTTTGTCCAAACCTTCGTCCGATGAAACTCCTTTGGCTCGACCTGAACTGTTCCTACGCTCATGCTTCGCTGGCGCTGCCGGCCATCCATGCTCAATGCTGTGGAGAGGTGGACGTATCGTGGGAGGCAGTTTCGGCTACCATTTCGACCCCTCTCGGAACGGTCGTGGAACAGGTCGTGACCCATAAGCCGGATATATTGGCCGCTACGGCGTGGCTTTTCACGCGGGAGTATCTGTTGCATGTCGTCGGACGGGTGAAAGCGCTGATGCCCGAGTGCACCGTCGTGTTGGGCGGCCCCGAATTCTTGGGAGACAACGAGGATTTTTTGCGCTGCCATCCGGAAATCGACTGCGTGTTCCGGGGGGAGGGAGAAACGGTTTTTCCCCGTTGGCTGGAGGTCCGGAACGACCGGGAACGGTGGGCCGGCCTGCCGGGTTGCTGTTATTTGGATGTGCAGGGCGTTTACCGGGACGGAGGGGTGGCGCGAACGGAAGATTTCGCGGCGCTTCGACCGCCTGAAACCAGTCCTTTTTTCCGTTGGGACAAGCCTTTCGTGCAACTCGAGACCGCCCTCGGATGTTTCAACGGGTGCATGTTCTGCGTCAGCGGAGCCGAAAAGCCCGTCCGCACCGTTCCGCTCGAATCCGTCCGGGAAAGGCTCGGAAATATTCGGGCGCACGGTATCCGGGAAATCCGGCTGCTCGACCGGACATTCAACGGAAATCCGCACCGGGCCGCAAAGTTGCTGGAGCTTTTCGCTTCGTTTCCGGACATGCGGTTCCATCTGGAAATCCATCCCGCCCTCCTGACGAGGAAGTTGCGGGAACTGCTTCGGAAGATGCCGCCGGGACAGCTCCACCTCGAAGCGGGCATTCAGAGCCTGCGTGCTCCTGTACTGGAAGCCTGCCGGAGGGAGGGCGGACTGGAACCTTCGCTGGAAGGGGTGCGCTTCCTGTGCGGACTCGATAATCTGGCGGTACATGCCGACCTGATCGCAGGGCTTCCGCATTATGCGCTGACCGATATTTACGAAGACATCCGGATGCTGGCTTTCCTCGGAACGGCGGAAATTCAACTGGAACTGTTGAAAGTTCTTCCCGGTACGGCCATGCAGCGCGAAGCCGCCCGGCTGGACATCCGTTACGCGCCTGCGCCCCCTTATGAGGTGTTGCGCACCGATGCCATGACCGTAGAAGACCTGCAGACGGCCCGGCTGCTTTCCCGGTTGCTGGACATGTACTACAATGCACGGGCCTGGCAGGCGGTAACCCGCAGGCTGATTCGGGAAAACGCTTCCTTCCTGACGGAATTTCTGGCCCGGTTGCGGGAAGGAGAATACCTCGACCAGCCGTTGAGCGTCGAAAAAAGAGGGTTGCTCCTGTTCGCTTTCTGTCGGGAAGCTTTTCCCGCTTATGTTTCCGCTTTGCGGGATGCCTGGGAAACGGCCGGTTTATCCCTGCGCAAAATCGACCGGCTGATGTAGGACGGGGACGGAGGGCATAATTCTTGCGCGTTTTGTGCCACAAAAACATGCATGATGGAAGAAGATCGCATACAACCGGGATCGAAAAAAGCGCCCGAATCCTGTCGCATCACCATAACGGCCGGGGGGCCGTATCTCGTATTCGGCCATCCCCCGCTCAAACAGCAGTTTCTGCTTCCCATCGAGGGAAAGACCATCTGGTACTACAAGGCGGGCCGTACTTTTTCCATGGCGGACGAACCGACCGCCTTGTGCCGTTGCGGCGCATCCAAAAACAAGCCTTACTGCGACGGTTCCCATGCGGAAGCGTCGTGGGACCCCGCGTTGACGGCCGCTCCGGACGAGCGGCTGTTGGACGGCGCCAAGCACTACGACGGGCCGAAAATCCGGTTTACGGATAACGAAAAGTATTGCGCACTGGCACGTTTTTGCGATGCCGGGGGACAAATCTGGGGATTGGTGACCCGGGACAGCGACGAGGCGAAAGAGCTGGTGATCCGTGAGGCGAATCATTGTCCGGCGGGACGGCTTTCCGCCTGGAACAAGGAGACGGGAGAACCTTATGAACCGGAGCTCCCTGTCGCGTTGGGGCTGATCGAGGACCCGGTCGTCCACCGCAGCGGCCCCTTATGGATCACGGGCGGCATTCCGTTTTCCCGGGAAGATGGGGCGACCTACGAAATCCGGAACCGGGTGACGTTGTGCCGATGCGGTTGTTCTTCCAACAAGCCGTTTTGCGACGGTTCCCACGTGCCGGCCCATTTCGAGGATGGGTTGGGAGGGGAGCCGGACGGCGAGGAATTCTGACCCGTTTCCCTTCCGGCACTTTTTTTGCACCCGAAACGGATGCCAGAAAGCCGCTGCCCGAATCCACGGCGGCGGTTCCTGTCTCCATATTTTCGCCCCCGGCCTCTGTCGGGGGCTTTTTGCATTTACCTGCAGGAAACTCCGAAAGAGGGTGCGGAGAAATCCGTTTCTCTTTTCCGGTTCAGAACAGCAAATCCCGCTCGCCCCGGCGGATGCGTTCGAGCCGGCATTCCGTTTCCTCCGCCGTTTTTTCGTCTCCGCTTTCTTTCATTCGGCTCAGTTCATTTTTCGCGAGTTCCAGACCGGCGTTCCGGATTTCTTCCGAAGCGTAATCTTCCAGGTATTCCACGAATGTCAGCAAAGCGTTAGGGGTACAGTAACGTTTGATGAAACCGTTTACTGAAAATTCCATGAAGTGTTCTCCCGTCCGTCCTTTCCGGTAACAGGCCGTGCAGAAAGAAGGAATCCGTCCCTGCCGGACGAGGCTTGCAATGACTTCGTTCAGCGGACGGTCGTCGTTCAACTGGAACTGTTCCCGATTCAAATCCTGTTCTTCCGTTCCGGAGGAGTACCCCCCGATTTCCAGCCTCGTTCCGCCGTCGATCTGGGAAACGCCGTAGGCGATCAACTCGTCCCGCAGGGCGGCGGGTTCGCGGGCCGTCAGGATCAGGCCCGTATAGGGAACCGCCAGCCGCAGAACGGCCACCAGCCGGATGAAGTCTTCGTCCCCGACCACTTGCAATCCGTCTGCCTTTACGTCCGAGGCGTTTTTGATACGGGGGAAGGAGATGGTATGCGGCCCCACGCCGTAGCAGGCCTCCAGGTGATTGGTGTGCCGTATGAGCGCCATCACTTCGAACCGCCAGTCGTGCAATCCCAAAAGGGCGCCCACGCCGACATCGTCGATCCCGGCTTCCAGCGCGCGGTCGAAGGCGGTCAGGCGGTAGGCGTAATCGGCTTTGCGGCCCGAAGGATGATATTTCCGGTAGGCTTCCGGGTGGTAGGTTTCCTGAAAAATCTGGTAAGTGCCGATGCCCGCTTCCTTTACCGTCCGGAATCCTTCGATGTCCAACGGAGCCGCATTGATGTTCACCCGGCGGATTTCTCCGTTTCCCTTCTTCACGCCGTACACCGTCCGGACGGTGCGGGCGATGTATTCGGGGCTGTAAAAGGGATGTTCTCCGTAGACCAGGATCAGCCGTTTATGCCCTTCGTCTTCCAGCGCTTCCGTTTCCCGGACGAGTTCCGCATCGGTGAGCGTGCGTCGTGCGGCGTTCCGGTTGTCCTTCCGGAAACCGCAGTAGGCGCAGTTGTTGATGCATCGGTTGCCGATGTAAAGCGGAGCGAAAAGGACGATCCGGTTGCCGTAGATTTCCTGCTTCAGCCGTCGGGCGCCTTCGAGGATCTGTATCCGGGATTCGGGCGAATCCGCATTCAGCAGCACGGCGGTTTCGGCCAGCGACAGCCGGTGCCGGGACAGGGAACGTTCCACGACTTCTCGCACCCGCTCCGGAGCGGGGGAGGCGTTTTCGGCCAGAATGCGTTCGATTTCTTCGGGGACGATGAACGGCACGTGAGGCCGGTCGGGAATTTGGTATTGTTGTGGTGTAAAGATCATTTTCAACTTTTTAAGGCTGTAAAAATACTAAAAACGGGTCAAACGTGTTAAGAAACAGACATATTTTTCATTAATTCCAAATACTTGTTATTTTTGAACCTCAAATCATCGGAAAACGACATGCGGGAAAGAAGTTCTTTCGGAAGTAAGTTCGGAGCTATCGCGGCGGCCACCGGTTCTGCCATCGGGTTGGGGAACATCTGGCGTTTTCCCTACGTGGCCGGAGAAAACGGCGGCGCGGCTTTCATGCTGGTCTATCTTTTTTTCGTGATCGTGATCGGCATTCCCATGATGCTGTCCGAATTCAGCATCGGCCGGTACACGAACCGGAACACCTTCGGGGCTTTCCGGGTGCTGCGCCCCGGAAGCAAATGGTACCTGATCGGCATACTGGGGATTGTCACCGCCTTCGTCATCCTTTCTTTCTATTCGGTGGTGGCCGGATGGACGATCGATTTTCTGAAAGAGTCTCTCGTCAACGGCTTCGCCGGCAGAAGCAGCGCCGAGATCAAGACTGGATTCGACTCTTTCGTGGAATCGGGCTGGCGTCCCGTTTTCTGGACGCTCCTGTTCGTGGCGGCTACGGCCTTCATCGTGGTTTCGGGTATCGAGAAGGGGATCGAACGGTACAACAAGATTTTGATGCCTTTGCTTTTCCTGATCCTGATCGGGCTGGGCATTAACTCCGCCACGATGGAGGGTTTCCGGGAAGGAATGAGTTTCCTGTTCAAACCCGATTTCGGCAAGATCACCGGATCGGTGGTGATCGAAGCCCTCGGACAGGCGTTCTTTTCCCTGAGTTTGGGCATGGGTACCATGATTACCTACGGTTCCTACATCCGGAGCCGGGAAAACATGCTGACGACCGCCGGTTCGGTCGCCGTTTCCGATACGCTCATCGCCATTCTGGCCGGGGTGGCCATCTTTCCGGCGGTTTTCTCGTTCGGGATCAGTCCCACTTCGGGGCCCGACCTGGTGTTCATTACCCTGCCGAACATTTTTCAGCAGATGCCGGGCGGTTACGTGCTTTCCATCCTGTTTTTCCTGCTGCTTTTCATTGCGGCGGTCACTTCTTCCGTTTCCCTGATGGAGGTGGTGACGGCATTCTGCACCGAAGAGCTGAAGATGAAACGCCGGACGGCCGTTTTGGCGATTTCGCTCGTGCTGGCCGGAACGTCCACTTTGTGTACCCTGTCGCAGATGCCCGATTCGCCCCTGAAAATCGCGGGAACGAACCTGTTCGACTTCTTCGACAACGTTTCCGCTACGTACATGATGCCCGTCGGTGCGTTTTTCATCGCTATTTTCACGGGGTGGTTTTTCGGGAAAAACCGGTTGCGGGGAGAGTTTACCAGCGGGGAGCTTTACGGAACGGGACTGTTTCCGTTTTTCCTTTTCCTCGTGCGGTTCATCGCTCCGGTGGTGATCGCGGTCATTTTCCTTTCCAAAGCGGGCTGGTTAAAGTTATGATTCTGAATCCGTAGAAGCGACGGCGGATAATTTTTCGCGAAATATTCCGTTTTCCTGTTGGCGGATCGCAATATTTCGGTATTTTTGCGGAACAATCGAAACCCTAAAGTTTAACTTTTAATTTACGAACATCATGGCTTACAAAATCAGTGAAGACCAGTGCGCGGCATGCGGTACCTGCATCGACGAATGTCCGGTGGGCGCCATTTCCGCCGGGGATGTTTATACCATCGACCCCAGCCTCTGCACCGACTGCGGAACCTGCGCCGATGTGTGCCCGGTCGAAGCGATCCAGCCCGAATAGGCGGATGACCGCACAGGTGTTTCACGATAGCGGACAAGAGCCGGCCCTTCGAAGGGCCGGCTCTTTCGCTGTTTTCGGATGCCTCCGGTTCCGCTTCGACGGATGAGTTTGCTTTGTGTTTCGTTTGCACTATCTTTACATCCATGAATACCGGGATTTTGTACGGGAAGGCGCTGCGGCGGGAAAACCTCGACGCGGAGGAGGCTTTGTTTCTTTATACCGGGGCGCCGCTGGCGGAGCTGATGGCGCTGGCCGACCGGCTGCGGCGGGAAACGGTGTCCGGAAACGTCGTCACCTGGCAAATCGACCGGAACGTGAACATCACCAACGCCTGCATTTCCGGTTGCAAATTCTGCAATTTCCACTGCCGGCCCCGCGACCGGGAGCGGGTTTTCATCACTTCCCCCGAAGAGTATGCCCGGAAGATCGAAGAAACGCTGGCCCTGAACGGGGATCAGCTGCTTTTGCAGGGCGGCCTGCATCCCGATCTGGATATCGACTGGTACGAAACGTTGTTTCGGGAACTCAAACGCCGTTACCCGGCAATCAGACTTCATGCGCTCGGACCTCCGGAAATTTTTCACATCGCCCGGATCAGCCGGCTCGATCCGGAAACCGTTCTGAAACGCCTGATGGCTGCCGGACTGGATTCCCTGCCGGGAGCCGGAGCCGAAATTCTGGACAACGATGTGCGGAAGCGGATTTCGCCCGGCAAGTGCAGTGCCGACCAGTGGCTCGACGTCATGCGGACGGCGCACCGGCTGAACCTCGCCACATCGGCCACCATGATGTACGGCCATGTGGAGACCCTGCGGCAACGAGTGGAGCACCTCGTCAAGATCCGCGATCTGCAGGCGGAATGCCCGCCGGGGAACTACGGGTTCATCGCTTTCATCCCGTGGATTTTCCGGAGTTCCGGCACCCGGCTGGAGGCGGAGGGTGTGAAGGGAGCTTTTTCCCCGCAGGAATACCTGAGAACGATTGCCCTGAGTCGTATCGTGCTGCACAACATACGCCATATCCAGGCTTCCTGGTTGACCGTGGGGAAGGAGACGGCCCAGATGGCTCTGCATGGCGGAGCGGACGACATGGGGTCGATCATGATCGAGGAAAACGTGGTTTCTGCCGCCGGTGCCCGCAACCGTTTCGACGCTGCAGGAATACGACAGGCTATCCGGGAAGCGGGGTTCACGCCCCGTTTGCGGGATCAACTGTACCGGTTTCGGGACTGACCGGAACCGTCGGCGACCGATTGTGGTCGGTTGCGTTTTCCCGGTATCGCAGTTTGGGAAAGAAAATGTTGTGTAAGAATAATTCGCCCAAAAAATGAGAAATCGAATTTATGTCGTTCTGTGCCTTTTCCTGCTGACTCAGTGCCGGTCGTCGGCTCCTTCGGAAGACGTTTCCTGCACGATCCGTCCTTTGGCGCTGACGGAAGTGACCGATATCGCTCCCTATGTCGATTCGGTGAGAGTCGTCGCTTTGGAAACGGCTCCCGGATCCTTGCTGACGACTTTCCAAAAAGTGTTGGTAACTCCGTCCGGGAATTTTATCGTGTTGGACACGAAAGGAATCTATGCCTTTTCCCCGCAGGGAAAGTTCCTTTTTCCCATCGGCCGTCGGGGCAAAGGGCCGGGAGAATACCTGCAACCGCTCGACATCTGTTTGAGCGGGGACGGAAAAGAGTTGCTGGTATTGGAAGGTTCGAACCGGATATCGATCTTCGATCCGGAGAACGGGAAATTCCGCAAAGCCCTGGTTCCCGAATGGCGGGAGGGAAGGCAGGCGGGCGATGCGATTTGTCCCGATGCGGAAGGGGGATTTTATATCGTGACGAGCAATCCGACGGAACTCGACCGGTTCGATCCTCCGTATTATTGTCTCCATCGGTTCGACCGGGAAGGGCGGGAAACGGAATCCCTCCTTCCGAGAAAGGACTTCGTGTTCACCATGGGACTGGTGACCCAGACCGACGGCAACCGTTACCTGCTTCGCCCGCAGGAAGGAGACGATGTCTGCCATGAGCTGGGCGGGAAGGAATTGAAGCGAAAGTACCGGTTCGATTTCGGGGACAGGGCCGTTCCGCTGCACTACATTTTCGATCGCAACGGCGCTCCCGATATGGGCAAATACATGTCTTCTCCCTACTACAAGCTGCCCATTTACATTTATGACAACGACGATCTGGTTGTGTTTACCGCCGTCGGGCCGGGAGTCTCTTCCAACCTGTTCGTTTATTCGAAAGAGGATCGGAACGGTATTCGGATGCAGACGGAACCGGGAGACCCGGCTCCGTTCGATTTTGTGGCGGCCGGCGACGGCTATTTTTACGGGCAGTTCGTTTTTTACGGGACGCCGGAAGACGAAACGGTAGCCCGCATGTCGCCTCTGAAACGCTATCTGATCCGGACGCACGGCCTTCGGCTGGAAGAAGGGGAGAATCCCCGGCTGGTCGGGATTAAGTTCCGGTTGTGAGTACGCTGAAGTTTCTATGACTTCGGTAAAATGTTTTGCCCCGGTCGATTCTGCGACCGGGGTTTTATCGTTTTCCGGGAATGGCGGCATTTTTGCAGGATATCCCTCATCCGTCCTCCGGATTGTCGGCGGCGGTGGATATCAACCTCATTCATACGCAAAACCTATGGAAAACGAAACGTACTCCATGCCCCGGCTCGGCGATCCGGCTCCTGCATTCGAAGCGGTCACCACGCAGGGAACCATCCATTTTCCTTCCGATTTCCGGGGCAAATGGATCATCCTGTTCAGCCATCCTTCCGATTTCACCCCCGTATGCACTTCCGAATTCATGACCTTCGGAAAAATGGCGCAGGAATTCGCCGACCTCAACTGCCAGCTGGTGGGGCTGTCGGTCGACGGATTGTACAGTCATATCGCCTGGTTGAGAACCATCCGGGAAAAAATAGAGTTCAACGGAATCAAAAACATCGAAATCACCTTTCCCCTCATTGCAGACCTTTCCATGAACGTGGCCCGGATGTACGGCATGCTTCAGCCCGGTGAAAGCAAGACGCAGGCAGTACGCGCCGTGTTTTTCATCGACCCGCAGGGAATCATCCGTTCCATCATCTATTATCCCCTTTCGCTGGGACGGAATTTCGACGAGATCAAACGGGTGCTCATCGGCCTTCAGACTATCGACAAGTTCGACGTGGCGCTTCCCGCCGACTGGCGTCCGGGCAGCGACGTGATCGTGCCGACCGCAAGCACGATGGGCATGGCCGAAGAGCGGACCGAAGGGAAGACGGAAGAAGGCGCCGTGTGCTACGACTGGTTTTTCTGCCTGAAAAAACTTCCGCGGGAAGAAGTGGAAGCCGCCCTCGGAAAATGATTCCGATCCTGTCGTGCGGTTTCGAAGCGGGGCGTGTCCCCGCTTTTCTCATTTGATCTGTCCGGAATCGAAATCTTGTCCGCAGGTCATGCCGTTCGGGGGCCGGTGCTCTTACCTGCCGTGCAGCGGAAAGAAATGTTAAAAAAGAGCCGGAAAAATTTGCAAATCCGGAAACACGTCGTATATTTGCATCGGTTATAAAAATGTAATCGTTACAAATTTAAAACCGGAACAAAGCGGGGAGATGAGAAAAGATGGAATACGGCGCTCACGGATATTTGATAAGCAAGGGGATCAGGCCTTCCCAGCAGCGGATTGCGGTGATGGACTACCTGTTGACCCATCGCACCCATCCGACGGCGGATGAGATTTTCAACGCCCTGTATCCGGCGATGCCGACGCTTTCCAAAACGACGGTGTACAATACTCTCAAACTTTTTACGGAGCGGGGAGCGGTTCTCTGTCTGGACATCGACGGAAAGAACGCCCGGTTCGACGGGGATACGAGGCCGCATGCCCATTTCATGTGCAAGGGCTGCGGTTGCATTTACGATCTGCCTTTGGAGGAGGTGGAATTCGTGCGGGAGGAGCATATTCGGAATTTGACTGTGACCGACGTATTTCTGTACATGAAAGGATATTGCCGGGAATGCGAGGAGAAGATGAAAAGCGGAAACGATTCATAAACACTTTAAAACCTAAACGAAATGAAAAAGTTTATTTGTACGGTATGCGGTTACGTTCATTATGGAGACCAGGCGCCTGAATTCTGTCCTCAGTGTAAAGTGCCGGGAAGCAAATTTCAGGAAGTGGTGGAAGAGGAAGGCAGTCTGAGCTGGGCCGACGAACATCGGTTGGGTGTGGCTAAAGGTGTGGATGCCGAAGTGTTGCAGGGGTTGAAGGATCACTTCATGGGCGAATGCACGGAAGTGGGCATGTATCTGGCCATGAGCCGTCAGGCCGATCGGGAAGGCTATCCCGAAATCGCGGAAGCGTTCAAGCGTTATGCCTGGGAAGAAGCCGAACATGCCGCCAAGTTCGCCGAACTGCTGGGCGAAGTGGTATGGGACACCAAAACCAACGTGAAAGCCCGGATGGAAGCCGAATCGGGAGCGTGCGCCGACAAGAAGCGGATCGCCACCCGTGCCAAGGAACTCAATCTGGACGCCATTCATGATACCGTGCATGAAATGTGCAAGGACGAAGCCCGCCACGGTCAGGGATTCGCCGGACTCTACAAGCGGTATTTCGCCGACAAGAAATAACACGGCAAGCCGGAAGCCGGCCCCAAGTCCGGTCGGTCGTTTCGGTAAAGACGAATTTCATTCAGGGAAGAGGGAGCGTCATGCTCCCTCTCTTATTGTTATTGTGCAGGGAACAAGAAGTGCGACAGACCGGAAGCAGAAGCGGTTTTCAAAAACGGTGCGGATTCGGGAAAAACAATACGGGGCGGAAAGGATTTCCGCCCCGTAGAGAATAATTCGGTAAATAATGCAGCCCGACGATCAGCCGATCGAAATCCTTTTCTCTCCGTTTTCCCGGTTATTGTATTCTTCGATCAGCGAACGCACCGTTTCCCGCACGCTCGTAATTTTTTTGGAAAGATAGGCTTTCGCTCCCGCAAACGCGTAACCCTTGTTGAAATTTCCCTTCGAGGCGTTGTAAAGCGCCATCATGATGCAATAGGGGCTTTTCTTATAATCGCAGGTCTTGATGCAGTTGAAGGGACAGCTTTTGGGATGTTTCTTTCCTTCGTCCACCAGGTGCATGAATTCTCCGTCGATGGCCCGTCCCGGCATTCCTACGGGGCTGGCGATGATCCGGATGTCTTCCGGTTTCGCATCGATGTATCTCTGTTTGAAAAGGGGTGAGGCGTCGCATTCGATCGTGGTGACGAATTTGGTGCCGAGCTGTACGCCCGATACGCCCAGTTTCATGATTTCGTAGATGTCTTCCCCGGTGTAAATGCCGCCAGCAGCGATCACCGGAATCCGCTTTCCGTATTTTTCCTCATACTGCCTGACCGTTTCGATCACCTGAGGCACGGTGGTTTCCAGCGCGAAGTTTTCATCGTCGATCTGGTCGTTCTTGTAGCCCAGATGTCCTCCGGCCTTCGGCCCTTCGACCACTACGGCGTCGGGCAGGTAATCGTAATTGCTCTTCCATTTTTCGCAGATGATCCGTACGGCCCGGGAAGAGGAAACGATCGGTACCAGCTTGGTGCGGCTTTCCCGTGTCAGGAAGGCGGGCATGTCGAGCGGAAGGCCCGCTCCGGAAAAAACGATATCGACTTTTTCGGCGACGGCCGTTCGGATCATATCGGCGAAATTGCTCATCGCCACCATTACGTTCACTCCAATGATTCCTTGGGTTTTCGCCCGCGCCTTGCGGATTTCCTCTTTCAGTCCGCGGATGCTGGCGGCGCAGTATTCAGCCGGGGATTTGGAATAAAGCAGCCCCAGCCCGGCGCTGGAAATGACACCGACCCCTCCTTCGTTGGCGACAGCCGAAGCCAGTCCGGACAGGGAAATTCCCACGCCCATTCCGCCCTGAATGATCGGCAGGGAGACCGTCAGATCTCCGATTTGTAATGATTTCATTCGTATGGATGTATAATATTCGAATCAAAGGTATTCCAATATTCCGGAAAAACAACGCTTTTCCGAAGATTTTACGTATGCAAAAAGGAATCCGGAATTTCGTTTGCGGAAAAAAAACTCCGCACGGAAAGACGAATTTGTCAGGAAATATTCCCGTTTACGGGGACGTAATACAGGCCCGGTGTGCCGGCCTTCTGCGGAACGTTTGGTTTCCCCGCCGTTTTGAACTACCTTTGTCCCTCTTTTCGTCCCATGCGGGCGATCCAATCAAAAGAAACGCACAATGATAACGGTTTCGAATCTGGAAGTACAATACGGCAAGCGCGTCCTTTTCAAGGACGTCAACCTCAAGTTTACGCCGGGCAACTGCTACGGGGTGATCGGGGCGAACGGAGCGGGCAAATCTACCTTTTTGAAGGTATTGAGCGGGGAGGTGACCCCGATGCGGGGCGGAGTGGCTTTCGGGCCCGGCGAACGGCTTTCGGTGCTCCGGCAGGATCACTTCGAATACGACGAATATACGGTGCTCGATACGGTCATGATGGGACATCAGCCCCTGTGGGAAACCATGAATGAAAAGAATGCCCTGTATGCCAAGACCGATTTCTCGGACGAAGACGGCATCCGGGCCGGGGAACTGGAAGAACGGTTCGCCGAGATGGACGGATGGAACGCCGAAAGCGACGCGGCCAGCCTGTTGAGCGGACTGGGTATCGCGGAAGCGCTGCACGGTCGTCGGATGAGAGAGCTGAACCCGAAGGAAAAGGTGCGCGTGCTGCTGGCGCAGGCGCTGTTCGGGAAGCCCGACAACCTGCTGCTGGACGAACCGACCAACGACCTGGACGTAAAAACGGTGATGTGGCTGGAAAATTACCTTTCCAATTATGAGAATACGGTGCTGGTGGTTTCCCACGACCGGCATTTCCTGGATGCGGTCAGCACGCACATCATCGACATCGATTACAACGAAATCAACCTTTTCTCCGGGAATTACAGCTTCTGGTACGAGTCGAGCCAACTCGCGGCACGGCAGCAGCAGAACCAGAACAAGAAGGCGGAGGAGAAACGGAAGGAACTGGAAGAGTTCATCCGCCGGTTCAGCGCCAACGTGGCCAAGTCGAAGCAGACCACCAGCCGAAAAAAGATGCTCGAAAAACTCAACGTGGAGGAGATCAAACCGTCCATGCGCAAATATCCCGGCATCATCTTCCAGCCTTCGCGGGAAGTGGGCACCAAGATTCTGGCGGTGGACGGCCTGAGCAAAACGGCGGGCGGAGAGAAGTTGTTCGGCAACATTTCCTTCACGGTCGAAAAAGACGACAAGATCGTTTTCCTGTCGCGGGAACCGAGGGCGGTGACGGCTTTGCTGGAAATTTTGGCTGAGCGGGACGCCCCGGACAGCGGCATGATCGAATGGGGAATCACCGTGAACCGGGCGTATCTGCCGTTGAACAACGCGATTTGTTTCGAAAGCCAGCTCAGCATCGTGGACTGGCTGGCGCAGTTTTCGGAAGACACCAGCGAACTGTTCCTGCGGGGATACCTGGGGAAAATGCTGTTCAGCGGCGAAG
This sequence comes from uncultured Rikenellaceae bacterium, assembly GCA_946486375.1. Taxonomy (GTDB): domain Bacteria; phylum Bacteroidota; class Bacteroidia; order Bacteroidales; family Rikenellaceae; genus CAMLTW01. Next base: position 452,672 of record CAMLTW010000001.1, read on the forward strand.
AAATTTACAAGCCGGTAAACGTGCTGTCGGGCGGAGAGAAAATGCGCTGCATGATCGCCCGGATGATGATTCAGAATCCGAACACCCTGCTGCTCGATTCGCCCACGAACCATCTCGACCTGGAAGCAATTCAGGCCTTCAACAATTCCCTGATGAATTTCAGGGGGAATGTGCTGATGACCTCCCACGACCACCAGTTCATCAGTACGGTGGCCAACCGGATCATCGAGATTACGCCTAACGGCATGGTGGACAAATACATGAATTACGACGATTACCTGACCGACGAAAAAGTGCAGGCCAACCTGGAACGGTTGTACGGCCTTTGATGCGTCCGCCGGATGCAGCGTTTTACCGGTCGGTAAAAGGGAGCGTCTGATCCGAGGTGTTGCGAAAAAGAGAAACGGGGAAACGCACGATCGTGCGTTTCCCCGTTCAGCGTTCAGTCCGGTTCGAAAAAAATTTACCGGTCATACGGAAGCGTCAGCATCGTCCTGGCCACGGCCCGTCGCAAAGGTAGGCGCCGGGGCCCAGTACGGATTTTACGACCAGATCGTTGTCCGCGTTCGGATTGGAGGTACCCTTTGCGTTGTAGGTGAGGCGTTGCCTCCGCGTATAATTCGCTTTCATAGGCACGCCGCGGAGATATACTCTCCATTCGGCATGGGTCGCGTCCGTTTGCGTCAGTGTGACGTATTCCACCGAGGCGCAGTTGTCCCGGTCGTCGTTTGCATGAATAGACCCGCCTTCATGTGTGATTTCTTCCATGATTTCGATTTTTTGTTTCCTACTCTATCGTGGGCTTTTCGGAACCCGCCGCTGTTTGTCGTAAGCTTACGGACGGAAAGTAGGGAATGTATGCAGAAAGATCGAACCTGTTTTCCGAATGAACGTTATGGCTTTCCGAAAAGGGGCTCGGAGGTCGTGGAAAATGCGGCGAATCTCTGAAAGACGGGGCCGGAACGTATTCTCCGGGCATGAAAAAAGGCCGGAGAACGTTGTCCCCGGCTTTTTCGTTCGCTATTGTTTCTTTCCGACACGGTTATTTGACCGGATTCGGAGTTTTCGTTTTCATTTTGATGTACCGAAAGTGGGAGCCGAAGCGTTCGAATGCCGCCTTGTCCAGTGCTTCCTGATGATCCGGGTGAGCGATGCTCGTGAGGAGCCGCGCCCGTTCCTGCATGGATTTGCCGTAGAGATCCACCGCACCGAATTCCGTAACCATGTAGTGGATGTGTGCCCGGGTCGTTACGACACCCGCTCCGCTGTTCAGCACGGGCGCGATTTTGCTCACGCCTTTGTTGGTCACCGAGGGCATGGCGATGATCGCTTTCCCACCTTCGGACATGGAGGCGCCGTAGATGAAGTCGATCTGGCCGCCGACGCCCGAATAGAATTTGGTGCCCAGCGAATCGGCGCAAACCTGTCCGGTGATATCCACCTGCAGGGCCGAGTTGATGGCTGTTACCTTCGGGTTTCGGGAAATGACGAACGGATCGTTGGTGTAACCCACGTCCATCATCAGCACGCCCGGATTGTTGTCGATGAAGTCATATACTTTCTGCGAACCCATCAGGAACGTGGAGACGATTTTCCCCTTGTCGATGGCTTTGTTCCGACCGTTGATGACTCCGCTTTCCACCAGCGGCAGTACGCCGTCCGCAAACATTTCGGTATGGATGCCGAGGTTCTTGTGGTTGGTGAGCTGCGCCAATACAGCGTTGGGAATGGCTCCGATTCCCATTTGCAGACAGGCTCCGTCTTCGATCAGGGCCGCACAATGTTTCCCGATGGCGATTTCGGTTTCGTTGGGCACCGAGAAATGCGCTTCTTCCAGCGGCGTGTCGTCTTCCACGAAGACGTGGATCTGGCTGCTATGGATAAAAGCGTCTCCGAACGAACGCGGTACGTGCTTGTTGACTACGGCGATCACGGTACGGGCGCATTCCACCGCCGCCAGCGTGGCGTCCACGGAGGTGCCCAGCGAAACATAGCCGTGTTTGTCCGGAGGCGATACCTGGATCATGGCCACATCGCAGGGAAGGGCTCCCGAACGGTAAAGCTTCTGGGTTTCGCTCAGGAAAATGGGAATGTAGTCCGCATACCCCGATTGCGTGACCTTCCGTACATTGCTGCCCACGAAAAAGGAGTCGAGCTGGAACACGCCGTCGAATTCTTCCGCCGCATAAGGCGCCGGGCCTTCGGTGTGGAGGTGGTGTACGTGTACGTCTTTAAGCTCTCCGCGCCGGCCCCGTTCGCACATGGCGTTGATGAGGCACTGCGGCGCGCTGGCGACGCTGCTCAGGTGCACGTGGTCGCCCGGCCGGATGGCCTTCACCGCTTCTTCGGCCGTGACGAATTTAATATTGTTTTCCATTATCGAGATTTTGAATGTTGTTTTTCAAAAGAGTCCGACAAATTTATAGGAAATTTGGTTCAATCCAATACCATTCCGCCTTTAAAATTCGCCGGACGGATTTCCTTTTTTCCGGCAGGGGCGAAGGAAAAATTTTTACCGGAAGGGAAGCCCGACCGAAAAGTCCGTTTTGCAGGAGGAGTTCATGAGAAAAAAGGATATTCTTCCCGTCCGGTCTTTTGGACGGAAACGGATAAGTTGCAGGATTGTTTTGTACCTTTGCGTCCGAAACGCTTACGGTACGTTTACGTTATAAATCCGATATAAGATGAAAAAAATGATGATGATTTCTGTCCTGACTCTGGCGGGCGCCGCCGTGTTCGCAGGTTGCGGCAACCGTTCCGAGAAAGCGAACGCCCGTCCGGCCATCGATCTGGCGAATCTGGATACGACTGTGCGTCCGGGAGAAGACTTTTATGCGTACGCCTGCGGCGGCTGGATGAAAAACAATCCGCTGAAGCCCGAATATTCCCGTTTCGGCACTTTCGATCAATTGCGGGAAGACAACCTGAACCAGCTTCGGGAACTCGTCGAGGGGATCGCGGCCGCTCCGGCTGAGAACGACCCCGTGGCGCAGAAGATCGCTCTTTTTTATCGGATGGGGATGGACAGCGTAAAGCGCAACGCCGAAGGGCCCGCTCCCGTGAAGGAGGAACTGGCCGCCATCGAAGCGATTTCGGATGAAGCCGGGTTTTCCAGAGCGGTGGCCGACCTGCACCACGAAGGCATTTTCCCGTTCTTTGCGGTGGGCGTGGATGCCGATGAAAAGAACAGCTCGATGAACATCGTGCTGATGCAGCAGTCCGGACTGGGAATGGGCGACCGGGATTATTATCTCCAGGACGATCCCGACATGCAGAAAGTCCGGGACACTTACAAAGCCTACATCGGACGCTTGTTCACGCTGGCGGGATACGCCCCGGAAAAAGCGACGGAAGCTACGGACGCCGTACTGAAAATCGAAAAGGAAATCGCCGAGGTTTCCTATCCGCGGGAATTGCTGCGCGATTCTTACCGGAACTACAACAAGATGCCGGTGGCCGATCTGGCGAAGTCGAGCGGACTGGTGGACTGGAACCTGTATTTCAGAACGCTCGGCCTGTCCGGGCTTTCGGAGGTGAACGTGCGCCAGAAGGACTTTTATCCGGCATTGGATGAAGCGTTGAAGGACGTTACGCTCGACCAGCGGAAAGCCTATCTGGCCTTCAACCTGCTCGATGCTGCCGCTCCTTACCTGAGCGACGATTTTGCGGACGCTTCCTTCGAATTTTACGGCAGGGCCATGTCGGGCCGGCAGGAACAGCAGCCGCGCTGGAAACGTGCGCTCCGGACGACCGACGGCGCTTTGTCGGAAGCCGTTGGGAAAATGTACGTGGAAAAATACTTTCCCGCTTCTTCCAAGGAAAAGATGCTCCAACTGGTCGGCAACCTGCAGACGGCGCTCGGTCAGCGCATCGACTCGTTGGAATGGATGGGCGATACGACCAAAGCCAAGGCCAGGGAAAAGCTCGCTTCCTTTACGGTGAAAATCGGTTATCCGGACAAATGGCGGGATTATTCCGGACTGGAAGTGAAAGACGATTCCTACTGGGCGAATGTTCGCCGTTCCAACATTTTCGATATGGATTATCAACTGGCCGATGCCGGGAAACCGGTGGATCGGAGTCGGTGGTACATGAGTCCGCAGACGGTGAACGCCTATTATAATCCCACGACCAACGAAATCTGTTTCCCTGCCGCCATCCTGCAGCCGCCCTTCTTCAATCCGGAAGCCGACGACGCGGTGAATTACGGGGCGATCGGGGTGGTGATCGGACACGAAATGACCCACGGTTTCGACGATCAGGGGCGTAACTACGACAGGAACGGCAACCTGACCGACTGGTGGACGCCCGAAGACGCCGCCCGTTTCCGGGAACGGGCCGAAAAGCTGGCCGCGCAGTACGATGCCATCGTCGTGCTGGATACGGTGCATGCCAACGGGCATTATACGCTGGGTGAAAACATCGCCGACCACGGAGGACTGCTCGTCGCGCATGCGGCGTACCGAAACAGCCTGAAGGGGAAGGAAACGCCTGCGCCGATCGACGGCTTTACGGACGAACAGCGGTTCTATCTGGGTTATGCGACCCTGTGGGGTCAGAACATCCGGGACGAAGAGATTCTCCGGCTGACCAAAATCGACCCGCATTCGCTGGGTAAATGGCGTGTCAATGCGGCCCTGCGGAATCTGGACGATTTTTATTCCGCTTTCGGCATCCGGGAAGGCGATCCGATGTACATGGCGCCTGCCGACCGGGTGATGATTTGGTAAACGGTCGTTTCCGACCGATGGCCGCCTTTCTCCGTTTCCGGGGAAGGCGGTTTTTTTCGGTGAATTTCCCTGCCTTCGGCTGGTATTGCGGTTTTTTCGCTATATTTATCCCCCGGCGGCGACAGGCCGCTCCGAACTTAAAAACGACCGATAAGAACATGACCGGAAAAATGTTTGCCGCATGTGCGGCTTTGTTAATGATGGGAACGACGGTGTGCCGTGCGCAGACCCCTCCCCAGACCGTTCCCGGAACCATCGACTGGAAGGTGGCCGCTCTTCCTTCCATTCAGGCCACGGAAGGAAACCCGCAGATCGTGGAAACCGTATTGGGGCCCGCCGTGCAATTCGACGGGAAACAGGATGCCTGGTTCCTGGATACCAATCCGTTGAAGGGAATGAAGGAGGCGACCATCGAAGTGATTTTCAAACCGGACGGAGACGGGGATTTCGCCCAACGGTTTTTGCACATGGGGCTTTTGCGGGGAGAACGCATCATGTTCGAAACGCGGGTGAATCCCGACAGGACGTGGTATTTCGATGCGCACACCAGCCTGAGCGACGGGAACAAGCTGACGCTGATCGATTCGGCGTTGCACCATCCGACCGACCGCTGGTACAATGTCACGCTCATCGTCTACCGGAACATGCTGGTGACGTATGTAAACGGTTCGCCGCAGCGGTGGGGCAACCTGACCTTTTTACCCATCGATGAGGGCATCACTTCCGTCGGAGTGCGGCAGAACAAGGTGTGCTGGTTCAAGGGGCAGATGTACCGCATCCGCATTACGCCGAAAGCGCTACTTCCCCGCGATCTGCTGAAAGATTACGAGGAATTGAACAAGGCATTGTGATCGGGTTCTGCTGGGAATGCAAAAACCCTCTTTCCACGGAAAGAGGGTTTTTTATGGCCCGTACCGATAATGCCGGATTCGATGCGACCGGGAATCCGCATCGAATTTCATTGGTTTTCTACCCGAAGCTTGCAGAAAAAGGTATTGACGTTTTCCGTTATTTCCTTTCCGGAAGGCTTTCTTTCAAAAAGGCGTAAAAGGTTGCCTTGGAAACTCCGAACCGACGGGCGATGTCGGTTTTTCGTACGCCTTCCCGAAGCAGTTCCCGAATTTCGGAATCGTGCTCTTCCAACAGTTTCTTCCGGGTACAGCTCCCTTTGGGACGCCCCAGTACGACGCCCTGGGCCTTGCGATAGGCCAGCGCTTCCCGTGTCCGGGCGGAAATGAGATTCCGTTCGATTTCTGCGGCCATGCCGAAAGCGAAGCCCATGATTTTGCTGGTCATGTTGTTTTCGAACGCATATCCCTCTTTGACGCTGTAAAGAACGATTTGTTTCCGGATGCAAAGGTGAAGGATGGACATGATTTCGAGCATGGTGCGGCTCAGGCGCGAAATTTCGCTGACGATCAGTACGTCCCCTGCCTTGAGTTGTCGTAACAGACCGTTCAGTTTGCGGTCTTTGGCCGAAGCGGTTCCGCTGACTTTTTCCGTGAGCCAGCTGCGGATCTGCAGCCCCCTGGCACGAGCGAAAAGTTCGATTTCATTTTTTTGGTTCTCAAGCAGCTGCCTTTCGGTGCTGACTCTCAGATAAGCGATTACCATATGTTTTTCCGTTAAGGTTTCCGGCGCGAAATAAGGGTAATTCTCCGAAACGGCCGTCCTTCCTTTTACGTTTCCGAATCCGTATTTTCCGATTTATGGGAATGTTATAATTATAGATTTAAATAAACGAACATTTAATTATGCTCAAGATATATAAAAAATAATAAATAACAAATAAAGACCGGAAAAATTTCTAAAAATTTAAATTTCAGCGCACAATCCGATTCGTATGTATATCCTAATCCGGAACCTGCAACCCGTGGAACAGGGGTATGAAAAAAGGTTCGTTTAATTGAAAAGTGCCAAGACTAACAGGTTGATAACTAATTTATTGTTGATTGTATCTTATCCAATCCGGCCATGAAAAAGACGATCCCTTCCCGGCTGAATGCCTTTTCCCTTCCAGAACTGCTGGTCGTACTGGTCATCATCGGGATTCTGGTGCTGATTGCATTACCCAACCTGATGCCGCTGATTTCCCGGGCGAAAAGTACGGAGGCCCAGCAACAGCTGGTTTTCCTGCACTCCCTGCAGAGAAGTCATTTTTACACGTATTCCCGGTATTCCGCTTCTCTGGAAGAACTGGGGTTCGAACAGCAGACGCCGGTTACGGAAGGGGGGAATGCGAACTACCGAATCGAGATCGTCGAAGCTTCCGCGCAGGGGTTCCGGGCGACGGCGACGGCCGTGGTGGACTTCGACGGCGACGGGACTTACAATGTCTGGGAAATCGACCAGGATAAAAAACTGCAGGAAACCGTCAGGGACTGAGCCGTACCGAAACCGCTGTTTCGAAGATTTTCCGTACCCCGAACCGATAACCGACTTTTAACCGAATCCGAATGAATGCCCACTATTTTCTGGCGGCTGCGTGTCCGGCGCTCGCGGCGATGATCCGCTCCGATTTCTTGCGGCGGGAAATCGGAACCGTATGGCTCGTCCTGTTCGGCGTTTGCCACTTGTCGTATGCACTGATGCTGGCCGGAGGGAAAACGGTAGCGGCATCCGTCGCGCTCAATCTGGTCGTGGTGGGGCTTATGTTCTCCTTTTTGAAAGGCTATGCGGGGTTCATCCGACGTTCGTCCGTCCCTTCGGGAACTATGGTAGGGAAAGGGGACTGGTGGTTTCTGGGTACTCTGGCTCCCGGATTCGCTCCGGAAGAATACGTTCGGTTTCTAACCCTGTCCTTTGCCCTGACCTGGGTCGGATGGAAGCTGTACGCTGTTTTTCGACCCCGGACTTCTACCGTGCCGCTGGTGGGGACGGTGGGTATCTGTTTTCTGTTTTATGTTTTTATCCGGGCCTTGAAATGAATACCGTAGAAAAAATACCGACCGAAATACTGCAACGGTTTTCCGCTTTCCATGCGTGGGAATACAGGCTAGTGCCCTACGAGGAAAAAGACGGGAAGTTGCTTTGCTATGCCGACGACGGGGCGGATTTGCAGGCATTGGAAACGGAAGCCGGGGTCATGACCGGCGAACGGTTGGAATTGATTCCGCTGGAATCGGAGGAACTGAGCCGGTTGCTGAGGCAGTATTACCGTCCTGCCGGGGAAGCGGATCGCACGGTTCGCCTGGATGCCGGAAGCGACCGGTTTTTGATGGAACTGATCGGGGAGGCTTATCGCAACGGAGCGAGCGACATCCATTTCGAGGCGTATGAAGAGCGGTGTCGGGTCCGTTTCCGGCTCGACGGAAAACTGATCGAGCGTTACGTGATCGAAAAACGGAATTATCCGGCGGTGGTCAACCGGATCAAAATCCTGGCCGATCTGGATATTTCGGAAAAACGGCTGCCTCAGGACGGCCGGATATTTTACCGGGGGGAGAAAGACAAATTCGACGTGCGCGTGTCGTCGCTGCCGACCATTTATGGGGAGAAGGTGGTTCTGCGGCTGCTGACCCGCCGCGTCGGATTGCTGGAACTTTCGAACCTCGGTTTTTCCGAAAAACAGCTGGAAGATTACATTCGCGCCGTTCGGAACCCTCACGGGCTGGTACTGATCAGCGGGCCTACGGGATCGGGGAAAAGCACGACGCTGTATGCCACGCTGCGATTGCTGAACCGGGACACGGACAACATCCTGACCATCGAAGACCCCGTGGAATACACGCTCGAAGGCGTCAATCAGGTGCAGCTGAAGGAGGAAATCGGGCTGACGTTCGGAAGCGCACTCCGTACGTTCCTGCGGCAGGATCCGGACATCATCATGCTCGGAGAAATCCGCGATTCGGATACGGCCCGGATGGCGGTGCGCAGTGCGCTGACCGGACATTTGATCTTTTCCACCATACACACCAACAGTGCGTGGGGAAGCGTGGCCCGTCTCGTGGATATGGGGTTGCATCCGTATCTGGTCTCCGATACGCTGGTTCTCTGTGCCGCTCAGCGGCTGGTTCGCCTGTTGTGTCCTCATTGCAAGGAGAAAGCGTTTGTGGATGCGGATTTCTGGCGTCGGTTCGGATATGGGGAAGGGCCGGCGCACGGTTGGAAAGCGGTCGGATGCGAAAAGTGCTACTACACCGGGTATCGGGGACGCAGGGCGATTTACGAAGTGATACCGATGGACAGGGAATTGTCCGAAGCCGTGCGGGCTTCCAGGGACGATATGGGGGAGGAACTGAAAAAACGCGGAATCGTGACCCTGCGGGATGCGGCGCTCCGGCTGCTGGAAACGGGAGAGACGTCTCCCGAAGAAATTTTACCCTTGTTGGAACAATAGCTTATGAGGTACGTTTGTTGGCTCGGATGTCTTTGGCTGCTGGTTTTTTCCGCGCATGCGCAGGAAGACCGGCTGGCCCAGGTGAGGGAAAAACTGAATCGGCTGGTTGCGACCGACTCGGTTTACCGGTCGGAAATCGACCTGTCGGTAGGCAGCATGCCGCTGGGCGATCTGGTGCGGAACATCGCCAGGGTGAACCGTCTCAGCATCGGAATCCATGGGGATGGCGGACTGATGGTGAACTGCAACCTGAACCGGGTCCGGGTGGACGATTTGCTGTATTACCTGTGCCGGGAATACGATCTGGAGCTGGATGTGATCGGGAATATCGTTTCCCTTTATCCTTACCGTGTTCCGGAGCCGGAGCCTCCCCTGCCGACGGTGACGTATCTTCCCGACAGCGACCGGATGAGTTACGACCTGGTCGACGTCCCTTTGCAGGAGGTGACGAAAAAGCTGGCCGACGCTTCCGGACTGAATGTCGTTTTGCCGCGCGAGCTGTATCCGAAGAGAGTGTCCGGGTACGTGGTGAATCTTCCGGCGGACGAGGCGATACGGGCCTTGGCCGAATCCAACGGCATGGAAAGTTTTCGGAACGAGGGGGGAGTGTGGACGTTCGCAGTGAAAGCGCCCGATGCTTCGTCGCCGGGGAATGTGCTGCGGCATCGGTTTTCCGGAGACCAGCTGGAAGTGGACAGCCTCGGACGGATCAGCATCCGGATCGACCGGGGAAACGTGTACGACATCATAGGCAACCTTTGCGACCGGCTGGGACTGAATTATTGTTTCATTTCTCCGGTGAGCGGTCAGGCCAGCCTGTACCTGAAGGAGGTGGAATTCGGTACGCTGTTGAAAGTGCTTTTTACGGGTACGCCGTATTCCTATTACGAGGAAGAGGGAATTTACATGTTCGGGGCCACCGAGGGAGGCGGCCTGGCTTCCGTGCGGGTCGTGCCGATGAAATACCGCACGGTTGGCCGGCTGGTCGAAGCGATCCCGCCCGAACTGAAGAAAGGGGTGCAGGTTCAGGTTTTCGCCGATTTGAACAGCTTGATCCTGAGCGGAGACCAGCGCCAGGTGGCCCGGGTGGAACAGTTCCTGAAAGGCGTGGACAAGACAGTTCCCCTGATCACCATCGATATCCTGATCGTAGACGCTACCAAAAACCTGATCAACGAAGCGGGTCTTTCGCTGGGGGTGGGAAGCGAGCCCTCGGCCACTTCGGGAACCCTCAGTCCGGGAATCGACATGAACCTGAGCGCTTCGGCCATCAACCGGCTTCTGAACAGTTTCAACGGATTCGGCTCGGTGAAACTGGGGCGGGTGACCCCCAATTTTTATGCGAACCTGCGGTTTCTGGAGGAAGCCGGAACCATAGAACTGCAATCGACGCCGAAACTGTCCACCCTGAACGGACACGAAGCGATGCTCAAAAGCGGAGAAACCCGCTACTACAAGGAAGTGAACGAAAACCTGATCGGCACCCAGAACCCGATTCAGTCGTCGTCCTATGTCTGGAAGACGGTGGAGGCGAACCTGATCGTGAAAATCGTGCCTTTCGTCAGCGGGAACGACGAAATCACGCTGGAAATTGAGATCGAGCAGACGGAGTTCACGCCTACCCAGTCGAAGCAAACCGAAGACGCCCCGCCGGGAACCGCCACCCGGAGCTTCAAATCCCAGATCCGGGTGCGGAACGAGGAAATGGTGCTTTTGGGGGGCATCGACCGGAACGACCGGACGAAGTCCGCTTCCGGATTGCCCTATGTGGCGCGGGTGCCCGTGCTCAAATGGATTTTCGGAAAGACGAAAGACAATCGTTCCGTGCGGAAATTGAACGTATTCATCAAACCCACCGTAATTTACTGACCCATGCATCCGCTTTGCCGCATCCTGAACGGACTGACCGTGATCGCCGCCGCATCGGGCGACGGCGGATGGGAGTACACGTTGTTCGCGCTGGTACTGCGCCGGGGAAGGGTTCGGATCAAAAAGCGCATCCGGAACTTTCAGCCCGGCGACCGGAATCGGGGATGGCGAAACCGGCCTGCGGTGCTGGTGATTTACGGTCGGGAGGTCGTTTCGCGGATTTGCCCGGACAAGAGCGACTTCGCCGTTCGAATCCGGGAAAACAAGGAGTTCATTTCTTTCGGCGAGCTGCAGGAAGGGGGAACCGTGAAACTGACCTTCATGCGACGCGAGGCTTATCGCCTGTTGCGGAATCGGTTGGAGGAAGAACATTTCCCCATTGTGGCGGCCCGTATCTGTGCCGGATCGGATTGCACGGAGGAAGTGTATGCGGCGGGAAAGGAATACTTTACGAACGACCTGACCCTGCGTCGGTTGCTGAAGCCTTCGGCGGAAGGGAGCGCATTGGCTTCGCTGCTGTTCTCCCGGTTGGCGCTACCGGTGCTGGGAAGTGCGCTCGTGTTTCTGGGAGCGAACCGGTGGGTATGCGGACGGCTGGAACAGGACGTGCAGCGGCGGCAGGCGGAGTTGGGCACCCTGCGGCAAAGCGCGCTTCTCCGTGAGCGGCGGCATACGGAGTGGAAGCAGGTGGAAACCGAATATGCGCCGCCGTTGCCTTACCCATATGCTTTTTTGGCCGACCGGATCGCTTCCGCCGTACCGGACGGGGTCATGCTGACGGTGCTCGGTATCCGTCCCCTTTCCGGAAGGTTGCAGTTCGGCAAGCCGTTGCCGCCGGCAGACCCGAAGGCGATCGTCCGGGGCGAATCCGTTTCTTCCGCATCCGTGGCCGGTTTCGCGGATACGCTGAAATCCCTGGATTTCGGCCGCCGCCTGAATCTGGTTTCGCTCGACCGGGACAGGGAAAGCCGGTATGTGTTCGAATTGGAAATACCGCTATGAAAAGAGCGAAGAATTACGAAGGGGCCGTAAAGCTGTTCCTGTTGCTGATCGGAACGCCGCTGCTCGTTTACTGGGCAGGCATCCGTCGGACGGTTTCCCTGTGGAAAGCCGGTCGGGAAACCGGAATGCTGATCGAAGCCGCTCGCACCGATACGGTCGGCAGCGGGATCGTTTCGGAGAGACTTCCCCTCGTGCGGGATGGGGAAAACCTGCTCAAAAGCGGCGGATTGTTGGGGGTGGTGACGCCGCTGGCGGAGCGTTACGGGGTAAGCCCCGAAAAGTATACGCCTTGTTTGATCCGGGAAACGGAGGACGCGGAAATTTATGCGGGGGAATTGACGCTGACCGGGGGATATCTTCCGCTGACCCGGATGTTGGCGGCGTTGGAGAAGCTGCCGGGTTCCGTTCGGATCGTTTCGGTGGAATACCGGCTCGGAGTGCGGCCCCGGACACGGGAAAACGTCCTGCAGCTTACCCTCGTGTTGCAACAGATTACGATCCATTCAAACGACCGCTTATGAAAGGGAAATGTTTTTTACTGCTTGCCCTGTTGGGAACCGGATGCGACGAACTGCTGGAACGGGACATCGGCGACGATGCGATCCGGATCATCGCTCCCACGCCCGATGTAGAGACGGATGTTCCGGAAACGGATTTCGTTTGGGAGCCGCTGAAGGGGGCCGATTCCTACCGAGTGCTGGTGGTCTCTCCCCGGTTCGACCGGGTGGAACGGTTCTGGGCCGATACCGTTCTGACCGGCTGTCGCTATACGCAGGCGCTTCCTCCGGGAGATTACCAGTGGAGCATCCGGGGCAGAAACAGCGTGTTTCAGACCGCAGAACAGGCGTACGCTTTCCGGATCGTGGCTTCGTCCGGAGCGGATGGGACGATAATAACCGGAACGCGGTCCCGTGAAAAGTAGGAAGACGATATGGATGCTGACGGTGCTGGCCGTCGTGGTCTGGGGGATGATCGCCCGGAGGATATGGAGCTGGACGGATGATCCGGTTTCCCGGAGCACGGGGCCGGTGACGGCGAATCCTGCAGGGGCTTCTCAGGCGGACAGCGTGCTGTTGCTGAACTATCGGGATCCTTTCCTGGAACGGTCGCGTCCGAAGCCGAAGCCGCGGCCCGTTTCCGAACCCCGCAGAACGGCGGCGGAGCGTCCGGCGGAACCGGAAATTCCCCCGGTGAAGTACAAGGGAATGATCCGCCGGGGGACGCGGGTATATGCGATCATCGTCCGGGACGCTTCTCCGGAAACGGTGCTCCGGGGAGACAGGATCGGGGAATACCGGCTCGACCGGATATCCGAAGACTCCGTTGTTTTTCAGAAAGGATCGAACCGATACGTCGTCAAAAGGGAATGAAACGATTGCAGCATAGGAGAATGAAGGGAGGCATACTGGCTACCGCGCTGGTGGCGTGTACGCTCATGCTGCTGGCCGTGCTGACCCTGTTGAGTCTTTTCGATCTGGAAAACGCGCTGTATGGCGGCAGCCGTTCCCGAAAACAGAAAAAAGCGTTTCTGGAAGCCGCACTGCTGCTCTACGAACGGGACAGCGCATTTATGGAGCGTTTGGATGAAAACGGTTCTTTCCGTGTGTTCGGAGAAGATTCGGCTTCCCGTGTCGCCTTCATCGGGGAGCGGTGGGGATTGTACGAGGCGGTGCGTGTTTCGACGGATGGCGGAAAAGTCCGGGCGGCGCGGCTGGTGGGATATGCCGTTCCCGCACGACCGGCAGCGTTGTACGTATGCGACAACCGGCGGGCGTTTACGCTGGCGGGAAACAGCGATGTCCGGGGGCGGGTTTATGTGCCGAAAAACGGATTGCTGTACGGGCAGGTTCAGGGAAATTTCTATTCCGGGAAAAAAGTTCCGGAGACGGATATCCAGGTGTCGTCCGAAAGCCTGCCTGCACTCGTCGCCGGTATGCCCGATGCGGTGACCCGTTGGATGACCGCCGGCGACAGCGTGGCGGAGCTGACGCCCGGTTTTGTCGAAAGGGTGAGTTTTTTCGATCCCGTCCGGTTCTTTCGTGCAGATGATTTGAGCGGAGTGTCGCTGGAAGGGCATATCGTCGTCAGATCCGACGGATGGCTGCGGATCGACAGCACTTCCCGGCTGAAAAATATCCTGGCGGTCGCACGCTGCGTGCGGATCGGAGAAGGTTTCGCCGGTTCGCTGCAGGCGATGGCTTCGGATACGGTGATCGTGGAATCCCGCGTCCGGATGAAATACCCGTCCGGTATCGCGATGCCCGATGCGGCTCCCGAAAGCCGGTTGGAAATCGGGCCGGGCAGCGAAGTGAACGGTTATGCGGTGTTTCGGCTTCGGGAATCTCCGCAGACGAACGGGAAAGTCATCCATTATCTCCAGCAGGAAAAGAGCCGTGTGCGAGGATTGGTCTGGATCGACGGAACCGCGGAAGTGCACGGCATCGTTACCGGCAGTCTGTGGGTCAGGCAGGCCGATTACCGTACTCCGCAGGGAATGTACGGAAATCTGCTTTACAATGCCGCGGTTTACGGAAGCGATATCGTGGCTTACCCCTGCTGGATGGAGGGCATTGCCCGCAAAAAAACGGTCGGATGGCTCGAATGAAATCCGGATTGCCCGCAAGCTCCGCTCCGGAGACGATGGCGGCTTCGCTCCTTTTCCTGCTCGTTTTCTGCATTTCGCTCGAAACGGTAACGCGGGTGCGGGTGGCGGACGGAAAAAATTCGGTATGGCAGGCGGAGAGCGATTTGCAGGAGTGTATCCGTCGGTTTGCCGCCGAACCCTGCGATGCGGGGGAGTACCGGAGAACTTACAAGTGGGGGGAAATTGCGGTGAGGGCGGCTCCCTATCCGGATGTGCCGGAAGTCATGGCGCTGGAATTCCGAACCGTCCCGAAAAACGGCGGACGGGAAACCGTGTACCGAATGCTCGTAGCCTATGGAAACTGAATTTATCCGGAAACGGAAGCGCGGGAAACGGATGCCCGCTTTTACGCTGGCGGAAATGCTGGTCGTTATGGTTCTTTCGGGGATCGTTCTGCTGGCGGTGTTCCGGGGGTATTCTCTGTTTGAAACTTTGCTGAAACAGGCGCAGGGCGTGTTGGAAGCGGATATGAAGCGGCTGGAAAACCGGGACAGGTTCATGACGCTTGTGTCGGAGTGCGACAGCATCCGGGAGGAAGGGCGGTTCATGCGGGTGTTCGGAGCGGACGGCGTTCGGGCCGAGCTGGTCAGAAACGATTCCGTGCTGACGGTCGTATGGACCGGAGGGAAAACGGACACGCTGTTTTCCGGAATCGTTTTTTTCCGCACGGTCTTCCGGGACGGGTCTTCGGGTTTGGTGGACAGTTTAATCGTCATAAACGATGGGGTGGAATGGCGTTTCGCTGTCCGGTACGATCCGGGAACGGAAACGGAGCGGCTGCTCGAACGGATGGAGGAGGAATACGCACATGAAAATTGAAATCGAATTATCGGAAGCGGATTCGTCGCGTTTTCGTCGGGACGTTTCGGCAAGTGGAAAAAGCGGTTCGTGGCGCACGGGACGGTTGAACGATGCGAAGAAGGAAACGCTGTTCGCGGAATTCCATTCGCTGCTTTCTTCCGGGCTCGATTTTAACCGGGCTTTCGAACTGTTGATTTTCGGGGAAGGAGAGGGGGAAACCGGGACGCTTCTCACCGGTCTGCATGCTGCCGTGGTCGGAGGGTGCACGCTTTGGGAAGCGTTTCGGGGCAGCGGGCGTTTTTCGGCGCTGGACTGCGGCGTGATCCGCATCGGGGAAGAAACCGGTAAACTGAATGAGTCGCTGGCCTTCCTGTGCGAATATTACCGGAAGAAGACCGCCCAGCGGCGAATGATTTCCGGAGCGGTCAGTTATCCCCTCATCATCCTGTTTACCGCCGTTACGGTACTGGTTTTCATGGTGACAGTCATCGTGCCGATGTTCGAGCAGGTATATGCCCGGATGGGCGGCGAGTTGCCCGGAATCACGCAGGCGGTAATCGCCCTGTCCCGGAATTTCAAGCAGTATGCGTTCGTTTTCCTCCTCCTTGGCGCAGGACTGGGAACGGCCGTATTTTTTGGACGGCATACGGAACGTTTTCGCCGGCTGAAATCCCTGCTTTTATTGAAGTTCCCCTTGACGGGAGGCCTGTTGAGAAAACATTACCAGTCCCATTTCTGCAAACTGATGTACCTGCTTTACGGTTCGGGCGTCCCGTTGCTGCAGGGGGTGGAGATGCTCAGGGATATCATTACCTTTTATCCTTACCGGCGTTCCTTCGAAGCGATCGGCGACGGGCTGCGGAACGGAGAGACGTTTGCGGAGAACGTGGGACGTTTCCCGGAACTGTACGGACGGAAACTGCCGATGCTGCTGCGGGTGGGAGAGGAAACCAACCGGCTGTCCGAGGTGCTTTTCCGGCAGGGCGACATCCTTACCGCGGAGCTGGAGCACCGGTTGAAACAGCTGGGAACCGTACTGGAACCCCTGCTGATTCTTTTTGTGGGCATCCTCGTCGCCGTAGTCCTGATTTCGATGTACATGCCGATGTTCAAACTCGGAAACGCCATTCATTGACCTATTAAAACGATTGCCTATGGAATAATGCGAAAAAAGATTCTCCCCGGTCGGATATGTGCTTTTCTCATTGAAATCCTTGAAAACATGAAACTGAAAAACCTTGTTGAAATTCTCTGCCTGAGCTGTTTCGTGGCGGGCGGAGGCCGGGCGGGTTTCGCACAAAACTACAACAACCTGCAGGCCGTTCCCTCTTCCGACGGCATGTCCCTGATCCGTAGCATCCAGAATCCGGTGGACTATTCGACCGGCGTGACCGCTGTCCAGGTACCTCTTTACACGATTCAGACTCCCGATCTTCAGGTACCCGTAGCTCTCGCCTATCAGGCTTCCGGTCTGAAGATCGAAGACCGGGCTTCCTCGGTCGGACTGGGATGGAGGTTCGCCGCCGGGGGCAGGATCACGCGCATCGTGAAACAGAAGCCCGATGAAAAATATTCCAGTCGCTGGGGCATAAGCGACACGGAAGTTGCCCGGGAATTTTACCAGTATGTCGGTTCCGCTTACCAGTTGTACAACGAGATAGATGCCGAGCCGGATTTGTTCTTCTTCGAAATTCCCGGAAAATCGGGCATGTTCGTCTTCGATCATACCGGGACGGCGCATACGATTCCGTACCAGAACCTCGCCATCCGGTGGATCGGGAAAACCTCTTTTGAAATTACGGATGAAAAAGGGGTAAAATATCGTTTCGGAACCGTGGACGCTTCCCGCGAAACGACTACCGTAGAATATCAGAACCCCAACCTGAAAAACGGCCAGACGACACTCTCCTACGTGTCCACCTGGCACCTGGATGAAATCGAAAGCTATGCCGGGAATAAGGTCACCTTTACCTACGCATACGGTTCTTCCGTCGAGGAAACGCGCCGCAATACGACGCTCAACCTGTGGAGCGACCACACCGTGATCAATAATTCGTACAATTCAATTACGACGACCGTCCAGCCGCGCCTGTTGAATGCCGTTCGCTGGGACGGGGGAAGCATGACCTTTCTGCACGACATTTCAAAAAATCGAATCTCGTCATTCGAGGTCAGCGAAAACACGAATCTGAAATCGGTGGAATTCGTTTATACCCCCCATCCGGTTCGTGCCGAAGATTTCCTGCTGCACAGCATCCGGGAAAGATATTCGGACGATACGGGCAGACAGGTTTACGCCTTCGCTTACAATACCGCCCGGCATCTGCCGCTGCGAACCGCTTCCAATTTCGATCACTGGGGCTATTGCAACGGCGAGGGATACGTGGGCTCTATTCCGAACTTTTCCGTCCCCGGTCGGATCAATTATACCGGAGCCGACCGCGAACCGTCGCTGGAGTACACCAGCGCGGACGTACTGACCGAAATCCGGTATCCGACGGGCGGAAAGGTGCAGTACGAGTACGAACTGAATTCATATTGGAACGAGGGAATGATGAAACCCGGCGGAGGTTTGCGTATCCGGGAAATCAGGCAGGTCGCAGAAGACGGGAAAACGATGCGTACCCGGTACGATTACCGCAATTCGGGTCGAATCGTGACGCCTCCCGTCACGGGGTATGTGCGGATGACATACATCAGTATCAACGGAGCGGTCAAATACCCCGTGACCATTTCTTCCAAACCCCTCAACGACATTTTCGATTTGAACGGAACCAGTATTTATTATACTTCCGTGGATGAGATTCGAAGCGACGGAAGCCGGACCCGATACGATTATGGAAACTTGTCTGCGGATTCCCCGCCCTTGCTCCATCAATACTATTCGGCTTCGGATGTTCGTCTGAACGTAGGTTCGTCCAACCTGGATTGCCGCAACATCGTCTCGGTATTGCCGGTCACTTCCCGTTTCTGGAGAAAGCGGCTGCTTCGACAGGTGACCCGGTACGATGTTTCCGGAACGAAAATCGTTTCCCAACAGCGGTACACCTACGAGCTGGACGAGGATGCCAGAGCGATCGTCAAAGCCTATGTGCCCTATGTGGATTTTCTGGTGGGCATCGAGGCCGGCAAATACGTGGGGGAATACCAGTGGGAGTCCCAACCGTGTTATTTGAAGAAGGTCGAGAACGTAGCTACCGACTATGAACCGGGGTCGGAGCAATCGTTCGTATACGATACCGAGCATCTGGTTCCGACGACGGTAGCGAATCGGGATGCGGAAGGCAACACCATCGAGAATACGATCGCATATCCCTGGAATTATACCGTTCCAGCAGTAGGAGAAGGCTCCCCTTTGTACGGATTGTATTTGTTGCAGCGGGATCGCATCGTAGTGCCCGTGGAAAGCGTGACGCGTCGCAACGGCGAAGTGATTGCGGGCGAACTGACGACATTCCAGGCCCGGCAGGTCGGGGCGAGATTCCAGGCCGTTCCGGCAGCTTCCTATGCCTTGCGGGTGGAGAATCCGCTTACGGATTTCGTCCCGTCCCGGGCGGAAGGAAATGCTTTGGTGCAGGATACCCGGTATGATCCGGGCGATCGTTATGACTGCTACGACCGGTCGGGTAATGTAATTACGAGGACTTCGGCTACCGGACAACAAAGCGCGACCGTTTTCGGGTACGGGAATTCCCATCCGATCGCGGAGGTCGGTCATGCCCGTCATTCGGAACCCCGGTATATCCTGACCCGGAACGATCAGATGTTCGATTATTTATGGGAATACCCGGTCACGACGGATTATTTCATCGTGCCGCATGAGCAAACCATCCGCTTTGAGATCTACCGGAACCATCATTACGTGAATGCGGAGGTGACCTGTACCTATGAGATCGGATTGTCCGCCAGTCAGGTAATCTTCCGACACACCGATGTGGCTTCGCCCAATTCGGAAGACGACATCGGTTTTTCGGCGACGCTTCCGGCAGGCCGCTACCGTTTTCATGTCAGGGCGGATAAGGATGCGCCGCAGGCCTTTTACCACATCGATTTTTCGATCGAAACGACCGAGCTTGCCTATGACCGGACGAATGAAATCTTTCACACGAGTTTCGAGGACGAAACGGGCAGCGTCCGAACGGACAAGGCCAAGACCGGGGAAAACGTCTGGAAGGGGGAATATGCCATCGACCTTCGGAACTTTGCTGCGGGGACTTATGTCCTGTCGTACTGGAGTAGCACGGATGCCGGAAATACCTGGCAGAAAGTTAAAGAAACCCTGACCGTCGCCGCTTCGGCTGCCTCGAAGACGATCGGCGGAAATTATTACATCGATGAAATTCGGATTCTCCCGAAGGATGCCCGCATGAAAACCTATACGTACCGCAAAGGGATCGGGAAAACGTCCGAAATGGATCATAACGGGAACGTGACCTACTACCGGTACGACACGGCCGGCAGGCTTTACCGAGAACTGGATAACGACGGAAAGGTGCTGCGGGAATACGAATATCATTACCAAAACGAATAAAGGAGATACGGTTATGAAAAAAATAGTTTTCGCCTTGCTGTTCCTGCTGGGATATTCGGCAGCCCATGCCGATGCGAGCCATATCGTGGATATTTCCCCGACTTCGGTCAATCTGCCTTATACCGCGTCCGAAGTAACATTTCGGTACGCGGTGGATCATCATTCCAACAATGATCTGGAATACATCCTGCGAGACGTTTCGGACTTGATTTCCGATGCGGGCAAGTGTTACGTGGACGTTACGGGCGAAGCCGAACCCTATCCTTCCATTTTGGGCACGTTCGTCGTTTCTTTTCCGGAAAATAAATCCATGGTTCAGCTGAATTACGAGGTCAATCTGGGGCAACAGTCGATCTGGATTCGCCAGCTTCCGCCGCCGGAACTCGCCGTTTACACGGTTTCCGGTGAGGGAGTAAATCAGGTTACGATCGGCTTGAGCGATTCGCAGATCGGGGTGACCTATACGTTGCTGTGCGACGGAATCCGGCAGACATCGCTGACGGGAAACGGCTTACCGCTGCGTTTCGCCAGTGTTTCCCGGCCCGGAACGTATACCGTGGAGGCGAGTTACAGCGGAAAGGCTTCCAAAATCATGTCCGGCAGCGTCACGATCGCCGGCACCGATACGGCCAACTGGATCAAAACCAAAACCTTTCTCGATGCCGCGGGGACTTCTTTCCTGACCGATGTAGCCTACTACGACGGTCTGGGACGTCCCGTTCAGCGGATTGCCGTGGGGGCGTCTCCCGTATCCGGGCGCGACGTTGTGGAATACGTTGAATACGACTGCATGGGCCGTTCCGATTCGGTGAGTTACCTGCCCTTCCCGGCCCCTGCCGGAAACGTCGGCAAACGGTTGCCCGATCCTCGGACTGTCCAGACCGCGTATTACGGACAAAAGTTCGCAGGCAGCGAAGACCGGCATTATGCTTATTCGAAGAACACATACGACGGTGCCGGGTTGCTGGCGACTTCTTCCGGGCCGGGAGAAAGCAGCGCCGCTCATCCGGTTCGATACACTTACCGGAAAAACGTTGCTGCCGACGGGGTGAAAAAATATGTCGTCGAAGGAAACCGGTTGAAATATGCGGGACCGTATCCGGAAAATCTCCTCAAGGTGAAAATATCGGAACAGGCCGGACTGCCTTCGGATCAACAGTCCGAATCTTATGAATATGCCGATGCCACCGGTCGGATTGTCGTCCGGGAAATCCGTGCCGGAGACGATCGTCGGTTCACGTACTACGTCTATGACGATCTGGGCCGTCAGCGGTTCGTCGTTCCGCCCGTGCTGGACGATCTGATCGGTTCCGTCGCTTATCCCGATCAGGCGCTGATCTCCAAGTACGGGTACTACATGGAATACGACGGATACGGGCATGTGATCACGCAATGCGTTCCCGGCGCCGAACCGGTCTACAACCTTTATGATCGGCGAGGCCGTCTGGCGATGACGCAGGACGGCCAACTAAGGGATGTGGATTTGTGGGCATTTACCAAATACGACCTCTACGACCGTCCGGTCATGTCCGGTGTCTATCACGGAGGCACTTTGGAGTATCACCGGGGCGCTTTGCAGGATCAGACCGTCTTCGGAGAAAGCCGGGGAACGGCTCTTCACGGTTATACGGATGTCACCTATCCGGTCGTCGAAGACCCTCGGAATGTTCACGTGATCAACTATTACGACGATTACGGTTGGCAGAGCGGAAACGCTCATGCTTTTTCCGAAGCCGATGCTCTGGACGGCGATTTGAGAGAGGAAGTCGTCGGACTGCAAACGGGAACGAAGGTGAAAGTGCTGGGAATCGCCGGAGATCAATGGTTGACGACTGTTACCTATTACGATCGGGAATATCGGCCCTTGCAGTCGGTTTCCGATCTGTTTCCCGCCGGAAAGGAAATCGTTTCCAATGCACACGATTTTTCCGGGAAAGTGATCCAAACGCGGGTAAGGCAGGACGTCGGCGGTGAAACCTGTCTCTACGACAAATGGTTCGACTTCGATACGCAGGGAAGGCTCCTTCGGGTTCGGCAGCGGATCGACGGGGACGCGAACGGAGAAGTGACCGTCGCTTCCTATACGTACGATGAACTGGGCAACGTAAAGACCAAAGGGATTCACGGCGATGCGGATGTCACCGCTTACGAATACGATATTGCGGGGAACGGCATCGGGGAGGAATCTTCCCGGTTTTCCTACAAATTGTGGCTCGACAAATCTCCCGCTGCCGGGTGGGAGGGACGTCACGACGGCAATCTGGCCTGCGTCACCTGGGGAAACGATGCGTCGGGGAACCGGAAGGGGTACCGGTTTTCATACGACCGTTTCGGGCAGATGACGAGTGCCCGGTTTCTGGAACATTCCGGCTCCGCCTGGACGGAAACCGAAAAGTACGCCGAAAAGAATATCGCCTACGATCGGAACGGGAACATAACGGCTTTGCAGCGGACGGACGGAACGGGAAACCTCCTGCACGATCTGGCGTTCGGTTACACCCATGCTGCCAACGGCAATGCGCTGACTTCCGTTACCTGGAACGGAACGCCTTCTGCGGCGTTTTTATACGATCCCAACGGCAATATGCTCGAAGACGGACGAACCGGCGTTCAGGTCGCGTATAACCTATTGAATCTTCCGGAGCGGATATTTGCAAATGATGGGGAAATCCGGTACATTTACAGTGCTGCGGGAGAGAAGCTGGGGATGGCGTCGGAAGGTTCCTTGACTTACTATCGGAGCGTGATGGTTTACGGTCAGCAGGGAGAGGGCCCGGAACGATTGCTGTATGTGCTTCATCCGGAAGGGTTGGTGTCGAAAACGACGGGCGGTTACGTGTACCGTTATTTCAAGCGGGATTATCAGGGGAATGTTCGGCTGCTGCTTTCGGGCGACGGACAGGAGCTGGTGGAGGATCAGCGCACGGATTACTACCCGTACGGTTTGGCTCACGCGTATGAAAATCTGCATCTGAATCCGTATTTGTACAGTGGGAAGGAATATCAGTCCGCCATGGTGGGCGGAGGGGCGCTGGGGTTGTATGATTTCGGTTCCCGTTACTACAATCCGCTGTACGGTCGCTGGTTCAACATTGACCCTGCGTTGCAGCTTGCCAATCCTTACGTATACTGTGGGAACAATCCCGTCATGTTCGTCGACCCGAACGGGGAGTTTGTGTGGTTTGTCCCGATTATGATTGGTGCGGCCATTGGTGTTGGTAGTTATACTATGTCCGTAGCTTTAAGTCCAGGGGGATTCGACAATTGGAGCTGGGGTGGATTTTTTGCAGGGATGGGTGCAGGAGCATTAGGCGGGGTGGCATCAGCTGCCGTAAGTGCGGCATTGCCAGCATTAGGAGGCTTTGCCGGAGGAGCCTTATCCGGAACCGCGGGTGGTTTTGTAGGGGGAGCGTTGCATTCGTGGTTTAACGGGGCTGGATTTGGTAAGGGATTATGGGCCGGAATAAAGGGTGGTATGATCGGAGGTGCAGCTGGCGGACTAATCAGAGGATTTTCTGCGAGATCCGGCGGGTTCAATTTCTGGAATGGATCGAAAGTGATAGGAGAGCAGTTGTCGGCAAGTTCCGCTTCTGGTCAGACTTATGGTGCAGCAACGCTGAAGGGAATGGCTAATCAGGCAAAAGCGGATGTCGAATCTTTGTGGGGCATAAAGACTGGAAGGAATGGTTTGGTAGATATTTCCACTATGTTAGATGCAGGTGCAAGAGGTAAACAATATACTTATCAAAATGGTTTTTTTGTAAATGGGGCTGGTGAAAATGTAGATGGGTTTACTCTTGGGTATGATAATGGGAATTCGAAGATATTTTTATCTCCTGATGCTGCTGCTTCAAGAGTAGGTGTTTTATCTGACTATTCTGTAACAACCATCACCAAGGGAATGCCAAGTGTGACGTGGCTATCTCCCCGATATGTAAGCGTATTGGGGCATGAGTTGATACATGTTAGTAATTGGTTCAATGGAGGTTTCCGAATGCCTTTAAATGATTACATAAGATACTCTGAAAATGCCGCGTATACCTTTTCCAAACAAGTATACCGTCATATGCCTTGGATGGTCAGAGCTATTAGTAACATGTTGGATATAAGAGGATGGAATGTCTCCTACCCGGGATTCTCCACGACACCGATTTTCAGATAATAAATCGATTATGAAAACAGCGATCCTATGGTTAATATCCGTTCTGTATGTCGTATCGGCGTCGGGGCAGAAATTTAACCGCTATGATTTTCAGGTAAATGACAAGGACACAGTAATTAATATTCCTAATGGGAGTAAGACAAGGTATGTTTATCATGCCAGGCGATCGGATGATTCCGTTCATTATTCCCTGCTCTTGTATGAAGATTTCTCTACTTATGTATTGCAGATATCTTTACCTTCTCAACCCTCATTATTCGAGGGTTTACCTGGTCATTCGAGTCCAATTATTATTTCGACACTTTCCTGGGGTGATTATCGTATTTGCGGGAACAAGATGTTCCTTAACGACAGAATAGCCGGTTTCAAAATGGAAACTTCGATCGAATCCGATGAGGTCAGGTTTTGCAGGAATTATTTCCCTGGAATGAATAAGCGTGTTTGGGATATGTATCCACCCGAAGAAGAGGAAGAAAGAGAAAGCGGGTATTCCGAATTTTATGCCATATTCGACAACAAGAAAGCCGAACGCTTCAGGAAGGATTACGATCAAAAGTATAGGGAACCGTTTGAATTGGCTGCCGGTGTCTATAACGCTTCATTAAATTCATTGGAAATAGCTGAAAACGGCCAGTGGAAGCAAAAGTACGGTGACCTTGTACTTGCTGAAGGAGAATGGCGCAGGAAGCGTAATATCATAATTTTAAATTGTCCGAAACTGAAATGTAATTTTTATATAACGATCGGTGACAAACGGTTGGGAAGCATGCTCCTGTTAGGGGATATCTTCGGGATATATTTATTCAACCAATCGGAATACGAAAAGTATTTTTCTTTATAGTGCTTAAAGCCATTGCATTAATTGGAAGAGAAGTGTTGAAATGTGCTGAAGATTTACCGAATATGTAAATATTTGATTTCGGTTATGACAATGGCAGTTTTTGTAAGTAAAAGTGATTTTTTCTATAATTTATGTGTATAAATGAAAAGGTTGACGGCTGTTTTAATAATCATTTTACTGGTTTCGATAGGTTTTGGAGTTTATTACCGGACGGTTAAAATAAAATATGATGCTGATTTGCGGTTGACTATGAGGCATTTCGCCGGTATGGGTGCACAAACTTTGATTGAATTATGGAAAGATGTCGATAACATTTTTCCTGCTGCCATGACGGAGATTTATGAAGAGATCAGTATCAGTTCTCCGGAAGAAATGGAAACGATGGAGCTGGTACATTTTCGGGATAATTTATCCAGAAAGCACAGGTGGGTACTGTACGTTCCGTTGTACAGCGAGGAATCGGATTCGATCGAAAGCTACATTCTGGTGAGTGCAGGGATCGATGGGAAGCTGGACAACGTGCTGCCGGATAGTGTAAAGCTTCACCGCAGCGACTGGAAGCAGAAACTGAAATTGTACAATACAAATGAGTTTCAGGATTTGAGTGTTAACCGGCCCTTGCTTCACGAAAGCGTTTTCAATTTGCGGGATTATTGGTTCGGGAAAAAGGATTTGTTGATTTTCGAGCGGGAACAGGTGATTTTATGATCCTTTTAAAGAATCGTTCATAACCGTTTTATTTAATATCCTTACAAATACGGTCGAAGTATCGGAAAGCGGATAGATGGCGGATTCAAGTTTTTCCTGTCGATGGATCCTTTACAGGATTGGACAAATGAGAATATAATGAGAAAATTAGGGATTGCACTTCTTTTTGCCGCTGTTTTGTTTTCCGGTTGCGGGGATTCGAATACGGATGTTATTTCCATACGACTGTCTTTACACGAAACCGAATATGGAGACAAGCATTATTTGTGCGTGGAAGTGGTGAACCGCTCTGCGGAAAGAGTATTTGTTCCTCACATGTCCGCACCTTTCAAGGTTTTGCAAGAAGGAATGGATATCACCCGATTATTTTACACCACTTATTCGTCTTTCGGCCCCTGTTACGATGTGAGTGTTCGTAAAGATGCTGATTCTCTGGAATTACGCTATACGGATACTTATTTTCGTTTCCTGGACTCGGTCCGGATTTGCGAAGAAGAAGCATTCTTGCGGTTTAATCCCTCTTTGAATAGTCTGGATATGAATACGAGGGCAGAGTTGAATGCGGTTCTCAGGTTTAAATACGATGGATTTCCGCTGGAGGCACGGGATACGGTTACCTGTTATTATTCACTGGGCGGTTTATACGGCAGGAATGCAGTTAAACCTCTTTTAAACTGTGAGATCGATTTTCTAAGGACGGATCGTTTCTGTCCGTTCAGCGATACATTGAAGATCGGAAGTAACCGATATTATACTCCGTTACCCGAAAAAGTTGCAGGATACAGAGTTTACAAAGGAGAACTAAAGTGCAACGATAGAGTTTACCTCCGAAAAGGATGACTTTTTGCCGGGCAGGATATGAAAAATTCGTATCCTGCCCGTTTTTACGGTTTGAAGGCGATGAATGTAATTTTTCAGGCAAGTATTTAACGGGCGAAGGATGATGAAAAAAATACGTATCGTGCTCTTTTGGGTCGTTATTTTGTTTTCCGGTTGTGGCGATTCGGATGTTATTTCCGTACGGCTCTCTTTACATGAAACCGGATATGGAAACAAGCACTATTTACGTGTGGAAGTGGTGAACCGCTCTGCGGAAAAGGTTTTTGTTCCGCATATTTACGAACCTTTTATGATTTTACACAGAGGGACCGACCTAACGGAATGGGTCTATAATACGGATTTGATTTCCGATCCGATTGTAGGAGCGAGACCCGATTCGATGAATTACAGTAGTAATGCGGAGGCTTATGCCCGCTTTTGGGATTCGGTGCGTGTCCATGAAGAGGAGTTGTTTCTGCGTCTTAACCTTTCCGAGGATGGTTCGAATCCGGAAGCTTGTATGGCTCGGGAGGAATTTCTTGTTTCCAAATACGATGGTATTCCGTTGGCCGGAGGCGACACTGCTATGTTTTATTACCCGTTGGACGAATTATACGATCCATCGACCGGCCGACCGTTGTTGGACTGCGAAATCGGTTTCCGAAGACTGAGCCGCTCGGTTTATGCATTGTACGATACCGTGAGAATAGCCGGTTATTATTTTTATACTCCTTTACCCAAGGAGATTGCCGGTTACGAAATCTATCGGGGAAGAATCGAATGCAGCGACAAAATCTGTCTGGAAAAAGAATAACGTTTGGAGAATGGCAACGGGTAATGCCGGGATGCTATTTCCCGGTACAGTTTTCGTGGCAGCATTCTTCTGCGTTTTCGAATTCCAGCGTGGCGTGCTGTATGCCGAGGTCTTCCAGTCGGTGTTTGATCCGGTGTTTCAGATCGGGAAGGGGAGTGCCTGTCGCAGCCACCACATGCGCCGTAAGGGCGTTTTCCGTGGTGCTGAGCGCCCAGATATGCAGATGGTGTACATCGCTGACCCCCGGAATCCCGGTCATTTCGCGGCGAACGGTTTCCGCATCCATGCCTGAGGGAACGCCGTCCAGCGAAAGCCGGAGGCTGTCCCGGAGCAGGTTCCAGGTAGAAACCAGGATGACGAGGGCCACGGCGATACCGATGACCGGGTCGATCACATACCAGCCCGTGTAGCGGATGACGATTCCCGAAACCAGCACGCCCACCGAAACCAGCGCATCGGCCAGCAGGTGGAGATAGGCTCCTTTGATGTTCAGGTCGTGTTCCTTGTCTCGGAAAAAGAGAAAGGCCGTCACTGCATTGATGAGAATGCCGATTCCGGCTACCCAGGCGATGGCGCTTCCGGCGACCGGTTCCGGGTGGCGGAGCTTTTCGATGCTTTCGGCCAGGATAACGCCTACGGCTACCAGGAGCAACACCGCGTTGAACAGGGAAACCAATACGGTGCTTTTCTTGTAACCGTAAGTGTACCGGGGGGTGGGACGTACGCGCACCAGCCGGAATGCCAGCAAGGAAAGTACGAGGCTGACAACGTCGCTCAGGTTATGTCCCGCGTCCGAGAGGAGGGCGAGCGAGTCGAAGTGGATTCCCGCGCCCGCTTCCACCAGAACGAATACGAGATTCAGGACGATGCCTGCGATGAAGGCCCGGTTGACATGTTCCGGGGACGGAATATGGTGGTGATGGTGTTCGTGTGCCATGGATGAAAGTGCTTTTTTCCCTCCAAAGGTAATGAATTTTTCCGAGGCGGGATGGGAGCCGTTATCCTCAAAAGCAGGGATTTTTCACGTCGTGCCGTAGCATCGTCTTACCCGGAATCGGGTATTTTTTACCGGATGTTTCTTCGGGAGGTCTGCTTTTTGTAATTTTGTACGAAACGATCGTTCCGTCGAGAGTGCGGAAATCGAACACGAAAAAGGTATGGCAGCGGAAAGAAAAGCGAAAAAGATTTTCCCTGTGCTGGAGATGAGTTGCGCCGCTTGTGCGGCCAACGTGGAACAGGTGATACGGAACCTGTCCGGGGTGGAAACGGCGGCCGTCAATTTTGCGGACAACACGCTGTCGGTGGAATACGATCCGGAGACGATCACTCCGCAGCGGATGCAGGAGGCCGTTCGGGCGGCGGGTTATGATTTGATCGTGGAGGAAGATAATTCGGAAGAACGGCAGGAAGAGGCGCAGCGGAAACATTATGTCCGTTTGAAGTGGAAAACGCTGGGGGCATGGGTGTTTTCCGTGCCTTTGATTCTGCTTTCCATGGTATTCATGCATGTCCGGTACGCCAACTGGATCATGCTGGCGCTGACCCTTCCCGTCCTGCTGGTTTTCGGTCGCTCGTTCTACGTAAGCGGCTGGAAACAGCTTCGGCACGGAAGGGCGAACATGGATACGCTGGTGGCGCTCAGTACGTCCATCGCATTCCTGTTCAGCCTTTTCAATACTGTGTGGCCCGAATTCTGGTACGAACGGGGTCTCGAACCCCACGTGTATTATGAGGCTGCGGCCGTCATCGTCGCTTTCGTGTTGTTGGGGAAACTGTTGGAAGAACGGGCCAAAAGCAGCACGACTTCGGCCATCAAAAAACTGATGGGCTTGCAGCCCAAAACGGCGCGTGTCATTCGAAACGGTCGGGAACGGGAAGTTCCGATCTCGGAATTGCAGATCGGAGACCGGGTAGGCGTTCGGCCCGGAGAAAAAGTGCCGGTGGACGGACTGGTGGTGGAAGGGGCTTCCTACGTGGACGAAAGCATGATCAGCGGGGAACCGGTCGCGGTGGAAAAGTCCATCGGCGACCGTGTATTGGCCGGAACCCTGAATCAACGCGGCGCTTTCGTGCTCGAGGCCACCGAGGTCGGAGCGGCGACCGTGTTGGCGCGGATCGTCCGGATGGTGCGCGAAGCGCAGGGGAGCAAGGCGCCGGTGCAGCGGATGGTGGATCGGATCAGCGCTGTTTTCGTACCTGTCGTGGTCGGGTTTTCTCTGTTGACTTTCGCCGTGTGGTGGCTGGTCGGCGGCGGCGCTTATTTTTCGTATGCTCTGCTGTCTGCGGTTTCGGTGCTGGTGATCGCCTGCCCCTGTGCTTTGGGGCTGGCTACTCCTACGGCCTTGATGGTCGGCATCGGCAAGGGGGCCGAAAACCACATCCTCATCAAGGACGCCTTTGCGCTGGAAAACCTGTGTCGGGTGGACGGAGTAGTGCTCGATAAGACCGGTACGCTGACCGAAGGACGGCCGGCCGTTTCCCGGTGGGACTGGCTCGTGCCGGACGGGGAAAAATACCTGCCCGTTCTGTTGGGAACGGAAATGAAATCGGAACATCCGCTGGCGGCCGCTATCGTCGAGTCCCTGGAACGGCTGGGAGTATGCCCGGCTCCGGTGGCCGAGTTCGAGAGCATCACGGGTCGGGGAGTCCGTGCCCGAATCGGGGAGGAAGTCTACTGGGCCGGGAATCGGGTGTTTGCGGAATCTTTCGGAGTCGTTTTCGATCCGGAAACGGTGTCCCGCATGGAGAAACCGCAGGAAGCGGGTGAGGGTGCCGTGTGCTTCGGGACGGAAAATCGCCTGTTGAGTTTCATTTTCGTTTCCGATCCGGTGAAGGAAACTTCGGCCCGGGCCGTGGAATGGCTGCAACGCCGTGGAATCGAGGTTTACATGCTGACGGGGGACAGTATCCGCACCGCCTCCGCCGTAGCTGCGGCTGTAGGAATCACCGAGTTCCGGGCCGGCCTGCTTCCCGGCGAGAAGGAAGATTACATCCGGTGCCTGCAATCCTCCGGAAAGGTGGTGGCGATGGTGGGCGACGGGATCAACGATTCGCAGGCGCTGGCCCGGGCGGATGTGAGCATCGCCATGGGCAGAGGAACCGATATCGCCATGGATGTGGCGATGGTCACCCTCATCACTTCCGACCTGATGCTGCTCCCTCATGCGATAAGGCTTTCGCGGAAAACGGTTCGGCTGATCCGTCAGAATCTTTTCTGGGCGTTTATTTATAACCTGGTCGGAATACCGGTGGCTGCCGGAATCCTTTATCCGGCGTTCGGTTTGTTGCTGAACCCGATGTTCGCCAGTGCGGCCATGGCTTTCAGCTCGGTTTCGGTGGTGCTCAACAGCCTGCGGCTCAAATGGAGTAAAATTTAAACAGAAACGGATATGAAGACTTTGCGTTTTAAAACCAATGCCAAATGCGGCGGATGCGTCAACAAAATCGGCTCGGAGCTGAGCCGGAAAGTATTGCCCAAAGACTGGTCGATCGATTTGAACAGTCCCGACCGGGTGTTGACCGTACAGACCGATCTGCCTGCGGAGACCATCGTTTCGCTGGTGAACACCGCCGGTTTCAAAGCGGAGCCGCTGGATTAAGCGGGAGAGGGGGATCGGTTGTCTATCTTTTGTGCCGGTGCCGGTAGAGTGGGAATACTTGGAATAAAGAAACCCCGCATCTTCACGATGCGGGGTTTCTTTATTCCAATGGGTCGGCCCGGTCGGGCCGTTTCAGTATTCGATCAGTATCCCGGATTCTGGAGCGGAGCCCACAGTTCGGGGTTCTGGTCGATCACCGTTTCCGGGATGGGCCATACCAGGTTGTGTTCGTCGAAGGACTGGAGGTTTTTCCAAGAGTTCCGCATGACTTCCACGGCCCGTCCGGTACGCTTCAGGTCGAAGAACCGATGGAATTCCATGGCCAGTTCCACGTGCCGTTCATGTTCCACGGCCAGTTCGACGGTGTTGTATTGCGCCGGATAGCCCGTTTCCCCGTACCCGGGAAGCCCGACCCGGTTGCGGACTTCGTTCATGTATTTCGGATCTCCCGTCGCTTCGGTCAGCATTAGGAGTACGTCGGCGTAGCGCAGCACGATGAAGTTGTTGTTCCCCGCTTCCCGTTTTCCGCTGACCGGAGCGTTCCGGTCCACCCATTTGAGCGGGAATCGCGTCGGATCGAATTCTCCTGCGGAAGTCGTCCATCCGTCCTGAATGGAGATGTCGCGGCGCGGATCGCCCGGTTCGTAAGCATTCCACAGGTCGTCCGAAACCTGATTGTGACCGCCTCCCTGGAGGGTGATCATCCCGAGGTTGTTGGCCGGGGTATAAAGCGCCCAGTAGGTACTGTACGGATTTTCCACGCCGCCGAGGTACTGGATTTCGAAGATGGATTCCTTGCCGTTTTTCTTGTCCATGTCCCACAGGTCTTCGTAAGTGTCGGCCAGTTCGTATTCCTTGTTGTAGATATTCAACAGGGTTTGAGCCGCCTTTTCCTTATCCCCTTTGGTCAGGTAGACTTTTCCCAGCAGCGCATAGGCAGCGCCTTTCGACGGAACCCCTACAGCCCGCACCTGACCTTTCACCGGCAGGTGGTGAATGCAGAACTCCAGATCCTGCATGATCATACCGTAAATACTTTCCACCGAAGCACGCCCCATCTGGTAGGCCTCGGAAATGGACATCGTTTTGGTCACGAGCGGCACTCCTCCCCAGATTTGCACCATGTTGAAATAATAAAGCGCCCGCAGGAATTTCATTTCCGCCTGGTATACCTCTTTTCCCGCAATGTCGGATTTATCCAGTTTTTCGAGGATTTTGTTCATTCGGGTAATCGCTTCGTAGAACTGGTTCCATGCGGCATGCACTTCTCCGTTGTTCGCTTGGACCTGGCTGTTTTCGAAAGGTTTGTAGTTTCCGGCTCCCTCATCGGTCGTATAGGCGTCGTCCGAGGTCAGTGCTCCGAAAAAGTACATGACATTCAGCGAACCGTAGATGGTATGTAGAGTACTGTATGCCGCAACCATAGCCGTCTGGATTTCTTCTTCCGTCCGGTAGAAATCCTCTTCGTTGGCGTTCGAATGCGGCGTCAGGTCGAGGAAATCGTTGCCGCAGGAACTCAGCAGCACGGAAGCGGCTGCCGTTAAAAGTATGTATTTTAAACTTTTCATGTCGTTCGGATAGGTGGTTTAAAAGTTAAAGTTGATTCCCATCGTCCATACCCGCGGATTGGGGTAGGCTCCGTAGTCGAAGCCTGTAAAAATACCGGTCTGGAAAGAACTGGCTTCGGGGTCGTAATTGGTGTAGTCGCTGAAGACATGCACGTTCTCGATGTTCAGGTAGAGTTTTACAGCCGTGATTCCCAACTTTTGGGTCAGCCGGTTCGGAAGCGTATAGCCCAGCCGGATGTTTTTGATCCGGACGAACGAACCGTCTTCCACCCAGTAGGAGGAACACTGGTTCTGCATCGAAGTTTCCCCGTCGCGCGGTTTGTAATGGTGACCGTCGCCCGGTTCGGCTTCCGACTTCCAGAAATTGCTGGCCGATTTGTAAACGCCCCGGTTGGCCCGCCCGATTTTGGTAAAACGCGCCTGCTGGTTCATGATTTCGCCTCCGTGGGAACCGGTCACCATGACCGACAAATCGAAATTCTTGTACATGAACGTATTGGTCATCCCCCAGGTAAAATCGGGCTGGTAGTTCCCGATGATCGTCCGGTCGTAAGAATTGACCACGCCGTCCGGGCCTTTGCCGTCCGGGCCGTTCACGTCGCGAACGCGCGGGTCGCCCGCTTCGCTTTTGTCATAAACCGGATATTGTGTCAGTTCCGCTTCGCTCATGATCACTCCGTCCAGCTGGTAGCCGTAATAGTTTCCCAGCGGTTGTCCCACTTCGATCAGGATGTTGCAACTGTTGTTGCCCTTTTGGATGGGAGCGTCGTTCTGCCCCAGTTTGAGCACCTTGTTCCGGTTTCCGGAAATGTTGAAGTCGGTGTTCCATTTGAATTCCCCGACCAGGTTACGGGAAGAAATCTGAAGTTCCATCCCCTGGTTCTGCAACTGTCCGACGTTGGTCAGCGAGGACGTGAAGCCGAGGATGCCCGGAATCGGTACGTCCAACAGCAGGTCTTTGGTTTTCGAGTAATAGTAATCGTACGTGACGCTCAGTCGGTTATTGAAGAACGAAGCGTCGAACCCGATGTTCACCTGTCCCGTCTTTTCCCATTTCAGCTTTTTGTCAGCGAAATTCTGGGGGTACATGCCGCTGATTTTTTTGCCGTCGAGCACGTACGAGTCGTAACCGAGGGTGGCGATTGCGCCGTAGTTCGGAATCTGGTTGTTCCCGGTCATCCCGTAGCTGGCCCGAAGTTTCAGGTTGTCCAGCCAGGAAGACGCGTTTTTCAGGAACGGTTCTTCCGAAAGGCGCCAGCCCACCGAAGCCGAGGGGAAGTAACCCCACCGGTTGTCGGCTCCGAAACGGGAACAACCGTCCGCCCGAATCGCTCCCGAAAGCAGGTATTTGCCTTTGTAGGCATAAGTGGCCCGGGCCAGATAGGAAATCATCGACCATTCGTTCCGGGTGGAACCGGCATTCGAGATGGTGGTGGCTGCGTTCATCGTCTTCACCAGGTCGTTGGGAAAACCGGCTCCGGTTTTCTGGCTGTTGTCCACCCGCTGTTTTTGGGCGGTGTAACCGATCAGACCCGTTACGGCATGGTCGCCGAACGTGCCGTTATAGTTCAGCGTGTTTTCCCACACCCAGTTGAAGAGCGACTGGCTCCGTTCGTTCGCTTCTGCGGCCCGGTACTGTTCGTGTCCGTAATTCTGGCCTTTGTTCCGGTAATCGTGGTAGAACTGGTCGTCGATGTTTCCGCTGAGGCTGGTGCGGAAGGTAAGCCCCGGCAGGATGTTGTAGTCCAAGAATGCGGTGGCCAGCACGTTGTTTCCGATCTTTTCGTTTTCAGATTCCCGCGTAAAGGCATAGGGGTGCCAGAGCTGGAAACTGTAAGGCTGGAAAACGTTCCAGATGGAATTGGGGTCGCGGTGGCTCAGGGTTCCGTTTTCCGTATAAACCGGGAAAAGGGGGTCGGACTGCAGGGCGAAGCTGACCGCGTCCGATTTGCCGCTTGCCCCGAACATCTGACTTCTGCTTCGGGCATAGGAAACGTTCACTCCCGCACTGAAGTGATCGGAGAATTGGTGCCGGATATTGCTCCGAAGGCTTAACCGATCGTAGTAACTGTTGTCGACCACCCCTTCCGAGTCGAGATAACCTCCCGAAATCATGAACTGGGTCTTTTCGTTTCCTCCGGAAGCCGATGCCTGTACGTTATGAGTAAAGGCCGTACGGAACAAAACGTCCTGCCAGTCGGTTCCCATTCCGATCCGTTCGAGCCATTCGGGGTCGTCGAACATCCAGGGAATCTGCCGGTTCAGCGGACGATCTTCCATAGGCACGTTCGGGTTCATTCCCTTGATCTTGCACTCGGTGAGCCACGTATTGTTTCGGTAATGACGGGTGAATTCTATGAATTCCGGTGCGTTCATCATTTCGATTCTGCGGTTTACTTCCGAAATACCGAATTCATAGGACGCATCCACACGGGTTTTGCCCGCTTTTCCCTGCCTGGTGGTGATGAGCACTACTCCGTTGGCTCCGCGGGAACCGTAAATGGCGGCGGAGGAAGCATCTTTCAGGATTTCCACCGATTCGATGTCGGCCGGATTGATGTTGTTCAGCGGATTCATGTTGTATTCCAGTTCCTTGGAACCGTACTGCCCGTTGCCAATCGGCGTAGCGTCCTCGATGGGTACGCCGTCGATCACGTACAGCGGCGTGGTTCCCGAAGTGATGGAGGAAGCGCCCCGCACCCGGATGGACGGCGCCATGCCCGGAGCCCCGGAAGACTGGGTGATGTTGACCCCCGGCAGTTGTCCCGCGAGAGACTGCATCACATTGCTGTAAGAGCGTTCCTTGATCTTTTCCGAAGAAACGGAAGCTACGGCTCCAGTCAGGTCGCGTTTGCGTACGGTGCCGTATCCGACCACCACCACTTCGTCGATTTCCTGCGTATCTTCGGTCAGTACGACGTTAACCGTGGTCAGGGCGCCCGGCGTTTCTTCCCGATCGCTGTAACCGATGAATTTGAATTGCAAAACCCCTCCCTTCGGAACGTTCAGTTCATACCGGCCTTCGCCGTCGGTGGTGGTTCCCGTGGTGGTTCCTTTGACCAGGACACTTACCCCCGGCAAGTTGTTTCCCCTTTCGTCCGTCACTTTTCCGGTTATTTTTGACGTTTGGGCGCATACGGTCGAAGCGAAGAACAGGAAGACCAGTGTCCACAGCGTTCGGTTTCGTTTCCGTTTGCCGACGTCAGCCGGTTTTCTTCGGGCCGGTTCTGAAGTAGCGTTTTTCATAATAGATTTAAGTTTAGTGTTAGTAGTATGTAATTTTAGGTGGGTATTCGTAAAGCCATGTTATCGGTTTTGGGTTATTCTGTCTGTTTGCGGTTTTGAATGATTCCGTTTCTACTCAAGGGAATAATCCTTCAAATAACCCGACGAAAATAATAATAAATTCCGGAACAAACAATTCCTGATTCTCGGAACATTTAACTGCCCCGCTATCAGATACAACGCATTTATAATTCAGTGTCAACTCGTTAAGAAACGATACGTCATTTTATTGGAACGAAAAAAAAGACATTTTTTCTGTTTTCGTTATCCCGGAAATCCCGGTCTTTTTTACAGATAATCCCGTTCTTTTGTTTTCGTCTGGAAAGAAAGGTACGCTCGATGAAGGGGGGGTAACCGTCAAAGAATGGTTGGAAAAAGGTTTTTTCGGTCAGGAAGGAAAAAGAGCGTTTAAAGACGAGCTGACGGAAGATGGAAAAGGCGGATTTTGCCTTTTAGGGAATGGAAAAGCAGAGGCGAACTTGCGTTAGTTCTTTCGTTGTTCCGGACAGAAAAGCGTTTCTCCTGCCTGCAAGCGCCAGGTTTTGGTGATGCGCTGGAATACCTCGAGGGCCCGGATGGAAGCGATCATGAATCCCGCTTTCCCGTCCAGAAAACCGCCTTGGAAAATGTAGTGCCTCAAAAAGCGGTGGGGCGGTTTGAAAAGCATTTTGATAAAAGAGGGGTTGTACCCTTGCTCGTACATGTCCAGGGCTTTCAACGTGGAATAGTGATCCACCTTTTTCATCATGGATTCGTAGTCCTTGTAAGTCTTATGCAGGATTCTTCCCCGGAGTTTCCGGATCGGCAGGTGCTGCGTGTCCGGCGTTTCATGTACGCGGGTGCGGCGGTAACGGATCCGGCGCGGGAACAGCCGGATGACCCGATCGTTCTGTACGCCGCTGAACCGGAGTTTTTTCCCCATGAAATAATTGTCCCGCCCGATGGAATAGACGGCATCGGCAGGACCCTGTGCGACGATTTCCCGGATTTCCTTTCCGAGTCCTTCCGGAATCGTTTCGTCCGCATCCAGTACGAGTACCCATTCATGCGCAGCCTGTTCGATGCCAAAATTCTTCTGCGCGGAAAAGTTGTCGAATTCCCGCCGGAAGATTTTGTCCGTGTAACGGGCGGCGATTTCCACGGTTCGGTCGGTGCTTCCTCCGTCCACCAGCACGATCTCACCGGCGAAAGCGACCGAGTCGAGTGCGCTCTGTATGTTATGTTCCTCGTTGTAGGTAATCACAACGACCGTGAGTTGAACTGTCGACATCGTATGCTCCGAATAGGTACCTATGGTATTTCGATGAAATAAATTACTTCTATAAATGTTCTGAATAGTGGCCAAATATACACAAAAATTGCGGGAAATGAAAAATACGGGAAAAATCCTTTGCCATCGTCCGAAAGATGAAAACTTTCCGCAACAGGTGTGTGCAGGCCGGACGAATTCTTTGGCTTTGTGTCCGGCCTGCACTATCTTTGCGGACGAATTTAATCCTTCCCGAACCGATGAAGAACGATCCGAACGGTCAGTCCGCCGGTTACCTGCATTTTACGGTGCTGGTTCCGCTTGCGCTTTTTCTGTTTTTTCTTCCCTGGAGTCTGAAATGGAGCAATCTTTTCCTGCTGGCCGCGGGCGGAATCTTCTTCGGTCAGTACCTGTTTTTGTATAAGGAATACGGCCCTTTCGACCGGAAAAGATGGGGCGGCCTTTTTTCTTCCGTATTCGTGTTCTACCTCTTGGTTCCGCTTTCCCTGCTTTATACGGCTTATCCGGGAGAGGCGGTGAAATTCCTCGAATACCGGGCGGCCATGCTTTTCATCCCGCTGATGTTTTTTTCCGGTTTCCGGATGAATCGACGGGAAACCGAATGGGTGCTGGCCGGGCTGGTGGCGGGCGTCCTGTTGCGGGTGATGTGGTTCTACGGCTTGATGGCATACGGCTTGGCTTCGGGACGGCTTGGAGGGAACCTGACGTTTTCTCCGGTCAATGCGCTCGATCCGTGGCTGCACTCGCACCGCACTTACCTTTCGTTTTACTTCCTGCTGGCATTGACTGCAGTGGTTACGAGCCGGCATGTCCGGTATCCGTTCTGGTTCAAAGCCGTTTGCGGCGTATTGATGCTGACGGCCGTTTTCCTGTTCGAGTCCCGGGTGCTGATCGGTCTGGGCATACTGCTTCCGCTGGTGTGGCCTTTTCTGGCGGAACGGGGAGGCCGGGTATGGCGCAGAGCGGCCGTTTGCTGGGGCATCATGATCGTTTCCCTGGGACTTTCCGCAGCCGGAGGAAGTTTCCGGGTGATGGAAGCGCGTTTCGACGAAACGGCCTATGAACTGGCTTCGGATGGTGTGGCCGGAGGCGATGGAAAATACGATTACGATTCCCGCGCTTCCCGCTGGAAGGCGGCTGTCGAACTGATTGCGCGTCGCCCGTTGGCCGGTTACGGTTCCGGCGGAGAAAAGGAAGCGTTGAGGACGGTTTATGAGCGGGAACACCTCGACTGGTCGGCACACCACAGTCTCGATGTACACAACCAGTTTCTGAGCTTTGCGCTCGAAAACGGGGTGCTGGCCGCTTTGTTTTATCTTTACATGTTGCTTCTGCTGTTTTTCGGAGGCTGGCGGCGCAGGGACTGGCTCATCGTGATTTTCGCTTTCATTTGCGGGACGATGAGCCTTTTTGAAAACATCCTCAACGTGAACTGGATGATCACCCTGTTCTCTTTTCTTTCGACCCTCTTCGTTTTTCGTATCGTTACCCGACAGGATGATTGAGTTCGACCGCATATCCGTCCGCTACGATGCGGAGAAGGTGCTCACGGACTTTTCAGCGAAAATACCCGCCGGTGAAAAAGTCGTGTTTACCGGGGCTTCGGGTGCGGGGAAAAGCACCCTGTTTCATGCCTTGTTGGGGTTCGTGCCGCTTTCGGGCGGAGAGATCCGCGTGGACGGGCTGAAGCTGGATGCCGGAAGCGTCGGCCGCTTGCGAAGCCGGATGTCATGGCTGCCGCAGGAACTTTCCCTGGGGCTGGATACCGTTCGGGAGCTGGTGTTCTATCCGTTCGGGTTCCGCGGCAACCGGGAAAGGCGTCCTTCCGAAAGCCGGGTGAAGGAATGTCTCGAGAGACTGTTGCTGCCCCCGTCCGTGCTGGATAAGCGCCTGGACGAAATTTCCGGAGGACAGAAACAGCGGGTGGCGCTGGCCTCGGTGCTGCTGCTCGGGCGGGAAATCATCCTGCTGGACGAACCCACTTCGGCGCTCGACGATGCTTCGGCCGAAGCGGTAGCTTTGCAGATGAAGGAATTGGAAGGAACGACTGTGCTGTCGGTGTCGCACGACAACCGCTGGGCGGAACGGATGGAGCGGCGGATCGAAATCATTAAATCGAACGGATGATGGGAGCGGAAGACATCGGATGGGGGAATCTGGCTGCGGGATATGTATTGCTGTTCGTACCCCTGTTGATTTTTCGGTATTACCGGACGGGAATGATCCGGAGCACGCTCGTTTCCATGGCCCGCATGTCGGTACAACTGCTCCTGGTCGCTTTGTACCTGGAGGTGATTTTCCGACTGAACAATCCGTGGCTGAATACGGGATGGGTGACGGTGATGATTCTGGCGACGGCGTGGACGGTTATCGGGCGTGTCCGGCTTTCTCCGCGCTATCTGTTCGTGCCGGTATTTCTGGCAGTGCTGTTTTCCCTGACTGCCGTGGATGCGTATTTGCTGGGGGCGGTGTTGCGCCTCAATTTCATTTTCGATGCCCGTTATTTCATTCCCATTACGGGGATGCTGATCGGTAACAGCCTTACGGCCGTGATCGTATCTTTCGACAGCTTCTTCGGAAGCCTGACCCGACAGCAGACCACCTATCGTTTCGGACTGGCCAACGGCGCCACCCGGCAGGAATCGCTCCGTATTTTCATCCGGGAAGCCATTCGCCGTGCCATGAATCCGACGATCGCTTCCACGGCGGTGATGGGACTGGTTTCGCTGCCGGGCATGATGACGGGGCAGATTCTGGGCGGAAGCGATCCCTCGGTCGCCATCAAGTATCAGATTCTGATCATGATTTCGATTTTCGTTTCGACGCTCCTCTCGCTCGTGATTTCCCTGAACCTGTGCAGCCGGTTCGTTTTCGACCGGTTCGACAATCTGAAATCTTCCGTTTTCCGACGCTGACCCGGTGCCGCCGTGCCGGGACGAGCCGAAAAAACGGCTTTTTGCCCGGAAATGTAAAATCTTTTACTATATTTGCGAAAATAAAAACGGAATGTTCATGCGGCATGGTTTTTCCAAATATTGGCGTCGCCGGAAATCGGCCTGTAAAGTGAAGGAAGCAGCGTTGTAAGGGCGGCGTACACCGTATGAAACGAAGGATGAATGACGAGCCTGTTGCTTTCCCGCAACGGGTTCTTTTTTTGCGAAACCCGATAAAAATACGAATATGAAGACGAAAACGAAAAAGTACGTACTGACCGACGACCAGATGCCGACGCAGTGGTACAACATGGTGGCCGACATGCCACACAAACCGCTGCCGCCGCTCCATCCCGGCACGAAGAAACCGGTTACCAAGGAGGAACTCTGTTCTATTTTCGCCGAAGAGCTGATGGATCAGGAACTTTCGCAGGAACGGTTCATCGACATTCCGGAAGAAGTGCAGAACCTCTACAAGATATGGCGTTCCACGCCGCTGGTACGGGCTTACGAATTGGAAAAGGCGCTCGGCACGCCCGCTAAGATTTATTTCAAAAACGAAAGCACCAGCCCTGCCGGTTCTCACAAACCCAACACGGCCATTCCGCAGGCGTACTACAACTACAAGCAGGGGATCAAGAATATGACGACCGAAACGGGCGGGGGCCAGTGGGGCAGCGCCCTGAGTTTCGCCTGCAAGTTTTTCGGCATCAACCTGAAGGTGTTCATGGTGAAGGTGAGCTACAACCAGAAGCCCTACCGGAAGCTCATGATGAATACCTGGGGAGCCGAAGTGATTCCGTCTCCCAGTTCCCTGACCGATGCGGGACGGACGGTGCTCGCGCACGATCCGGATTGTTCCGGCAGCCTCGGCATCGCCATTTCGGAAGCGGTGGAAATGGCGGTGAAGAATCCCGGCACCACCAAATACTGTCTGGGCAGCGTGCTGAACCACGTGCTTTTGCACCAGACCATCATCGGCGAGGAAGCTCTCCGGCAGATGGAAATGGCCGGAGACATGCCCGACGTGGTGATCGGCTGTTTCGGGGGCGGTTCCAATTTCGCGGGCATCGGGTTTCCTTTCATCCGCCAGAATCTGTGCGAAGGGAAAAACATCCGCGTGATCGCCGTGGAACCGCAGTCGTGCCCGAAACTGACGCGCGGGACGTTCCAGTACGATTTCGGGGATACGGTGGGGCTGACCCCGCTGATTCCGATGTACACGCTGGGGCATAATTTCCAGCCTTCGGACATCCATGCCGGCGGCCTGCGTTACCACGGCGCCGGGGCGATCGTGAGCCAGCTGCTGAAAGACGGGCTGATCGAAGCCCGGTCGATTCCCCAGCTCGAAACCTTCCAGGCGGGACTGCTGTTCGCCAAAACGGAAGGCATCATTCCCGCTCCCGAATCGACCCATGCCATCGCCATGGCCATCCGTGAAGCGCAGCAGGCGAAGGAGGAAGGAAAGAGCAAAACCATTCTCTTCAACCTGTCGGGACACGGGCTGGTGGATCTGTACGCTTACGAACAGTATTTCGCGGGCAACCTGAAAAACTACGAGGTGAGCGACGAAACCATCGGTAAATCGGTGAAGGAACTGGAACGCATTCTGTAAGAAAAACCGGAAGCGGAGAGCGTTTCGACCGCTTTTGTCAAAGTCTGCCATGTCCGCGAAAGGACGTGGCGGATTTTTTTGGAAAGCCTGCCGTCGGCAATGTTCCGCCTTCCGGGATCGTTTTTTCGATGTCCGGCATTTTGTCGGGGTGATGGACGGAAGCTCTCTGCCCCGGTATTCGAACAGTTGATCGTTATGTATCTGACTCTTTTTTTGACTTTCGTGCGGATCGGCATGTTCACCATCGGCGGGGGATATGCCATGATTCCGCTGATCGAACGGGAAATCGTCCGACGGGGATGGATGGAGCGCGAAGAGTTCGTTCGGATGTTCGCCGTGACCCAGTCGCTGCCGGGCGTCTTCGCCGTGAACATTTCGATTTTCGTAGGCTATAAACTGAAACGGTTTTGGGGCAGCGTCGTTTGCGCCTTGGGGACGATTCTCCCTTCTTTCGTGATTATCCTGCTGATTGCCTTGTTTTTCCGCCGGTTTCAGGATAATCCTTACGTGATTCGGATATTCAACGGAATCCGTCCGGCGGTGGTGGCCCTGATTCTGGTGCCGTGTCTTTCCGCGGCCAAGGCGATCCGGATGAGCCGGATGGAACTGCTCGTTCCGCTCGTGGCCGCTTTGCTGATTTGGAAATGGGGCGTTTCGCCGGTCTGGATCGTGCTGGGGGCCATTCTGGGAGGACTGATCTATACCCTGTGGCTGAAGGAAAAATTGACGGGAGGAAAGGAATGATCTACTTGCAACTGCTTTACGTTTATCTGAAAGTCGGTATTTTCGGGTTCGGAGGTGGATATGCCATGTTGTCCCTGATTCAGCTCGAAGTGGTGGACAGGCACCATTGGCTGACGCTTTCCGAATTTACGGACGTGGTAGCCATTTCGCAGATGACGCCGGGGCCGATCGGGATCAACAGCGCCACCTATATCGGATACACGGTAACCGGCAGCGTGTGGGGATCGGTGATCGCCACAGCCGCCGTGTGCCTGCCTTCCTTTCTGCTGGTGCTGCTGATTTCCTATTTTTTCGCCCGGTTCCGGAACAACCGGTACGTGAACGCCGCCTTTACCGGCTTGCTGCCTGCTTCCGTGGGGCTGA
This sequence comes from uncultured Rikenellaceae bacterium, assembly GCA_946486375.1. Classification (GTDB taxonomy): domain Bacteria; phylum Bacteroidota; class Bacteroidia; order Bacteroidales; family Rikenellaceae; genus CAMLTW01. The sequence continues at coordinate 495,309 of CAMLTW010000001.1, forward strand.
TCGCAGCAGCGGCCCTTTTACTGATGAACCGGGAAAACTTCGTCGATTACAAAAGCCTTTTCATTTTCGCTGCGGCCTTTTTCCTGACCTGGCGCTACCGGGTGCATCCGATCCTGATGATTTGTCTGGCGGGGCTTGCGGGTTTGCTGTTGTACTGATGCGAGGGTGTTCCGTGCAGCCGCTTGCCGGAGTGCATGAAAAAACCCTCCTTCTCCTCTTTAGGGCGAAGGAGCGTTAGGTTTTGGCTGCAGTTGGACTTTAGGCGAGATTCGGATTGAGCGTTTTCCACTGCGCAACGGGCGGAAGGATGCCCATGTCGATCACTTCGTCCCTCAATGCGGCCAGATGCGCGTAGCTGGATCGCAGGGCTTCCATTTCTTCTGCGGTTCCGCGGGGGATTTCGTAGCGGACTCCATTCCTGTCGAGCGTGGTTTCCATCGCCATCAGGATGTGGTCGAATCCGCCCCGGTTCACGTACACCCCGGCCGGCCAGCGGAAAGGTTCGCCGCCCATCGCGGCCCGGATCATTTCCACCGACAGGTAGGCGGGACTTTGGAACGAAGAACGTCCCCGCAGGTCGATGATCTTTTTACCTCCCTGTATTACCTGTGTCCGGATTTCGCTCCATTGCGCTTCGGTCAGTTCCGGTGTGCCTATGAGGGGGGGCAGGGGCTTCCCGTCCACTTCGGCGGTAGAGGCGAACACGGCCATCTGTTCCCCGTGTCCGCCGTACGTCCGGGAACCGGTCACTTTGTCCTGAGCCACTCCGAAATGCCGGGCCAGGGCGCTTTGCAATCGGGTGCTGTCCAGCGCGGCCAGGGTACTCACCTGCGACGGCTTCAGGCCGGAATAGACGAGTGCGATCAGACCGGTGATGTCGGCGGGGTTGAAAACCACGACCACATGTTTCACGTCCGGGCAGTACGCCCGCAGATCCTTCCCGAACCGGGCCGCGATTTCCGCGTTCCCTTTCAGCAGGTCTTCGCGGGTCATCCCGGCTTTCCGGGCCGCTCCGCCGGAAGAGACGACGTATTTGGCTCCCGTAAGGGCTTCCCGGATGTCGCTGGTGTAAGTGAGGTCGATTCCCCGGAAACCGCAATGGTACATCTCTTCGGCCACCCCTTCCAATGCCGGGGCGTAAGGGTCGTAAGCGCAGATACGGGGCGTAAGGCCCATCATGATGGCGGTTTGAACCATGTTGGAGCCGATCATGCCGGCCGCTCCCACGATGGTCAGTTTGTCTTGCGTCAGAAAGTTCATGGCTTTTATTTTTTGAGTGAATGGGTTCGGGTTGCGGATCGTTCGATCGGCGAAGCGGACGGTTCGTGCTTCGGGCCGGTTACATCAGCCAGGGGCTGACATATTTCACCAGCAGGTAGCCTCCTCCCAGCAGCCAACCGTACAGGATGAGGGCCAGCACGAATGGTTTGGCGCCCGCTTTTTTGAATTTCTGGAAATTGGTTTCGGCTCCCAGAGCGGTCATGGCCATCGTCAGCAAAAAGGTGTCGAGCTGCTTGATGAAGCCGATGGTGGGCTGGGGCAGCAGGTTGAAGGAGTTGAATCCGATCACGGCCAGAAATCCCAGGGCGAACCAGGGCACCGTGATTTTCCGGGAACCGTTTTGCACCGCACCCTGCCGGTTGCTCCGAGCCTTTGCTCTGGCCCGTGCGCGGGCGATGGAATACCCGATGACGAGCAGGGCCGGAACCAGCATGATGACCCGGATCATCTTGACGATGATCGCCACGTCGGAAATTTCCTGCCCCATGGCGTTTCCGGCTCCCACGACGTGGGCCACTTCGTGAAGCGTCGCTCCCGTGTACAGGCCCATCTGGTCGGGGGTAAGGCGGACGATGCCGTTTCCGTACAGCATGGGATAGAGAAACATCGAAAGCGTCCCGAAAATGACGACGGTGGAAACGGCCACGGCCGTTTTATAGGGTTTGGTGTGTACGGTGGCTTCGGCTCCCAGCACGGCGGCAGCTCCGCAGATGCCGCTTCCGACCGAGGTCAGCAGCGCGATGCCCGGATCCATTTTCAGCAGTTTTCCGATCCACACTCCGCCGTAGATGGTGACCGCCACGATCACCGCGTCGATCACGATAGCCGGGAATCCCACTTTCAGGATGTCCTGAAACGTCAGGTTGAAACCGTACAGAATGATTCCCAGCCGGAGCAGTTGCTTGGAACAAAACAGGATGCCCGGTACCCATGTGGCCGGAAGCCGGTTGCGCAGGCTGTTGGCATAGAGCATCCCCAGCACGATCCCCACGATCAGGGGGCTGAGGGAGAGTTGCCGGATGAACGGGAACCCGGCGATGTAGAAAGCCGCGCAGGAGAAAAGGGCGATCAGCAACACCCCGTGGAGCATGTTGCCCCTTTTTTCACTCAATTTCATTCCTCGGTGGTTTTACGCATGAATAATCGCCTGCAAAAGAACGAAATTTTGAGGGGAAAAGAACCATACATTTGGTTATCCTCGATAACTTCCGGTTATCGGCAGGAAGGAAGCAACCGGAATGTCCGGCAGGCCCGGCTCCGCCGAAAGCTCAGCATTTCGTACCGCTTCGGGCAGACAGGATACTGTCCATATGCTGTTGTGCCCATTCGACCAGTCCATAAATATGAGGCATCAGGCTTTGTCCCCGTTCGGTCAGGCGGTATTCCACCCGCGGCGGAATTTCGGGATAGGCCTTGCGTTCGACGAGGCCGTCCGTTTCCAGGGTGCGCAGCGTGACGGTGAGCATCCGTTGCGAAATATCGCCGATCGACTGCTGGATTCGGCTGAAACGCATGGTTCCGTTCGTTCGGAGCGTGACCAGCACCAGCATCGACCATTTGTCCCCCAGCCGGTTCAGCACGTCGCGGATCGGGCAGTTTCCTTCATGAAAAAAATGTTGCATGTTTTTTCGTTTTGCAGAGCTTTGAAATTCAACGATCGTTACAGCCGGGTAACCTGCTTACGGGCAGATGCGTTCTTGTTTTCGATCCCCGTTCGCCCTATATTTGTATACAAATATAACCGACTTACGAAAAGTAAGCATCGTTTAATCGAAATTATTTTAAGGCCATGGCAAAAAAAGTAGCGGTAGTGGCTGTCGATCCGGTGAACGGATGCGGCCTGTTTCAGTATCTGGAAGCGTTTTACGAAAACGGAATTCCCTATCGGGTGTATGCGGCGGCGGAGACGACGCGAATCAGAACCAATTCCGGCGTAAAGCTGGAGACGGACGACGTGATCGCAAACCTGAAGGGGCATGAGGACGAATTCGATGCACTGGTGTTTTCCTGCGGAGACGCCGTGCCCGTTTTCCAACAGCATGCGGACGAACCGTATAACATCGATTTGATGGAAGTGCTCAAGACTTTCGGGGAGAAGGGAAAAATCCTGATCGGGCATTGCGCAGCCGCCATGTTGTTCGATTTCGCAGGGATCACCACCGGGAAGAAGGTGGCCGTGCACCCGCTGGCTAAGGGAGCTATACAGCGCGGACAGGCCACGGACGAAGCATCGGTGATCGACGGTAACCTTTGTACCGCCCGGGACGAAAATCACATTTGGACGATGCTTCCCGAAGCGGTGAAAATGTTGAAGGATTGAGGCCCTCTTTCAAATGCATCCCCCGGTCGGAAATTTCGGCCGGGGGATGTTTCGTTATGACGGGAGCGCACGGTTTTCCGCGTTCTGTCTTATTGCCTTTTGCCGTTTCGGGCGCTTCGTTCCGCAAGAGGGATCAGTTTCACCGGTTGCGCGCAGGTCTGCCCGTCTTTTTCAGACGCACCTGATACAGGTCGCTGCGGCGGTCTTTCAGGTTGCGGACGCTTCCGTAGGTATGCAGTTCGTTCAGCAGGTCGAGATCGACGTCCGATACCAGGATCATTTCGGTGTTGGGCGTGGCTTCGGCCCGTTTCCCGTCCGTGGGAAAAGCGAAGTCGCAGGGCGTGAAGACTCCCGACTGGGCATACTGGATATCCATGTTGTGCACGCGGGGCAGGTTCCCGACGCTGCCGGCGATCACCACGAAGCACTCGTTTTCGATGGCCCGCGCCTGGGCGCAGACCCGGACGCGGGAATATCCGTTCTGGGTGTCGGTCAGGAAAGGCACGAACAGAATCTGCATCCCCTGTTCGGCCATGATCCGGGACAGTTCGGGAAATTCCACGTCGTAGCAGATCAGCACTCCGATCTTCGCGCAGTCCGTATCGAAGGTTTTCAGCATCTTCCCCCCGGAAAGCCCCCAGCTCCGGATTTCGTCGGGGGTGATGTGGATTTTTTCGTAGGTGTCGTAGCTGCCGTCCCGGCGGCAGAGGAAGCCCACGTTGTAGAGTTTGTTACCCCGTACCAGCGGCATGCTTCCGGTGATGATGTTGATGTTGTAGCTGATGGCCAGATTCACGAACCGGTCGCGGATTTCGTTGGTATAGCGGGCCAGTTCCCGGATCGCTTCCGATTCCGCCAGGTGGTTGAATTCGGCCATCAGCGGAGCGTTGAAATATTCCGGAAACAGGATGAAGTCGCTCTTGTAGTCCGACACGGCGTCCACGAAAAACTCGACCTGCTCGAACAACTCGTCGATGTTGTTGTACGGCCGCATTTGCCACTGTACCAGTCCCACGCGGACGGTGGTTTTAGCCACTTTGAATTCCTTGCTGGGCGGCGTATAATAAATGTTGTCCCACTGGAGCAGGGTAGCGTAGTACTTCGATTCCTCGTCGTTGGGCAGATAGTTGGTCATCACCTTCCGGACATGGAAGTCGTTCGAAAGCTGGAAGGTGAGCACCGGATCGTAGATTTCCTTTTGCTTTACCTTCTGAATGTATTCTTTCGGGCGCATTTCGTCCGCATACTTGTGGTAATTGGGAATCCGTCCCCCGAACATGATGGCTTTGAGGTTGAGGCTTTCGCAAAGCTCCTTCCGGTAGTCGTACATCCGGCGTCCCAGTCGCAGCCCCCGGTAGTCGGGATGGATGAAGACCTCGATGCCGTAAAGGATGTTCCCTTCCGGATTGTGGGTGTCGAACGTCTCGTGTCCCGTGACTTCGTCGTAGGTGTGGTCGTTCTTCACGTTGTCGTAATCGACGACGATGGAAAGGGCGCACCCCACGATTTTTTCGTCCACCACGGCGACGATCTGTCCCTCCGGAAAAATGTCGATCAGTTTCCCGATCTGCTCCTTCGTCCAGAAAATGTCCGAACCGTCCGAATACACCCGACGGAAAGAGCGCGAGAGTTGGGCGTAGTCCTTGATTTGAAGGTTCCGGATTTCGACCTTGTTTATTTTATGGGTAAATTCCATGCGTTTGTAAAAGTTTAAACGGTGCAAAAATAGTAAAACGTCGGCGAGGATGTTCCTCCGTTGCGTCGATTTCCCGGTTTCATCCCGCATGCATGGTTTCGGCGGTCCCCGGTGATCGGGGTTTGTTCGGAAAGGGCGGGAAAATCCGCGATAATATTCCTATCTTTGAATACTTATCCGAATTTATGAAAGCGATTTTTATCCTGTTGCTTCTGCTGTCCGCATCCGCCGGAGCGCAAACCCGGAACGACATTTACCGGGACGGTTGGATCGATCTTAACAAGAACGGCCGGAAAGACGTTTACGAAGACCCCGCGGAACCCGTGGACCGACGGGTAGCCGACCTGCTTTCGCAGATGACCGTCGAAGAAAAGACCTGCCAGCTGGCGACTTTGTACGGTTACGGGCGCGTGTTGCGGGATTCGCTTCCTGTTCCCGGCTGGAAAAACGAGGTTTGGAAAGACGGGATCGCCAACATCGACGAACAGCTGAACGGGGTGGGGAAAGGGTACCGCAAAGCCTACGACCTGATTTATCCGTTCCGAAACCATGTCCGGGCGATCCATGCGATCCAGCGGTGGTTCGTGGAGGAAACCCGGCTCGGCATCCCCGTGGATTTCAGCAACGAGGGCATCCACGGCCTGAATCATACCAAAGCCACGCCGTTGCCTGCTCCGATAGCGGTGGGAAGCACGTGGAACCGGGAGCTGGTGCGTCGGGCGGGAGAGATCGTGGGCGCCGAAGCCCAAGCGTTGGGATATACCAATGTTTACGCCCCCATTCTGGATCTGGCCCGCGATCCCCGTTGGGGGCGGGTGATGGAATGCTACGGGGAAGAACCGTATCTGGTCGGAGAACTGGGAACGCAAATGGCGGCGGGGATCCAGTCGCAGGGGGTGGCTTCCACTCTGAAGCATTATGCCGTGTACGGGGTGCCCAAAGGGGGCCGGGACGGGAATGCCCGCACCGATCCGCATGTGGCTCCGCGGGAGCTGCATGAGTTGTACCTGTTCCCTTTCCGCAGGGTGATCGAACAGGCTCATCCGCTGGGTGTGATGAGCAGTTACAACGACTGGGACGGTGTGCCGGTAACGGCCAGCTCCTACTTTCTGACCGAGCTGTTGCGGGAGCGGTACGGGTTCGACGGCTATGTGGTGAGCGACAGCGAAGCGGTGGAGTTCGTGCAGACCAAACACCGGGTGGCCGCAAGCTATGAGGAAGCGGTGCGGCAGGTGCTGGAAGCGGGCCTGAACGTGCGGACGCATTTTACGCCTCCCGCGGATTTTATCGGGGCCGTGCGGCGGTTGCTGGAACAGAAGGCGCTTCCCATGGAAACGCTGGACAAGCGGGTCGGAGAAGTGTTGAGTGTCAAGTTCCGGTTAGGGCTTTTCGACCGTCCCTATGCGTCCGATCCGGAAGCCGCCGACCGGGTGGCGGGAGCCGACAAACACAGGGATTTCGCGGAGGAAATCCAGCGGCAGTCGCTCGTACTGCTGAAAAACGAGGGGAAACTGTTGCCGCTGGACCGAAACCGGGTCGGACGGGTGCTGGTGACCGGCCCGCTGGCCGATGAAGACAATTTCATGACCAGCCGTTACGGCCCGAACGGACTCGAGACGATTACCGTGCTGGAGGGAATGCGGAGTTTGCTCGGAGTCGATCGGGTTTTATATGCCAGGGGATGTGAAACCGTAGATGCCGGCTGGCCCGACAGCGAGCTGATTCCCGTGCCGCCGACTCCGGAAGAACGGAAGGAGATCGAGCGGGCGGTTCGACTGGCGCGCCAGGGCGATGTCGTGGTCGCCGTACTGGGAGAGGACGCCTATTGCACGGGAGAAAGCCGCTCGCGGACGTCGCTCGGTTTGCCGGGACACCAGCAGCGATTGCTGGAAGCGCTTCACGCTACGGGAAAACCGATCGTGCTGGTACTGATAAACGGACAACCGCAGACCGTCAACTGGGCGGACAGGCATGTTCCGGCCATTCTGGAAGCGTGGTTTCCCGCCTGTTTCGGCGGAAAAGCGATTGCGGAGACCCTTTTCGGAGACTGCAACCCCGGCGGAAAGCTACCGGTCACTTTCCCTAAAACGGTAGGACAGATCGAACTGAATTTCCCTTTCAAGCCCGGCTCTCAGGCCGGACAGCCCCGCTCCGGCCCCAACGGTTCGGGACATACCCGGGTGAACGGCCCGCTCTATCCGTTCGGTTACGGGTTGAGTTATACATCATTCGGGTATTCCGGGCTGGAAATCGTTTCCGAGGGGAAGGGAACCGGAATGCATTTCACGGTAAAGTGTCGGGTAACCAACACGGGCGACCGGGCGGGGGACGAGGTGGTGCAGTTGTATGTCCGGGACAGGGTGAGCAGCGTTATCACTTATGATTCCCGACTGCGCGGTTTCGAGCGGGTTTCGCTGGAACCGGGAGAGACGAAGACGGTGACGTTCCGATTGCGGCCTTCCGATTTGGAACTACTCAACCGGCAAATGCGGTGGACGGTGGAACCGGGCGTTTTCGAGGTGATGGTCGGGGCATCGAGCGAAGACATTCGATTGCGGGGGGACATTGAAGTTCCTTCCGACGATGTATAGCATACGGAGAATCGTTCCTTTCGTACCGGAAGGAAACCGATGCGAAAAAAATACGCGGAAACGGAAAGCCGGCACACCAAAGCGGGTTCCGTTTCCGTTTTTTATCGTAAATTGAAACCGTTCAGCCAAAACGGATATTTTATGGAAATAGCGATTATTCTGCTTCTGATATTCCTGAACGGCATCCTGTCGATGTCGGAAATCGCCCTGATCTCTTCCCGGACTTCCCGCCTGGAAGCGGAAGCCCGGAAAGGGAGCCGATCCGCCCGGGCCGCTTTCCGGCTGGCGACTCAGCCCGACCGGTTCCTCTCCACGATTCAGATCGGAATCACGCTGATCGGGATTCTGACCGGGCTTTATTCCGGGGAACGGTTCGCCGAAAACGTGGGCGCCCTGCTGGCGAAAATCGATTTTCTGCGTCCACATGCCGTGCTCATCGCCAAAATATTGATCGTTACGATAGTGACTTATCTGACCCTGGTACTGGGCGAACTGGTTCCCAAACGGATCGGCATGAACGCTTCGGAACGGGTGGCGAAGCTGGTGGCACGACCCATGCACTGGCTGTCGGTGGCGGCCACTCCTTTCGTATGGCTGCTGGGACATAGTACGTCGGGTATGTTGCGTCTGCTCGGCATTCGAGGAAGAGACCGGGAGGAAGCGACCGAAGAGGAAATCAAGGCGATTATCCGGAAAAGCGCCGAAGGAGGCGAAATCGAGCAGGTGGAACAGGACATCGTGGAACGGGTGTTCAACCTCAGCGACCGGGACGTGGATTCCATCATGACCCATCGCAGCGACGTGGTCTGGCTCGACATCCGCGATACCGGGGAGGCGGTCAACGAGAAGGTGACGAATCACCTCTATAACATGTATCCCGTAGCGGACGGGACGCTGGATCGGGTCGTGGGAGCCGTTTACCTGAAAGACCTTTTCGGACGGGTGAACCGGCCCGGTTTCAAACTTTCGGATATCGTGCGTCCGGCACAATACTTGCCGGAAAACCAAAGCGTTTACCGGGCGCTGGACAAACTCCGCCGGGAACGGATCAAGTCGGGGATCGTGATCGACGAGTACGGAACCGTCAAAGGGATCATCACCCTGAAAGACATCGTGAACGCAGTGCTGGGGGCGATGCCCGAAGCGGGAGAGGAACCGGACCTGGTGCGGCGCGAGGACGGAACCTGGCTGGTGGACGGGCAGTATTCCTTCTATGATTTTCTGGAACACTTCGATATGGAATACCTGTATCCGGAAGGAAATTATGCCACGCTCAGCGGTCTGTTGCTCGACCTGCTGGAGCGGATTCCTGCGACGGGGGAGAAAATCTGTTGGCACCGGTTCGAGTTTGAAGTAGTGGATATGGACGGAGCGCGTATCGACAAACTGCTGGTCAGGAAGCTGCCGGAAGAAAGTCGGAAAGAAGCCGAAGTGTAATGCAAAAAACGATAGGTTATGAAAAAAATGCTGTTTTTAGCGATAACCCTGTTCCTGGCGGGAGGCGTGCTTTACGCGCAGACGCAGCCGTTGAGCAAAAAGGAACAGCGGGCAGCCGACCGGGCGGCCCGCAAGGCGCAGCGGGAAGCGCAGAAACGGGCGGCGGCCATCCACGACCAGCTGCTTTTCGAAGCGGCGGTGGATGCCTTGAAAAACAAATCGTTCGTGCTGGAAGTGGATCGGCTTGAATTCAAACGCGGTCGGATGATGAATGTACAGAGCAATACCAACTTCATTTCCGTGGATAACGACCGGGCAGTCATTCAGGTGGCCTTTCCGTTCGGCATCAGCGGCCCGAACGGCATCGGAGGAATCACCGTGGAAGGGGTGCCTTCCGGCGTAGAGATGAGCACGGACAAAGATGGAACCGTACGGCTGAAAATGATGGTGCAGGGCGTGGCGGTTTCGGCGCGGGTGGATTTGCTGGTGTATCCGGGGAGCAATTCGGCGGTGGCCACCATCTTCCCCAACTTCAACAGCAACCGGCTGACGGTTTCGGGCTACTTGTATCCCGTCGGCGAAGCGCATATTTTCAAAGGACGATCGTTATGAAGGTGAGAATATTGGGATGATAAATGAGCAGGAGGACGTAATTTCGTCCCCCTGCTCATTGGAGCTCCGTTGCCGTAATCCCCAAGCCGTGAAATGACCGAACTTTACAGAAACGGCAGGTCGTAGACGACAAATGGGTTTTCCGTGTTGCTGTTAACTGTTATCAATCGTTTTCCGGCCGTGTCGATGTCGAAGCCGTTTACGTAGTGTGATAGTTGAAAGCCTTCGATCAAAGCGCCTCTCGGACCGAAAACGAAAAGTTTGTCCGCGCCGTCGGGAACCGTCGTTCCTTTCCGAAGCAGTTCGGCGTTTTCTTCCCGGTCGGCTCCCGAATAAAGGGCATAGATACGGTGGTTGTAAATTTTCACATCGTTATACCCGTCGATTTTCCCCAGCGAAAACCGGTTGCCGTTCCGAAAAACGGCGGGTGCACCTCCTTTTCCCCGGATGCTTTTGGAAGATTGGCCGGGACGTACGATTTCCAGCAATTCTCCCAACTGTGTAACGACAACGGCCGTATCGGTTCGTTCATCGTAGGCGAGAAAGGAATTCCAAAGCGAAACGAAATACGGTACGGGCACGTTTCCCGTACTGTCCGGGGAAATAAGGGACGATTCCTCGGTTCTCCCGTCGTCGTGAAGCCGGATCAACTTTCTGTTTTTTCCGTTTTGAACGAAAAGAATTCCATCCGGCGTTTTTTTGTATTCCAGTATCGGAGCGTAATCGGTTCGGTAAACCCATGTGGCGGGATTATCCTTTTTGTGATACAGGTCTTTTACGGAATAAGAACAAAGGTTTTTTTTGTGAGGTTCCAAAGCGTATAAGCTGTCATTCCGCACATCGAAGGAGGATAGGGTGATGAATTCCTCCGCCCCCTTTCCTTTCCGACAAACCGAGGTGACGAAGTCGAATCCCGGATAGGAAAAGACTTGGATAAAATATCCTGTAGGGGCATGTAAATCCAGCAGGAACAGAAGGGAATCGCAAACCCGAACCCGATAGGGATGTTTGAACAGGACGGAATCGCCCGTTTCAACTGTCCGGAACATATCCAATCGTTTCCATCCGCCCTGCTTTTCCGGTGGGTTTCCGCAGGCATAAAACAGAAAGGGCAAAGCGAAAGCCAAAAGGTATTTCGGAATCATAACTGAAGCGATATGATAACCGTTCTCCTACCTCTCGAATTCCAGCGCCTTTCCCCGGATGTCCGGATCGACGCGGCCGTCGCGGTAAACGATTTGTCCGTTCACGAAAGTCGTGTCCACGCGGGCAGTGAACCCTTCCCCTTCGAGGGGCGACCAGCCGCACTTGTAGAGCAGTCCTTCCCGCGTCGCTTTCCAGGCTTCGGCCATCGGATCGGCCAGCACCAGATCGGCGTAGTAGCCTTTCCGGATGAATCCCCTTTCCCGAATCCGGAACCGGAGGGCAGGGGCGTGGCACATTTTTTCCACGATGCGGGAAAGGGAGACTTCTCCCCGTTTGTGCAGTTCCAGCATCACGATCAGCGAGTGCTGCACCATGGGGCCGCCGGAGGGAACTTCGAGATAGGGGCGCCTTTTTTCTTCCAGCGTATGCGGGGCGTGGTCGGTGGCCACGACGTCCACTTTCCCGGTTTCGATTCCGTCGATCAGCGCTTTACGATCCGCTTCCGTTTTGACCGCCGGATTCCACTTGATGAAATTTCCCTTGCGGCGGTAGTCCCGGTCGCTGAACCAGAGGTGATGGACGCAGACCTCGTTCGTGATCCGTTTTTCCGCCAGCGGTTTGGCGTCGAAAAGGGTGAGTTCCCGGGCGGTGCTCAGGTGCAGGACATGCAGGTTCGTGCCGTACTTGTCCGCCATTTCTACCGCCCGTGCCGTGGAAACGTAGCAGGCTTCCGCCGAGCGAATCAGCGGGTGCGCTTCCGGTTCGATTTTGTCTCCGTAGTGTTTCCGATAGTATTCCAGGTTGCGGCGAATCGTGGCTTCGTCCTCGCAATGGGTGGCCACCAGCACGGGCGACTCCGCGAAAACGGCCGCCAGCGTCCCCGGATCGTCCACCAGCATGTTGCCCGTGGAAGAACCCATGAAAACCTTGACGCCGCAGATCAAGGATGGGGCGATGCGGCGGATTTCGTCGATGTTGTCATTGGTCGCTCCCAGATAAAAGGCGTAGTTCACCGCTGAATCCCGCGCCGCGATGTCCCGTTTTTCCTGCAGGAGTTCCGCCGTGACGGTCGGCGGTTTGGTGTTGGGCATTTCCAGGTAGGACGTGACCCCTCCGGCAGCGGCGGCCAGCGATTCGCTTCGGATGTCCGCTTTGCAGGTCAGTCCCGGCTGGCGGAAATGCACCTGATCGTCGATGATGCCCGGCATCAGCAGTTTGCCTCCGGCGTCGATGACCCGTTCGGGGCGTTCTCCGCGGTAGGCTCCCGCACCCGTTTCCGCGATGCGCTCCCCGTCGATCAGCACGTATCCGGTGCCTTCCCGCCCTTCGTTCACGATGAAAGCGTTTTCAATCAGCGTCTTGCTCATAACCCTGTCGTATTTCGTTCGTCCCGGTTTCCGGTCGCGCTCCAAAGATAGCATTTTGTCGGTATCTCCCGTCCGAAAATTTTAAATTATCTTTGCCCCGCCAACGGATGGAGACGTGATGAAGAAGGCCGCTTACATAGGAAAGATTCTGCTGTTGTTGCTCTTTGCGGGGTATTACGGCGAGTTGACCTTTTATGCTCACGTCCACCGTTCCGGGACGACGTTCGTCGTCCATTCCCATCCCTACCAGGGAAGCGCTTCGGGGCACACCCATACGTCCGATCAGTTGCAGCACCTGCCCCAGCCGGGACATTTTCTGCTGCTGGTGCCTGCGGTCGCCTGTTCTTTACGGGTGTTCCGCCGACGGATTGCGATACTGGCCGAAAAGGTGCGGCAGCTTTGTCTGTTCCCGGTTGCCCATCATTACCTGTTGCGGGCGCCTCCCGCATGTGGAACGAATACCGTTTGCCGGCGGCCTGCCGGGAAAATACGCATCGTTTAACGAATCAATCTAGAATTTTATGAAAATCCATATACCGGGATTGCTGGCGGCGATCCTGTGCGGTTGGTGTGCGGCGGCTCAGCCCCGGACAGACGCCAACATCGCCGGTCACGTCGTGAGCGCGAAGACCGGAGAACACCTGCCCTTTATCGGGCTTTCGCTGAAGGGAACCACCATCGGGATGGTGACCGATGCCACGGGGCATTACTTTTTGAAGAATCTTCCGGAAGGAACGTACAGCCTCGTCGCTTCCGGCGTGGGCTACGAATCCGAGGAACGGGAAGTGACGCTTCGGCGCGGAAAGACGCTGGAGGTGAACTTCGTGCTTTCGGAAACGGCCATCGACGTGGACGAGGTGGTGGTTTCGGCCAACCGGGGAGAGGCTTCCCGGCGGGAGGCGGCGACCATCGTCGGCGTGGTTTCGGCGCGGGCGCTGGAATCCACCGCGTCCAACAACCTGGCCGAAGGGCTGAATTACCAGCCGGGCCTGCGGGTAGAGTACAACTGTTCCAACTGCGGCGTGCCCCAATTGCGCATCAACGGGCTGGAGGGGCAATATTCTCAAATCCTGCTCGACAGCCGTCCTATTTTCAGTTCGCTCGCTTCCGTTTACGGGCTGGAACAGCTTCCCGCCGGGATGATCGAACGGACGGAGGTGATCCGGGGCGGCGGATCGGCCCTGTTCGGGGCCAACGCTATCGGGGGCGTGGTGAACATCATCACCAAGGAGCCGGTTCGGAACACCCTGACCGTTTCCAACGTCACCTCCCTTCTGGACGGAAAACGGCACGACATCAACACCACCCTCAACGGGGCTTTCGTTTCGGACGACTACCGGGCCGGGATTTACCTGTTCGGCATGGTGCGCGACCGGCAGCATTACGACCGCAACGGCGACGGCTTTTCGGAGGCGCCGGAGCTCGGCTCGGAGACGGTCGGTTTCCGGGGATATTACAAAACCGGCACGTACTCCAAGCTCACGGCCGAATATCACCACATCCGGGAATTCCGCCGGGGCGGGAACCGTTTCGACCGGCCTCCCCACGAGGCCGACATCGCCGAACAGTTGCGCCACAACATCGACGGCGGCGGTCTGAACTTCGACCTTTTTTCAAAGGATTACCGGCACCGGGCAAATTTTTACGTTTCGGCCCAGCACATCGGACGGGACAGCTATTTCGGCACGAATCAAAACCCCGACGCTTACGGAAAGACGAACGACGAGACGTTCGTGGGCGGAACGCAGTATGCCTATTCTTTCCGCAAGCTGTTGTTCCTGCCGTCCGAGCTTACCTTCGGGGCGGAATTCCATTACAACAGGCTCCACGACCGGATGCTCGGTTACGGGCGGGACATGAACCAGCGGACGCGCACCGTGGGCGGCTACGTGCAGAACGAATGGAAAAGCGAAAAGGTGAATTTCCTGCTGGGCGCCCGGCTGGACAAACACAACCTGATCGACCATGCCGTTTTCAGCCCGAGGGTGAATTTCCGCTACAGTCCGGTGAAAGCCGTCGCTCTCCGGGCCAGCTACTCGAGCGGGTACCGCGCTCCGCAGGCTTACGACGAAGACCTGCATGTGGCGGCGGTGGGCGGAGACGTGGCCCTTATCGAGCTGGCTCCCGGTCTGAAACCGGAGTATTCCCACAGCGTCAGCGGGTCGCTCGACCTGTACCGGAATTTCGGCTCGGTGCAGACGAACCTGCTGATCGAAGGGTTTTACACCGACCTGCAGGACGTTTTCGACCTGAAGGAGGCCGGACGGGACGCTGCCGGAAATCTGATTTTGCAGCGTTACAACGCGCCGGGAGCCACGATTCGCGGCATCAATGCTGAGCTGAAGGCGGCCTTTTCTCCGCGTGTGGTGTTGCAGGCGGGCTACACGTGGCAGCGGAGCCGGTACAGGGAACCGGTAAGCTGGTCGGAAGAGACGGCCCCGCAGCGGCGGATGTTCCGTACGCCGGACAGTTACGGTTATGCCGTGCTGACCGCAGGCGTGGCCCGGAATTTCGACGTTTCCCTGAGCGGGAATTATACGGGCCCGATGCTGGTGAAGCATTATGCGGGCTACGTCGAAAAGGATACCGAGACGGTGACGCCCCGGTTCTGGGATCTGGGTTTCCGGCTGGATTACGACATCCGGCTTTCGGCGGCCTTCACCGTGGAGGTGAGCGCGGGAATGAAAAACGTGCTGGATCGTTTTCAGAAAGACATCGACTGCGGTACGGACCGGGACGCCAAATACATTTACGGCCCGGCCCTTCCCCGGACTTTCTTTTTCGGGGTGAAATTCATGCTTTGAAAAGGCGGTTCCGGTTTCGGGCGGGGTTCCGGATGCGCATCCGGAACCCCGCCTGTTTTTGCGGAAGGCGGAGAAATCCGGCGGAATCATTATATTTGTGCTGAAATCCGAAAAACTGCAAAACCGAATGGCGGACGAAAAGATCATATTTTCGATGGTGGGCGTCGGCAAGACGTTCAACAACCAAAAAAAGATACTCAACAATATTTACCTTTCCTTCTTCTACGGCGCGAAGATCGGGATCATCGGGCTGAACGGCTCCGGGAAATCGACCCTGATGAAGATCATCGCCGGGATCGACAAGAGTTATCAGGGCGAAGTGGTTTTCGCTCCGGGCTACACCGTCGGGTACCTGGAACAGGACCCGAAGCTGGACGACGGCAAAACCGTACGCGAGGTGGTGGAGGAAGGGTGCGCCGAAGTGGTGGGCCTGCTGAAAGAATACGAGCAGGTGAACGCCCGGTTCATGGAAGAAATGACCGACGACGAGATGGCGAAGCTGATCGAGCGGCAGGGGGAACTGACCGAACTGATCGACCAGAAGAACGGCTGGGAGCTGGACAGCGTGCTGGAACGGGCGATGGACGCCCTGCGGTGTCCGGACGGAGAGACGCCCGTGAAGAACCTGTCCGGGGGCGAGCGGCGTCGGGTGGCGTTGTGCCGCCTGCTCCTGCAGGAACCCGACGTGCTGTTGCTGGACGAACCGACCAACCACCTCGACGCCGAGTCCATCGACTGGCTCGAACAGCATTTGCAGCAGTACAAGGGAACGGTGATCGCCGTGACCCACGACCGGTATTTTCTGGACAACGTGGCCGGGTGGATTCTGGAACTCGACCGCGGGGAAGGGATTCCGTGGAAAGGAAACTATTCGGGCTGGCTGGAACAGAAAACCAAACGGCTGCAGCTGGAAGAGAAACAGGAGAGCAAGCGGCGCAAGACGCTGGAACGGGAACTGGAATGGGTGCGGATGGCGCCGAAGGCCCGGCAGGCGAAATCCAAGGCGCGTCTGGCGGCCTACGACCGGATGCTCAACGAGGACGGCAAGCAGAAGGAGGAACGGCTCGAAATCTACATTCCCGACGGGCCGCGGCTGGGGAACGTGGTCATCGAGGCGAACGACGTTTCCAAGGTCTATGGCGACCGGGTATTGTTCGAACACCTCACTTTCAAGCTGCCTCCGGCGGGCATCGTGGGCGTGATCGGGCCGAACGGGGCCGGGAAAACCACCCTGTTCCGGATGATCATGGGGCTGGAACCGGCCACGTCGGGGGATTTTCGGGTGGGCGAAACGGTGAAGCTGGCCTATGTGGATCAGCAGCATTCGTCCATCGACCCGGAAAAGACGGTGTACGAGGTGATTTCGCAGGGCAGCGACCAGATTCTGCTGGGAGGCCGGAGCGTGAACGCGCGGGCATATGTGTCCCGGTTCAACTTTTCGGGCACCGATCAGGAAAAGAAATGCGGCATGCTTTCGGGCGGGGAACGGAACCGCCTGCATCTGGCGCTGGCCTTGAAGGAGGAGGGGAACGTGCTGCTGCTGGACGAACCGACCAACGACATCGACGTGAACACCCTGCGGGCGCTGGAGGAAGGGTTGGAGAATTTTGCCGGGTGCGCCGTGGTGATTTCCCACGACCGCTGGTTCTTGGATCGTATCGCTACCCACATTCTGGCTTTCGAGGGGGATTCGCAGGCGGTGTTCTTCGAGGGAAGTTATAGCGACTACGAGGAAAACAAGAAAAAGCGGTTGGGAGACATCGCTCCGCAGCGCATCCGGTACCGCAAACTGCTGGCCGACTAAATCCCGATGCCTATGAAAACTTCGCTCGACCATTTGCCGGAGAAAAAGGTGCGGGAACTGCAACTGCTGACCCGGCTCATCCTCAAGGAACTGCCTGTGGAAATGATTATCCTGTACGGCAGTTATGCGCGGGGGGATTACGTGGAGTTCGACGTGCGGCACGATTTCGGCGTGCGCACCACGTTCAGCAGCGACTTCGACATTCTGGTGCTGAAAGGGAACGCACCGGACGAGCTGACCGCAGAACGGAAGCTCGACAAGGCGGAACGGGCGTTCGGTCGGAAGACCGGTTTTCAGACTCCCGTTCAGTTTCTGGTGGAGTTCATCGGTACGTTCAACCAATACCTTTCGGACGGGCGGTATTTCTACACCGACATCCTGAGGGAGGGAATCCTGCTTTACGACAGCGGGAAATTCCGGCTGGAGACGCCGCGCCCGCTGAAGGCGGCGGAGTGTCTGGAACAGGCGAAGGATTACTACGATCGGTGGTTTAAGAAAGGGAAAACCTTTTACGATTATGCCGTACTCTCCTTGCAAAAGAGGGACGATCATTTTTCGATTTTCAATTTTCATCAGGCTTGCGAATGTTACTTCCATGCGATCACGCTGGTCTACACGCTCGACAAGCCCCGGCAGCACGATTTGAAAAAACTGCTGGGCGCGGCGAAATTCCATGCGCCGGAAGTGCTCGCCTTTTTTCCGCTGGACACCGAGGAGGACAAACGGTTGTTCGAGGTGTTGAAACGGGCCTATATCGAGGCCCGCTATAATCCGAAATACGAAATAACTCCGGAAGACATCGCCGCCATCCGGCCCCACGTGGAGTTGCTGGGCGAAATCACTCGGGCGGTCTGTCAGCGGAAATTCGCCGGGCTGGAAGAACTTGTTCGACGGCAGGAGGCCGGAGCCGAAAACACCGATTCCATTCAAACCGAAAGATAAAAGATAATGGCACAAACACCGTCCATCCCCAAAGGCACCCGCGACTTCGGGCCGGAGGAAATGATCAAGCGGAACTATATTTTCGATACCGTCCGCAGCGTTTTCCGGCGCTACGGCTTCCTGCCGCTGGAAACCCCCGCGATGGAAAACCTGTCGACCCTGCTGGGCAAATACGGCGAGGAAGGGGACAAGCTCCTGTTCCGCATTCTCAATTCCGGGGATTACCTGAGCCGGGTTCCGGCGGAAGAACTCTTCGCAGCGGATTCGGGGAAGCTCACCGCGAAGATTTCCGAAAAGGGATTGCGTTACGATTTGACGGTTCCCTTTGCCCGGTACGTGGTGCAGCACCGCGGGGAGGTGGTTTTCCCGTTCAAACGCTACCAGATTCAGCCCGTCTGGCGGGCCGACCGTCCGCAGAAGGGGCGTTACCGGGAGTTTTACCAGTGCGATGCGGACATCATCGGCAGTCGCTCGCTGCTGAACGAAGTGGAACTCGTCCGGATGGTGGACGACGTGTTCCGGGCGCTCGGCATCCGGGTGACCCTGAAAATGAACAACCGGAAAATCCTGTACGGCATCGCCGAAACCATCGGGTACGCGGACAAGATGACCGATATTACGGTAGCCATCGACAAGCTGGAAAAGATCGGCATCGACAACGTGAACGCCGAACTGCGCGAAAAAGGAATTTCGGAGGAAGCCGTGGCGTTGCTGCAACCGATCCTTTCCCTCAGCGGTTCCAACCGGGAAAAGCTGGGACAACTGACGGACGTGATCGCCGGATCGGAAACCGGCATGAAGGGCGTGGCCGAAGCGGGAGCCATTCTGGATTACGTGGATGCGCTGGGCGTAGAGGTGGATTTGGAACTCGACCTGTCGCTGGCGCGCGGGCTGAACTATTACACCGGAGCGATTTTTGAGGTGAAGGCGAAAGACTATGCCATCGGGAGCATTTGCGGAGGCGGACGGTACGACGACCTGACCGGGATTTTCGGGATGCCGGACACCTCCGGGGTGGGGATTTCGTTCGGGGCCGACCGGATTTACGACGTGATGACGGGGCTCGACCTCTTTCCCGCGGATGCCATGTCGGCGACAAAGGCGTTTTTCGCCAACTTCGGCGGTGCGCCCGAAACGGCGGCGCTGAAACTGCTCGGCGACGTCCGCGGGGCCGGCGTTGCGGCGGAGATGTATCCCGATCCGGCCAAAATGAAAAAGCAGATGGATTACGCCAACCGTCGCCGGATTCCCTTTGCGGTGATGATCGGCGAGGACGAAGCGGCGGCCCGGCAGGCCACGGTCAAAAACATGGCTACCGGGGAACAGACGGCGGTTCCCTTCGACCGGCTGGCGAATTACCTGCAGGAAGCTTGATTTCGGGCTGTCCGAAAGACGGGCGTCATGAAAAGGCCCGGTAAAACGAAAGATGAAATGGCGGAACGGCTGACGGAACGGGAAAAGGCCCGCTACGAAAGGAGCATCCGGGTGGAAGGCTTCGGAGAGGAGGCGCAGGAGCGGCTCCGGGCGGCCCGCGTGCTAGTGGTCGGGGCCGGAGGGCTGGGTTCCGCCGTGCTGCAATACCTGGCGGCGGCAGGAGTGGGGACGCTGGGCATCGTGGAATGCGACACGGTGAGCGAAAGCAATCTGCAGCGGCAGGTGCTCTACACGGATGCCGACCTGAACCGTCCGAAGGTCGAAGCGGCGGCCCGGCGCGTGGAAGCGCTGAACCCGGCGGCCTGGGTCGTTACCTATCCCGATCGGCTGACGGAAGAAAACGCGGCGGAAATCCTGGCGGGTTTCGACATCGTGGCGGACTGCACGGACAACTACCCGACGCGGTACGTGATCGACCGGACGGCGGGACGGCTCCGGATGCCGATGGTTTACGGGACGGCGCAGGATGCGGGAGGACAGGTGAGCGTGTTCCACGCGGAAGGGGCCGGAAGTTACGCCGACCTGTACCCGGAGCCGGAGCCGAACCGGCCGGAAAGGCCGATCGGGGTGCTTTCTCCGGTGCCCGGCATCGTGGGAAGCATTCAGGCGATGGAGGTCGTTAAGCTGGCGACCGGCTTCGGAAGACCGCTGGCGGGACGGTTGCTGGTGTTGGATGCCTTGGCGATGGAGTGTACGGTATTCGACCTGCCGGGCGGGAAGGAATAGGGGCTCCGGAAGTCGCTTTCGTGGGAGTTCCTTTGCGGAAAAGCCCGGCGAGACCTGTCGGACGGCACGGAAATTTCAGGCTGCGCGATATGAAAAGACTGCTTACAGTATTGTTAACCGCTTTCATACCTTTGACGATCATGGGACAGGTATTCAAATCCGACACGTATTCTACGCCGCTCGGCGAAATCACGGTGACCCCTATCGGGCACGGTTCCTTGATGATCGCTTTCGACGGCAAAGTGATTCACATCGATCCGTACGGCAGCGTAGCCGATTATGCCAAACTGCCGAAGGCCGACCTCATCCTGATTACGCACGAACACAGCGACCATTTCGACCCGGAGGCCATCGCCCTCATCCGGAAGCCGGACACGGAAATCATCTCTACCCGGCTGGTGGCAGAGCGCATGCCGGGCGTCCGCGTCGTTTCCAACGGGGAAACGACCGATTGGGACGGGATTCGCATCGAGGCCGTGCCGGCCTATAACATCCAGCGGATGCGTTCGCCGGGCGTTCCCTACCACCCGAAAGGGGACGGAAACGGCTATGTGCTGAACTTCGGGGATTTTCGGCTTTACGTGGCCGGCGATACGGAACTGATCCCGGAAATGAAGGAGCTGGGAAAAATCGACGTGGCGTTCCTGCCGAAGATGCTGCCTTACACGATGAGCGACGACGAATTTCTGGAAGCGGCGCGGGTCGTACATCCGAAGGCGCTCTATCCCTATCATTTTCTGAAGGCCGACCGGCCGCGGTTGCGGGAAGAACTGCCCGGAATCGAAATACGGTAAACGGTCCCGATCGTAAAAAAACGGCATGCGCGCTTTGCGTATGTCGTTTTTTGTTTTTATTTTTAAAAATATTTAAGAGTGCTACAAACTAATCTAAAATCCATAAAGCTATGAAGATCAGTGAAAAGGAAGTTTGGTTCGTGACCGGTAGCCAGACTTTGTACGGGGACGAAACCCTGCGCCAGGTGGCGGAAGACTCGAAAAATATCGCGCAGGGACTGGACGTTTCCGAACGGATTCCGCTGAACGTGGTCTGGAAACCTACCGTGAAAAGTTCCGAGGAAATCTATAACCTTTGTCTCGAAGCCAATGCGGACAAAAAGTGCGTGGGCGTCGTTGCCTGGATGCACACCTTTTCGCCGGCGAAGATGTGGATCGGCGGGCTGAAGATTCTGCAGAAACCGCTGTGCCATCTGCATACCCAGTTCAACCGGGAAATTCCGTGGAACGAGATTGACATGGATTTCATGAACCTGAACCAGTCGGCCCACGGCGACCGGGAGTTCGGGCACATCGTCAGCCGGATGAAAGTCGGCGTGAAGGTGGTGGTCGGCTACTGGGAAGACGAAGACGTACAGCGGAAGCTGGCGGTGTGGATGCGCGTGGCCAATGCCTGGGACGATGCGCGGGACATGAAGGTGGCCCGTTTCGGCGACAACATGAACAACGTGGCGGTGACCGACGGCGACAAGGTGGAAGCCGAAATCCGGATGGGCTATCATGTGGACTATTATCCGATCGGCGATCTGGTGGCCTATGTCGACCGGGTGAGCGAGGACGAAATCAAGGCGTTGCTGGACGCTTACGACAAGGAATACGAACTGGCTCCGAATGCGAAGGAAGGGGGCAAAGACCGTGTTTCGGTGGTGGAAGCGGCCCGGATCGAAGCCGGGATGCGGAAGTTCTTCGCCGAACGGAACATCAAGGCTTTCACGACCAACTTCGATGCCCTGCACGGGATGCATCAGCTTCCGGGGCTCGCTTCGCAGCGGTTCATGGCCGAAGGGATCGGCTTCGGCGGCGAAGGCGACTGGAAAACGGCCGCTCTGCTCCGGACGATGAAGGTCATGGCTCAGGGGTTGAAGGGAGGAACTTCCTTCATGGAGGATTATACCTATAACCTGATACCGGGGAACATGTCCGCCCTGCAGGCGCACATGCTGGAAGTGTGCCCGTCGATCGCCGACGGGAAGCCGAGGCTCGAAGTGCATCCGCTGGGGATCGGCGGCAAGGCCGATCCGGCCCGGCTCGTGTTCAACACGCCGACGGGAGACGGGATCGCCGCCACGGTGGTGGACACCGGCTGCCGCTTCCGGATGATCGTCAACGAAGTGAAGGTGATCGAGCCCAAGCCGCTGCCCAAACTGCCGGTGGCCCGCGCCCTCTGGGTGCCGCAGCCCGATTTGCAAACCAGTGCGCAGGCGTGGATTCTGGCAGGGGGAACGCATCACACCTCCTTCTCGATGGCCCTGACGCCGGAGTACATGGAAGACTATGCCGAAATCGCAGGCATGGAGTTGCTCGAAATCGGGAAAGACACCCGCATCCGGGAATTCAAGAACGAGCTTCGCTGGAACGACGTTTATTACAGACTGAACCAACGCTAACCCGGATTTCCGGATAAAAATCCCAAACGATGAACGCTGGTTTTTCAACGATAGACTATGTGATTTTCGGGCTTTACGTGCTGCTGATCGTGGTGCTGGGCCTGTGGCTCTCCCGCTCGAAGGGAGGGCAGGAGAAGACCTCTTCGGACTATTTTCTGGCGGGACGGACGCTGACGTGGTGGGCCATCGGAGCCTCCCTGATCGCGGCCAACATTTCCGCCGAGCACTTCATCGGCATGTCCGGTTCCGGTTTCCGCATCGGACTCGGAATCGCCGCCTACGAATGGATCGCCGCCATCACCCTGATCGTGGTGGCCAAGTACATGCTGCCGATGATGATCGAGAAGCGGATTTACACCATGCCGCAGATGCTTCACGAGCGGTACGGGCAGGGCGTGAGCCTCGCTTTTTCGATCCTGTGGCTGTTCCTTTACATTTTCGTAAACCTCACCTCGGTGGCGTGGCTGGGGGCATTGGCCATGAACCAGATCATGGGCGTGCCGGTGATGTGGGGCGTCGTGGCGCTGATGCTTTTCGCCGGGCTTTACTCTATTTATGGCGGATTGAAGGCGGTGGCGTGGACGGATGTGATTCAGGTGCTGTTCCTGGTCGGCGGAGGACTGATTACCGCTTACTTCGCCCTGAGCGCTGTTTCGGACAGCGGCAGCGCGTGGGAAGGTTTCCGCATGGTGCTGGAACGGGTGCGGCTGAATCCGGACGACATGCACTTCAGCATGGTGATTCCGGAAGGGACGATGGTGACCGATTCGGCCACCGGAAATTCGTTCGACATCTTCAACGACCTGCCGGGGCTGGCGCTGATCTTCGGGGCCATCTGGCTGACCAACATCGGTTACTGGGGCTTCAACCAGTACATCATCCAGAAGGGGCTGGCGGCCAAGAACCTGCACGAAGCCAAGAAAGGGCTGATTTTCGCGGGGTACCTCAAGATTCTCATTCCGATCATCGTGGTGATACCGGGGATAACGGCGTACGTGCTGTTCAATCATCCGGAGCTTTCCGGAAAGCTGGCTTCGCTGACGGGCAACATTTCGAAGGCGGACGACGCCTATCCGTGGCTGCTGCGCAATTTCGCCCCTACGGGAATCAAAGGGGTGGCTTTCGCGGCGTTGATTGCGGCGGTGGTTTCGTCGCTGGCGTCGATGCTGAACAGTACCTCCACCATCTTCACGATGGACATTTATAAGAACGTGATGAATCCGAAGGCTTCCGAACGCCAACTGGTACGGGTGGGACGGATCACGGCGCTGGTGGCGCTCGTCGTAGCCATGTTCGCGGCCAAACCGCTGCTGGGCGGATTGGATCAGGCGTTCCAGTACATTCAGGAGTATTCGGGCTATATTTATCCGGGCGTGGTCGTAGTGTTCGGGATGGCGCTCTTCTGGAAACGGGCGACCAATTCCGCCGCGCTGTGGACGGCCATCGCCACCATTCCGGCGGGGATCGCCATCAAGTACATGTTTCCCGACATGGGATTCCAGCTTAGGATGGGGTACGTGTTCATCCTGCTGGTGATGATTGCACTGACGATTTCGCTCGTGGACGAAAAGCACCTGGTCGAAAGCAAGCCCGAAAGCGAAGCCCACAAGAAGGGTCTGATGAGCGGTTCCAAATGGATGTTTGCGCTGGCGGGACTGTGTCTGGTGCTGGGAATCCTCTTTTCGGCGAAATATTCGTCGCTGGCGTTCGAGGCGATTTTCATGCTTTCGGTGCTGTTCGCCTTCATGGGCGTGATCCTCTATACGAATGCGACGAGCCGTTTCAAAGACCCGAAGGCTTATGCCTATGAACCGGAACTGTTCCGCATGAACGGGGGGCTGGTGATCGGTTCGCTGGGAATCGTGGCGATCCTGATCGGGCTTTACGCTTATTTCTGGTAGGGGAGTTTTTCCGTACGAACGTTTTCCGGCGCAGGCGGCTCGTGTTCCGTCCGCTGCCGGGAAACGTTTTCTCCGAAAGAGTTATTAACCGAAGAATGATTGAACGATGCTTGAAAAACTGAAAGAAGAGGTGTTCCGGGCGAACCTGGACCTCGTGAAATACGGACTGGTGATTTTCACCTGGGGGAACGTAAGCGCGATCGACCGGGAGAAAGGGTTGGTGGTCATCAAGCCGAGCGGCGTTTCCTACGATGACATGAAGGCCGAAGATATGGTCGTGGTCGATCTGGAAGGGAACGTGGTGGAAGGGGTGCTGCGTCCTTCGTCCGACACGCCGACCCATCTGGAAATCTACAAGGCTTTCCCGGAGGTGGGGGGAGTGGTGCATACCCATTCCACGTTCGCTACGGGTTGGGCGCAGGCCGGACTGGATATTCCGATCGTGGGCACGACGCATGCCGACTATTTTTACGGGAATATCCCCTGTACGCGGGACATGTCTCCGGAAGAAGTGCGGACGGATTATGAGAAACGGACGGGAACCGTCATCGTGGAAACGTTCGCGGGCCGGAATCCCCTGCACACGCCGGGAGTGCTGGTCAGGAACCACGGGCCGTTCGCGTGGGGGAAGGACGCTCACGAGGCGGTGCATAACGGGGTGGTGATGGAGGAAGTCGCCAAGATGACTTATATCTCACGGACGCTGAATCCGCAGATGACGATGAACGACGAACTGACCGAGAAGCATTTCAACCGCAAGCACGGAGCGAACGCCTACTACGGCCAGACTAAAAAATAGAGAAAAGGAATGGATACGAAATATGTAATCGGAATCGACTACGGGAGCGATTCGGCGCGGGCGGTGGTCGTCAACGCGCACAACGGGAACGAAGTGGCTTCTTCCGTGAAGCATTATCCGCGCTGGTCGGAAGGAAAATACTGCAATCCGGTCATCAACCAGTACCGGCAGCATCCGCTGGATTACATCGAGGCGTTGGAATTCATCGTGAAAGACGCCCTGTCGAAGGCGCCGGAGGGCGTGGCTGAAAACGTGGTGGGGATTTCGTTCGACACCACCGGTTCCACGCCTGTGCTGGTGAACCGAGAAGGGGTGCCGTTGGCCCGGACGGAGGAGTTCGCCGAAAACCCGAATGCGATGTTCGTGCTGTGGAAAGACCATACGGCCATCCGCGAGGCGGAGGAAATCAACCGGCTGGCCAAAGAGTGGAACATCGACTTTACGAAATACGAAGGCGGAATCTATTCTTCCGAATGGGTATGGGCGAAGGTGCTGCATCTGCTTCGGGAAGACGAAGCGGTGCGGAAGGCGGCTTATTCGTGGGTGGAGCATTGCGACTGGATGACGGCCCTGCTGACGGGGAAGACCCGGCCCGAAGAAACCGTGCGGAGCCGATGTGCGGCAGGACATAAGGCCATGTGGCATGCCGACTGGGACGGGCTTCCGTCCGAGGAGTTTCTCGTGGCGCTCGACCCGCTGCTGAAAGGATTCCGGGAACGGTTGTTCACCGAGACCCAGACCAGCGACAAGGCGGTCGGGACACTAACGAAGGAGTGGGCCGAACGGCTGGGCCTGAATACCGATGTGGTGGTGGGTGTGAGCGCGTTCGACTGCCACATGGGAGCGGTCGGCGGAGAGATTACGCCGAACGTGCTGGTGCGGGCCATCGGGACTTCGACCTGCGACATCCTGATCGCCGACGGCAGGAGCCTGGAAGGAAAAGTGGCCGCCGGTATCTGCGGACAGGTGGACGGTTCCGTGGTGCCGGGCTATATCGGGCTGGAAGCGGGGCAATCCGGATTCGGGGATATTTATGCCTGGTTTAAAAATGTGCTGAGCTGGACCGTGGAACAACTCGTGCCCGAACGGAAGGATGTGCTGGATCAGATCATCCCGCGACTGAGCGAAGAGGCGGCTAAGATTCCGGTGGAGGAATCCACGATTCTGGCGCTCGACTGGATGAACGGACGCCGGACGCCGGACGCCAACCAGAACGTGAAGGGGGCGATTGCCGGCTTGACGCTGGCTTCGACGGCTCCCCGGATTTTCCGGGCGCTGGTGGAAGCGACCGCTTTCGGATCGAGGGCCATTGCCGAACGGTTCCGCCGCGAAGGGGTCGAAATCAAAGGGTGCATCGGATTGGGCGGCGTGGCCCGGAAGTCTCCGTTCGTGATGCAGACGATGGCCGACGTGATGAACATGCCGATCCGGGTGGCGGCTACCGACCAGACCTGCGCTTTCGGGGCGGCGATGTTCGCCGCCGTGGCTGCAGGACTTTACGAAAAAGTGGAAGACGCACAGAAGGCGATGGGCAAGGGATTCGAAAAGGAATACGTGCCGATTCCGGAAAACGTGGCCCGGTACGACGAGCTTTATCAGAAGTACCTCGAATTGGGCCGCTTCGTGGAGGAACATCGCATTTGACGCGTGGTGGTTCATTAGGACGAAAAACGCTCCTGCCGACCGGCAGGAGCGTTTTTTACGGAATGCAAAGGCGCGCGCGGCCGGTGTCGTTTTTTTATCGAAAGAATCCGTTGAAAAATACTTATCTTTATATCCACGGCTTTTCTGTTGCCTGCCATGGATGAGGGGCTGGAAAACGGGTCTGGTTTATACGGATGAAAAGATGAAAACGTTTTTACCGATATTACTGTTGCTGCCGGTAGTGGCCGGGGCGTTTCTGGGAGGCGGCCTTGGGGTGTTGGCGGCGGTGTTCCTGTTGTGTGCGGCCGGAGCCATCCGTGGATTGTACAGGCGGAACGGACGGTTGTGGAAACCCTGTCTGGCAGCGGTCGTCGTTATGGTCGCAGGCGCGGCGGTGTTTTACGGTTTTTTGGTCGATTCCGGTATGTAGGAGGCTCCGCATACGGAATTTTTTCGAGGCCCTGTATGTTCCGGTGCTCTGCACCGCCGCCGTTTCCAACGCATCGGAGCTTCGGGCGCACGGTCGGGAGGAAACGGTTTTTCTAACTTCCACAGGGCCTTTTTCATAGGTGCGGCGAGGCGAAATTTCCGCCGATTCTTACATGACCGGTACGGGCTTTGTCGTTTTTATTGCGTAATTTTACCTCCCGTTTGAGGAAGGAAAGAGGATGATCGACCGTGCCACAGTAGACCGAATTTACGCCGCTGCCAACATCGTGGAGGTGGTGGGCGACTTCGTCACCCTCAAGCGGAAAGGGGTGAACTACCAGGCGTGCTGTCCGTTCCACAACGAGAAAACCCCTTCGTTCGTCGTTTCTCCCGCCAAGGGAATGTACAAGTGTTTCGGCTGCGGAAAAGGCGGAAACGCCGTGACCTTCGTTATGGAGCACGAGGGGATGAGTTACGTGGAAGCCCTGAAATACGTGGGCCGGAAGTACGGGATCGAAGTGCAGGAGCGGGAGGAAACCCCGGAAGACAAGAAGCGGAACGACGACCGCGAGAGCATGATGGTGGTGTCTTCCTTCGCCGCCGACTATTTCAAAAAACAGTTGCACGGGACGCGCGAGGGACAGAGTGTGGGGTTGAGCTACTTCCGGGAACGGGGATTCTCCGATGCGACGATCGAGAAATTCCAGCTCGGCTATTGCCCTTCCGCCGGGGACGACTTTTCCAAAGCGGCCCTGAAGGAAGGATTTCAGGAAGAGTTCCTCATCCGCACCGGACTGACCATCAAGCGGGATAACGGAACCTATTACGACCGGTTCACCGGACGGGTGATGTTTCCCATTCACGGCATCACGGGCCGGGTCATGGCCTTCGGGGGACGAACGCTGCGCAGCGACAAGAAGACCGCCAAATACCTCAATTCTCCGGAATCCGAAATTTACCACAAGAGCAACGTCCTCTACGGACTGTATTTCGCCAAAAAGGCGATCGCGCAGGAGGATTGCTGCATTCTGGTGGAAGGTTATACCGACGTCATTTCCATGCACCAGAGCGGTGTCGAGAACGTCGTGGCTTCGTCGGGAACTTCGCTGACCGAGAATCAGATCAAGCTCATTTCCCGGTTCACCAAAAACGTCACGGTGATCTACGACGGGGATGCTGCGGGGATCAAAGCGTCGCTGCGGGGAATCGACATGATCCTGAAGGAGGGGCTGAACGTGCGGGTGGTGTTGCTCCCGGAGCCGGAAGACCCCGATTCTTTCGCCCGTTCCCATACCGTTTCGGAGCTTCGGGAATACATCGGCGGACACGAGGAGGATTTCATTTCCTTCAAAACCCGGCTCCTGATGGCCGACGCCAAAAACGATCCCATCCGGCGGGCGGCCCTGATCGGGGACATCGTGGAATCCATTTCCGTCATTCCGGATGCCATCACCCGGAACGTCTACGTGCGGGAATGCGCCACGGTGATGGACATTGACGAATCGGTGCTGCTGGAGGAAATCCGCAAGCGGCGGCGGGAGAGCGTTTTTTCCAGGGAGGAGAAGGAATTTTTCCGTCGCCGGGAAGAACTGGAACGAAAAAGCGGACCCGATGCCCAGCCGGGCAGACGGGAAACAAAGGTTACGGGGGGAAGCGGGCCGGAGGAACTGGAACACGAACTGCTGACCTACCTGTTGAAGTACGGATGCAAGGAAGTGGAATTCGGTTGTGGGGATACGGCCTATACGGCGAGCGTCGCCACCGCGATCATCGAGGAACTGCAGGGGGACAATATCGCCTTCTCCAATCCTGTCTACAACACCATTTACCAGGAATATAAAAAGATTTACAACGAGAATCCTCTACGGTCGGCGGAAGAGTTCCCTATGAACCGGCTGACCGCTTATCCCGATACGGAAGTGTGCAATGCGGTGGTGGACATCCTGATGGCCGGGGAAACGCTGAAACCGAGCCGGATCTGGGAGCGGAACGAAATCGTGGTGCGTACGGAGGAAGAAACGCTTTCCGAGGCGGTTCCCCGCACCGTTACTCTCTACAAGACGAAAATCATCGAACAGATGATCGAAAGGCTCACCGCGGAACTGAAAGGGATCGGATTCGACGAGGCAGGGGAAATCATGCGGCAGATCGGCGTGCTGAACGACATGCGGCGGCAAATTTGCGAAAAATATTCCCGGATTTTGCTGTAGGCGTCCGACGGAGAGCTGCTGCGTCCGAAAGCGGGATCGTCCGGAGGAATTGCGGAAGTGGTGCGGCGGAAGCGGAATTTACAGCTGTCCCGCTTCATAAAGGGCGATCAACTGTTCGATCACCCGATCTTCTCCCGCTGCATCGTAGGTGTCTTTCAGGTTGGCTCCGAACAGACGGGCGATTCCCTGCCAGAAGAAAGCGCTGAACCCGCCCCGCAGTTCTTTCACCAGATCGTAGGAAGTGTGCCCCGTTTCCCGGTCGATCAGCTTGATGAGCAGTTTCCCCTGCGAAAAGCTCATTTTTTTCAGAATGGGGGTGTACTGGGCCTTCAACTCTTTTTCCACCTGTTTTACGTAACGCTGCTGTTCCCTTTTGTCCGGAATCGCCTTCAGTTCCTCTTCCAGCCGTGCCAGCCGGTAGTTGGCGTATTTGGCGATGGGATAGACTATTTTCAGGTTGCGCACCAGCCGGTTGTACCGGCGCGTGTCTACCGGACGGCGGAACTTGACCACGGGTTTGATGTGGATATAAGCGATGGTGTCTCCGTTCTCCACGATTTTGTCCACCAGGTTGTAGGCTCTGGGAACGTAAACGGCGTTCGGATCGAACGGGGGCGGCCCTTCCGGAACCGGTGCCTGGGCGCAGGCGATGCCTGCGGTACCCAGCAGGGCGGCCGCTGTCCGGATGAAATATTTTACGATTCCTTTCATAGCGGTTCACGTTTGAAAATGCTACCTTTGCCGTGGCAAATTTCGATTCGAACCGGCCGTGCCGGCGGAACGGAAGAATCCGCTCCGTATCCGGTTTGCGCCGCCATTGCAAAGATAAGGTTATTCTCTCGATTTATGAACGAACAAAGCCCGGTATTTATTGAACGGAACGACTGCGGGGCCTGTTTTCGGTGCCTGCGGGAATGTCCCGTGAAAGCCGTCCGCATCCGGGACGGACAGGCCAAAATCGTTCCCGATGCCTGTGTGGAATGCGGCGTCTGCGTGACTTCCTGTGCGTCGGGCGTCATCCGGTTGCGGGACGATGTGGCGCGGGTGCGGAACCTGATGCGGGATTCGGAGGTCTGCGTGGCCTCCCTGTCGCCGCAGTGGGTGTCCGAGTTTCCGGGCATCGAGGCCCATCGGATGGTGGAGGCGCTCCGGTTACTCGGTTTCGCCCGTGTCGGGGAAAGTTCCGAAGGGGCCCGCATGCTGGCCGCGGCAGAGCGGAAATACCTGACGGAACATCCGGGAGTGCATGTTTCGGCACGATGTCCCGCGGTGTGGAAATACATTCGGAAATACCGTCCGGAACTGACCTCAAAATTAATGCCCTTTCTTTCTCCCGCCCGGCTTCATGCCCTTGCGATCCGTGGGCGGTGGGGAAGCGAAGTGAAGGTAGTGCACATTTCGGCCTGTCCCGCATCGAAGGGGGAGGCGGAAAGTCGGCCCGGTTATGTCGATGCGGCGCTTACCTTTCGGGATTTGCGTCGGTGGATGAATCAGGAAGGAATCGCTTTCGATCTGATTCCGGGTTCGGGCGGTTATCGGATGGAGCCGGAGCCCGCCCCGGGGCCGGAAATGCTTTATCCTTTGGAGAGCGGGTTCCGAGGGGAAGAGGACGGGGTACGGTTTGTTTCCTGCAGCGGTCTGGAACGTGTGTCCGATCTGCTTCGACGTTTTTCACCGGATGGGAGATGGGGAACGGTGTGCCTCGACCTGCTCGCCTGCGAAGGGGGATGTGTCGGGGGAAACGGCCGGATGGAACGGGGAAAATCCGTGCTGGAAAAGGAACTGCTGTTGCGGACGGAATACGACCGGCGGAAAAACCAGGGAAAGGCCGTTTCCGAATCGGAAGAATTTCCGCAGATGACGGATAGTGCCGGGATGCGGATTCCTCCGGAAGCGGAACGAATCGAGGCGGAAGACCTTTCCGTGTCCGAATCCGAAATGCTGGAAGCATTGGAGCGGATCGGGATCGGCTCGGAACGAGAAGAACTCGATTGCGACGGGTGCGGTTTCGGTACGTGCCGCCGATTCGCAAAAGCCCTGTGCCGGGGATACGCGGAACCTTCCCTGTGCTTTCCGTATGTGAGGCGGGAAGCGGAAAACCGTTTTGCGGCGTTGCTCGACCGGATTCCTTCGGGCGTGATGCTGGTCGACGACCGGCTGCGGGTGGTGGATGCCAACCGGAATTTCGCGTCGATGCTGGGGGCCGAGGCGGAAACCGCCTTCGATGCCGGCTCGGGATTTCGCGGAACGGACGTGCGGGAGCTGGTGCCGTTTCACAGGCTGTTTTCCGACCTGCTGGAGAACGGCGAGGAAAGCATCGAACGGGATGTGCAGCTTCGGGGGAAAATGGTGCACGTATCGGTATATACGGTTCGGCGGAACCGGCTGGCGATGGCGGTCGCCCGGAACCTGTTCGTCAGCGAGGTGCGGAACGACGAAATCGTGAAGCGTTCGCAGCAGGTCATCCGGGAAAATATGGAAACGGTGCGCAAAATCGCCGCTCTGCTGGGGGAAAACGCTTCCCGGACGGAGGCGATTCTCCGTTCGATTCTGGAATCTCAATCGCAGGAAGATGCCCGGTAAGGATCGTTTTTTCGTAGAGGTCGACGCCGACCGGCGTTGCGAGAAAGAGCGGAAGGAACCGTCGGGGGTTTATCTTCAGAAACGATACGGCGACCGGATTCTGTTGGTAGCGGCCGAAGGGGGCGGTTACGGCATCCGCGCCCGGGTGGCGGCGGAAGTCGTGGCTTCCATGGTGCTGAACTATGCCCGGATGGGGGAGACGCCGGTTGCCGTCGCATCGTCCGTGTTGCGGACGTTTGCCGGAGAGGAAGGAGGTATCCGATTCACTTCGGTGGATATCCGGGCCAGCGGAGACGTACGTTTGCTGGAGTTCGGACATCCGGCCTGTGTTATTTTGCGCGGTACGGAGGAATGGCCCGTCGAACGGGAAAAGCGGCTGGTGGAAACCGATGGAAACGGACGGCATGAAGTATTTCTGGCGGAATTCAGGGCCGAAGCCGAAGACCGGATCGTTTTCACGAGCGAAGGGATCGTGGTTTCCGGGTTCGGCACCCGACGCTTGCCCGGAGGATGGAGACGGCAGGGCGTGACGGATTTCGTTCGCGCATGCATTGCGGAGCGCGCGGTGGTTTCGGCGCATACGCTGTCCCGCCGGATCGTGGAACAGGCGGAAATCAACGAACTGTTTGCCGTCCGTAAGGAAATGCATTGTTTTACGGTTTATTTCCGGAAGCCGCGGCGAATTCTCGTTTGTTCGGGGCCTCCGTTCGACCGGGGAAAAGACCGCTCGCTGGCGGAGCTCGTTCGGGATTATCCGGGGGAAACGCTGGTGTGCGGGGGGACGACCGCCGGAATCATCGCGCGGGAACTGGATCGGAAGGTCGACGTGATCCTGAAAGCCGATCCTTCCGGACTGCCGCCGGTTTCGCGCATGGAGGGTGTGACGCTGGTGACGGAGGGCGTGCTGACGCTGAACAAGGTCAAGAGCCTGCTGTCCGCTACCTTCGGTACCGACGTGGCCGGGCCGGGTACCGATGCGGACGTGTGCCGCCTCCTGCTTTCCCACGATGTAATCGAATTCGTGGTAGGCACCTGCATCAATCCGCTTCATCAGGACCCGACCCTTCCCGTGGAACTGGAACTCCGCCGTAATCTGGTTCGGGAGTTGGCCGCTCTGCTGGAAAACCGTTTCATGAAGGAGGTGAGGCTCCGGTTCGTGTGAAAGTGCGTACGGAAGCGGTTTCCGGCGTGAAAAAGAAGGGGAAGCGTGCGGGGAATCCGGAGAAAATTTCGTTTATTTGTCCTGTTTTTTAGGTTGAAATTCGATATGGAAAATAAACTTTCGGTCAAAGTATGCACGGGAACGCTGTGCTATGTGATGGGAGGGGCCGAACTGCAGTTGCTGGAAAGTTACCTTCCGGCGGAAATAGCCGCACGGGTGGATATAAAAGGCGCGCCCTGCCTGGATTGCTGCAACCGGACGGATGCCGGAAAGGCGCCTTTCGTTCAGGTGGGCGATCGGATCGTGGCGGAGGCTTCGCTGTTCAAAGTGGCGGAGGTGATTAAGGAAATGTTGAAAGCGGAAGGAAAATGGGCGGAATAACCAACAACGCGATGATCATCCGCCGGGAGCTGATGACCCGGATCGCCCGGTTGCTGATGCAGGGAAAGCTGGAAGAACAGGTAGACCGGATTCCGCTGGAGCTGCGTCCCAAAGGAAGCACGGATATTTCCCGGTGCTGCATCTATAAGGATCGGGCGGTGCTGAAATACAAAATCATGGCCATGCTCGGCTTCCACATTCAGGACGAGGAAGACGAGTTGACGCCGCTGGCGGAGTATGTCCGGCAGGCATTCCGGCGCACGGAGGTTTCGGACGAGCCGCTGACGGTGGTGGATGCGGCTTGCAGTGCCTGCGTCAAGGCTAATTATGTGATAACCAACATGTGCCGGGGATGCGTGGCGCGTCCCTGTCTGGTGAATTGTCCGAAAAACGCCATCCGGTTCGAGGGGGGACAGGCCAAAATCGACTCGTCTAAGTGCGTCAACTGCGGCATGTGCCAGAAGAACTGTCCGTTCCATGCGGTGGTTTACGTGCCGGTGCCGTGCGAAGAGTCGTGTCCGGTCGGCGCGATTTCCAAGGACGAAAAGGGAATCGAGCACATTGACTACGATAAGTGTATCTATTGTGGCAAGTGTTTGGTGGCCTGTCCGTTCGGTGCGGTCATGGAAAAGTCTCACATGATGGAGATTTTCCGCGCTTTCCGGGAAAAACGGCAAGTGGTGGCGCTGGTGGCTCCGGCTATTGCGGGACAGTTCCGTACGCCTTTGGAAAATATCGTGGGGGCGATCCTGCAACTGGGATTTCACGACGTGGTGGAGGTGGCGCGGGGCGCAGACGTGACCACGGCCAACGAAGCGGCGGAATTCGAAGAAAAGATGAAGGCGGGACAGCCTTTCATGACCACTTCGTGCTGTCCGAGCTATACGGCTTCCGTGCGCAAACATATTCCGGAACTGGAGCCCTTCGTTTCCCACACCCGCACGCCGATGTATTACACGGCCGAAATGACCCGCAAAAAATATCCCGATGCCGTGCTGGTCTTCATCGGCCCGTGCCTGGCCAAACGGTTTGAAACGTTCCAGGATCCCAATACCGATTATATGCTCAGTTTCGAGGAGATCGGGGCGATGTTCGTGGCGGCGGGCATAGATGTTGCACAAAGCAAGCCGGCGGATGTGGGCGCGGGGATCGATCCTTCGGGGCGGGGGTACCCGGTGGCGGGAGGAGTGGCCGGTGCGGTGGGAAAGAAGCTCGCAGGACGGGTGGACTATCGGTCGGTGGCGTTCGACGGCATCGACAAGGCCCGGATTCGGGAGCTCAAAGGACTGGTGCGCAGTTGTTCCGGCAACATGGTGGAAGTGATGGCCTGCGAAGGTGGATGCGTGAACGGGTGCGACGTGATAGCCAATTACAAGGTGGCCTCCCGTCAGATCGGCGAGCTGGTGAAAAAATAGGGAAAGGGGGCTTCCGGATTCGGCGCCCCTTTTTTGAGCGGGATGGCCGAAGACGGGAGGATAGCGTAAAAGCGATGAAAAACAGGGAATTTAATATGCTTCGACTATTATGTATAGCAGGGTAAATGTAACGGATCGGATTTATTATCTGGGGGTCAACGACCGTCGGAAGGAATTGTTTGAAAACATCTGGCCTTTGCCCTACGGGGTAAGTTACAACAGCTACCTGATCGACGACGACAGGACGGCGCTGGTGGATACGGTGGAAATGGGAACGGGCGGCGACTTCGTGGGATGGATTAAGGAATTGTTGGGCGAACGGAAGCTGGATTATTTGATCATCAGCCATATGGAACCGGATCATTCGGGCGAAATCGAAAATGTCGTCCGGGCCAATCCGGGTCTGAAGATCGTCGGGAACAAAAAGACGTTTCAGATTCTGGAGGCGTTTTTCGGCATCACGGACAACCTGGTGGAGGTGAAAGACGGCGATGTGCTGGATTTGGGGCATCGTAAGCTGACCTTCGTCATGACGCCGTGGGTGCACTGGCCCGAAACGATGATGACCTACGTGACGGAGGAAGGCATTCTCTTTTCCGGCGATGCTTTCGGAACCTTCGGGGCCTTGTCGGGCGGCGTTTTCGACGATGAGATCGATTTTTCGTTTTTTCAGGGCGAAATGCTCCGTTACTATTCCAACATCGTGGGCAAATACAGCAACATGGTGCAGCGGGCATTCGCCAAACTGAGTGCGTTACCGGTCAGAACCATTTGCCCGTTGCACGGTCCGGTATGGCGTACCGATCCGGGAAAGGTGCTGGGACTGTACGATCGGTGGAGCAAACAGGAAGGGGAGGAAGGCGTCGTGCTGGTTTATGCCTCCATGTATGGAAACACGGCCCGCATTGCGGACTACGTGGCGCGGGGACTGGCGGACAACGGCGTCAAGGAAGTGCTGGTGCACGATGTTTCCAAAACGCACATGTCGTTCATCATCCGGGACGTCTGGAAATACCGGGGCGTCATTTTGGGCGGATGCACCTACAACGCCGAAATGTTCCCCCTTTTGGAAAGCCTGACCCGGGAATTCGAGCACATGTCGATCAAAAACAAGCTGCTCGGCCTGTTCGGAACCTATGCGTGGAACGGCGGCTGTCTCCGACGGTTGAAGGAATTCGCCGAACGGATCAAGTGGGAAACGGTGGCCGAACCCGTGGAAATCATGGGGCAGCCGACCGAGGAAAAAGTGAAGGTCTGCGATCCGATTTTCCAGGGGATGGCGGCCCGGTTGAAAAGTTAAGCGCAGGATAAAAATGGAACTGAATGTAGAAAAGGGGCTGACTTATGTCTCGGAATGGGTGGTGACGGAAGCGCTTTCGGCCCGGAACATGGGGTCGGGAACGCTCGATGTGCTGGCCACTCCGGCCTTGGCGGCTCTGATGGAAAATGCCGCTATGAATGCCGTGGCGCAATATCTTCCGGAAGGGTGCACGACCGTAGGTACCGAGCTTTCGATCCGGCACCTTCGGGCGACACCCGTGGGACAGCGGGTTTCTGCAACCGCCCGGCTGGTGGAAGCGGACGGCAGGCGTCTGGTTTTCCGGGTGGAGGCTTCCGACGGGGCAGGCCCGGTGGGGGAAGGTACTCATACGCGTTTCGTAGTGGAAACGGAGAAGTTCCTGGGAAAGCTAAAAAAGGAAGCCTCCCTTTGAATTCCCGGAAAAAACCGTTAAATTTGGAAACAATTTGTTGTAAAACGAGAACGGAATAAATTTTTTAATAATTGACAGCGATATGAATAAAAAGAGTTTCCCGGCCGGGGTGATTTCCGGCTCGCAGGTGCAGGAATTGTTTGCGTACGCCAAGGAAAATAATTTCGCCATTCCGGCCGTCAACGTGACGGGTACGGATACGGTCAACGCCGTGCTGGAAGCGGCCAAGGAAGTGAATTCTCCGATCATCATCCAGGTGTCCAACGGCGGAGCGGCGTTCTTCGCCGGAAAAGGGCTTTCCAACGACAATCAGCAGGCATCCATCCTGGGCGGGATCGCTTTGGCGAAGGACGTGCATACCATTGCGGAAGCATACGGGATTCCCGTTATCCTGCACACCGACCATGCGGCGAAAAAGCTTTTGCCGTGGATCGACGGCCTGCTGGATGCCGGGGAAAAATTCTTTAAGGAAACGGGCAAGCCGCTGTACACGTCCCACATGCTCGACCTGTCTGTGGAGCCGCTGAAAGAGAACATCGAAATCAGCAAGAAGTACCTCGAACGGATGAGCAAGATGGGCATGACGCTGGAAATCGAGCTGGGTATTACCGGCGGGGAAGAGGACGGTGTGGACAATACCCACGTGCACGCTTCCAAGCTTTATACCCAGCCGGAAGACGTGGCCTATGCCTATGAGGAACTGAGCAAGATCAGCCCCAATTTCACCATCGCCGCTTCGTTCGGGAACGTGCACGGGGTTTACAAGCCGGGAAACGTGGTGCTGAGTCCGATTATCCTGAAAGAGTCGCAGGAATACATCCAGAAGAAATACGGAACGGGGGCCAAACCGGTCAGCTTCGTGTTCCACGGTGGATCGGGATCGGAACCGGAAAAGATTCAGGAAGCGATTCATTACGGCGTGGTGAAGATGAACATCGACACCGATACGCAATGGGCTTTCTGGGACGGCGTCCGGAAATACTACCTCAAGAACGAGGCTTATTTGCAGGGGCAGCTGGGGAATCCCGAAGGCGAAGACAAGCCCAACAAGAAATACTACGATCCGCGGGCATGGCTGCGCAGCGGTATCGCGTCGGTCATCGAGCGTGTGAAAGTGGCTTATGCCAACCTGAACTCGGTGGATGTGCTGGCCAAATAAGGCGACGATTATTAACCAAATCTTAGAAGAATCGGAGAGATGAGAGAGGCTGTTGCTATATTGACGGGGGGAGGGCCTGCCCCCGGAATGAATTCAGTGATCGGAAGCGTGGCGAAAACCTTTTTGCAGAACGGCTACCGGGTCATCGGCTTACACGAAGGGTACACGGGGTTGTTTACGGAAAATCCCCGGACGGTGGATCTGGACTACATGCTGGCGGACGATATTTTCAACCGCGGCGGTTCCTATCTCAAAATGAGCCGTTTCAAACCGACGGACGAAAATTTCAAGAAGGATTTCAACATCGACTTTTTCGTCAAGAACAACGTGAAACTGCTCGTGACCATCGGGGGGGACGATACCGCTTCCACGGCCAACCGTGTAGCTAAGTTTCTGCGGGACAGGGATTACCATATCGCCAATATCCATGTGCCGAAGACGATCGACAACGACCTGCCGCTGCCGGTGGGGTCGCCGACCTTCGGTTACGAGTCGGCCAAAGACCAGGGAGCGGCGATCGGACGGACGCTGTATGTGGATGCCCGGACGAGCGAAAACTGGTTCATCGTGGCCGCGATGGGACGTTCTGCGGGGCATCTGGCTTTCGGGATCGGGACGGCCTGCCATTATCCGATGATCGTGATTCCGGAAATGTTCAACAAGACCGAAATCACGGTGGACAAAATCGTGGCGCTGGTCGTTTCTTCCATCGTCAAACGGAAGCTGATGAACATGGATTACGGGGCGGCCATCATTTCGGAAGGCGTTTTTCACAACCTGAGTCAGGAGGAGATTGCAAAGGCCGGCGTGCAGTTTACTTATGATGCTCACGGGCATCCGGAGCTGGGTAAGATTTCCAAGGCGCACGTGTTCAATGCGCTGATCGAAAAGAAGCTGCTCGAACTGGGGATCAAACCTCGGGTGCGTCCGGTGGAAATCGGTTACGAGGTGCGTTGCCAGACGCCGGTGGCTTTCGATCTGGTTTATTGCTCTTTGCTGGGAATGGGGGTTTACAAGCTGTACCGGGAAGGGGCGACCGGGTGTATGGTTTACGTCAATCCGGCGGGAGAGGTCTCCCCGCTTTATCTGAAGGATTTGCAGGATCCGGAAACCGGGAAGATTCCGCCTCGTCTGGTGGACGTGAATTCCAACGAAGTACAGTCGGTGATCCGGCATATCCTCAACTTCATCACTCCGGACGATTACGATCGGGCCAAGGCCTATCTGCCGAATCCGGAGGAATACGATTTCTACAGGATTCTGAACTGGAAACGTCCGAAACATTAGTTTAGGCTGTTTCCGGAACCGGATAAGAAAAAGGCGCCCCCGATAGGGGAAAGCCTTTTTCTTTTTTCTTTCCCGGACACCGTGTCTCCGGATTGTTTCCGGCATCGCGCATCCCCGAATCACGGGCCGTGTCCGCCGTGCATCCGCGCCGTGCCGTTTCAGAAATAGACATAGCCGTTGCACGCTTTGAGCAGCAACAGCACCGCGACGCAGGCCCAACTCAGCAGACCGAACACCGAGAAGATGAATATCAGACGGCACGTTAGCGACCGGCGGGCGATATACTCCCCGCGGCGGAAAATCCGGGCCGTCCGCGGATAATAGAACGTCAGCAGATCGTCATTTTCCTGAATCCGTTGTTTGTAGGTATGCATATAGCGCAGTCCGCTTTTGATCTTGAGCATGAACAGCACGTTCACCACCACGCCCCAGGCCCCGAGTACCGTCAGTACGGGCGTTGTAGCCACGGTCATGGTCTTTTCGTAAAAGTAGGCGAATGAAGCGAACAACGCGAACAGTACAGTGGTCTGCATGCCGAACTTAGTCCAGTTGAGATTGTCCTCGTGCTGATAGAGCGACACGAGCGTCGCTGCGCGGCTTGCCATGACCTCGCCCTCGTCGGTGTCCTCTCCGCCGGCGTTGCAGAGCCGCACGTACGCCTCGATCCCCGACGCTCCCTTCGGTGGACGAATCCAGGCCGTGCGCCTGCGTACCGCACCGTCTCTGTCCGGGACGGGCGTGAAGCGGAGAAACTCGACGAACCCCATCCGCCTGTGGAATTCGCAACTGCGGCGGTTGAACGGCTCCAGTACGATGGCGCATACGAACGGCAACTGCTCGCCTGCATCGGCGAACAGGCGACCGTAGAGTGCCCGGGCCGCGCCTTTCCCGGCGGCTTCCGGGTCGATGAAAATCTGTTTGACCAGTACGAACTCGCCAATGACCGCCGAATGGATCAGCATATTGTTCGCATCCCCGGGCGCGATATGCTCCGAACGGTAGGCCATCAGGACGCCCAGCAACCGCCCGTCCTGCTCGGCCTTGTAGAAATATTCGTACGTGCAGATGAAATGTCCATATTCTTCCTCGCTGAATGCCGAAACCAGAAATCCCTTCTCGGGCTGCTTCACGGGCAGCAACAGGCGGCTCTGCAAGGCCGTGATCTGCGGAATGTCGGCGGCGGTGACCGGTGAAATAGTCATATTCGTTTGGGTTGATGTTGTACAAGATAATCATTTCCCGGCAAACCGCCAAATTGCCTCATTCCGGCAGCGGCATATCCCGTACCCCTACGGTCCCGTCTGCAACCGGGAATCCATCGGCCCGTGTATGGCTCCGAAACCCGCATGGAATTTTTCATACGCCGTCTCCGTCGTATAATATACGAACACCGCCAGCACGACAGCCGGGAGGATATGGAAAATTCGTTTCACTACTGCCTTTCGCTTTCTACTGACATGCCAAAATTTATCAGCAAACGAAAATAATTTATTGGGAAACTTCTCTTTGATTTCGGAAATCAGACGATCCATATCGGTGAGTTTCTGGGAGTCGCAGAAGCTGCCAAATGCATTATTGAGCACAGCTTCACACCTCGTATCGTCTATACCGACAGTCAGACAGCCCTGACGTGGTTTCAAGAGAAAAGAACCGCCTCACGCAAAAAGAACTCCCCCCTTAAAAAAGGGGAGGTATTCTTGAAAGCGATGGCCTCCGAAATCGACCGGATAAAAGTGATTTATCGGAACCTAATCGAACGGAGAGAAATACCGGCAGACTTTAATAAAAGATAACAGTGACAAAGCTCTAAAAAGGCCTTCACAAATATGTCCAACTGCGCGAAGACGATTACCTCTGATATCGGTTGAAGCCATGAAACTGGCCGGCGGAGAAAAGTTACCGATATGGAAAGTCGTTCGATGGGTTCTGGCCGGCAACCGGATCGAAAGCCATATAAAACCCGTGAACAGACGTTATTCGACATAACGGACCATTGATGCTAATGCCCGATAGCCTCGCATTTTTATTTGTCCAGGCACAAAATCCCCCGGAAAGATTTTCATTTCCGGGGGATTAACCAGAGTTTTTCCGCCGTTTTGGGCTGCTATTTCAAGGCAATGTATTTCTTTGTGAACCCCATACATGTTTCACTTTTACCGGTAAGTGAATCTTCGTATAAAATCCTGTCAAATAGAGCCTTGCATCTAATAAGCCTGTGTGTCATGAATAGCTTATCTTGCTCCGATTAACTTCTGAAATACAGCGTGTTGAATTAATTAAAAGTTCTCTCCAAAGGCGCCTTTTCCGGCTTCAGAGGCGTTGTTTTAGTTCCCGTTTCCGGCAGCATGGCGCGCCACGGTTTGGGCGTCTCCGTCGTAGTAACAGTAAAGGGGGGATACCGCTTCGTAATAATGCGGAACGTACTGAAACAGCTGTATGGCGGCGAACCTCCGGTCGGACGACACCAGCACATCGAGCCGGGCGCCGGAGTTGTCCAGCCGTTTTATTTTCCGAAGCCGTTCAAGGGTTCCCGTTTCCAGCTCGTCGCCGAGGGAGCGAAGCTCCGAAGGGTCGATGTAAAGCGAATCGGTTTCCACCCGGCTGCCCGTGGGCAGAAAGAAATAGCGTTTGCTGCTGAAAAACAGCTTGAAAACAGCCGCCAACAGTCCGATGATGCCGAGCGTCATCAAAGACATGTAGGAGATAGACGTGCGGTCTTCGATGTACGTGGCGGCAACCATGAAGGCTCCAGATACCAGCAGGAGCAGGACGGAAAACAGGACGGCGCGGGGATCTTTCTTTTTGATGACTTTGCCGGCCGAAGCGCTGGTGATATCCGTGTTTAAAACTTTATTTGTTTCCATAAGGTTCGATGTCTAATGATTGTTAAAAACAGGTTTTGTAAAATGCCGGATTCACGAGCGGCATTTTCTGCCCGTACGAAGGGCCGATCGTCGAAATGAAAAGCAATTGAGAATTGTCTCCCGGGCGGATCGGGCCGGGTGAATCCGGCATAGGCATTGGTTTCCCGGAACGGACGGACATTCCGCATCCCGCAGGCCCGGCGTTTTGCAAAGGCACTGTCAAGTCGAAAAACCGAAGAAAACGGTTTTCGGGATATCCGTCGAAAAGAAGGCTAAATCAGCAGTTTTCGCAATCGGAAAACGTAGTAGGCAGGAATATCCATGCCGATGCGTGCCCGCGCCTGCACGGATTTCAGTTCTTCCGCCCGACGGGTTTTATCGCCTTGCCATTCGGAAGGCAGGACACTCCGGGACAAAATAAGGCAGGGCGCTTCACCCAAGTATTCCGACGCTCCCGGCTCCGTACGCCGTACCTGACCGTTCGCGGAACCCTGTACGGTTCCTGTCGGGTAATACAGGTCGGTCAGACAGACGTCCGCCAGAAAACGCTCGGCGCCCGCAGAAAAGAAGGATGTCGTCGTTTCCCCGCTTCGTTCCACTTCTATGGCAGAAGACGATTCCGTCTGCAACCGGGAATCCGACAAACCGTGTATGGCTCCGAAGCCGGCGTGGAATTTTTCATACGCCGTCCCTGTCGTATAATATACGAACACCGCCAGCACGACGGTCAGGAGGATATGGAAAATTCGTTTCACTACTGCCTTTCGCTTTCCACAAACGTACCAAAATTTATCGAAAAACGAAAATAATTCCGGGAGTTCCGGGAAAAAAATCGGAATCCGGGGAACAGGAAAGGCATGGCAGCCGTTTTGCACCCTCATCGGGCGGATAACGGAAGGAGCGCTCCCGTCGTATTTTATTAATACGGATTATTAACGTACCTTTGTCCTTTAAATCAATATCCTGAAAAATGAGTATCGTAGCCATAGTAGGCCGGCCCAATGTCGGCAAAAGCACGTTTTTTAACCGGCTGGTCGGCATGCGCAAGGCCATCGTGGATCATACGGCCGGGACGACCCGCGACCGGCATTACGGAAAGTCGGACTGGAACGGACGGGAGTTTTCGGTCATCGATACCGGCGGTTATGCGGTCAA
Source organism: uncultured Rikenellaceae bacterium (assembly GCA_946486375.1). Classification (GTDB taxonomy): domain Bacteria; phylum Bacteroidota; class Bacteroidia; order Bacteroidales; family Rikenellaceae; genus CAMLTW01. The sequence goes on from CAMLTW010000001.1 coordinate 538,571, forward strand.
TTCCGACGACGTGTTCGAGGATGAAATCCGCAGACAGGTGCTGCTGGCTATCGAAGAAGCCGACGTCATCCTGTTCCTGGTGGAAGTGTCTACCGGTATCACCGACCTGGATATGGCGATGGCCGACATCCTTCGCCGGAGCGGTAAGAAAGTCCTGCTGGTGGTGAACAAGGTGGACAACAACGATCTCATTTACGGTTCCCACGAGTTCTACTCGCTGGGACTGGGAGACCCTTACTGCATTTCCGCGATCAGCGGAAGCGGCACAGGCGACCTGATGGACGACATCGTCAAGGCGCTTCCCGCCGAAACGAAACCGGAGGAGGAAATAGACCTGCCGAAAATCGCCATCATCGGACGACCGAATGTGGGCAAGTCTTCGATGACCAACGCCCTGCTGGGCGAGGAACGGAACATCGTTACTCCGATCGCCGGAACGACCCGCGATTCGGTATTGGCCCGGTACAACAAGTTCGGGCTCGATTTCCTGCTGATCGATACTGCGGGCCTCCGGAAGAAGGGAAAGGTGACCGAGGATCTGGAATTCTATTCGGTGATGCGTTCCATCCGCTCCATCGAGTCTTCGGACGTCTGCATCCTGATGCTCGACGCTTTGCAGGGAGTGGAGGCTCAGGACATGAATATTTTCAACCTGGTGGTGAAGAACAAGAAGGGATGCGTGATCGTGGTGAACAAGTGGGATACGGTGGAGAAGGGGACGAATACCATGAAGGAATATACCGAGATGATCAAGCGGAAACTGGCGCCTTTCAACGACGTGCCCATCATTTTCACTTCGGTCATCAACAAGCAGCGGATCATGGACGTGCTGAAAACGGCCATCCGGGTGTACGAGTCCCGCAAACGGGTGATCAAGACCTCCGAGCTGAACGAATACCTGTTGCCGATCATCGAGGAAACCCCTCCGCCGGCCACCAAGGGGAAATACATTCGGATTAAATATGTCACCCAGCTGGCTTCGCCGACCCCGGCTTTCGCTTTTTTCGTCAATCTGCCGCAATATGTCAGAGACCCCTACCGCCGGTTTTTGGAAAACAAAATCCGGGCGAAATGGGATTTTTCGGGCGTGCCGATACAGATTTTCTTCCGGCAGAAATAAAGTCGTTGCGGTAGGAGAGGATAGTGCCGTTTTTTGAATACGGTTTACTGACCATGCTGGCTTTCGCCGATGTTCTCCAGCCGCAAATGACCACGGCCAACATGCTGTATAGCACCGTGCGGGAAATATTCGCCGATGCCGGAATCGCTATCGGCGTGGTGGCCCTCCGGTTCTCCGATATGATCGACAAGGGAGGGGCCGGACAGTATACGCTGCCCGATTTCCGGTTAACGTTTCTGATGCTGTCGGCGTTCCCCTTCCTACATCTTTACGATTATTCCCGGCTGGCTCCCGATACCGGGGATGCGGGGCGGGCCAAACGGCAGGCGCGGTAATCGTCCGGCACGTGGAGTTGGCGACTTTTCTTTATGCCGGGGTATACGACTTCCTTTCATTCGGATAAAAAGAAACCGGGAACGACATTCGTCGTTCCCGGTACAAAAAGAGTGCTGCGTTACACTTGAATCAAGGCATCACGCTTCTGCGCCACCTCGGGTCTCCGATGCCAAGTTTGTAAATTTCGTGGTTCCGGACAGCATCCGTGTTTTTGAAGTAAAGCCCGTCCAGGTTGTGCATGTGCATGAATTCCCCGCTGATAGCGATCGGATTGGGATCGACCATCAAATCGGTGGGAGAGATGCCTACCGCGCCCAGCTTCACCTCCGTCTGTTCCATACCGCCTACGTTCAGTTCGCCGTTCCGGTAACCGGCTCCCTGCTTGGCATGATTGAATCCGTTGGCAGTGAATATCTGACCGTTGGTCAGATTGGTATTGGTCGAATAGTTGTCCGCGACATCGAACACCACTCCGTTATAGTTCCGGATATTCATCCCTTGCATATTCAGCTTCCGCGGGTCGCCGTCCGCTTTGGTGAGGATGAAGAGGTTTTTGCGTACGGTGAACCGGCTGTTCGACGGATTGTAGCGCATGTTGAACAACAGTCGGCCCGACGACCGGGTGCTCCAGTTGATGAACGTGCAGTTTTCCAACGTGATGTTCCACGTCACGCTCGCCGGCCACGACAGGTTCGTGCCTTCGGCGAACAGATGGTCGTTCGGACTGTCCACGAAAGTCGAATTGGTGACGGTCAGGTTGTTGAAAACATTGGTGTTGGCGTTCTTGCGGTCGCCGTCGATGTAGGCATAACCCCGCCCGTTGTTGTCATAAACGCCGCCGTCGTACCAGAGGCAGTTGTCGATGACCCAGCGTTGGATGATTTTGCGGTTCGGTCCCTGGAAACGTACCCAGCCGCGCGTCATGCGCCGGAAATCGCAGTTGCGGATTTCGAACGATTCGCAGGAGAACGGCATCGCTCCGGAAGACTGGTTGATGAAATAGTTTCCGGTGCCGGTCGTGTTGTTTTTCACGTACTTCACGGCATACGGAGCATCGAAATCGATGTCTTCGATGATGATGGACTGGATGTTGATCCCGCCCATTTCCCCCGGTTCCGGATTCCGCCCGAAGGAGAAGTTGTAGGCATACGGAGACTGGTTCTCCGGATTCACGCCGATCCCCATAAGCACGATGGCCCGCTTGGCCGGGTTTTCGGATTTCAGGGTAAGCCCCTTCGAAATGTTGACGGAATTGTGCAGGTAATAGGTTTTGCCCGCTTCGAGGAGGAAAACGGTTCCCTCAGCCAGCGTATTGTCCGACATATAGTTGTTCAGGATCGTATCCAGCCGGGATGCCTTCCACTCGGCCGCCAGATCCGTCGTATCCACGATGTGCGGGATCAGGATCGGTTCACCGGGGGTGCCTTTCATGCGCACCATCGTCGTGTTGTAAAGCCTGTCCCAGTACCGTTTGATTTTGTTGTTCAGTCCGTTGACTACATATACGGCATTTGGGGTCAGTCCCTGCACGTCGATATATCCCCGATCGAGTTCTTCCTGCGTGAGTTTGAAAGACTGGGAGGGCAGGTCGCTGTTGGTGGCCGACGGTACGACCGTGATTTCGTCCATGACGAACTTCCCGTTTTCGTGCTCGAAAACGGGGTCGGAATTCACGTAACCCAGCTCGAAGCGGATCCGCATGGATGTTTCCGTCACGTTTTCCACCGAGAGCACGTCGGGAACGGCGACGCGTTCGCCCATCGTCCATTCGGCGCGTTCGTCATTGTGTCCCGTATCCCCGTATCCGTACCAGTTCGAGTGATACGCTTCGCCCAGCGGGGAGAGCGTGCGGATGGCGAAACTGTGCATGGTCGAATACTGGAGGTCTTCGATCGTCATTTTCAGCACGTCGGGACCGACGACGGTATCCAGCATCAAGGGGCCGTCCCACGGCTGGGTTTGGAGCTTCATCCGGATCTGGTATCCGACGGCTCCTTCCACGCCGTACCAAGTGAGGTACATGTCATTGGTGTTGACCACCTGACAGGCCTTGGGATCGTTGGCATTCCCCGTGTTGGCCTGGTAGCGGAACATGGTCATGAACATTTTGTTGCTCTCCTCGTCGTTGGCGGTCAGCTCATCCTCCTTGCAGGCCTGGAAGACGATCGCCCCGAAAGCGAGAAGCAGTATATACAGTTTGTTTTTCATGTCGAAAAAATTTGAGGTGTTCGGTTACGGCATCTCTTAGTTGTAACCATAATAATTTTTGTATTCCCCGTTGCTCATCTGGATGACGCTGTTGGGAATGGGAAGGATGTAGCGTACGGGAGGCAGGTTGTTCGGATCCAGCGATTCGTAATTGGAATCTTCCCCGTCGCGGACGTATCCCCGGAAAGAGTACAGCACGTTGTTGTTCGGGAATTCGCTGTTCTCGTTCCCCCAGTTGTAGAAATCGACCGTTTTATCATAGCCTGAAGCCGCCCCCGGATTGTATGCGCTTTCATACAGGTTATAAAAATCAATGATCTGCAGCTTGGTGTTCGGATAAACGTCGATGTCTCCCGGATTGTCGACCAGACGGTAGAACATGGCGAACGGAAGCTCCATGTAGTCTTCGTAACCGTCGAGGTAGTTGCCGTTGGCGATATTTCCCACGATCAGATATTGCATGAAACTGTCGTACACCACTTTGGAATAGAGGTTCCAGCGCACGAGGTCTTTCCAGCGCATCGTTTCCCCGCCGAACTCCCATTTCCGTTCGTCGACGATCGCCCGGAAGAAATCCTCCTGCGAGCCGGTTACCGAGGAGAGGTACCCTTCGACTTTTTCGGCCCAGTCTTCGGGAGCGAACGCCCGCTGCCGCACTTGTCGCAGGGCATCGACGGCCTTGGTTCCGTTCGGGCCGGAAACGCCGTTTTCCAGTTCGTTGACGGCTTCCGCATACATCAGCAGCACGTCCGCATAGCGCATGTAGGGAAAATTGATCCCCGTGCTTCCCGAACTGGCGGTGCCCATCGCCTGCGATTCGCTCGTCCAGAATTTCGACCATTTATTGGTATGAGTGCTGTAATCGGCTCGCACCGTCGGAACGCCTTCCGCCGTATAATACCACATGCCCACCGTATAATCGAGGCGCAGGTCTTTCCGATCGAAAGAATACCGGTAGAACGCGTTCAGTCTGATTCCCCCGTTGCTGGCTCCCCAGACGTTGTCGCCCGTGGTCACGCCGTTGGCGGTCGATCCCGAAGGGCCGTGGGAGTAGCCGATGTTTCCGCTCTGGTTCTTGACGAAAGGAATTTCGAAAATCGGGTCGTCGTTGTTGTTGACGATGTAGTTGCACTCGTCGATGAATACCTGCCGGAAGGATTTCCGCAGGGAGTGGGTGCCCGACAAGATGACCGAATCGGCATACATCCGGGCGATTTCGTAATAATCCCGATAATCGCTCTGGCGTTGCATCGTGCCCACGTTGAGCGGATTGCTCTTATCGGGATAAAGCGCATAACCGCCGCGCGTGAGCGCCATCCGTGCGATCATCGCATAGCAGAATTCGCGCGAAACACGCTCGACCCCGTCCGTCAGTTTGTTGGAATACTGCATCTTCGGGGCTATTTTCCGCAGGTCTTCGATCAGGAAGGAAAGCACTTCGTTCCGATCCGCGATGGGCATGACCAGCTTTTCCCGTTCGTAGGTCGGCAGCGTCGTGAACGGCACGTCTCCGAAATGGACGATCAGATCGTGGTAGAACATGGCCCGGAGCACCTTGGCTTCGCCCATCTGTTGGGTAAGGGTCGCGTCGTTCTCGTTGTAAAGGGTGCTGGTTTCCAGGCCGTGAATGAAAACGTTGGCCCGTTCGATCCCCTGGTAAACGGTCGTCCAAAGACTGGATACGGACGAACCGTTGGCCGTTCCGTCGAAGCACTTGTAGTCTCTTCCGTTCACGTTCCGGATGGCGCTGCTGTTGGCCGTGAATTCGACGTCGCTGTTGAGCGCGAATTCCGAAAGATAAGCGTTGCCGTAGGCGTTGTTCGACATCAGCGAGGCGTAAACTGAGGTCAGCACCCGGTTGATCTCCTCGTAGGAGGAAAAGACGTATTCCCCCTCGTATTTCGATTCCGAATTCACCTTCAGGTAATCGTTGCAGGAGGCGAATCCGAGCAGGAGGAATCCGAGCGTTATGATTTGTTTTTTCATCTTGGTTCTCATTTAATGAGGATTTAGAAAGTGATGTTTACCCCGAATACGTATCGGCGGCTTCGCGGATAACGGTTGTAGTCCACTCCCGGAGTCAGCCCGGACTGGACGTCCACTTCGGGATCGTACCCGGTGTATTTCGTCCAGATCCAGAGGTTGTAGCCGCTGAAATAGAGCCGCAGGCGATCCATCCCGATCTTGCGCGAAATTTTCGCAGGCAGGGTATAGCCCACCGTAATGTCCTGCAGACGCAGGAAGGAGCCGTCTTCGATGAAGTAGGAATGAGTCACTTTCTTGCCGATGTCGACCGGGTTGAAGATCACGGCGTTGGAATTCATTTCCACGTACTGATCCTTGTACCGTACGTCGTTCAGCATCCGGTCGCCGGCATCGTTCGCATAACGCCAGCGCCTGTCTTCGTTGAATTCGGGCAGGACGTTGTAATAGTTGTTCGAATTGTTTTCGAACGAAGAGAGGGTATACCGCGTCGCGTTGTTGACATCGAACCCGTACATGTAGGTGAAATTGGCCGAGAAGTCGAGGTTTTTCCAGGAACCCGACAGCCCGAAACCGCCGCTGAATTTGGGGTTGGTGTTCCCGATCACCACCTTGTCGTTGTCGTTTACGATGTTCACATCCGCTTCTCCGTCCACCCCGTCGACGAAGTTTTTGAACTTGGGCCTCCCCGGAGCGGTGCCGAACAAAGCGTTGCAGTTGACGGTACCTTCCTTGGCGTCGTACCCGTAGTTGGTGTTCATGGTGAATTCGTCGAAGCCGTAAATGCCGTCGTAAACATAACCGTAAATCAAACCGAGCTGGTCGCCCACCCGCAGGCAGTAGTCGTAGTCGGAGGATTTCCAGCGGCTCGAAGTGGCCCAGATCACGTCTTCGGTGCCGTTCAGCTTGTCGATCCGGGTTTTATTGGCTCCGAAGGTCAGGTTGCCGCTAAGGTAGAAATCCGGTTTCTGGACGATAACGCCGTTCACGGTCAGTTCGAAACCGCGGTTGGTCACCTGACCGATGTTCTGCATCTGCTGCGTATATCCCGTAACGGTGGGAATGTTGCTCTGGTAGAGCAGGTCGGTGGTGGTGTTCCAGTAGACTTCCGGCGTGATGGTCAGCCGGTCGTCGAACATGCCGATATCGAACGCCAGGTTGCGGGTAAGAGTGGTTTCCCATTTGATTTTCGTGTTGGGGAACGTGTTTCCGCCCGCATTCGCGTAGTATTCGTAGCCGTATTGTTTGGATTCTCCCCAGCCGGGGCCTCCCGTCGAGCTGACCGAATACTGGTATCGCCACATGTCGTCGGTGATGTTGTTGTTACCGGCCATTCCGATCGCCACGCGGAGTTTCAGCATGGAGAAAAGCCGCTGGTTCTGCATGAAGTTTTCCCGTGAGATCACCCAGCCGCCGGAAACGGCGGGGAAATAGCCCCATTGATGGCCGGGAGCGAACTTGGTGGAACCGTCCGCCCGGAAGGTAGCCGAGAGCAGGTACCGGTGATCGTAGTTGTAGCTGACCTGCCCGAAGAAGGAAGCCGTCCGGGTCGGCGAACTGATGCTCGAAGTCGACCGGTAGGCCTCTCCCAACTGCATATTCTGAAGCGCCGTGTTGGGTGCGATTTTCTGCGGGAAATAACGAGAGCCTTGCATCATCTGCCGGGTGACGGAATGTTGGATTTCCTGTCCGACCAGAAAACTGAAATTGTGTTCGTTCGTGCTGAATGCGTAATTCAGCGTGTTCGTCCAAAGATACTTGGTCCGCCTTTTGTTGGTGATTTCGGCTACGGGAAGATTGTTGTTGTTCCTTCCCTGCGAGGTGATGTATCCGTAGAAGCGGTTGTTGTCCGAGAATTGCAGCGCGAGGCTTCCTTCCGACTTGAAGTACAAGCCTTTGGTGATGTTCCACTCGACGGAAGCCTGATTGGTGAACTCGTAGATGTTTTCGCGTTTGTAATTCTGGTCGATATCCCCTTTGGGATTGGTGTACTGGAAGTATTTTTCCTCTTCCGGGTCGATGTCTTCCGGGGCCCAGTTCGAAAATTCCCGCAGACCGTTGGTGGGGCGGTAACGAAGCACGTCGACGATCCCGCCGCTGCCCACGGCATCGGCTCCCGCGCCTTTGTTCTGCCGGTAACTCAGGCGCGGATTGAAGTAAATCTTCACCTTCGGCGAGACGTTGGCCATGATCTTGATGTTGGCATTGGTACGCATGACGCCCGATCCCACCAGCACGCCCCGCTCGTCGTTGTGGGTGATGCTCGTGTTGAATCGCAGTTTTTCCGAACCGCCCCCGACCGTCAGGTTGTACATGTAGCTCATGGCATTGTTCCCCAGGATTTCGTCCTGCCAGTCGTTGCCTTTTCCGTACCGTTTATAGAGCGGAAAGTCGGCCGGATTCCCGAAGTTTCCGCGGAATTTCTGCCGACTGCTGTTGCTGCCGACCACTGCGTCGTATTGGACTTTGACGAATTCGTAGGGATTCATCACGTCGATCTTGCGGGCCAGCGTTCCGATCGAGGTGGTATGGTTGAATTCCACCTTGATCTTGCCTGCCTTGGCCGCTTTCGTCGTGACGATGACCACGCCGTTCCCGCCCCGTGCTCCGTAGATGGCGGTCAGCGAGGCGTCTTTCAGAATGTCGATGGACTGGATATCGGTCGGCGGAATGTCGTTGATGTTGTCCGCCGGAAAACCGTCGACGATGAAGAGCGGATCGTTGCTCTGGGTGACGGAGGTACCCCCCCTGATCCGAATGTTGATTTCCGACCCGGGTGCGCCGTCGACCGACGTTACCTGCACGCCGGCCACTTTCCCGACCAGCGCTTCGGCTGCCGATGCCACCGGTATTTGCGCAAGCCTGGCTCCCGATACGGAACCGACGGCACCCGTCAGGTCGGCCCTGATCCGGTTGCCGTAACCGATCACCACGACGTCTTCGATCTGCTGAGCGTCTTCCTGAAGTACGACGTCGATCACCGTTCGGGTTCCGACCGTTTCCGAAGCGGTGACGTAGCCGACGAAGGAAAACTCCAGTTGCGTGCTGTTGCCGGGTATCCGGATCGAATACTTGCCGTCGGCTCCGGTCGTGGTGCCGGTCGAGGTGCCCGGTATGGCGACCGTCGCGCCGACGATCGGCCCCGAAGCGTCCGATACTGTACCTGTCACGGTACGGTTCTGCGCACGCAGGGAACCGCCGGCAAACAGCATCAGGAATGCCAGCCCTGCGGCGAACCGTTGCAGGTACCTCTTTTCAGAGTGTAGTTTTTTCATAATAAAAGGGTTAGTGGATTATGGTTAAATATGGTGGGTCTGTGAAAAAAGGTTTCCTCAAAAAAAGAACGGAAGGATCGAACCGGTTCCTTCAGGCTATTTATAGGTTCGAATAA
>CAMLTW010000002.1 GCA_946486375.1 uncultured Rikenellaceae bacterium
GCCCGTTGCCAATGCCGCCCAGGCTCTGCAGGGAAGAATCGCCGGGGTAACCATTTCCACACAGGATGGTCGGCCGGACGCCGGGGTGCAGATTCGTGTCCGTGGAGGCGGATCGATCACCCAGAGCAATGAACCGCTTTATATCGTGGATGGATTTCCGGTGGATAACATCAGCGACATTCCTTCCACCCAGATCGAAAGCATCGACATTCTGAAGGACGCTTCCTCGACGGCCATCTACGGGGCGCGGGGTGCAAACGGGGTCGTAATCGTAACCACCAAATCGCCCAAGTCCGACCGGCTGTCGGTTACGTACGATATGTATGTGCAGTTGAAAACTCCCACCGAATTCCTGGATTACATGAGCCCGTACGATTACGTGCTTTATAACTGGGAATACGCCATGCTGAACGGAGGAACTTATCCGATCGGATTCGAAGAGGCTTTTGCCGTGGGCGCCGATCCGGCCAACCAGGCGGTTAATCCGAAAGGTATCGAAGCTTACCGGAACATGCCGGCGAAAAACTGGCAGAAAGATCTGGTGAAGAATTCTTTCGCTCATTCCCATAATATCAACATCAGTGGCGGGAATGACAAGACCAAGTACAGCATTACTTATAACTACATCAATGACGACGCGCTCAAAACCCAGTCGTGGTACAAGAGAACGAACGTGCTGGCCAAATTGAGCCAGGTATTGGCGAAAGGGTTGAGGCTGGAAGTGGATGCCCGTTATGCGGACGTGACCGTATTCGGGAGCGAAAGCGTTTCGAATGACGGCGGTTCCCGCTTGACCAAGGCCGGGAAATTTACGCCGGTTACGCCTTTGGGAAACGTGGCTAACAGCAACTTTGCCATGGTGGACGAATTCGTGAATTCGGACTACAACCCGATCAGCATCATGGATGACATTTACAATCGCAATGACCGCAAATCGATTCGGGGAAATGCGGCTCTGTCGTGGGAAATCCTTAAGGGACTGACTTTCCGGACGGAGTACGGTTATTCCCGTTCCTGGTCGGATACTTATTGGTATCAGGGCCCTGTAGCGAAGGTGAAAGTGGGTCTGGAAGGAGGCGATGCTTCCATTTCGCGGAACACCTCGACCCGTTTCCGGTTTGCCAATACGCTGAATTATCAGGTACAGGGATTGGGTGAAAACCACAGCCTGAACGTATTGTTGGGACAGGAAATCAACGGTACGGACGGTGAAAAATCCAAGATGGAAGCTTTGGCCTTTCCGGAATCGTTCAACTTTTCCAAGGCGTTTGCCATGCTGAACCAAGGGGGACGCCTTTCCAATACGCCTTTTTCCAATTCGTTCAGCGAACCGACCCGGATCGCTTCTTTCTTCGGACGAATCAATTATTCGCTCAAGGACCGTTATTTGCTGACCGCCACGCTGCGGGCCGACGGTTCCAGCAAATTCTCTTCGGACAATCAGTGGGGGTATTTTCCGGCAGCGGCAGCGGCCTGGCGAATTTCGGGCGAACCTTTCATGGAAGGAGCTTCCGGTTGGCTGGACAACCTGAAACTGCGTGTCAGCTTCGGAGAAGCGGGGAACGACCGGATTGATGCCGGACTGTGGCGGTCGAACTGGACGGCAAAATCGAGCGGATACAGTTTCAACGATGTGGGAAGCAACTATTACGTACCTACGGCTTCTGTTTCCGGGTTGATGACCAATCCCGATTTGAAATGGGAGACGACCATCACGCGTAACATCGGGCTTGATTTCGGATTCTTCAACAACCGGTTGTACGGTACCATCGACGGTTACTGGAATACGACCGAAGACCTGCTGCTGATTACCGACGTGCCTTCCTATACGGGTTATACCAAACAAATGTCCAACTATGGCGAAACCAGCAATAAGGGGATCGAAGTTTCGCTGGGCGGGGATGTCGTCCGGAACAAAGACTGGCGGGTATCCGTAAACTTCAATATCGGCTTCAACAAGAACAAGATCGAAGACATGGGCGGCGAGACCTACAAGGGATACGGTACCAGCTGGGCCAGCAATTCGACCCGTCCGGCGGAAGACTATGCCTTCTATTTGGGAGATGCGGTCGGTTTGATCCGCGGTTATGTAACGGACGGTTTTTATACCACGAGCGATTTTAAGTTCGATGAGGCGAAGCAGAAGTATGTATTGAGAGAGGGTGTGCCGAATTCCGCCGGCGTCGTGGCCAATACGGGTCTGCCCGATCCTTATCCGGGCATGCTCAGATTCAAAAAGCTTTCTTCGAAAAACGATCCGGACAACATCAACGAGAAAGACGACGTGACCGTGATCGGGAACACCAATCCGAAACATACCGGCGGGTTGAATATCAACGCTACGTGGAAAAACTTCGACTTGATGCTGGCGTTCAACTGGTCTTACGGAAACGACATTTACAATGCCAACAAATTGGCGAATGCCACGATGATCAAGCAGAACAACATCAACATGGTGTCGGAGTTCGCCAACCGTTACCGGATATTCGAAGTGAACAACTCGACCGGCGCACTGGAAAGAATTCCCTGGGAAAGATTGGACGAAGCGAATAAAAATGCTTCGATCTGGTATCCTTATTCGTCGATGGGACTGGTTCATACGTGGGGGATCGAAGACGGTTCGTTCCTGCGGCTGAACAACGTGACGCTGGGATATACTCTGCCGCAGAAGCTGACGAAGAAAATTTCCATCCAGCGGCTGCGTGTTTATGCGACGATTTACAACGCCTGGTTGTGGACGGACTATTCGGGAGTCGATCCCGAAATCGACTCGGGTCGCGGCAAGAACAGCACTTATCCTACACCGGGTATGGACTGGGGAACTTATCCGAAAGCGCGCACGTACACCTTCGGGGTCAATATCAGTTTCTAATTCAGATAATTGCTTAAAAATATGAAAAGAAAATTATTATATATGGTCCTGGCATGTACGGTAGTCCTTACCTCGTGCAAAGACTTTCTGGATGTGAAATCGGATTCGAATTTCGACAGCGATTTCGTTTTCCAGTCCGAGCCCGAAGCGTTCAAGGCCGTCCTGGGTGCTTATGAACTGCTCCGGAGTTGCGGGGTAAGTTCGGGATTGCGGTACGATGCGTTGGCGGTAGGTTCCGACATGGAATTTCATCCCGAACCCTTCAAGGTAGCCGACCGGCAGGAATCGTTGCACGGGTATCCGGGAGTGATTACGGTCGACGCCGGTTCGGCAGGCAGTTTCCAGAACATTTATGCCGCCATCGAACGGTGCAACGAAATCCTGGCCGCTTTTGAAGATTCTCCGATGTATCAGGCGGCCAAGGCGAAGAACGTGCCTTCCGAAATGACGCATATGTACGGAGAAGTGATTGCCATTCGTGCGGTCATGTACTATGAAGTCACCAAGTGCTGGGGGGATGTTCCTTACCTGAGGAAACCGGTTCAGAACAAGGCCGACTACGAGAATCTGACGGCCGTCAGCCGGGATCAAATTCAGGAAGACATGATCAACGACTTGATTGCGGCGCAGGAACTCATGCTGGTGAACAGCAAGCTGCAACAGAGACAGGAACGGATTTCGAAAGGCTTCGCTCAGGGAATGATCGCCCGGATCGCTCTGTTGCGGGGCGGCTGGTCGCTGCGTCCGCAGGATTACAACGGTGACGGAGAAGTTACGTTTGCCAACGGCGGCGAATGGGGAAAGATGGTGCGTCGTACGGACTGGGTGGAATATTATAAAATCGCCGACAAGTACCTGAAGGAACTGCGGGGGTCGGGCGAGTACAACCTGACGACCAACGATCCGCGCAAAAACGGCGAAACGGAGGTATTCGACAATCCGTTCCAGTACAACTTTCAGCAAATGATGAATCTGGAAATTTGTGACGAATCGGTTTTTGAAATCAGCGAACTGAAAGGGTCGCAAAGCGAGTTTCCGTATGCATACGGGCGGTTCAGCACTTCCAATTCCACTTCTTCGGGATTCCCGACCAAGTGTTACGGTTCCACGCGGTTCCTGCCTCAACTGTTTTACGGTTATTACAGCAATAAGGACAAACGACGCGACGTTTCCATCACCGGGATCGGAACGAGCAAGGCGGGCGGAGAAGCCCTTTGTACCTTTACCACCGGCGCGGGCCTGAACAACGGCGGGTTCTGCGTGAACAAATGGGACTACGCCCGGATGGCGGACGTTACCATTTCCATCAATTACCCCCGCAAGACCGGCATCAATAACATTTACATGCGTTATGCGGATGCCTTGTTGCTGTTGGCCGAAACCGAGGCCGTGCTGGCCGGTGCCGGCGCAGGCGGAGACGTTGCCGCGGCTAAAGACATTTTGAAGGAAATCCGGCAGCGGGCGTTCGATCCGGCGGATTGGCAGCAGGAAGTGACCGATTATTTGAGCGCGGTAGGGAACGATCCCGATGCCGTGTTGGAAGCCGTGCTGAACGAACGGTTGTTGGAACTGGCCGGCGAAGCGCAGCGCAGGTTCGACCTGGTGCGGAACAATCTGTTGGCTGCCAAAATCGTGGAAGCCCGGACCGAGTGGAATCAAATCGTGCAAAATATTTTCGACCAGGGATATCACCGCTTTGCCAACGGAAATGAAATGCCGGCTTTCATTTGGGTGAAAAAGTTCCGGACGGAAGCGGATCCGGCTAATAACGTTTATAAGTATCCGAGTCGGTTTACCAATACCTTGACGAAGACCTGTTATGTAAGCGAAGCCGATTTTGCGGTGGCGGAAGCGGCCGTATTTGCAGGAACCGCTACGGCTGAACAGAAAGAGACCTACGATCTGCACGGGTTGTTGTATCCCGGATGGCGGGGCAACTCCAACGAATGGGGAGCTAAGGCGGTCAGCGAGAATTTTGCCATTCAGGGCATGTTCAAACATCTGACGGACGACCAGATTGCGAAAATCGAAGCGCTGGGTTACGAAAAGGTGCATTGGGGACAATATTATGTAACGGGAGCCACGACTACGAACCCTCCGGCATTGGGCGACGTATCTCATTTCAACTGGTACGATTTCTTCAATGGATATACGGATGCCGACTATAGGGCAGGGAAAGCGCTCCGATACATGATTCCGATTCCTTCCAAAACTATTTCCACTTCCAAAGGGAAACTCCAGAATCATTACGGGTTCCCGCAGCAATAGGGAGCCTTATTATAGGTTAAACGAAAGCGAAGCCGCCCGTAGGGCGGCTTCGCTTTTTGTAGGAAAATCTTTTTTTGCTGCTGGAAACGGGATAACGAACGGTGATGGAGGATTTTTTCGATCATAGCGATCCGGCGGATTCAGCCTTTGACGATCCGTTTGGGATCGGCGCCGAGCAGGGTGGCGGCGCTGCATCCCGTGACGGTCACTTCGGCGTATTCGCCGATTTTGAAATCCTGTCGGGGAAACACGACGACCTTGTTCTGCGACGTGCGACCGAACAGCTCCGCTTCGCTCTTTTTGGAAACGCCTTCGATCAGCACTTCGACCGTCTTTCCGACCGTTTTTTCGTTGTTTCGCAGGGAAAGAACGTTTTGCAGGGCGATGATTTCGGACAGTCTCCGTGTCTTCACGTCGTCCGGTACGTCGTCCGCGAAATGCCGGGCCGCTTTCGTGCCGGGCCGTTCCGAGTATTTGAACATGAATGCCGAATCGTATTCCACTTCTTCCATCAGGGAAAGGGTCTGCCGGTGGTCGTCTTCGGTTTCGGTGCAGAAACCGGCGATCAGGTCGGTGGAAACGGCGCAATCCGGCAGGATGCGGCGGATGGCGGCGATCCGGTCGAGGTACCATTCCCGGCTGTATTTGCGGTTCATCAGTTCCAGCATGCGCGTGCTGCCCGACTGGGCCGGCAGGTGGATGGCCCGGCACAGGTTCGGGTGGGCGGCCATGACACGAAGCACTTCGTCGCTGAGGTCTTTCGGATGGGAGGTGGAAAAACGCACCCGCAAGGCCGGATCGAACCGGGCCACCTGTTCGAGCAGTCCGGGAAAATCCAGTGCCGTGCCTTCCGCTTCCCAGCGATAGGAATTGACGTTCTGTCCCAGCAGGGTCACTTCCCGGTAACCGTTGGCGAACAGTCCCCGGATTTCCCGCAGGATGGTTTCGGGGTTCCGGCTCCGTTCGGCTCCGCGGGTGTAGGGCACCACGCAGTAGGAACACATGTTGTTGCATCCCCGCATGATGGAGACGAAAGCGGTCACTCCGTTTTTGTCCAGCCGCACCGGGGCGATTTCGGCATAGGTTTCCTCCCTGGATAATTGTACATTTACCGCTTTCTGCCCTTCGGAAGCGGTGCGGATCAGTTTGGGCAGGTCGCGGTAGGCGTCCGGCCCCGCCACCAGATCCACCGTTCGTTCTTCCTCCAGCAGCCGTTCCTTGAGCCGTTCGGCCATGCATCCCAGGATGCCTACCAGCAGGGAGGGCTTTTTCTTTTTGTAGGGTTTGAACTCGTTCAGCCGACCGCGGATGCGTTGTTCGGCTCCGTCCCGGATGGCGCAGGTGTTGACCAGGATCACGTCGGCTTCGGCGATGCGTTCCGTGTGGACGTAGCCTTCCCGCGTAAGGATCGAAACCACCACTTCGCTGTCGTTGACGTTCATCTGGCAGCCGTAGGTTTCGAGGTATATTTTCTGTCCGTTGCCTTCCGTCGGACGGAAAGATGGAGCGGTTGGATTCATGATATCGTCTGTTCAGGGCGGGGACGAGGCGAACCGCAGGACGGAACGGAGGGGTTCCGTGTGCCGGGTCGCTGCCTGTCCGGGCCGGTTTTATTCCCGGCAAAGGTACGAAGAAAAGCCGGTTCGCCGAAAGCCGGAACCGCCGGAAAATGGGGATCGCCGCGGAAAAACACGAGTGTCACTCCCGTTCCGGGTAGCTGATCCGGCTGTGATAGATGTTGGTCAACTTGGATTTGAACACTTCCTTGATGACGCCTACGTCGTGGAACGAAAGGCGCGAATCGGTCAATTCCCCTTCCCGGATCTGGATGTCGATGATCTTGTCCACCAGTTCCCCGATCTCTTCGGGCGTATAGCTGGAAAGGCTGCGGGAGGCGGCTTCCACGGCATCGGCCATCATGCAGATCGAAACTTCGCGGGAAACGGGTCTGGGGCCCGGATAGCGGAATGCGCTGTCGTCCGCCGCATCCCCCTCTTTTTCCTTCTCCTTGCTGTAAAAGTAGTAGATGAGGGAGTCGCCGTGATGTCCCGTGATAAAATCCAGAATCACGGACGGCACACCCTGTTTCCGGGCCAGCGCCACCCCGTCGGTCACATGCCTGCGGATTACTTCGGCACTTTCTTTCGGGGTGAGGGAAGTGTGCGGATTATAGGTGCCCGCCGTGTTTTCGATGTAATAGGCCGGATTGTTCATTTTGCCGATATCGTGGTACAGAGCGCCCGTGCGGGCCAGCAACGGATTGGCTCCGATTTCCTTGGCCGCGGCTTCCGCCAGATTCGCCACCTGCAGCGTGTGCTGAAACGTGCCGGGAGCCTTGTGTGCCAGTTCCAGCAGGAGTTTCTGGTTGGTGTCGCAGAGCTCCAGCAGGGAAATGTCCGAAATGAACCCGAAGGTTTTTTCGATGACGTAGAGCAGCTGGTACATCCCCAGAAACAGGATGGCGTTGATGCCGAACCAGACGAAATTCCAGGGATCGATTCCTTCCGTGCCTCCGTACTGGATCAGGGACATGGCCAGATAGGTGACGCAGTAACTCAGGAAGATGGCTCCCGTGGCCATGAAAATGCGGTCGCGCCGGTAGGCCCGCCTCAACACGAACACGCCCACGATCCCCGCGATGAAATTCACGAAAAAGAATTCGATCGGCTTGGGGACGATCAGCGAACACAGCAGCAGCACCGTCGAATGTTCGTAAATCGACATCCGGATGTCGTAGAACGTCAGGATGTAAATCGGTACGATGGCGAACGGGATCAGGTAGATGCTCAGGCTCTCGCTCCGGTTGACCGCCGAACAGATGCCGGTCATCAGCACGTACAGCAGCAGGATGAACAGTACGTTGCTCGGCTTTTCGAACAAGTCCTTCTTGAAATAGTACAGAAACAGGAAGGTGAGACCGAAAACGATGAAAACCAGCAGAAAATCTCCCGTAAGCACCCAGCCGTACCGCTCTCCGACCCCGATGCGCTTTTCGTATTCGTTTTTCAGGGAGTTGAGTTTGGCGTAGACGTCCCGGTCGATGATCTGGTTGTGGGAAACGATGAGCTCGTTTTCGTGGACGATGCCTCGCGTGGTCGCCACGTTTTTCTGCTCGCTTTCTTTCAGCGCCGTATTCAACGCCTTGTCGTAAACCAGATTGGGAATCAGGTAGTCGGACGGAACGATTCCCAGCGAATCCGCCACGCCGGGCAGCCGGTCGGAAAGGTAGGCCAGCGCCGAGGCCCGTGTAAAAACCTCGCGCGTGGAAACGGTTTCCAGCACGGAATTGTTTTCGATCCGAATATGGGAAGAACCGTCGTCGGTCTCCGTAGAAGCGACCGGCTGCGGAAGCAGGCCTTTGAAAAAGATGAATCTCAGGGCGCTTTCGAAGGCGGTCGCCTCTTTCTGCTGCCGGTTCCTCCGGGCAGTCGGTTTGCCGGCGGCCTGCTCTTCTTTTTCCCGGTCTTCCAGTACGGTGCGCAGGGTTCGCAGAGCGGCCGGAGCAACGGCCGTATCGAGGGCGTATACCGGAATGAAATTCTTTTCCGCCTTCCGCCGGTCGGAGGCTATTTCTCCGTCGCTCTTGCGGATGGAAAAATCGAAGGGAGCCGTCAGCGTTTCCCCCCGCCAGCGTTCTCCCATGGAAAACCGCTGAAGGTAACGTCCGCCCGAAGGGATCATCAGCGTTACCAATACGGCTGCGGCGAAAAACAGAAGCGCGGTGTAAATGTATCTCTTTTTGTTCATGTCGTTTCCGGAACGGCTGTTTTTAGGTAGCATAAAGGTAAGTAAAATAATCCTTCCCGCCGGGAATTCGGACGGAAATTTTATCTTTGCGAACAAAAACCGACCCGATTATGGATGTTAAAATCGCACAGGACTGGAAACAATACCTGGCCCCCGAATTCGACAAGGAATATTTCAGGGACCTGACCGATTTCGTTCGCCGGGAGTACGCGCTCGGCACGGTTTACCCCAAAGGGAAAAACATTTTCCGGGCTTTCGACGAATGTCCGCTCGACCGGTTGAAGGTCGTCATCATCGGGCAAGACCCGTACCACGGTCCCGGTCAGGCCAACGGACTTTGCTTTTCGGTCAATCCGGGCGTACCGCTTCCCCCTTCGCTCCAAAACATCTTCACCGAGATAGAAAGCGACCTGGGACGGCCCGTTTCGCGGGACGGGAACCTGGAACGGTGGGCCCGGCAGGGCGTGCTCCTGCTCAACGCCGTCCTGACGGTGCGGGCCAATCAGGCCGCCTCGCATCAGGGGCACGGCTGGGAACGGTTCACCGATGCCGTGGTGGAAACGGTCGCGCAGGAAAAGTCCGGTATCGTATACCTCTTGTGGGGCTCTTACGCTCAGCGCAAGGGAGCCATCGTCGACCGGAACCGGAACTGCGTGCTGGAAACCGCCCATCCGTCGCCGTTGTCGGCTCACCGGGGATTTTTCGGCTGTCGCCATTTTTCCAAGGCCAACGATTACCTGACGTCCATCGGTAAAACTCCGATCGAGTGGTGAAAATCGCAGGCATAGAGCTGCCGGACAAGCCGCTGTTCCTCGCCCCGATGGAGGACGTCACCGATCCTTCGTTCCGGTTCATGTGCAAACAGTACGGGGCCGACGTGGTCTATTCGGAATTCATTTCGGCGGACGGCCTGATCCGGGATGCCTCCAAATCGCTGGCCAAACTGACGATCTTCGATTACGAACGGCCCGTAGGCATCCAGCTTTACGGACACGAAATCGAACCGATGGTGGAGGCGGCCCGGCGGGCGGAAGCGGCTCGCCCCGACGTCATCGACATCAATTTCGGGTGCCCGGTCAAGAAAATCGCCAACCGGGGAGCCGGTTCGGGCATGATGCGCGACGTGCCGAAAATGGTCGAAATGACGCGGCGGATCGTGGAGGCGGTGAACATACCCGTCACGGTGAAGACCCGGCTCGGATGGGACGAGTCGTCGAAGAACATCGTGGAGATCGCCGAGCGGTTGCAGGACGTCGGCATTCGCGCTTTGACGATCCACGGACGCACGCGCAACCAGATGTACAAGGGGGAGGCGGACTGGACGCTGATCGGCGCCGTGAAAAACAATCCCCGGATGCGGATTCCCATCATCGGAAACGGGGATGTGGATTCGGCGCAGCGTGCGGCGGAAATGTTCGCCCGGTACGGGGTGGACGGTGTGATGATCGGCAGGGCCACGTACGGCCGGCCGTGGATTTTCTGCGAAATCCGGCATTATCTGGATACCGGGGAGCTGTTGCCTCAGCCTTCCGTGCGGGAGCGTGTGGGATTGGCGAAGCTCCACCTGTCGAAGTCGCTCGAGTTCAAGGGGGAGAAGGTGGGCATTCTGGAAATGCGCCGGCATTTTACCTGCTACTTCAAAGGCCTGCCGAATTTCCGGGAAACACGGCTGAAACTCGTGACGCAAAATACGCCGGAAGAACTGTATGAAACGCTGGATTATATCGCCGGGGAGTGGGGCGATTGCGACATGAGCGGGATGGTGTCTCCGGGACTCTCTCACGAAGTGTGATTCTGCGGAACGGCAAAGAGTCGGTTTTTTCCTGCTTCGGGTGTGGGCGGCAACACGAAATGCGAAAATTGTTTTGGAGTTGTGAATTAATTTAATAAATTTGGATTCGACTAACGAGTACGGACTGTAACTGAATGACCGGAATGAATCCGAAACCGAATCTGATCCCCAAAAAGTTATTGCTTCCCTTCATTTTGCTGGTGACGCTTTTTTTTGCGTGGGGGCTGGCGAACAACATGACCGATACGCTGCTGGCTGCGTTCAAGAAAATCATGAGCATGACCGACATGCAGACGTCGTGGGTGCAGATGGCCTTTTACGGGGCCTATTTCTGTCTGGCCCTTCCCGCCGCGCTCATCATCCGGCGTTATTCCTACAAGACGGGGATCCTGATCGGGCTGGGCATGTTCATCGCCGGCGCGCTTTTGTTCTATCCGGCCAGTCATACCATGATTTACGGACATTTCCTGATCGCCTTGTATATTTTGGCGGGGGGACTCTCCATTCTGGAGACGGCCTGCAATCCGTATGTGGTGGAAATGGGCGATCCGGCGACGGGGACGCGGCGTCTCAACTTGGCTCAGTCCTTCAATCCCATCGGTTCGATCACGGGCGTGCTGCTCAGCAAGTATTTCATTCTTTCGGAGCTGCACAGCGCGAGTGCTGCGGAGCGGGCCCGGATGAGCGCCGAGCAGCTGGCCGCCGTGCAGGGAGAGGAATTGGAGGCCATGATGGGGCCGTATGTGGGCGTGGCGTTGGTGCTGATCGTCATCTGGCTGGCCATCGCCTTCATGCGGATGCCCCGCACGCAGTCCGAAAAGGAACTGCACAAGCCCGTCAAGGTGGGATACACGTTAAAAAGTTTGCTTCACAACCGGAAGTATTTGAAGGGGGTGGGCGCTCAGTTCGTGTATGTGGGGGCGCAGATCGGCGTCTGGTCGTTTACCATCCGGTACGTGATGGAGGAAATCCGGGTCAATGAAGCGCAGGCGTCCACCTATTATCTGGCGGCGCTGATTCTGCTGGTGGCGGCCCGGTTTATCTTTACGGCGCTCATGAAGCGGTTTTCGCCCCGGTCGCTGCTGCTTTTCTCGTCCGTCTGCGCCATGGCCGCCACCCTTGCGGTGATTTACGGTTCGGGCATGTTCAGCGTTCTGGCGCTGGTGAGCATTTCCGGATTCATGTCGCTGATGTTCCCGACCATTTACGGGATGACGGTGGAAGGACTGGGAGGACAGACCAAAATCGCTTCTTCGGGTCTCATCATGGCTATTCTGGGGGGAGCGGTGTTTACGGCGGTTCAGGGACAGATTTCCGACCTGACGGGCAGCATCAGCCTGTCTTACTATGTGCCGTTCTGCTGTTTCGCGCTGGTGGGACTGTATGCCTTCGGTTCGGGACGGAAGCGGAAATCGGTGGAGGAGAAGGAGGCGTAGTGTGTTTTGCAACGGAAAAAATATTTAGAAAGGAAACGATATGAAAACGGATGGGATACGGCCGGTCGATCCGGCGGACGTGCCGAAGAAGAAACTGCGCACGGGGGATGAGATTCCGGCTGTCGGGCTGGGAACGTTTGGCTCGGATAACTACGATGCGGCGACCATTGCCAGGGCGGTGAAAACGGCTATCCGGAACGGGTACCGCCACATCGACTGTGCGGCGGTGTACGGAAACGAAAGGGAGATCGGGAAAGCGATCGCCGAAGTGATCGCCGAGGGAACCGTGACGCGGGAGGAACTGTGGATTACCTCGAAGGTGTGGAACGACAGACACGATGATGTGCAGGGAGCGTGCCGGCAGTCGCTCCGGGATTTGCAGCTGGATTACCTGGATTTGTACCTGGTGCATTGGCCGTTCCCCAATTACCATGCGCCGGGAGTAGGGGTCGATTCCCGCGACCCGCATGCGAGGCCTTACATCCATGAGGAATACATGAAGGTATGGCGGGAGATGGAGGCGTTAGCCGATGCCGGGCTGGTGCGGAACATCGGGACATCCAATATGACGATTCCGAAACTGGAGCTGCTGTTGCGGGACTGCCGCATTCTGCCCGCCTGCAACGAGATGGAGCTGCATCCCCATTTCCAGCAGCCGGAACTGTTCGATTACGTAGTCGGTCACGGCATCGTGCCGATCGGCTTTTGTCCGATCGGATCCCCGAACCGTCCGGAACGGGACAAGACGCCGGAGGACACCAACCCGCTGGAAGACCCCGTGATCGTGGGGATTGCAGAGAGGCACGGGGTGCATCCGGCCGTCGTTTGCATCAAGTGGGCGGTGCAGCGCGGACAGGTGCCGATTCCCTTTTCGGTGAAGCCGGAAAAATTCATGAGCAACCTGCGGTGCGTGACGGAAGACCCGCTGACGCCGGAAGAGATGGAAGCCATTGCGGGGATCGACCGGAACTGCCGGTTCATCAAAGGGCAGGTGTTCCTCTGGGAAGGGGCCGAATCGTGGGAGGATCTGTGGGATGCGGACGGCCGTATCCGGGGATGGGAACGTTGAACGGACAAGTCACAAGCGAATAATAAGATGAACAAGACGATGAAAGCGGCATATCTGCCGGGAAACAGCACCGTGGAAATCAAGGAAGTGGAAATTCCGGAGCCTGGACACGGCGAGGTGCTGATCAAAATGAAGTCCTCCACCATCTGCGGGAGCGACATCCGCGCCATT
Source organism: uncultured Rikenellaceae bacterium (assembly GCA_946486375.1). Classification (GTDB taxonomy): domain Bacteria; phylum Bacteroidota; class Bacteroidia; order Bacteroidales; family Rikenellaceae; genus CAMLTW01. The sequence goes on from CAMLTW010000002.1 coordinate 13,356, forward strand.
TACCGGGAACACCTCGGCAAAGGGCCGGAAGGGTATCAGGATAAGATTTGCGGGCACGAACCGTGCGGCCAGATCGTGAAGGCCGGGCCGGGACTGCGCCGGTTCAAGGAGGGCGACCGGGTGATCGTGTACCATATATCGGGTTGCGGCGTGTGCAACGATTGCCGCCGGGGGTACATGATCAGTTGTACGAGTCCCTATCGCCGGGCTTACGGCTGGCAGCGGGACGGCGGGATGGCCGAATACCTGCTGGCGGAGGAAAAGGATTTGGTGCTGCTGCCCGATTCGTTGACCTATACCGACGGAGCGCAGGTGGCCTGCGGTTTCGGGACGGTGTACGAAGGGCTGGAAAAAATCGGCATCAGCGGAAACGATGCGGTGCTGGTCGTGGGGCTGGGGCCGGTGGGGCTCGCTTCCTGTATGCTGGCGAAGGCGATGGGGGCGCAACTGGTGATCGGCGTGGATACCGTGCAGGAACGGATCGACCTGGCTTTGGAAAAGGGGCTGGCCGACCATGCGTTCAAATCGGATGAGGCGGCTTTGCAGAAGGTGCGCGATCTGACGGGCGGAAACGGCGTCGAAAAGAGCGTGGATTGTTCGGGGAATACCTACGGACGGCAGTTGGCGATTCGTGCCGCGCGGAAGTGGGGCAAGATCGTGTTCATCGGCGAGGGGGGAACGGTGGAATTCAATCCCAGTCCGGACATTATTCATGAACAGAAGACCATCTACGGCTCGTGGGTGACCAACCTGTGGCGGATGGAGGAACTGGTGGAACGGATCGTCCGGTGGGGCATCCATCCGGAAGAGCTGGTGACGCACCGTTTCCCGCTGGAACGGGCGGCGGAAGGGTTCGCCCTGATGGCCGAAGGGAAATGCGGGAAGGTGGCCATCGTATATGATGAGGAAGTGAAGTGATTTTCGTTCGCTTGCTGTCGGGCTGTGGTGTTCCGGCGACGGGCGGAGAGATTCGGCGGGGAAGGGGAGAACGGGTTTCTTCCTTTCCCTGACCGGTATAAATGAACGACAGCATATGAAAAAGAATTACGGAAACGACCGGGCGTTTTTGAAAAAGCATTTCGAGCCGATCGAATTGCAGGACGGCCCGAGGCGGGTGCTGGTGGCTCCTCAGTTGCAGGGCCGGGTGATGACGAGTACGGCGGCCGGAGAGGAGGGGCGCAGTTTCGGCTGGATCAATTACCGGCTGATCGAATCGGGCGAACATTTGCCCCACTGCAACAATTTCGGAGGGGAAGACCGTTACTGGCTGGGACCGGAAGGAGGACAGTACTCGATCTTTTTCCCGGAAGGAACCGATTTCGGATTCGACGACTGGCAGACGCCTCCGGCGATCGACACGGAGCCGTGGGATGTAACGGCGAGTTCGGAAAGGGAAGCGTGCTTTGTCCGGGATATGCGCTTGACGAACACTTCCGGTACCCGGTTGGAATGCCGGGCCCAGCGGAAAGTCATGTTGCTGTCTCCGGAACGGATGGCGGAAGAGTTGGGGGATGCCGGACTGTTTGCCGGCGGGATAAACGGCGTGGGATTCGCGTCGGAAAACCGGCTGACCAACACCGGCGACGCTACGTGGACGGAGGAAACGGGAATGCTTTCGGTGTGGATTCTGGGGCAGTTCGTGCCTTCGGATCGCAATACGATCATCATTCCTTTCCGCCGGGCGGAAGGGTGTGCGATCAACGACGCTTATTTTGGAAAGATCGGAGACGACCGATTGAAGGTCGAAGGGAACATCCTGCTGTTCCGGGGGGACGGCGGCAAACGGGGCAAAATCGGCGTTCCGCCGCAGATGACCGTTCCGGTGATCGGCGCCTACGATGCGGAAAACGGTGTGCTGACTGTGGTGAAATTCAGTTTCGATCCGTCGGTGGTGCGCTATGTTAATTCCATGTGGGAACGGCAGGAAAAACCTTTTGCGGGGGATACGGTCAATTCCTACAACGACGGGCCGCTGGAAGACGGTTCGATCATGGGGCCGTTCTACGAGTTGGAAACGTCTTCGCCCGCCGCGGCATTGGCGCAGGGGCAAAGCCTGGTGCATACCCATGCCACGTTCCACCTGACGGGGAGCGAAGCGGCGCTGGACGGCGTAGCTCGGCGGCTGTGGGGGATCGGGCTGACGAAGATGCCGTGGTAACGGCGATTGAAAAGCGAAGGTTATGGAGACGGGAAAAAGGGTGATCCCTCCTTCGGAATTGATCGTCCGTCCGGATGGGACGGTGTTCCATCTGCGCATGCGGCCCGATCAGTTGGCAGACCGGATCGTTCTGGTCGGCGATCCGGGGCGGGTCGGGCTGGTGGCGCATTTTTTCGACCGGGTGGAATCCGACGGGGCCAACCGGGAATTCGTGTGGGCGACGGGACGGTTGCAGGGCGTGAGGCTGACCGTGCTTTCCACGGGGATCGGTACCGACAACATCGACATCGTGCTGACGGAGCTGGATGCACTGGCCAATGTCGATTTCGCGACCCGGACGGTGCGGGATAAGTGGCGGAAGCTGTACCTCGTCCGGTTGGGCACTTCGGGGGCGCTGCAACCCGATATACCGTTGGGAGCATGTATTCTTTCGGCCATTTCGTGCGGCATGGACGGCCTGCTGAATTTCTATGCGGGAAGGAACGATGTGTGCGATTTGAAGATGGAACGGGTGTTCACGGAATACATGGGATGGAATCCGTTGTGGGCCAAGCCTTATTTCGTGCGTTCGTCTGCCCTGTTGAACGGTCTGTTCGGCGGTTTCGCCCTGCCCGGCATCACGGTTTCGGCTCCCGGGTTCTACGGGCCGCAGGGCCGTACGGTGCGTTTGCCGCTGGCCGAACCCGACGTGAACCGGAAGCTGGAGGAATTCGGTTACGACCGGCTCCGGGTGACCAATTACGAGATGGAAAGTTCGGCGGTGGCCGGTCTGGCCGCCTTGATGGGGCATGAGGCCACCACCTTGTGCACGGTGGTGGCGCAGCGGACGGCGGGGGAATCGGAAACTGATTATCAGCCCTATATCGAAAAGATGGTGGAATTGACGCTCCAAAAACTTGTCCGCTTTTAAAAAATAGCCTATCTTTGAAAAGTGGAAAAACGGGCCGGGGAAAACGGGAGGGATGGACGCGGAAGGGGAGAGAAGGGATGGAAGACGATGTCGTGCCCGGACGGGGGAGCATGTAGAGAAATCATAAAATAAAAGCGAATCATTATGAAGTTTACCGTATCCAGTTCCGCTTTGCTGAATCTGTTGCAGGCGACGGGAAAAGTGATCAGCAACAAAAACACGTTGCCGATCCTGGACTATTTCCTGTTCGACCTCAAAGACAACACGTTGAAAATTACGGCTTCCGATCTGGAAACGACGCTGGTGGGGACGCTTCCGATCGAGAATGTGGAGGAGGAGGGGATCATCGCCATTCCGGCGCGGCGGGTGCTCGATTCCCTGCGGGAGTTTTCCGAACAGCCGCTGACGATCGAAGCCAACGATTCCACGTGGGAGGTAAGCATCAGCTGGAAGTCCGGCCGGCTCGTGATTCCGGGCACTTCGGGGTTGAGTTATCCGCAGCCCGCATCTTTGGAGGAAGGAGAGACGAATGCGCTGTCCTTGCCTTCGGACATGTTGCTGAGCGGGATCGAGAAAACCGTTTTTGCCACGGCGGACGACGAGATGCGTCCGGTGATGAACGGTATTTTCGTGAACGTGGAACCGGGGAAGGTGACCTTCGTGGCGACCGATGCGCATAAGCTGGTGCGCAACGTCATGGCCCTGCCTGCCGAAGCGGAATCGGGGAAGGACAGGATAGGGGCGGGAGCGTCTTTTATCCTGCCGAAAAAGCCGGCCAACCTGCTGAAAGGGATTCTTTCGAAGGAAGAAGAGGATATCCGGATGGAGTTCGACCGGAAAAACGTGATTTTTACGCTGAGCCGTTACGTGTTGGTGTGCCGTCTGATCGAAGGGACGTATCCGAATTACAATGCGGTAATTCCTACCAATAATCCGAATAAAGTGCGGGTGGAACGGACGGAATTCATGAATGCCATCAAGCGGGTGGCCGTGTGTTCCAATCCTTCGACGAACCTCATCAAGCTGGATATCGCCGAAAATACGATTCGGCTGACGGCTCAGGACATCGACTATTCGGTTTCGGCGGAAGAAGCGATGCCGTGCGAATATGAAGGAGAACCGATCACGATCGGATTCAAGTCCACGTTCCTGACCGAAATTCTGGCCAACCTGGAAAGCGGACAGATCGTCGTCGAACTGGCGGATTCCACGCGTGCCGGAGTGTTCAGACCGGTGGACGAAGAAGACGCCGAGGCTGCGACGGTGGCGGATCAGGGCATCCTGATGCTGCTGATGCCGATGATCATCAATATTTGATCCGGCAGGCGTGGTTTTGTGACAGGTAACAGCTTTTTCTGTCTGTGTCAAATCGGGGCGTGGCGGATGGTGCGGAGGAAATACGGAGGGGAAAAGAAAAGGTTTTCAACGCCGGATACGGCCGGAAGGGAAATAGGGGAACAACGGATCGAACGATTAGTCCGGCCGTTGTTCGCTGTTTTTCGGAACCGGCTTCCGGTAGGATGGAACGGAAAAAAGATTCCGGAACGGATAAGTGTATAAAAAGGGACTAATTTATTCCGGCAAAGGACCGGGCGGCAAAACAGAATTCATGCAGTTGAACTTGAAGAAACCGTTGATTTTTTTCGATTTGGAAACGACGGGGGTCGATCCGGCCAAAGATCGGATCGTGGAAATTTCGATGATCAAGGTGTCGCCGGACGGGGAGGAAGTGACCAAAACCCGCCGGATCAATCCGGAAATGCCGATCCCGCCGGCTGCGTCGGAAATACACGGGATTTACGACGAGGATGTGAAGGACTGTCCCACGTTCAAAGCCATTTCCAAGTCCCTGCTGGCGTTCATCGAAGGGTGCGATTTCGTGGGGTACAATTCCAACAAGTTCGACATTCCGGTGCTGGTGGAAGAATTTCTGCGGGCGGGGATCGATCTGGACATCAAGAAGAAATGCCGGTTCATCGACGTGCAGAACATTTTTCACAAGATGGAGCAGCGAACGCTGGTGGCGGCTTACAAGTTTTATTGCCAGAAGGATCTGGACGACGCCCATTCCGCGGAAGCCGATACCCGTGCCACTTATGAAGTGCTGAAAGCCCAGCTCGATCGGTATCCGGAGTTGGAAAACGACGTGCATTTCCTGTCCGAATTTTCTTCCCGGACGCAGAACGTCGATTTCGCCGGACGCATCATCTACAATGAGGCGGGGGTGGAAGTGTTCAATTTCGGGAAGCACAAAGGGCGTTCGGTAGCCGAGGTTTTCCGGGAAGAACCGAGCTACTATGCCTGGATGATGAACGGGGATTTTCCCCGTTACACGCAACGGGTGATTACCGAGATCCGGCTCCGGGAGCTGGGGAACAAGGGGAAGTGACGATAGGCAGGTCTTTGCGCCCGTGCCGGAGAAACGGCGGGATGGATGCCGATCCGAAAAGAAAAAACGTTTAACTTATATATACGGCCGTCCGACGGCCGGACCTGAACGAACAACGATGAAAAAGAAAAATTTGATTCCGGCCGTATGCCTTTTTCTGCTTGCTTCCTGCGGCGGGCCGACCGTCTCCCAGGACGAAGGAAACCTTGCCAACCGGCAGGGCGATCTGGGAAACGGGCAATACATCAATCCGATCCTGGGCGGAGACTATCCCGATCCGACCATCATGCGGGACGGAGACGATTATTACATGACGCATTCCTGTTTCGACTACCTGCCGGGACTGGTGGTGTTCCATTCCAAAGACCTGGTGAACTGGGAACCGGTCAGCGCGGCGCTCAAGACTTATCTGGGATCGGTATGGGCGCCCGATATTACGAAATACGGGGATAGGTATTACATTTATTTCACCGTGGCGCTTCCCGATGCCCGGAAGAACTATGTGGTGTGGGCCGATTCTCCTTCCGGGCCGTGGAGCGATCCGATCGATTTGAAGATCGGGAACATCGACCCGTGCCATGCGGTCGGAGAGGACGGAACGCAGTGGCTGTTCCTCAGCGGCGGAAGGCGGGCGAAACTGACCGACGACGGGTTGGGCGTGGTTCCGGGAACGGAGGAAAAGGTGTACGAAGGATGGAAATATCCGTCGGAATGGATCACGGAAGGATTCAGCCTCGAAGGGCCGAAACTGCGGAAGATCGGAGATTACTATTATTACCTGAATGCGGAAGGGGGCACGGCGGGGCCTCCGACCAGTCACATGGTCGTGGCGGCCCGGTCGAAGTCCATCGACGGCCCGTGGGAAAATTCGCCGTACAATCCGATCATCCGGACGTGGAAAAACAGCGACCGCTGGTGGTCGAAGGGCCACGGGACGCTGATCGACACCCCGGAAGGAGACTGGTACATCGTTTATCATGCTTACGAAAACGGTTATTACAACCTGGGGCGGCAAACCCTGATGGAGCCGGTGGAGTGGACGGAGGACGGCTGGTTCCGGGCGAAGGAAGGCGTGGACATCGAACGGACGATCCCCAAACCGATCGAGGCCGGGGCCCCTGTCGATCGGAAAAGCCGTTTGAAAGATTTCCGGGTGGGGCTCGACTGGAAGTTTTATAAGGACTACGATACGACCCGTTTCAGCGTGAAGGACGGGGTGCTGACCCTGCAGGCGAAGGGAGATTCTCCGGGCACTTCTTCGCCCCTGATGTGCGTGGCGGGGGCAAGGGCTTATGAAATCGAAGTGGAAATCGAAAAAACGGACGACGCTTCGGCCGGATTGGTGATGTATTACAACGACCGGTTTTATGCGGGAACGGGTTTCGACAGCCGCAACCGGCTCCGTTTCCGGCAGGGAATCCAGCGGAGGGCCGGCACTCATGACGGAGGGAATCACCTCTGGCTGAAAGTGAGGAACGAGGATCAGGTGCTGACGGGATATTACAGCTATGACGGCAAAAACTGGATCAAGGAAGACTGGGGACTGGAGATTTCCGGTTATAACCACAATACGCTGTACGAGTTTCAGAGCATGTTGCCGGCATTGTATGCGGCCGGAGAAGGAGAAGTGAAATTCCGGAATTTCAAATATACGCAGTTGTAACTGCCGATTCCGAAGGTTAAAACAGATCGGGAACGATGAGAAAAATTTGGTTCGTTTTACTGGCGCTGTGTTGGAGCACGGTGGCTGAAGCCCAGAATCCGAATGCCAGGTCGGAAGACAAGGTGGTGATCGGGGGAACCTATTATTATGTCCATACGGTTCGGCCGGGCGAAACGCTTTACTCCCTGAGCCGGACTTACGACATTTCGCAGGAAGAGATCATCAACAGCAATCCGGCCGTAATCGGCGGGTTGAGGGTGGGAGAGGTGATCAAGGTGCCGGTGGAAGTGGCGCCGCTCGAACGCAAGTCCTTGTTCGGAAGCCTGCGAAGCGACCGCAAGATGCGGGTGCATACGGTGAATCCGGGCGAGACGGCTTATTCCATCGCACGCCGGTATGCCGTGACGGTGGACAATCTGATCGAGTTCAATCCGGGCTTCGATCCGCTGCACCTGAGTATCGGTCAGAAAATCCGGATTCCGAAACGGATGGTGGGAAGCACGACGCAGACCGAGATTACCGAAAATTACCGGCAGTACGGCGAAAACCTTTCCGCCCTCAATCCGGATTTCGATTATCACCTGGTGCAGCAGGGGGAAACCCTCTATTCGTTGAGCCGGAACCTGCAGATCGATGCGGATACGTTGAAAAAGTACAATCCGGAGGAATTGAAGGACGGATTGAAGTTCGGATCGCTTCTTCGGATTCCGAAGCGGAACGAAGGGTCGGCAGGGACGCTCATGGACGAAGCGATCGCCGGACGGATGACCGGAACGGAGGTTGCGTCCGGTTCGGCGGATTATGCTTCGCCGGATGAATCCCGGCGTGAAGTTCCGGGCGAACTGAGAGGGGAAACGCTTTTTCCGGGGCATGTCCCTTCGGAAGTCGATCCGAAAAAATTGCTGTTTCCCGGCAGAACGGACGAAAGGCGGACGGAACCGGCGGTTTCCATGAAGGAATTCGATACGCGGGCGCCGCTGAATGTAGCTGTGCTGCTTCCGTTCCGATCGGAAGACGGACGGGAGGAACCCAACTTTCAGGAGTTTTATCAGGGCGTGCTGCTGGCTATGAGCGACCTGAAAAAGGAAGGCGTTTCCGTCAACCTCAGCGTGCATAATACGGAGAGATCGCCCCGGGCGGTGGATCGGATCGTGGAAGACGATGCGATGAGGCAGGTCGATCTGATCATCGGGCCGGTGTACGGGGAACCGTTCGAACGGGCGGCGGCTTTCGCCTGGGCGCACGGGGTACCTGTCGTGTCTCCGCTGGCGGCGGTGGAGAGCGTTCACAATCCTTTTGTCTATCAGGCCGCTCCGGTGGCCGACGGAAAATACCTGAAACTGTTGCGGTTGATGGAAGGGGAGGACAAGAACATCGTTTTGATCGAGCCCGCCGCCGGAAAGGACGATGAATTCCTGAGCGATATGATCGGGTTGCTGCCGGAAGGGGCGCGCAGGGTCGATTATTCCAAGGGGATGAATGCCCGGACATTAGAGGCGGCGTTGGACGCCGACCGGGAAAATATCCTGATTCTGCCGACCGAAAACGAAAATGTGACGGAAGAGGTGCTGGCCCGGCTGAGTTCGCTGCAGAACGCCGCTGCGGCCCGAAGTCTGAAAACGTACCGCCTTCGGGTGGTCGGAAGCCCGAAGTGGGCCCGGTTCCGGAACATCGAAAAAAGGTTGTTTTTCAAGCTGGGGGCCACATATGTGACCACTTACCACGCCGATCGGGGCAGTGCCGCCGTGAAGCGTTTCGACGATGCCTATATCGCTGCTTTTCATGCGATTCCTTCGCTTTACTCCTATCGGGGATACGATGTGACGAAGATTTTCGTATCGGCGATCCGGAACTACGGTTCCCGTTTCCCGTCGGTCATCGGCGGCAGCGCTTCCGTCAAGCCTTTGCAGGTGGGTTACCGTTTCGTGCGTCGGGGCGAGGGGGAAGATTTGCAGGCGAAGTGGGTCAACGACGAATGGACGCTCGTCCATTACCGGAGCGATTACCTGATCGAAACCGAATGATCCCCAGGTATCTGGTAGCGGATTTATCCGGAGAAACCGGTTTTGCCCGAATCCGGGGTTGAAAAGAGAGACGGATAATTTTAAAAATTTTTAATAAGCGTCCGTTTTACGTTAAGTAACCGTATTTCCCGCGGGGATGCCGCATTCTCGGCTGGCTGTGTTCAATGCCTTGAAAAACAAGGGGATTAATGGGAGATAAATGCAACCGTTAGTGTAAGAATTACGCTGACGGTTGTATTTTTGAGAGACTATCCCTAATTTTGAGATTATTCCTGACGGATCAAAATGGACAGGTATGCCTCCGGTTACCAACTCTTCCATATCGGTCGACTGCGTGGTCTTCGGTTTCGACGGAAGTTCCCTCAAGGTGTTGCTGGTCAAGCGACGGTACCGGGAGGCGGATGCTTCCGGGGATGAGGTGTACAAGGAGGATTACAAACTGCCCGGCAGTCCGATTTTCGACAATGAGGATCTGACGACTTCGGCTTACCGGATTCTGGAAGAGATCACCAGCATCCGGAACATTTACCTCAAGCAGCTTCATGTCTTTTCCGATCCGGCCCGGCTTTCGGAACGCGATCTGGCCTGGCTGAACAGCCGCTACGGGATGGATACCCGGCGGATCATTACGATCGCCTATTATTCGCTGGTCAAGCTGAACCGCCGCATGACGGAGCACACGGCGCTCAGACGGGCCGAATGGCACGACGTGCAGTCGGTCAAAAAGCTGGCGCTGGATCACAAGGAAATACTGATGATGGCCCTCAGCACGCTCAACCGGCAGCTGCTGAACGAACCGATCGCCTTCGAGCTGCTTCCGCGAAAGTTCACCATCCGGCAGTTGCAGACGCTGTACGAGGCGATTCTGGGCGTGGAGATCGACAACCGCAATTTCCGGAAGAAGCTGCTCACGTCGGGCTACCTCCGGGCGCTGGGGGACAAGGAAGAAGGCGTGGCCCACAAGCCCGCGCAATACTACATGTTCGACAAGGCACGATACGAAAAGGAAAACCGGAAGCGCACGAAGCTCAATTTCATCAACTGGCACGAATGAAACCGCGTCGCAGACGACAGGAGGCGGATATGGAAAATACACGAAAATAACTTGCGGATTATGAAAACTCTCGGAATAGACATCGGAAGCTCCTCGGTCAAGGCGGCCGTACTGGATACCGACACGGGCGAATGCGTCGGATCGTATACCTCTCCGGCGACCGAACTCCCGATCGACGCGCCCGCACCCGGCTGGGCGGAACAACGGCCGGAGATGTGGTGGGAACACGTTTCCGTTTGTTTGCGGGAGCTGTTCGGGGGCGGAAGCGTGAAACCGCAGGAAATCGCCGCCATCGGGATCACCTACCAGATGCACGGGCTGGTGTGTCTGGATGAGCAGGGGGAACCGTTGCGTCCTTCCGTGATCTGGTGCGACAGCCGGGCGGTGGAAATCGGGGCTGAGGCTTTTGCGACCTTGGGCGAAACGGAGTGCCTCGACCGGGTGCTCAATTCGCCCGGAAATTTTACGGCCTCCAAACTGGCGTGGGTGAAACGGAACGAACCGGAGGTTTTCGCCCGCATCCGGAAGTTCATGCTGCCGGGGGATTACATCCTTTATAAACTGTCCGGGAAAATGTCCACGACCGAAAGCGGTTTGTCGGAACAGATTCTCTGGGATTTCCGCGAGGGGGGCGTTGCCGGTTTCGTGGCCGATTATTACGGCATCGATCGGGAAACGATTCCGGATGCCGGGCCGTCCATCGGCATACAGGCTCATACGGATCGGACGACCGAAACCCTGTTCGGCATCCGGGAAGGGACGCCGATTTCCTACCGGGCCGGCGATCAGCCGAACAATGCTTTTTCCCTGAACGTGCTCGATCCCGGAGAGATCGCGGCTACGGGGGGGACATCGGGGGTGGTGTACGGCGTAACCGACCGACGGCGACCCGATCCGCTGTCGCGGGTGAACACTTTCCTGCATGTGAATCACCGTCCGGATGCGTCGAGGTACGGCGTACTGCTATGCATCAACGGGACGGGGATTCTGAATGCGTGGATGAAACGGATGGTGGCTCCAGAACTTTCCTACGACGAGGTGAACCGGTTGTGCGAGAGCGTGCCGGCGGGGAGCGAAGGCGTGGTGATGCTTCCTTTCGGAAACGGAGCGGAACGGATGCTTTGCAATGCATATACGGGGGCGGCCATGCTGAATGTCGATTTGAACCGTCATTCGCGGGCCCACGTGCTGAGGGCCGCGCAGGAAGGGATCGCTTTCGCGTTCCGTTACGGGATGGACATCATGCGGGAAACGGGCATTCATCCGCACCTGATCCGGGCGGGGAAAGCCAACCTGTTCCTCAGTCCGCTGTTTCGCAAGACGCTGGCCACCATCGCCGATGCGAAAATCGAACTTTACAACACCGACGGGGCGCTGGGCGCGGCACGCGGCGCGGCGCTGGGCGCCGGAATTTACAAAGACCGGGCGGAAACTTTCGCTTCGCTGACCAAACTGGAAGAGGTGCTTCCGGACGCGGGCATGAAAGTCGCATTGGACGAAGCTTATGCTGCCTGGAAAGCAGAATTGAATCGCAAACTCAAAAACTAAATTTTATCGCTTATGAAAACCCTATTTTCGAATATCGAAAAAATCCGGTACGAAGGCCCGGATTCCAAAAATCCGCTGGCATTCCGGTGGTACGACGAAAACCGCATCGTCGGGGGCAAGACCATGAAGGAACAGCTCCGTTTTGCCATCGCTTACTGGCATTCGTTCTGTGCCGACGGAGCCGACCAGTTCGGCGGGAGCACTCATGTGTTTCCGTGGAACTCCATCGCCGATCCGGTGGAACGGGCGAAAGCCAAGATGGATGCCGCTTTCGAGTTCATCGTCAAGATCGGAGCGCCGTTCTACTGTTTCCACGACGTGGATTTGGTGAGCGAGGGCAATTCGGTGGCCGAATACGAGAAGAACCTGCAGGCTGTCGTGGAGTATGCCAAGCAGAAGCAGGCGGAAACGGGAGTTAAACTGTTGTGGGGAACGGCCAATGTTTTTGGCAACGGGCGTTACATGAACGGAGCGGCCACCAATCCCGATTTCGATGCCGTAGCTTATGCGGCGACGCAGATCAAGAACGCCATCGACGCCACGATTGCGCTGGGAGGACAGAATTATGTGTTCTGGGGAGGCCGTGAAGGGTATATGTCCCTGCTGAACACCGACATGAAACGGGAAAAGGATCATCTGGCCATGGTGCTGACGATGGCCCGCGACTATGCCCGGAAGAACGGATTCAAGGGAACGTTCCTGATCGAGCCTAAACCGATGGAGCCGACCAAGCACCAGTACGACTACGATACGGAAACGGTCATCGGTTTCCTGCGCCACTACGGGTTGGACAAGGATTTCAAGGTGAACATCGAAGTGAACCATGCCACGCTGGCAGGGCACACGTTCGACCACGAACTGCAGGCGGCGGCCGATGCGGGGATGCTGGGCAGCATCGACGCCAACCGCGGGGATTACCAGAACGGCTGGGACACCGACCAGTTCCCGGTCAACCTGCAGGAAACGGTGGAAGCGATGCTCGTGATCCTGCGCAGCGGCGGTTTCACCACGGGCGGGATCAACTTCGACGCGAAAATCCGTCGGAACTCCACCGATGTGGAAGACCTGTTCATCGCTCACATCACGGGAATGGACACGTTCGCCCGGGCGCTTCTCATCGCGGATAAAATCCTGACGGAGTCTCCGCTGGAAGCGATGCGCAAAGCCCGCTACGCTTCGTTCGACCGCGGCAAGGGCGCCGAATTCGAACAGGGCAAACTGACGCTGGAACAACTGCGGGATTATGCGGCGGCGACCGGGGAACCGAAGGTCATCAGCGGCCAGCAGGAAAAATACGAACAACTGATCGGCATGTACATTTAGCGGCTAACCTTGCGCGGGTGCCTCCTTTTGCCGACGGGAGGCGCCCGCTTTTTAACCGGCTGACCTGAACCTAAAACTGTTTTTACATGAAAAATCACAGAGGTTATCTCTTTTTTGTCACCCTCGTGGCCACGTTGGGCGGCCTGCTTTTCGGGTACGATACGGCGGTCATATCGGGCACCGTGAAGTACCTCCGCCTCAACTTCATCGATCCGCGGGGGCTTTCGGAGGCCGTAGCCAATTCCCTGGAAGGATTCACCGTATCGAGCGCCCTCATCGGGTGCGTGATCGGAGGTCTGATCGGGGGCTTCATGGCTACCCGGTTCGGACGGCGAAAGAGCCTGATCGTGGCGGCCGTGCTGTTTATCGTCTCGGCCCTGGGATCGGGCTACCCCGAAATGGGATTCGCTTCGGCGGGCGTGGCGGCGTTCCTGCCGCAGTTCATCGTCTATCGGATCATCGGGGGGATCGGCGTGGGCATGGCTTCGATGCTTTCGCCGATGTACATCGCGGAAATGGCGCCTGCGGAAAAACGGGGAGGGCTGGTTTCGTGGAACCAGTTCGCCATCGTGTTCGGGATGCTGGTGGTCTATTTCGTGAACTACGCCATCGCCCTTCAGGGATCGGAGGCGTGGATCACCAGCACGGGCTGGCGGCTGATGTTCGTGTCGGAGACCGTTCCGGCGACGCTGTTCCTGATTCTGCTGTTCTTCGTGCCGGAAAGTCCCCGGTGGCTGATGATGAAGGGTCGGGAACAGACGGCCGTTTCCGTGGTGGAAAAGATCACGCACGATCCGGCAGCGACCACGGCCGAAATCGACAGCATCCGGGAATCTTTGCGGGGGGTGAAAAAAGCCCGGCTCTTTTCTTATGGCAAGCGGGTGGTGATCATCGGGATTCTGCTGTCCGTTTTCCAACAGTTCGTGGGGATCAACGTGGTGCTCTATTATGCGCCGGAAATTTTCCGCAGCATGGGTAACAATACCGACGCGGCATTGCTTCAGACGATCATCGTGGGGATCATCAACATTTCGTTCACGATCGTGGCGATTTTCACCGTGGACAAGTTCGGACGCAAGCCGCTGCAAATCATCGGAAGCATCGGGATGGCGGTCAGCATGTTTACGCTGGGAATGACTTTCTTCCTGCAACAGAAGGGGTTGATGGCTTTGCTGGCCATGTTGTGCTATGTGGCTTCCTTCGCCATGTCGTGGGGGCCGATCTGCTGGGTGCTCCTTTCCGAAATCTTCCCGAACAAAATCCGGGGACAGGCCATGGCGATCGCCGTCGCCGCCCAATGGGTTTCCAATTATCTGGTATCCTGGACGTTCCCGATGATGGATAAGTCTTCGTTCCTGAACCAGTATTTCCACAACGGATTCGCTTACTGGATCTACTGCCTGATGGCGATCCTTTCGGCGCTGTTCATGTGGAAGTTCGTCCCGGAAACCAAGGGAAAGACGCTGGAAGAAATGGAAACGTTGTTCAAGGAACGAAAATAGTTTCGCGGTTTGCCGGAGATTTCGACCGGCGGAAAACGAAACATCGCCCGATGAAAAAAGCCGACGCGAAGATTCGCGTCGGCTTTTCGTTTTTTATACTTTCGATGGGACGGAAAGCGGATTACTTGTTCAGAAAGACGACGGTGTTGGTTCTTATTCCGTTGTCTTCGATGCGGAACTGTTCCGTGCCGTCCGAACTGAACGCGACCACCAGCCCCGATTCGTCGAGGTAATAAATCATGCCGGTCAGGGGATTGGCGCATACGTCGTAGATCGAACGGAGTCCTATTTCACGAGGGTCGGCTATAAAGACCGTTTCTTCTCCTGTTTTCAGGTCGATCTTCCAGTTTTCCATGTCGTAAGTGATCCAACTGAAATTATAAGTGTACGCATACCCCCGGTCGACCGCGAATTTGGAAACAGGTGTGTCCGTGACCTTTTCCGCCGTTCCGCCGGCCGGGTCGATCCGGTACAGCTGTGCTTCCGTTTCCAGGAAGTCTCCCCAGCAGGAAAGATAGAGTTTCCCGTCGTCGCCGGCTTCGATCCGGTTCGGGTTGGCCGGAACCGTGATGGTGCCGGTTTCGGAGAAGGTCGCCAGACTGACTACCGAAACGGTGGTTCCCTTTCCTCCGAACGAGTCCCCTTTCCGGCCTGCATTGGCTACGTACAGGTTGTCCCCCAGCACGCACAGGCCTTCCGAAAAGGCCTCCGTGAGCGGAATCGTTCCCTGTCGCGTCAGGTAGGTCGTGTCGATCCAGTTCACCCCGTCGTAATAGGTGGAAACGAATACTTTACCTCCGGCGGCGGCCAGGTAACGCGGCTGCCGGTCGTTGCCGTCTTTCTGACCCAGGTCGATTTCCGCCAGCTTCTTTCCCGTATCGGCGTTCAATACCAGCACTTTGTTGGAGACGTTCACGGCGATGTAAAGTTTGGAGCCGTAAATCAGCATGTCGGTGGCCGTGTCTCCGATCTTCGCGCCGTCGTTCTGCTTTCCGTAGTAATCGTGTGTGGCGACGGAAGAAGCCAGGTCGTAGTAGGTCAGTTGGGAGTTGCCTTGTCCCCAGGTTCCTTCGTTCAGCACGTAAAGGCCTACGGTTGCAGGAGCGGGCGGTTCGACGATGGGCGGGGGAGTCGTTTCGTCCTTGGTGCAGGACGTAAAGAACATTGCCGTCACGGCGGTCAGGTAAAACAGGAATCTTTTCATCGGGTGTTGAAATTTAAGTTTGTTAAACGTTCGTATATCTTTCTTCGCTTCCTCGCAACTCCGTTCAGCCGCCGGATATCCTGCCGTCCGGGGATGTGGCTGATCGTCAGGGCTAAAAACGACATTTCATATCTTTACCTTTCCGCGATGTCTCAGCGGAAACAGAGGAGCCGTGTCATTTTAACCGAACCTTTATCCGGACGGTAAACGGCCGGATCCCGGAAATTTCATCCGGTTTGTGGCGCACTTTCAGGGAAAACGAAATCGAAGGGAATTTCCGGTAAAACTCCGGCGGAGTCACGGAATATCCTTTGTCCGGCTTTATTTCCCGAAAGCCTTCACAAAAAATGCATGGCAGGTCTTCTGACTCGTTCCGGATTTCACAGGCCTTCCCGTTTGGAAAAACAGTGGCAGAGAGGATTGTGAAATCCCTGTTCGGAACTTACAGCAGCGGGTCTGTTCAGGATTCGCACCTGATTCCCTTTTCACGCCGTTCCGTAGTACGGAACCGGCGAACCGATGCGGGGCAAATGTAAGATAAATTTTTAAATCCCGGAAACGCGGCGAAAAAAGAGCGTCCGGAGACGATGTGTGTGGCAGATATAAGTCTTTTTATGTCATACTATTCCAGATGTCGAAATATATGTCTACTTTTGTTTTGTCGGTAGGATGAAGATCGTCTTGCAGGCTGTTATTCAGTGATTAAAATAAAATAAGCGCTGGTATGAATCGCATCGATGACTTTCCTTCGGAACAGGAGCTTCAGCGGATGTCCAAAGAGGAGTTGTTGTCTGTAATATATGATTTAAAGTCGGAAAATTCGCGTTTGTCCGTCGATCTGGAAAAAGTCCGGACGTCGGAGAAGGAAGGAAAACTCCGTTTCCGGGAAAAGTGTGCGGAAAGCATTCTGAACTCTTTGCCCGACATGCTGACCGTGCTGACGCCGGAAGGAACGGTGGTCGAACTCGTTTCGTCGGAAGCCACCAATCACGTAGGGAAACCCGCTTCCGAACTGATCGGACAGGATATTACCCGGTTTCTTCCCGAAGAGGCCTATCGGAAAATCCGGAAGAACATGGATCGGGTCATTGCGACCCGGAAGGAGTCGGTAGCCCAGCATACGTTGTGTGTCGATGGCGAGAACCGGTTTTACGAAAACCGTATTTTCCCGTTGGACGACCGGTTCCTGCTGTGCATGTGCCGGGACGTGACGGAAGCGATGCAGGCCAAACAGGCGCAGGAAGTGGCCGTTCGCAAGATGCGCATGGCCGAAGATATCGCGGGGCTCAGCTATTGGTATTTCTTTCGGGAACGGCGCGAGCTGGAAGCTCCGGGCATCGTTCCTCTGCTTCCCGGCATGGACGGAAAACAGACGAAATGCCCGCTGGAAACCTATTTGCAGTATGTGCATCCCGACGACCGGGAAAAGGTGATTGAACGGCTTTCCCACCGGGATCTGGAAGGAGGGTACACGGAACACCGGCTCTTGCTGCCGGGGAAAACCCTGTATCTGCACACGCGGGTGATTCGCTCGTACGATACCGACGGCGTGCATACGATCGAAGGATACGTGCAGGACATGACGTACGTCATGGAACGCATGCGGGAACTGGAAGACGTCCGTTATGCCGTCAATACGGCGCAGGAAGAGATTTTTGCTTGCCGGCCGGACGGTTCGCTCGATTTTGCCAACCGGCAGTTCACGGAGCTGTACGGATTGACCGCTCCTTTGGGAAGAAAACGGCTTTACGAGCTTTTGCCGGAAGTGGTGAACGAGGAATTGTGGCGGGAACAGCTGGCTCGTATCCGGCAGCGGGGAGGTGCTGCCAAGTATACGGTTCGAAACCGGCTGCCCGACGGGAAATACCATGTTTTCGATGTAGCCACTTACCTGATTCGGGATTCCCGGGGAGAGGAAAAAATCTGGTTTTTCGCCCGCGACATTTCCCTGCGGGTCGAACATGAAGACAAGATCCGGCAGTTGAATTACATCATGGATGCCATCCTGAACAATATTCCGGTCTATCTGTTCGTGAAAGACCCGTCGGACGAATTTCGCTACCTGTACTGGAACAAGGCATTCGAGGAACATTCCCACATCCCCGCTTCATCGGTGCTGGGACGTACCGATTTCGAAGTGTTTCCCAGCCGGGAAGACGCGGAAAAGTTCCGCAGGGACGATCAGGAACTGTTGCGCAACGGGGAGCGGATCGAATTCATGGAAGAATACATTACGGCTACGGGAGAGCGGCGGATCGTTAAGACTTCCAAAGCGTTGATCCCTTCCGAAGGGCGGTTGCCGCTGATCATCGGGGTTTCGTGGGACATCACCGATTTGAAGAACACGGAACAGGAACTGATTGCGGCCCGTGTGAAGGCCGAACAGTCCGACCGGCTCAAGTCGGCGTTCCTGGCCAACATGAGCCACGAAATCCGGACGCCACTCAACGCTATCGTGGGCTTTTCCAAACTGATCGCCGAGACGGAAGACGCGGAGGAAAAGGGGCAGTATTCCGGCATCATCGACGCCAATGCGGAACTGCTCCTGCAACTGATCAACGACATCCTGGACATTTCCAAGATCGAGGCCGGAATGCTGGAATTCGCCGATCGTCCGATGGATCTGTGCGAGTTGTGCCGGACGCTCTATGAGACGCACAAGGGACGGGTGCAGGAAAACGTCCGGCTGGTGTACGACGAAAAATACCTGAGGTTCGACATGCTCGGCGACCGGAACCGGATCGCGCAGGTCATCACCAACCTGCTGACCAATGCCGCCAAATTTACGGCAAGAGGGGAAATCCGGTTCGGTTTCGACCTGAAGGACGGACAGGTGCATTTTTATGTACGGGATACGGGCACGGGGATTTCCCGCGACAAACTGGGAAAGATATTCGACCGTTTCACCAAGCTGAACAATTTCGCGCAGGGAACCGGGCTGGGACTGACGATTTCGCGAATGATCGTCGAGAAGATCGGCGGCGCCATCGAGGTGGAATCGGAGGAGGGAGCGGGTTCGGTTTTCCGGTTTACGATTCCCTACCGGGCCGGTGCGGGAAATGAACCCGTGCCCAAGCCGCAGACCGAAGCTGTGGCCGAGGAGCCTCGTATCGTGCCGGAGCAACAGAAGACGATACTGGTCGCCGAAGACAACGACAGCAACTACCTGTTGATCCACACGCTTCTCAAAAAGCATTGTCATCCGGTGAGGGCCTGCAACGGGGTGGAAGCGGTGGAGAAATTCCGGGAGCTGCATCCCGATCTGATTTTGATGGATATCAAGATGCCCAAGATGAACGGGCTGGACGCCACCCGGGTAATTCGGAAGTTTTCGACGGAAGTGCCGATCGTGGCGGTTTCCGCTTTCGCTTACGAAAGCGACCGGCAGGAAGCGCTCCAGGCCGGATGCAACGATTTTCTGGTCAAACCCGTTTCCGTGCCCGCTTTGCTGGAAGTTGTACGAAAATACCTGTGACAGGGGCGGAAGGAAAAGAGGGGGCGGGGCGACCGCTCCTTTTGTTTCGGGTAATGGAGGCCGTTCTTTCCCCGAACTCCCTTTGCAGCGGTTTCCGGAAAGGATTTCCCGCAAGAGGCTTTAAGCCGTTTCTAATATCACCTGCCCGAATTTTTCGTAACTTGCTTCCCGAAACCAACCTAAAACCTGCATGAGTATGAAACCGATCGGATGGATGGGAGGCGCGTGCCTGCTTTTTGCGGCCCGGACGCTTCTCGCGCAGGGGGAGTACAACGTGCTTTCCTTCGCGACGGACGAAATGTACAACAAGTACCTGCTGCATAAAATGTACACGCAGTACGAGCGTCGCGACAGCATTTTGCAGGGGCCGCTGTCCGAAGCGCAGGCGCGGGCCTATGGGCAGCGGGCCAAAGCCGGTTACCTGGATATTCTGGGAGAAATGCCTCGGCGGATGCCCCTGAATCCCGTGGTGACGGGCGTGCACGACATGGGCGATTTCGTGATGGAAAACGTCATTTACGAAAGCTCTCCGAACCGGCATGTGACGGCCAACCTGTACCGGCCGAAAGCCCCGGGAAAATATCCGGCGGTCATCCTGTTCTGCGGTCACAGCTCTTCTGGAAAGATTTCGGTCGGCGAGCAGCGGAACGGAGCGCGTTACGCGGCCAACGGGATTATCACGATGGTGGTCGATCCGGTGTCGCAGGGAGAGCGGAACCAACTGATCGACGCCAACGGCTATCAGCAGGCACGGGGAGGAACGACCGAACATACCCTGCTGCTCATGAATTCGCTGGTGGTGGGGGAATCGACGGTGAAGGACGAGCTTTGGGACAACATCCGGGGACTGGACTATCTGGCGTCCCGTCCCGAAGTGGACGCCGAACGGCTGGGGTGCTTCGGGTTTTCGGGAGGCGGAACCCAGTCCACGTATTGTTTGGCATTCGATGATCGGATCAAAGTGGCCGGAGTGGGCGGTTTCTTCACCCAGCGACGTCGGAGCATCGAGGTGCTCGGGGGGGCCGACGGTTGCCAGCATCTTCCCGGCGAAGGAGCCAAGGAGTTGGAAGAGGTCGATTTTCTGGCGACCTTCGCTCCGAAACCGCTGGTCATCGTGGGCGGAAACTATTGTTTCGTGGATCGAATCGGTGCGGAGAAGGGGTATAAGGAATTGCAACATGTTTATGATGCGTATGGAGCGAAAGACCGCGTTTACCAATATCTGGGGGACGACGGGCATGCCTATCCGAAAGACAAGCAGGACGTGGTGCTGAACTGGTTCGTGAAATACCTCTGCGGCCGGGACGGGAAGGCGGTGGAAGCGCCCGACTTCGCTCCGGTTCCGACGGCGGACATGGTTTGTACGAAGCGGGGAAATCTCAGCGAATATTTCCCGAACGAAGTGTTGATCCCGGTGCGGAACCGACAGATTTGGGAAGCGTGCGCTCCGGTGCGGGCGAAATTCGCCGCAAGGCCGGTGAAGGAACAGCGGGAAATCGTACGGACGGCGACCGGGGTCCGGTTCGACGCATCGGTACGGGCGGAAAAGCGGGGCGAAATCGCCCGAAGCGGCTATAAGATCGAAAAAGTGATTCTGCATGCGGACGGGGAAACCCCGCTGCCGTGTCTGGTGTTCGTGCCGGACAACCTGAGTGCGCAATCGAAGACGATTGTTTTTACGCATGATCGGGGGAAGGCGAATTTCGCCAAGGGAGCCGACAAACCGGAAATCCTGTGCGGCGGCGGAAACGTGGTGGTGCTGGCCGACCTTCGGGGACTGGGCGAAACGACGGACAAGCCTGCGCGGAACGACCCCAAGTATTACAATTCGGAATACACCAACGGAATTACGGCGATGCACATCGGGGAATCGCTGGTGGCGCAGCGGACGCGGGACTACCTGATGCTGCTGGACTACCTGGCTTCGGAACCGCGGTTCCGGGGATTGAAGGGGGTGACGGTGGAAGCGTACGGGAAGTGCGCGGTGCCGGCGCTTCACGCCGCCATGCTGGACGACCGGATCACGGGGCTCGACCTGTGGACGGACGTGCCGAGCTGGAAGGTGCTGTTGGACAATCCGACGATGCGGGATCAGTTGAGCCACATCGTGCCGGGGGCCGGAAAGGCGTACGACCTGCCCGATCTGGCGGCGGCGTTGCAAAAACGGAAAGTGAACGTGAATATCAATCAATAGATGAAGAACATGAAACGGATTTTTCTGATGCTGGCGGCGTGTCTGCTGGCGGGAACCGCGGCGGCCCGCACCTATGACAAGGTGGTGGCGCAGGATGGCAGCGGGGATTACAAAACGATTCAGGAAGCGATTCTTTCCTGCAAGCATTTCTATTATTATCCCACCTACATTTTCGTGAAGAACGGGGTCTACAAGGAAAAACTCGAGATTCCCTCGTGGATAACCGATGTGGTGCTGATCGGCGAAAACCGGGACAGCACGATCATCACCAACGACGACCATTCGGGCAAGGTGACCCCGCTGGGCCGGATCAATACCTTTACTTCCTATACGCTGAAAGTGCTGGGCGCCCGGACGCATCTGCTCAACTTTACGATCGAGAACGCCGCCCTGCAGCGGGGACAGGCGGTCGCTCTGCACATCGAAGCGGATGGAATCCTGGTGAAGAACTGCCGGATTCTGGGGAATCAGGATACCATCTATGCCAACGGCGAGAAGGACGAAACCCTGATGGTGGACTGCTACGTGGAAGGAACGACCGATTACATTTTCGGTTCGGCTCAGCTGTTCATGGACAACTGCACGCTGCACTGCAAGCGGAAGTCCTACATCACGGCCGCTTCCACCCCGCGCGGACGGGAGTTCGGTTTCGCCATTTTCAATTCCAAAATCACCGCCGCCCCGGGCGTGACGGGCATGTTGCTGGGGCGTCCGTGGCGGATTTACGCCAAGACCGTTTTCCTGAACTGCGAGATGGGCGATTTCATCCACCCGAAAGGCTGGATGAACTGGGGGAAGCCGCAGGCCGAGTCGCTCGTGTTTTACGGCGAGTACATGACCCGGGGCACCGACGTGTCGGAACGGGTGGCCTGGTCGCGGCAACTGACGCAGCAGCAGGCGCAGAAATATTATGACGAGCTCGACCGGATGCGGCGCACCTACCTGACGCCGGCGGGACTCGGCCCGGAAATATGATTCCGGTATCGTAACCGGGGATCGGGAGGAGCTGTGGCCGGGCTTGGACTCTTCCCGATTCTTTTTAACTTTGTCCGGAGTCGGAACGGAAAGCGTTCCGGTAACGCGGACGAACCCGTCTTTCCGTCCGGCATCCGTTGTTTTTGTTTTGTGAAAATTTAATTTTATCGACCCATGAGAAAACTATCGTTGTTTTTGTGCCTGCTGGTAGCGGCCCTGACCGTCAGCGGACAGGATTACAGCCAATATTACAAGGACGTGCCGTTCCGGATGAGTCCGGTCGTGCAGCCCAAGTTCCCGGACCGGAGCGTGAACCTGACCGATTTCGGCGCCGTGGGGAACGGTTCGGTTTCCAATACGAAAGCGTTCGCCGCCGCGATGGACGCGCTGGCTGCTCAGGGCGGGGGAACTCTCGTCGTGCCGCGGGGCATCTGGCTGACCGGGCCGATCCATTTCAAGAGCAACGTCAACCTGCATGTGAGCGACGGAGCCCTGATCCTCTTCACCCCCGATTACGATGAATATCCGTTGATCGAAACCAACTACGAAGGCTGGAAGGCGATGAAGGCCACTTCTCCGATCATGGCGCACAACGTGACGAACATCGCCATTACGGGCGGCGGCGTGATCGACGGCAACGGGGACAACTGGCGGCCGGTGAAGCGGGAGAAAATGACTCCGGGACAATGGAACAACCTGAAAAAACGGGGCGGAGCCGTGGACCCGCAGGATCGGCTGTGGTTCCCGACCGAAGGAGCCATGAAGGGATACTTCGATCCGACCAAATACACGGAGATGAGCCGCGAACGGCAGGAAGAGTACAAGGTCTTTTTCCGGCCGGTGATGGTGAGCATCGTCGGCAGTAAAAACATCCTGCTGCAAGGGGTGACCTTCCAGAATTCTCCGGCGTGGAACATCCATCCGCTGATGTGTGAAAACCTGACGGTGGACGGCGTGATCGTGCGGAATCCGTGGTACTCCCAGAACGGAGACGGCATCGACATCGAATCGTGCTCCAACGTGCTGGTGGTGAACAGCAGTTTCGACGTGGGAGACGATGCGATCTGCATCAAGTCCGGAAAGGATAAGGAAGGCCGCGACCGGGCCATGCCGACCCGGAATCTGATCGTGGACAACTGCATCGTTTATCACGGTCACGGCGGTTTCGTGGTGGGGAGCGAAATGTCCGGCGGAGCCAACAACCTGCTGGTGCGGAACTGCACCTTCATGGGGACCGACGTGGGACTCCGTTTCAAGAGCCGTCGCGGACGCGGGGGCGTCGTGGAAAACATCTGGATCGAGAACATCGACATGACGAACATACCGGGACAGGCTTTGCTGTTCGACCTTTACTATGGGAAAAGGGATCCGAATGCCGCCGTGCCGCCCGTAAACGAGGAAACGCCTTCGTTCCGGAACTTTACCATCAAAAACATCACGTGTCGCGGGGCTGGGACGGCCATGCTGTTCAACGGGCTGCCCGAAATGAACGTGAAGAACATGACGGTGGACGGCGCTTTCATGCAGACCACCAAGGGGGTCGTTATCAACGATTCGGACGGTATCACGTTGAAAAACTGCACCGTCGTGGCGTCGGAAGGGCCGACGGTCACGGTGTACAATGCCAAGAACGTGGACGCGAAAGGGTTGAGTACCGGCGCAGGCAAGGTCGTGACGGTGGCGGAATCGGGCAGCAATGCAAACCTGAGTTTCGCACCGGGAGCGAAGATCGAAGCCAAAAAATAAGGAACTTTCTAAGACGCGGTTCGGTATGCGGGAATGGCTGTTCGGGAAAACCCTGCGGGAGCTGGAGACGATCGTGAAGGAGGCCGGAATGCCGGGTTTCACGGCCCGGCAGATCGCGGGCTGGCTGTACGGGAAACAGGTGCTTTCCATCGGGGAGATGACGAACCTTTCCGCAAAGAACCGGGCGTTGCTGTCGGAAAGGTATGAAATCGGACTGTTGGAACCGACCGGAGTGCAGACCTCGAAGGACGGGACGAAAAAGTATCTCTTTCCGACGCTGCGGGAAAAGTTCATCGAATCGGCCTATATCCCCGACCGGGAGCGGGCTACCCTTTGCGTGTCGTCGCAGGCCGGATGCCGGATGGGATGCCGGTTCTGCATGACGGCCCGGCAGGGTTTCCAGCACCACCTGACGACGGGGGAAATCCTGAACCAGATTCGCTCCCTGCCCGAACGGGACACCCTTACCAACGTGGTTTACATGGGCATGGGAGAGCCGCTGGACAACCTGGAGAACGTGTTGAAAAGCCTCGAAATCCTGACGTCGGACTGGGGTTACGGGTGGAGCCCTTCGCGGATCACCCTTTCGACCATCGGGGTGCTGCCTGCGCTGGGAGAATTCCTCGACCGGAGCCGGGTGCATCTGGCCGTCAGCCTGCACAATCCTTTCGACGACGAACGGCGGGAGATGATGCCGGCGGGAAAGGCTTTTCCGCTGCCGGAAGTGATGGCCGAAATCCGCAGGCACGATTTTACGCACCAGCGACGGGTGAGTTTCGAATATATCCTGTTCGCCGGGCTCAACGATACGCCGCGGCACCTGAAGGAACTGGTACGCCTCACGTCGGGCCTGAAATGCCGGGTGAACCTGATCCGGTTCCATGCCATTCCGGACGCTCCGTTCCGGGGATCGGACGAGGCGACGATGATCCGCTTCCGGGATGCGCTCACGGCCAAAGGAGTGATCGCCACGATCCGGGCGTCGCGGGGGGAGGATATTTATGCGGCCTGCGGTTTGCTTTCCACGCAGGGAGTTGCCGGGGAAGCCGGCACGAAGGACGGAAAACGGGCGGAGGAGTGAGCGGAGGCGGGAAGTTTTTTCCGTTTTGGTACAACTATTGAGACGCCTAACGGCAGGAATTAAAAAGAATACGTTATGAAAAAATTACTGGTAATGATGGCCTGCGTGCTGATGGGTACGGCGGCTCTGGCTCAGAATAACAAGGAAGGCGTGAACTTCGAAAGCCTTACGATGCAACAGTTGATGGATCGGTCGGCCCGGGAAAACAAGCCGATTTTCATCGACGTCTACGCGACGTGGTGCGGTCCCTGCAAGTATATGGCCAACAACGTTTTCACGCAGAAAAAAGTGGGCGATTATTTCAACTCCGCTTTCGTGAACGCGAAATTCGACGCTGAAAAGGGGGAAGGGATCGAAGTGGCCCGGAAGTACGGGGTGAAGGCTTATCCGACTTTCCTGATCCTCGATTCCAAAGGAAACGAAATCGCCCGGATCGTAGGCGGAGCGAATGCGGACGATTTCCTGAAGATCGTGCAGGACAAGATGAAGAAATAGTTCCGATTTCGGAACATGTCCGTTTGCAAAACCTTGTCCGCCGGTCGGCGGACAAGGTTTTTACGTAAAACGGGTTTGCTGAAATTCGGGCGAATGTTTCGACCGCGGGTATTTCCATTCGGCAGAGCGGGAAACGACCTGTGGCTGAAGCAAACGGTTCATAGGGCACGGGCATGTTATGCGCCGGATTTGACCTGCACGGTTGGCGGTTTATTCAAAAAGGGCGGTTCATCGGAACCGCCCTTTTTTATTTCCACCCGGCTTCTCGCCGGAGCAGGATGTTCTATTCTCTATCTATTCTTCTCCTTATTTGGCATCCGTTGTCGCACCGTTGCCTTCCAGCGCTTCCATTTCGAGGCTGGCCATGATGAACGGCCCTACGCCTTTCGGGTCGTTGTCCCGAATGGTTTCGCCGATGTAGTATTCATAGGAACCGTCCCGGTACGGATTTCCGCCCAGTCCTGCCACCGCGCAGCATCTGGTCAGCGATACCACTCCTTCGTCGTCCACCGTTACGAAATTCTGAATCAGTCCGTCGTAGGCTTTTTTCGCATAGTCCCGGAATTTCGGGTCGAGGTAGCCTTTGCGCACGCCCTTGAGGAAAATGTTGGTGAACATCGAGGTGCACGTGGTTTCGATGTAGTTTCCGTGTTCGCCGGAAAGGTCGAGCACCTGATACCATCCCCCGGTTTCGGGATCCTGCATTTTGACGAGGGTTTCGCACATGTCCTGCAGGATGCGGATCATGGAATCGCGCCCCGGCTGGTTCTCCGGAATGTATTCCAGCGCATCCACGATGGCCATGCCGTACCAGCCCATGGCCCGACCCCAGGCGTGGGGCGCCTGTCCCGTGGTCGGATCGGCCCATTTCTGCGATTTGCTTTCGTCCCAGGCGTGACGGTAAAGCCCGTTCGAGGGATCGTAGGTGTGCCTGGCGGCCAGCAGGAACTGCTTCACCACGTCGTCGAATTCGGTCGAGTCTCCATAGCGGCTGACATACTGCGCATAGTAGACGTCTCCCATGTAAATGCCGTCCAGCCACATCTGATGGGGATAGATTTTCTTATGCCAGAAACCGCCTTCGGAAGTACGGGGGTGGGTCTTCAGCTGGGCGCGCAGCGTATCGAGCGCGATTTTGTATTTGGCTTCCGGAGCCTTGTCGTACACGCGGAGCAGGAACTTGCCCGGATTGACGTGGTCGATGTTGTAGTTGCTCAGCCGGTAGGTCAGGATTTCCCCGTTGTCGAGGATCATCGAATCCGCATAGTTTTTGGCATAGGTGAAATACCTTTCGTCTCCCGTCCGGTCGTATAGGTCGAGGAAGGCTTCGCAGACCAGCCCGTTGGTGTAGTTCCACTTTTTCGACTTCACGAAATCGAGGTGCGAGGCGTCCGGGTTCCGGATCATTTCCGATTCGGCCATCCGCACCGACCAGGGAGCCTGCTCGCTGACCGCTTTCTTTTTCGGGTTGCATGCGGCGAGCGTCAGCAGAGCCGCCGCCATGCAGGAAAGTGTGAGGATTCTTTTCATGTTCGGTATGGGTTTAGGTTGGTTATGTCGTGTCGCTGACAAAGATAGAAATTAAGTCGGAATTTTTCGTTTTCACCGATGGAATCTCCGGGTTCGGAATCGGTCGGAACATGCGGAAGCGTTGTCCGAATGTTTTTTACGGACGGAGAGCCGGCGCTCTGCGAAGGTTCCGAAACTATTCCTCGAAAAAGCGTTCGTCGAAATTCACGAAGAAAACCTTGTGCGTAGCCCGTGTGATGGCCGTATAAAGCCAGCGGAGCAGGTCGCGGGACATTTCCTCTTCCCCGAACAGCATCCGATCCACGAACACGCATCCCCACTGTCCCCCTTGCGCCTTGTGGCAGGTGACCGAGTAGGCGAATTTCACCTGTACGGCGTTGTAGTAAGGGTCTTCCCGGATGGCTTGGTACCGTTTGCGCTTGGTCGTGATTTCCGCATAATCCTCCGCCACCCGGAAAAACAGGTCGGTCTGTTGCTGGGAGGTCAGGGACGGCGCTTCGCTTTGCAGGGTGTCCAGCAGGATTTTGCAGTCCAGTTCCGTGTCGTTGTAATCGGGGAACCGGAGCACCGCGTCCGCGAACCGGAACCCGAACTCCTCGTCGAAACGTTTGATTTTCACCAGCTGGGCGATATCGCCGTTGGCGATGAAATCCATTTCCGCCTCTTTATCTTTCCCGGCGAAGTGGTAATTGTTTTTCACGACCATCAGCATGTCTCCGGACGAAATTTCCTCTTCGCGGAAAAGCACGTGGCGCCGGATGCCTTCGTTGAACTTGTTGGCCCGTTTGTTCGAACGGGTGATGACGATGGTGTTGTCCATGCCGTACCGGTCGTAAGCGTCCGCGAGTTCTTCCAGAAATTCCCCGCCGTTCAGCACTTTCACGTCCGGGAACGAGGTTCGGAACATCGGAACGTCGATGATGTTCTCTTCGATCATGCACCGCACGAGGGTGGCGTTGAACAGGATGCCCGAATCCTGGCTTTGCCGCATCACTTCGTTCAGCGTCACCCCTTCCGCCGTTCCGTATACCGACATGGCTCCGGCGTCGAGAGCGGGACTGTAATCCAGTCCTACGGGCGGAAGCTGGGCGTTGTCTCCGACGATAATCAGTTTGCAGCCCGTGCCGCTTTGCACGTACGTAATCAGATCGTCGAGCAGGCGTCCCGAACCGAAAATGCTGCTCTCTCCGCCTCCGTTCGACAGCATGGAGCCTTCGTCGACGATGAATACGGCTCCGTTTTCCTTGTTGTAATCGAGGGAAAACCGCGCGACGTCCGTAGTGAGCGACTGTTGACGGTAGATTTTTTTATGGATGGTGAAAGCATTCGCCCCCGCCGAAAGGGCCATCACTTTGGCGGCGCGTCCCGTGGGAGCCAGCAGGACGGTGTTGATTTTATACTGTTTGAGGGTGCGGACGAGTGCGGCGATCACGGAAGTCTTTCCGGTTCCCGCGTACCCGTTTACGATCAGTATCCGGTCGGATGCGGGTTCCGAAACGAATTCCGATAACTTTTCTATTAAAAATTTTTGTCCAATAGTTGGTACAAACGTAAAATTGCTATAAATTTGAGACGCGATATGTGTGCTTAACATGGGATCAGGAATAAAATAAGGCTCATTGTCCGTTTGTTCCGGAGACTTTTTGGCTGAACTTGCATACAAACTTAATCTAAAAATAACAATGAAAAAAGTATTAAAACTTCTCCTCCTGATTGTAATCGTCTTACTGGGATGGGTGGTGTACCGTCAGTTCGCGACGCCGATGGAGTTTACCCGTACCCGGAAGCAGCGGGAAGCCGCCGTGATCGAACGTCTCAAGGACATCCGTACGGCGCAGCGGGCCTACAAGCAGGAGCATCAGCGTTATACTCCGAGTTTCGATACCCTGATCCGTTTTATCCTGAATGATTCGCTGGAATACATCCGCGCCATCGGATCGGAGGACGACTCGGTTGCCGTGGCACGCGGGCTGACCAAGATGGAAAAGTTCAAAATGGCCGTGAAGGATACGATCTATTCGGGAAGGGGCTTTACGACGGAAGATATCGAAGCGTTGGAAATCATTCCTTACTCCAACGGGCAGAAGTTCATCATGGACGCCGGGAACCTGCAGACCGAATCCAAGGTGGTCGTGAATGTCTTCGAAGCGAAAGCGCCGTATAAGACTTTCCTGGGCGACCTCGACCAGCAGGAATTGATCAACCTGATCGACGAACGGAAATCCCTGGAGAAATATCCCGGGCTGAGGGTCGGCTCCATGACCGAAGCGACCAACGATGCCGGAAACTGGGAATAACGTTTTTTCATACATAATTATACATACGGGGTTAAATGGGGGAATTTATCTTTCAGTCGTGCGACCTGACGGATATTGACACCCGCAATCATATCTTATCCATCCGGTGGGAACACGACAGTGCCGATGCGCGGTCGTTCCGACCGGATGGATTTTCTTTCGCGGTGACGGGAGATGGCTGCGACGCGGTGTGTCGCGGTTCTTTCCGGTTCGACCAGGGAGTGTCGTTGCGGGAAAATGTCACGGCTTTTCTGTCGGAAGGACTTTTCGATAACGTTTTTGCGGAAGCGGATATTATGGTACCGACGGAGAAAGCGTCTCTGGCGCCGGCGGAAATCCGGACGGAGGATTCGGCGGTAGCGTTGTTGCATTTGAACGGCATCGTCGTTTCCCCGGAAGAGACGGTAAGATGCACGGATTGCGGAAACGGCAGGGTGTTGATTCTGGCTGTGAACCGCGAAGTCGCGGAACTTTTCGAGGAAAAATTCGGAACGGGGGAAGGAAATCGGTTGAGGTATTCGCATCCTCTTTCGGTGCTTGCTTCGGAGGGAATGGGGGCTGTGGAACCGAGGGAAGGAGACGAAGCCGTGATCCGGGTCTATCGAAGCGCCGGAATGCTCGTTCTGACGTTGCATGACAAGGAAGGCGGATTGTGTTATGCCGATCTGTTGCCCGATATGGATTGTCCTTCGTTGTTGTTTCTGGTCAACCGGCTGGTAGTGAATCATAAGGTGGGGAAAGTGCATATTCTGTGCGGGGGCGACGATGCCGGAAGTATGGTCCGAACATTGGGGCATTACTATCGCAGGACGGGAACGATGGATCGGGAGGCCTTTCGGCATTCCGCTTGCATGTAGCCGGGATCATGAGGATCGTCAGCGGTAAATACAAGGGGCGCACCATTCAGCCGCCCCATAATCTCAGAGCGCGCCCCACAACCGATTTCGCAAAGGAGAATCTCTTCAACGTTCTGGGCAACCGGGTGGATTTCGAAGGGTTGGATGTGCTCGATCTCTTCGCCGGTACGGGTTCGATCGGTTATGAGTTCGCTTCGCGCGGAGCCGCCTCGGTGACCTCGGTGGAAGTGAACGGTGTGCACCACCGGTTCATCCAAAATACGGCGAAATCGCTCGGCATGGACAATTTTTATGCGGTACGGGCGAACGCCTTTTTATATGTGAAGGGCTGCAAAAAACAGTTCGATCTGATTTTCGCCGATCCGCCGTATGACATCCGGGGTTCGGAGGAATTGCCCGACCTGATTTTTTCCGCCGGCCTGCTGCGTGAAGATGGCCTTCTTGTCTTGGAGCATTCGAAGAACATGGATTTTTCGGCTCATCCAAAATTTTGCGGAACAAGAAGTTACGGAAGCGTTCACTTTTCCTTTTTCACAAATTTCCCCGAAAAGTTTGCAGAATAAATTTTCTGTATTACATTTGCACTGCCGAATCGGAACGGGATGTCATACATCGGGCCGGAGGCGAAGAGAGGGAGCGGATCATAAGTCGAAAGTAACGGAGCGAGGGAGAGTACGGAGAGGGGGATAAATATAAGGTGCGGTAGTTCAGCTGGTTAGAATACATGCCTGTCACGCATGGGGTCGCGGGTTCGAGTCCCGTCCGCACCGCTGGAAAATAAAGGCCACTAAATCAATAGTTTAGTGGCCTTTTCTATTTGCTTTTTTCAAAGTATGTACTAAATTTCCATACCTGTATAATGGGCATTTTTGGGCTTTTTTGTACATTTCCGGGCAAATAAAGTGCAAATAAAGTGCAAACGGAGGCGCTGATCCGCCTTCTTCTATAGGGCCGAAAAAATGTTCCGTCAATATTTCCGTTCCCACTCTCCCACTTCCAGATCGCGGATGATGTCGCCGTCGATCACGAACCGGACGGCTGTCCGCACCTGATGAAAACCGTTGATCCCTGCGGCACCGGGGTTGATGTGCAACAGGTCTTCTTTCCGGTCGTGCATGACTTTCAGAATGTGGGAGTGGCCGCTGACGAAAATTTTCGGACGATACTGCCGGATTTTGGCCAGCGCTTCCGCGTCGTAACGACCGGGGTATCCCCCGATATGGGTCATCAATACCTTTACTCCTTCGCATTCGAATTCCTGAAACCGGGGATAGACGATCCGTACCCGGGCATCATCTATATTGCCGTATACTCCCGTCAGGGGTTTGAATGCGGCGATGGCATCCGCCGTTTGCAGGTTTCCGAAGTCGCCGGCGTGCCAGAGCACATCCGCATCCCGGAAAAAGTGTTTGAGTTTATCGTCGAACAGGCCATGCGTGTCCGAGAGCAGCCCTACCCTTGTCATCTGATTGGAACGGTTTACCGGCAAAGGTAAACGAAAGAAATGTTTTTTCCTTCGGAAAACGGTATCGGATTTGTTGAGGGGAAGGGAACTTCCGGAAAGATTGCCGCTTCGATTCTTCCCCTGTCTGTTGCGGATCGGAAGGAGGGTTAAAATTATTCGTTTCGTATTCTTTTTTGAAAAACGGTATCGATTTTGCAGACAGTGGTATAACGGTTTTCGTCTCGTTGCCGGGTGGAAAAAACGGTTCGGGACGGTCGACCTTTACGAAAAGAACTCTTTTACCGATAACTAATTAATAAAAACGCAGTACAATTATGAAAGCAAAATTACTCTTCTTAGCAGGACTGTTTTTGGCTTTGGGAGTCGCCTTTACCAGTTGCGACGATGACGATAACGACATCAATCCCGGCAAACAGTACACCGATGCCCTTCAGGCGAAGTATCCCGACGCCCGGAACGTGAAATGGGAAAACAAGGACGGATACACCGTGGCCGACTTTACGCTGAACGGCGTAGTGAAACGGGCTTGGTACAACAGCAGCGTTCAGGAAGTCATGACCGAAACCGGAACGAACTTCGACGCGCTGCCGGTAGCCATCCGGAACAGCTATGGCCAGAATCCGTATGCTCAATGGTATCGGGACGACGTCAGCCAGGTGCAGTTGCTGACCACCAACACCAACGTTTACACGATCGCCATCAAGCAGGACAAACGGGATATGGTGCTGGTTTATCTGGAAGACGGGACGCTCATCAAGACCGGGATCAACATGGACAAGGATACCGAATACCTGCCCGTTTCGGCTCAGATTCAGGGTATCGTGAACGACAAGCTTCCGGGTTCGGTGGTGTATCTGGTTTACAAGGGCGATGAAAACATCAACGCCGTGGCTCTCCAGAACGGGATTTATCAGACCGTGACGATGAACAACCAGTTCCAGTGGCTCAAGACTTCTTACGAAACCACCTGGGATGCACTGCCCGATATCGTGAAGACCTCTTATCAGGCTTCTTCCTACAACGGGCTGACGATCTATCAGATCGACGATGTTCAGTCTCCTGCCGGTCATTACTACTGGTTCGTTCTGCAGAGCGGCGATGCGTTCCAGGCCATCATGATCAACGATCAGGGAGCGATCACGCAAGACCGATAAAACGTTGAACGTTTCCGGATAAGAGTGAAGGAAACGGATTTGTCCCTGCCGGGAATCTGTCCGGGCCGCGAGGCTGAACGATTCCGGCAGGGATTTTTTCTGTCGGGGCGGCATATCGTTTGGCAGAGCTTCCGGGGTCGGACGTAAGTTTTTGTTCCGTACTTTGGTTTTCAAGGGTTGGATTCGATAGACGCTGTTTTGTCTCGGTTGCCTTCGATGCAGGCAGGCTGCGCTTCGGCAAAACGAATAAAATTCTTTTTACGCTCGACTTACATTATCTTTGTGCAAAACCTGAAGCTATGGGGATTTTTTACGGTTTTGCCATGCGGGGGATGGCGTTCGGCATCCGGTGCGCCTCCTTCTTCAATCCCAAAGCCCGTTTGTGGGTCGAGGGACGCCGGAACATCTTCCGGCGGTTGCGGGAAACGGTCGCTTCCGGAGAGAGGATCGTTTGGTTTCATGCCGCATCGCTGGGCGAGTTCGAACAGGGGCGTCCCGTGATCGAGGCTTTTCGGGAAACACACCCCGGCCATAAAATCCTGCTCACTTTTTTTTCACCCTCCGGTTACGAAATCCGGAAGGACTATCCGGGAGCCGACTATGTCTTCTATCTGCCGGCCGATACCCGGCGCAACGCCCGCCGGTTCGTGGAAACGGTAAGGCCGGAGATCGCCGTTTTCATCAAATACGAGTTCTGGGCCAACTACCTGAAGATTTTGCAGCGGAACGGCACGCGCACCTTCATCGTTTCCGCGATCTTCCGTCCCGATTCCGCTTTTTTTCGCTGGTACGGCGGGTGGTATCGGAAGCTGCTCCGGTGCTTCGAGCATATTTTCGTGCAGGATGAAGAATCCCGCAGGCTACTGGGGAAAATCGGCGTATCGAACGTGACCGTGGCGGGAGACACCCGGTTCGATCGGGTGGCGACCATTGCGGGAAGGGCCAAAAGTCTGCCGGTAGTGGAGGCGTTCGTCGGAAAGGCGACGGAAGTTTTGGTGGCCGGAAGCACCTGGCTTCCCGATGAGGAACTGCTTGTACGGCTGGTGAACCGGCATCCGGACGTGAAGTTTATCATCGCTCCCCACGAAATCCATCCAGAACGAATGGAAAAGTTCGCCGCTTCGGTTCGCTGTCGCACGGTTCGCTATACGCAGGCTGCGGCGGAGGCCGATCTGTCGGATGCGGGCGTGCTTTTCATCGACACCATCGGCATCCTCTCTTCGGTGTATCGGTACGGCAAGTATGCATACATCGGCGGCGGATTCGGGGCAGGAATCCACAATACACTGGAAGCCGCCACCTTCGGACTGCCGCTCGCTTTCGGCCCGAACCATCATAAGTTTCGCGAAGCCTCGGACCTGATGGCCGGAGGAGGGGCCGTCAGCGTGACGGACGGGGAGGAACTGGAGGCATGGTTCGACTCCCTGCGTAAAGAGGAAGACCGGTACGCGTCGGCTTCCGGTTTTTGTCGTCGATACGTGGCGGATCAGTGCGGTGCCACCGCCGCCATTTTGTCCCGGTTGTAAAAACACGATTCCATGAAACTGAAAATCCGTATTTCCACCTGTCCGAACGATACCTTCATGTTTGAGGCGATGCTGCACGGCCGGATCGACACCGAAGGTCTGGAGTTCGAAACGGAACCGGCCGATATCGAACGGTTGAACGAAGGGCTTTTGCAGGGAGACGAAGCCGATATTTCCAAAATGAGTTATGCCGTGTTGCCGGACATCCGCCGCCGGTACCGGGTTCTTCCTTCGGGAAGCGCGTTGGGCCGGGGAAACGGGCCTTTGTTGGTGAGTGCCAAGGCATTGTCCAAAAAAGAAATGACAGGCCTTTGCGTTGCAGTCCCCGGAAAGTACACCACTGCCAGCCTGCTGTTGAGAAAATTTTTCCCCGGAATCGGCTGTACGCGGGAATGTCTTTTTTCCGACGTGGCGGATGCGGTGCTTAAGGGAGAGACGGAAGCCGGCGTTCTGATCCATGAAGGACGGTTTACATACGAGGAAAAGGGGTTGAACCTGGTCGCCGATCTGGGAAGGGAATGGGAGACGTCCTGCGGCCTGCCCCTGCCTTTGGGAGGTATCGTCGTTTCGCGGCGCCTGCCGGAGGACGTACAGCGGAAGGCGGGTCGGGTGTTGCGACGGAGCATCGAATATGCCCTGGAACATCCGTCGGTTTCCTATGATTTCGTAAAGCGGTATGCGCAGGAAATGGACGATGACGTGATCGACCGGCACATCGGGCTGTTCGTAAACCATTATTCCCTCGATCTGGGCGAGGAGGGGAGACAGGCGGTACAAACCCTGCTGTCCGAGCGAATGAAGGCGGACGCTTTCGCCGATGTTTTTGTCGGATAGACGCTATTGCGGGCAGCAGGGAACGGCGCCGGTCGGATATTTCCGGAGCCGTTTCTCGTTTGATCCGGAAGATGCGAAAGCGTAACGGGAAACGATACTATCTTCCGGGCGGCACGATCAGCCGGGACGCGGATTCGGGGGTCAGCCGGAAGTGTTCCCAATCGATCCCTTCCACCAGCACGGCGCCGGGTTTTTTGCCGGGTTCGAAAGTGCTGCTCCACCCGTCGGCCCGAAGCGCCTCCGCACCCTTCAGTGTAGCCCATCCCGCCAGTTCCGTCAGCGGAATATCGGGAAAACGGGCGGTGAGGTATTTCAGTTCTTCCAGCACCGAAAGCGACGTATTGGAAGCCAGACTGTCCGTTCCCAGGGCGATGCGGCATCCTTTCCGTCGCAGGAGTTCGACGGGGGGAACTGCATGCTCAATATAAGCGTTGGAGCGGGGACACAGTACGTAAGTGATCTCCCGGAAACGATCGTTCAGCCTGTCTATGTCCTCTTCCGTAATGAACGTGTTATGAATCAGCAATAGCGGCGTTTCCGCCGGCAGGGTCGCGGTCAGTCTTCCGGTCGGGGAACCGTACCGGAGAAAATCGGGATGCAGCCCCGCTTTCCGGTTGTTTTCCGCCAGCCGGCCCGTTCCCCGGTAAATCCCCGTTTCTTCCGGACTTTCCATAAAATGAACGGAAAGGGGCGGGAGGGGCTTCTCCGTCCGAGAGGCAGTGTCCTGCCGGGTCGTGAAGATGCCTTTCCACAGATTCTCGGAGACCGAATAAGTCGAATGGGGCGTGAGGGAACACTCCAGCCCTTCGTTCCGTCCTTCGTCGGCCAGCGCTTTCCCGTTTCGCAAAGCGGTATTCGCCACCGACGGATCCGTTCCGAACAGTTCGATGAAATTGCGGTAGCGGATGCCGCTTTTCTTTTTGAGGTCGAAAGTAGCGTCCCCATTGCAGATATCTCCTGCGGCTACGATCCCTTCCGCCCGCATCAGCGCATCCTGCACGTCGGCGGCCCTGCGGCGTTCCGATTCGGGAGTCGCTTCCCGGCAGGCGGTGATGGCCGAGACGAAACCGCCGAGTCCCGTCCCTTCCGGAATCTTTCCCCGCAGGTAGGAGAGTTCGAGGTGGGTATGCGCGTTGACCATGCCGGGGAGGAGGATTCCGCTGTAGAATTCGATTCCGTGCAGCGAATCCATTTTGGAAACGTCGTTTTCCACCGAGACGAGGGTGCCGTCCGCCTCAAAGGTGAGTACGGCACGCGGTATCGGGCCGGAGCGGGGGCACAGCGTAAAATGTGCAGCTATCTTTCTTTGCGAAGACATGATTCAGCGGCAGGTGTTTTTCCGGGTCGAAGTTCAGGAGTTCGGGGACGATTTTCGCCCGGCTTCGTTCCACGGGTTCATAATAAACGATCCGGAGGCTGTCCACCGTTATGGACGGATTCCGGGCGTTGTCGAAATAATCGGACAGGCGGATGACCAGTTCCTTGTGGTAGTCTTTTGCTTCCGCCCGGAAAAAGAGCGGCTCCCGTCCCCCTTTTTTCAGCATGACGGAGTGGAGGCCGTCCCGGGTACCGTTATTCCGAACCAGATGGTACCGCATGATGAAATAGGTGTTTTGGTCGGACGAGTCGATCCGGTAGTTATAACTGGCCGCATAGGTCCCTTCCTGTACGGGCAGCGTGACGACCAGTTTTTCCTTGTCCGCCAGCCGGGTAAGGTGGAATACGGTATCGAACGCGGTGTAAATCGTGTCCTTGTAGCGATCCGAAGCCATGGAGTCGACTCTCTCCCGGATGCGCTTGCGGCCCTGGAAACGATCGTTTTCCCGTTTGATGTCCGCCGCCGCCTCGTCGATGATTTCCGTCAGCCGCGAGCTTTTCCGCATAGCCATCCTGTCCAAGGAATAACGGAAGTCCTTTTCGTTGTAGCCGTACTTTTTCAGGATGGGCGAATAGATGTCCACCGTATCCATGTCCACGTTCCGTACGTACAGGCTCGAATAGGAATTGGTCAGCAACAGGTCGCGGATGATGGCGGCCATTTTATCGTCCGGTATTTCCTTCGGCGACCCGCAGGAAACGAGCGCCAGCAGGAGGACGAAAAAGGATGTATGGAAAATCGCTTTTTTCATGCGTCTTTTGATTCTGAGTCCGAAGAAATGTTCGTTCCGGCTGCCGATCCCGTCCGTGCCGAGATCAATCGCCCGACGGTGAACCGGGAAATCGCCCAGCCGATCGCTCCGACGCTCAGTACGATGCCCAGCAGATCGGTCGTTTCGATTTCCACCGGATAGGCATCGACCAGAAAAGAGCTTCCCGCCATTTTGATCCATCCGAAATGCTGTTGCAACAGACATACGGCGATTCCCAGCACCAGCCCCGCAGCCATGCCGATCCCCGAAATCAGCATGCCTTCCCGGACGAAAATCCGTCGAATGAGTTTCCGTTCCGCGCCCAGGGTGATCAGGGTTTCCGTGTCCTTCTGCTTGTCGATGATGATCATGATGAGCGATCCCACGATGCTGAACGAGGCGATGACGAGCACCATCAGGATGATGAAATAGATGCCCCATTTTTCGTACTGCATGATCCGGTAAAGGCTTTCCTTCTGTTGATAACTCGTCTGCACCCGAAAATCGTCTCCGGCGATTCCGGCGATTCGCGCTCTGACCCGGTCGGGGTCGCTGCCCGGAGCGAGCCGAAGGATAGCCGACGATACCTGTTCCGGACCGTATTCCAGCAATTCGCGGACGAATCCGATGGGAGCGATGACGTACCGGCTGTCCGTTTCGTTGTCCAGCGCGAAAATGCCCGAAGGAAAAATCGTCTTTTTGCGGTAGAAACTCACGGGCAGGAGCGGAGAACCGGTTCCCCGCCGGGGCATGTAGACGACCAGCGGTTCCAGCAGCGTGGTTCCGACCGTCAGATTGTAAGCCACCCCCTGACCGATCAGCGCCTGATCCAGATCGCCGAATTTGGGCCGGTATTCTCCCTGCACCACCATGTTCCGGATGGGGACGACGGTATCGTAGAGGGAATCCACCCCCAGAATGGAACCGATGTACTGTTTGTCGCCGTATTCGAAAAGGGCGTTTTCCTCGAGCGTGAATCCCGTTTCCTCTACCCCTTCCACGTTCCGGATTTCCGACAGCGGCAACGTGTTCCGGTCGAAAAACTTCCCCTCGGCCGCCGTAATCCGGATTTCGGGATCGAAGTTCCGGTACATGGATTTGATGAGCGAATCGAAGCCGTTGAACACCGACAGCAGGATCACCATCGCCATCACGGGAACGGCCACCGTCAAGGCGCTCACTCCCGAGATGATGTTGATGACGGAGAGCGATTTGCGGGAAAACAGGTAGCGTCGGGCGAACAGCAACGGCAGGTTCGGCATGGGCTTACTCCTTGAGCAGTTGGTCGATGTGGTCGATGTATTCCAGCGAGTCGTCGATGCGGAAGGTCAGTTCGGGCACGATCCGGAGCTGGCTCTTCACCCGTTCTCCCAGTCCCTTTCTCACCTGCGATACATGCGTATTCAGCCGGTCGAGAATCTCTCCGCTTTTATCGAACGGAAAAATGCTGAGGTATACTTTCGCCACCGCCAAATCGGGACTGACGCGCACCCGCGTGACGGAAACCATCGCTCCGCGCACCAGGTCGGCGCCTTCCCGGATGAAGATGTCGCTGATGTCCTTCTGTACCTGTTTGGCTATTTTTTGTTGACGTGTCGTTTCCATAATCGGGATTTTAGTCGGTTTTATTTTTTTTCCGGAGGGCCGGCGGTGAAAGTATGCCGCCTTTTCCCAGCCGGTAGTAAATGCCCATGGAGATGTTGATCTGATCCATCGGAGAACGCTGCGGATTTCCGGGATATTTGTTGCCGTTTTTCAGCAGGTCGGAATATCCGAAACTGTACCGGGCTTCCACCAGGATTTCCAGCCGTTTG
Organism: uncultured Rikenellaceae bacterium; assembly: GCA_946486375.1. GTDB lineage: Bacteria > Bacteroidota > Bacteroidia > Bacteroidales > Rikenellaceae > CAMLTW01. The sequence goes on from CAMLTW010000002.1 coordinate 52,703, forward strand.
ATGAACACCCCGAACCCGAATCCCCCGCACAGTCCGTATTCCCACCGGTTGTCCTTGACCAGCCGCATCGGATATTTCCCCTCGGAGAGCGTTCCGTGCGTTTTTGAGACCGTGGAGGAATCGGAGGCGTAGATGTAGGAGACGTAAACGCCCAGGTTCAGGAACATTCGGGCTTTCCGGTTGAAGAAATAGACGTGCGGCTGCCAGAAGAAAGGCATCTCAATGGCCGACACCTCCCGGTGATAGGCGGTGTCCGCTCCCACGCGCTCATAGCGCTTGTAGCCTTTTCCCACGCGCTGGATGTCCAGTTCGATGGCGCCCACGTATTTGATCGGGCTATAGTATTTCCAGGAAACTCCTGCGGAAGGGAAGCCCCACAGCATGCCCGTTTCTTCCTTGGGATCGAACCGGACGCTTCCTCCGCCGTAGCCGCCGCGTACGCCCAGGTAATGCTGCGCCTGCAGCGTGCTCCCGCATATCATGAGCAAAAAACCGACCGCCAGCAAACGACGGAGCCGTCTCGCTCCGGAAAATGGTTTCTTTCCGTACTGAAAAATATATTTCGTCCGTGTGTTCATTTCGGTCATGGCTGTGCCGCTTTTGCCGGTTCGGTCGTTGTTGCCGGAGCCGGGTTTCCGGAAGCATCCTTCGCTTCGGATGCCGTTTCTTCTTTCCGGCCTTCTTTCTTCTGCCGCTTCCGTTCTTCCTTCTTTTCCCGCCGGGTCCGGGGCGTTTCGGTTTCCGTATCCGAGCTGGAAACGGGGGCCTGTCCCGCAGCGGCGTTTTGCAGCGTGTCCGCAGGCAACAGTCCTTCCACGCGGGTGCCGTCGCTGCTCAGCACCGTGCTTTTCCCTTCCGGATGAGTCTGAAGCGAATCGGCCATGCTGACATGCTGCCGGGGTTTGAAAAGCTCGCTCACGTCGATGTCGAATTCCATTTCCCAGTTGGCTTTGGCGATGATGTTGCTGCTGCCGTTGGCCGGATTGCGGAACGTTTCCACCTTTTCCGGCCGGATCCGCCGGATGAGGTCGCCCGTATCCCACTTCCCGTTCCGGTTCCGGTCTTCCGTCACGCGGAGCTGCACCGTTCCGGGAGTGATGAAATTCAGTGCGTTTTTTCCTTCCCGAAGGTGCGCCGTTTCCTTCAGGATCTGGGAACCTTTTTCGTCCGTTACCTGAATGATATACTCGTATTCCGGCGTCGTGCCGGTCAGATTGACGATGAGCGAGCCGAATTTTTCCGGATCGGCCACCGTGAATTCCCGGACGATGGTGTCGTTTTCCTCTCCGTCGATGGTCATCAGCGCCCCGGACGGAATGACCAGTTTATAGGCGTCCGAATGCTGCCAGTCGGTTTTCAGGTAATACCGGCGCAGGTTCATCGTGTCCCGCACCAGCTCGAACGGCACTTCCTGCGTGTTCTCCCGGATGTCCGTATGCGTGAGCGTGATCCGATCCTTGTCCAGCCGGACGAGCGGCAGTTCGAACTGGAATTCCATGCCGTTGTCGGGAATCAGGGGGTTGTCTGCCTTGACCGTGTATTTCAGCTCCGATTTTTTGGGGACGGTATCCGCTTCCTCCCGTTCTTCGTCTTTCCGGTCTTTTTTCCGGACGAACGGTTTTTTGTATACGAACCGGAGTTCCTGCCTGTGGGGATAAAGCACGCCCGCGCTGTCGTGACGCTGGTAGACGATATCTCCGACGATGGTGTCGGGCAGCTCGTCCGCCGGAATGTCCAGCCAGTAAAGGAGCGAATCGCCCGTTTCCTTGGCCCGTTCCCGGATGATCCGGGTGGAATCGATTCCCTGCAGGGAGAAGCGCTCGATTTTCGGGAACTTGGAGGTGAAGCGGAGCATCAGTTCCTGCGCCTGCGGACGCTCGAATTTGCTGAGGTTCTGCCTCCGGTCGGGGTTTTCCCGGAAGGTTTGCAGGAAAATCTGCGGTTCGGCCACCTGGTACATCTTTACGGAATCGTACCACAGCAGGAACGAAGGCATCCGGGCCGGATTGTAAACGGTGTCCGTGAAAGCGATATCGTCTACTCCGGGGTCGTACATCTGGTTCCCGTTGTGGTCCACCATGGCGTAGATCCGGTAGTCCATCGCCTTGAGATTTTCATGCACGAAAACGCCGTTCGGCATGGTGCGGGCCACGGCCAATGCTCTGGATTTATGCACCACCGAATCCAGCTCCGTCGAATCGGCTTTCGCATCGAAAAACAGGATGAAGGCTTTTTTCACCGTATCCGTGGTTCGCGCATCCGAGACATAGCCGGACATGTAGAGCGAATCGATTTCGTTTCCCGTGGAGAAAGTGTATTTCAGGCCCACATACGGATTCCCTTCGTTATTGTCCACCACGCTCGATCCGAAGTTCAGCACGTATGTCATATTGGAGTCCAATTCGGATTTGATGTCTACCACCACGCCGCGTCCCTTGATGGACGCCGTGGGCTTGCGTTGCATGAAAGGAGAGGTGAAAAACTCGTTTTGCAGGTCTTTCAGCTGTACGTATTCATCGAATTCGATAGCGATTCGGCCCGGTTTCAGGTTGGTCGTGTTGAACGGCGGAGTCATTCCCACCACCCGGGGGGGCAGGGTGTCCTTCGGGCCGCCCTGCGGGGCGATGCCCATATTGGCGCACCCCCAGAACAGACCGCTGGCGAACACGCCGCAGATCAGGGCCATTCCCGCATACCTGAAAAAATAAAGAAGCCTGTTTTTCATCCGTCCCGCTTTTGTGTGTTTCCCTGCAACCCGGATACCACACTTGAATTGACAAAGTTAGGGAATAATTTTGAAATCGGAACGGACGGCTTTCCGAAAACGAAAAAGGCCTCCGGTGAGGGAGGCCCTTTTTCATCGGTGCCGGTCGGCTGCCGGCCGGCGAACCGTTATTGTCCGAGCGCCGGCGGCGTGGCGATCGGATTGTTGTCCGCTTCCGTGATGCCGTGATTGGACTGGATTTCCTTCAGCGGAATCCGGAGCAGGAACAGTCCGTGTTCCGCCGGCAGGTTATAACGGGCGGTTTTGAGGAAGTTCGTCCCGTCGTAGTTCCGAACGGTTCCCTTTTTCAGCCGTTTGAGGTCGAACCACGAGAAACCTTCGCCCCAGAGTTCGATCCGGCGCTGCATCCAGATTTCTTCCTGCAAGTCGGTCGGAGAGCTGGCCGCGCAGGTATAGTTCGGGTCGCGGTATCCCTGAACGAACTCTTCCAGCAGCGCTTTCGCCCCGCTCGGATCGCCTCCCAGAGCCAGACCTTCGGCTTCGATCAGGTACATCTCCTCTACCCGCATCAACGGCCAGTCGCCGGCATTGAGGTCGCCCAGGATTTCCCCTTTGTAGGGCTTGAATTTGATGTTCGCGTACGGAGCCGCGCCCATGAACGGCTTGCCGTCCAGGTAGAAAATCCCGTCATCGGTCAGGAAACATGCTTTCCGGATATCATCGTCCGGGATGGCATCGTAGAGGTCTTTGCTGATGGCTTTGTACATTCTTCCGGCCCAGGCGTAACCGTAACTGAGCGTTCCCAGATGGGACGGATAATTTACGATTCCGGTAGCGACGACCTCATTGATCTCATTGAGATCGCATCCCCACATCCAGGCACGGTTGGAAATGTCGTTGAATCCGGTGGTCATATCCACGTATTCGTTGGGCGACATCGGCGTATAACCCGTCCGGGCGGCGTGGGCCGCTTCGGCCGCGTCCTCCCATCTTTCCATGTTCAGGTAAGCGCGTGCCAGCAGCCCGTAAGCCACCTGCCGGTCGATTTCATATTTCCCGCCCCGCCGGTATCCGGCCAGGTCGCCGATGGCGGCGGTCAGGTCTTCCAGAATGAATTCGTACACCTTTTCCACCGTGGCCCGCGGGTTGTTCCCCGCTTCTTCCCGCGTCGTCTTTTCCGTCAGGATCGGCACGGCCGGGTCGTTTTCGTGTCCCGCGTAGGCATGTGCATAGAGCTGTACCAGATGCAGGTAGCAGAATGCCCGCATCGCCCGGGCCTGTCCCATGTAGGCGATCAGGTCTTCGTTGTCGGTATCGGTCGGAACGGCTCGCAGCACTTCGTGCGCCTTGTCGATCAGACCGTGCAGCAAACGCCAATGATAATACATGTCCGTCGAAGTATAAGAGCGGTTGGAGTAGATCTGATCTCCCCAGAACCAGTTGTAGCCGTTGCCGGTCTGCACCATGTCCTGCCCCCAGAGTTCCATTGAAATGACGGTCGACGGATAACCGAATTCCGTATGATTGCCCGATCCGGTGACATCGAGTTGATTCATGTAGGCGTACATCCCGTTGATCAGCCCTATCATCCGTTCGGGGATCATTTCCGTAACCTCTTCGTTCTGATCCGTGGTCACGCTCTCTCCCGAAGGCCGGGCTGTCAGCTGGTCTTCCGTACAGCCGCTGAAAGCGAACGAGGCTGCGACCAGTGCGATAAGTCCCTGATATATGATTTTCATGATGATTGTTTTTTAGATCGTTTAGAATTTGATGGAAATTCCGCCCGAGATCGTCCGGATCGGAGCGTAGTTCTGTCCGCCTACCTGGTCGCGTTCGCCGATCCCGTTGATGTACATGCGGGGATCGTAGCCTTTCCGTTTGCTGATCAGGGCCACGTTGTCCGCCACCGCATAAATCCGGACGGGGCCGATTCCGAGGGCTTTGCCGACCGATGCCGGCAGCGTGTATCCCACCGTGATGTTCTGCAGGCTCAGGTAGGAAGCGTCGATCAGGAACCGGGTCGACGTACTGTTGGCATACACGTCGTCGTAATTCAGCGTCGGGACATCGGTGTTCGGGTTTTCGGGCGTCCATGCGTTCAGAATGTCGTTGTGCCAGTTGTAGCCGTGATCGTACGACGTGCCGGCGTGCATCAGAAGTCCGTAAGCCATGTCGTAATGTTTGCCCCCGATGGAATAGGCGAAATTGATCGAGAGGTCGATCCCCTTGTACGTAAGCGAAGTGCCGAATCCTCCGTACAGTTTCGGCAGGGCCGATGCGCCGCACAGTCGCTGCGTGGCATCCTGATAGGAGTCCGTCTTTTCCCGCGATCCGTCCTCGTTGTATTTCCACCACATGCCTTTTCCCGTTCCCGAATCGACGCCGGCCCATTCCCGCAGGTAATAGTCGTAGATGCTGCCGCCGACGGTATATTTGAAATAACCGGATACCAGTCCGCCCACCTTTTCGTTTTCAGGAGGCAGGCTGAGGATTTTGTTCTTGTAGTGGGTGGCGTTCACGTTGACCGACCAGCGGAAGTCCTTGTTTACGATGATGTTGCCGGTCAGGTCGATTTCCACGCCCGTGTTGCGCATGTCTCCGATGTTGTCCGGATAGTTCGCATATCCCAGCGAGGGAGCCACGGCCCGGCGGAACAGCAGGTCTTCGGCTTTCCGGGAGAAGAATTCCACGCTTCCGAGCAAACGGTCGTTCCACAGCCCGAACTCGATTCCCGTGTTGAAGTTGTAGTTGGTCTCCCACTTGATATTCGGGTTTCCGACGGAAGAAAGGGTCAGGGCGTAGTCGTTCGCATTGTTCGACAAGGTGTAGATGTTCTGGTAGGGGTAATAATCCGGAAGGCCGGTGACGGGGTCCAACAGGCCGTCGTTCCCCTGTGAACCGTAGCTGATCTTGAATTTCAGAAAATTCAGCCAGGATGAAACGTTCTGCATGAAATCTTCCCGCGAAACGAGCCAGGAAGCTCCCACGCTCCAGAAGTTCCCCCAGCGGTGATCCGGATGGAATCGCGAGGATGCGTCGCGCCGGTATGAAGCCGAGAAGAAATACTTGTTGTCGTAATCGTACTGCACCCGCCCCAGGTAACCTTCCGTGAAATATTCGTCGATCTTAGAGCTGGTGCTCGGAGAGTTGATCGCGTTTCCCAGTTCGGGAATTTCCGGATTGTAAAGCCCGGTTTTGTTCCCCCACAGGTCGGTTTTTTTCAGCGAATAGTATTCATGTCCCAGCAGGACATCCACATTGTGCTTGCCGAACGATTTTTTCCACGTCAGCAATTCCTGCAGGTTGAGCGCGGCATCGCGCAGGTGTTCTACCGACACTTCCCCGCCGGAATTGGCCATTTGTCCGTAATAGGAGTTCCTCCGATATTGGAAGCGGGTGTTGTCCACGTCGAACCCGGCGTTGAAGGTGAATTTGAAATCTTTCAGGAAAGAGATTTCCGCATAGGCCCGGCCCCCGAAAATATCCGAAAGGTAGGTTTGCGTGTCCAGTTCCTGCGCGCTGATCGGATTCGCCTGGCTTAGGAAAGGACGCTCGATTCCGCTGGTGGTGCCGTCCCCGTAGTCGTAAATCTGCCGTCCGCGTTTGTCGATCCGGATGTTCCCTTTTTCGTCCCGTACGTACAGGGGATAGATCGGAGCCATGTTTCTCGTAGCATAGAACATGTTCATCGATCCGGTCTGTTCGAAATCCGGATCTTGGGTCTTGTTGTTGGCGAACGAAACGTTTCCGCCGATCTTCAGCCACGACTTGGCCTGATAGTCCGCTTTCAACCGGGCTGAAACCCGTTCCAGCCCCGAATTTACCACATAGCCTTCATCATTGAGGTATCCGGCCGAAAAGTAATAGTTGAGCCGGTCGGAAGCGCCGCTGACGCTCAGGTTGTACTCCTGCCGCAGGCCGTTGTGGTAGGCCGCGTCGCTCCAGTCGTCCGGGAGGTAGTAATTGCCCGTGATTTCATCCAGGTATCCCAGCTTCGCCTTCGGGTTGAGCTTGCCGTTCACCAGCAGGCCTTCCCCGTCCGGGACCGTGTACACCCGATAGTTGAGTGCGCTCGAACTCTGGCTGTCGTAGTCGGTCGGCAGAACCAGGTAACTGTTGGCCCATGCTTCCGCTTCGGCGAAGCTGCTTCCGTAATTGGCCATATCGGAGTTGATGAGCGATCTTCCGAAGGTTTCGTAGTAGGTGCCCGGATTTTTCATGATATCGTATTCCGGAACGCCGCGGGAATTGACTCCCCATTTGGCGTCGAGGTTCACCACGGCTTCCCCCTTCTTGCCTTTCCGGGTGGTGATCAGGATGACCCCGTTGGCCCCGCGCGCACCGTACAGGGCGTTGGATGCGGCGTCCTTCAGCACGGTCATGGTTTCGATGTCCGCCGAATTGATGGCTGACAGGTCACCGTCGTAAGGCACCCCGTCCACCACGTACAGCGGAGCGCTCGATGCATTGATGGAACCGACCCCGCGGATGCGGATTTGTCCGGCCGTACCCGGTTGACCGCTATTGCTGACCACCTGCACGCCCGCTACCTGACCGGCCAGCGCTTTGGAGATGTTGGACACCTGGCGCCGTTCGATATCGGTTCCGTCCAGTACGGAAGCCGAGCCGGTAAAGGCTTCTTTGGTCGAGGTACCGAAGGCCGTCACGATCACGTTGTCGATGGTCTGCGCATCGGCTTCCAGAACCGCGTCGATCCGGTTGCGGCCTTCCACGGCTACCTGACGGGATTTCATCCCCAGCAATGAGAATTCCAACGTTGCGTCCGCCGGAGCCGAAATGGCGTATTGTCCGCTTCCGTCGGTGACCACGCCCCGATGGGTGCCGCTAACCATGACGGATACTCCCGTCAGCGGTTCCCCGGTATCGGAGGTAACCGCACCCGTTATGCGGATGTCCTGGCCCAGAACCGCCTGCAGCCCCGCCAGCAGCATAACCGAAAGTAACAAGGTAAATTTTTTCATAAGCGTTTGTGATTAATTAAAAAGTGATATTCGCTGTTTTTGTGGATTTCCGCTTTAATCATAATGTATATTATACTCCCTGAAAATTAAGCGGCTCACAGGCCGTGTTCCCCCCTGTTCGGAAAGGAAAACGTCCTTTAAAAAACACTTCAGGAGGCAATACCCCTCGAAATCCGAAAGGGAACGCCGTTTTTGATGGGGCAAAGGGGATGATAGAAAAATAACAGCCGCGAGCGAAAAAAAATCTTTTAAAGGAAATGCTTACTGTTTTTCCGTAATCATCGAAGATGTGATTATATATTATAATGTATTCTTCTTTTTTACGGCACAATCATAACGGACGCCTGATTCCGTAAAGGGTTGAGGCACATATTATCACAAACTATCTTGATATTTTTAGTATTTTTGCCGCCAGCGGATCCGTTGAAATGCTTGGCAAATCCGCAAATAACAACCTGATATTTTAATGCGTCTATCCCGATTTTTCGCTGCCCGAATCCGGATAGACGAAATGGCACAGTCCTATTTTGTTATATAATATACATTATGATTAAAATATGACTTTTTGATCCTGAAGTATTGATATCGAACTATTTAACTTAATCACAAACGCTTATGAAAAAATTTACCTTGTTACTTTCGGTTATGCTGCTGGCAGGGCTGCAGGCGGTTCTGGGCCAGGACATCCGCATAACGGGTACGGTTACTTCCGATACCGGGGAACCGCTTGTGGGTGTGGCCGTAGTGGTGGATGGCACCCAGCGTGGGGTAGTCACCAATGGGGCCGGGGAATATTCCGTTTCGGCACCGTCGAATGCGACCCTGCTGTTTTCGATGGTCGGGATGAAATCCCGTCAGGTGGCTGTGGAAGGCCGCAGCCGGATCGACGTGGTTCTGGAAGCCGATGCGCAGACCATCGACAACGTGATCGTGACGGCCTTCGGTACTTCGACCAAGGAAGCCTTTACCGGTTCGGCCGGAGTGATCAGTGCCGACCAGCTCGCCCAGACGCAGAGTTCCAACGTGTCCAAGGCGCTGGCGGGAGCCGTCGCCGGGTTGCAGATCACCAGCAACAGCGGTCAGCCCGGTTCCAAGGCGTCCATCCGCATCCGGGGGCTGGGGTCTTTCTCGGCCAGTTCCGAACCGTTGATCGTGATCGACGGAATTCCTTATGACGGCGGGCTGGAAAACATCAATCCGATGGACATCGAGTCCCTGACCGTGCTGAAGGACGCCGCATCCAATGCCCTGTACGGTGCGCGCGGGGCCAACGGGGTCATCATGATCACGACCAAAAAAGGGAAAAACGCCGAAGCGGTGATTACCGTGGACGCCAAATGGGGGGTCAATTCCCGGGCGCTGCAATCTTACGACATGATCGACGATCCGGCGCAGTACTACGAAACCCACTACGCTGCCATTTATAATTACGTCAAGGAAAATCTGCCGGATCGCACCCCGGAAGATTGGGCCAACTGGGCGAATACCAACCTGATCGATAGCCGGACGTACGGGCTGGGTTACAACGTTTATACCGTTCCGGAAGGGGAAGCGATGATCGTGAACGGGAAACTCAATCCGAACGCCAAACTGGGACGCGTGGTGGGAGACTACAAGCTGCTCCCCGACAACTGGACGGACGAAGCGTTCGTGAATACGCTCCGGCAGGAATACAACGTCAGCGTTTCCGGCGGAACCGAACGGTCGAGCAATTACCTCTCGGTCGGCTACCTGAACGATAAGGGGATCGTGCGGAATTCGGATTTTTCCCGGATCACGGCCCGTTTGAAGTCGGATTACCAGGCCAAGAAATGGCTGAAAGTGGGCGGCAACGTGGGGTACGCGAACTTCGACGGGAACCGGGTCAACGAAGACGAGTCGTCGAGCGGAAACATCTTTCTGTACACCAATACGATAGCGCCTATCTATCCGGTCTATATCCGGGATGCTCAGGGAAACGTCATCCGCGATGAAAACGGCATCATTCGCTATGACTATGGAGATGGCCAGAATGCCGGCTTGTCGCGTCCGATCCTGAACGCAGAAAACCCCATATCCATGAACTATCTGGATAAAGATAACTACAACGGGAATGCGTTCAATACCAACGGATTCGCCGAGGTGAAATTCCTGAAGGACTTCAAATTCACCTTCAACGCCGGATTCGACCTGGACGAAACCCGTACCAGCCAGTTCACCAATCCCTTCTACGGGCAGCATGCCAGCAAGAACGGCGTCATTTATAAGTACCACACCCGGAAGACCGGACTGAATCTCCAGCAGTTGTTGACATGGACGCGGTCATTCGGCAACCACAATGTGGATGTGCTGGTCGGTCATGAAAATTACAAGTACAAATACACCTACCTGTCCGGTTCGAAAGAAAACATGCTGAGCCCTTCCGTGCAGGAAATCGCCGGTGCCATTAAGAACCCGCAGACCAATTCCTATGTGAAGGATTACAACACGGAAGGCTATTTCGGCCGGGCACAGTATAACTATGACGGAAAATACTTCCTGTCGGCCTCTTATCGGCGCGACGCCTCTTCCCGGTTCCATCCCGATCATCGCTGGGGAAATTTCTGGAGCGTCGGCGGAGCGTGGCTGATGAACCGCGAGGAATTTCTGGCCGGTGCCGCATGGATCGACCTGTTGAAGGTGAAAGCCAGCTACGGGGTGCAGGGGAACGACGGTATCGGGGATTACCGGTATGTGGACAACTACGACGTGGTGAATGCCGCCGGAAACGTGTCCGCCGTGTTCTACACCAAGGGGAATCCGAACATCACCTGGGAATCGAACTACAACCTGAACGTCGGGGTGGAATTCGGATTCTTCGGCAACCGGCTGTCCGGGAGCATCGAATACTTCTCCCGCAAAACCGAAGACCTGCTGTTTTCCCGTCCTACGCCGACTTCCATCGGCTATTACAGCTACTACGATAACATCGGCGACATGCGCAACCGCGGGGTGGAAATCGACCTGACGGGCGTGCTGGTGAATCGGGAAAACGTGCGCTGGACGCTTTCGCTGAACGCCACCCACTACAAGAACAAGGTGCTCAAACTCCCTCCCGAAAAGAAGGACGGTTTCGAAACCGGATCGTATTTTGTTTCGGAAGGCGGTTCCCGGTACGACTGGTACATGCCGCGTTATGCGGGGGTCAGCGAGGAAGGGCTCCCCATGTGGTATCGGGATGAGAAAGACGCGCAGGGGAACGTGACCAAAACCGTGACCACCACGGATTATTCGAGCGCTACCTATTACAATCTCGGTTCGGTGCTTCCCGACCTTTACGGAGGGATTTCCACGTCCGTCAACGCGTACGGGTTCGACCTGGGCGTAACGCTGGCCTATCAGATCGGCGGGAAGGTTTATGATGACGGATATGCGGGGCTGATGCATTCGGTGGCCAGCGGTTTGCGCGGGATAGCATGGCACAAGGATATTCTGAACGCCTGGACGCCGAAAAATACGGAAACCAGCGTACCCCGGTTGCAGTTCAACGATGAAAACATCAGCGCCCAGTCCGACCGGTTCCTGATGGATGCCAGCTACCTGAGCCTGCAGAACATTTCCTTCGGCTACACTTTCCCGGAAAAGTGGACTTCGCAGCTCGGTATCCAGTCTTTGCGGATTTATCTGGCTGCGGACAACGTGGCTTTCGTTTCCAAACGGAAGGGGTTCGATCCCCGGCAGAATTGGGACGGTTCGACGCGCAGCGAAACCTATTCGCCCATCCGGACGGTTTCCGGCGGGGTGTCGTTCAGATTCTAACGTATAACCGGTAAAGTATAAAATAATGAGATACAACAGAACGAAATTACTGGCTTTTCTTTGCGCGCCCGCGTTGTTCCTGACGGGCTGCATCGAGGAAAATTTCCCGACCCTGACCGTCACCGAAGACCAGGTCGAAGACGCCCCGAAGGGAGCGCAGGCGCTGATCGAATCGGAAGTGGCCTGGATGACCAATTTCAATACGCTGGAACGGGCGGCTGGCGATGAACGTCACTTCGATTTCGGGTATCCGGCCATTTGTGTGATGAACGAAATGCTGGGGCAGGACGTGGTACCGTTGCCTTCCAACTACGATCAGTTCTGGATCTGGCATGAAGTGAACGGGGCTGCGCTCGGGCCGGAGTATATTTATGTGGCCATGCCCTGGCGGTTTTTCTACCGGCTGATTTTCCTGTCCAATAAGGTGATCGGCATGCTCGATCCGGCGACGGCGACCGAGCAGGAGTTGACGGCGCTGGGACAGGCTTACGCCTACCGGGCTTTCGCCTATTTCAACCTGGTGCAGATGTATCAGTACACTTATGTGGGACATCAGAACGAACCGGCGGTGCCCATCGTGACGGAAAAGACCACGCAGGAAGAGTCGGAAAATAATCCGCGGGCCTCGGTGGAAGCCGTCTATACGCTGATCACGGGCGACCTGACCAAAGCGATCGAATACCTGGAAAACTACGATCGGTCGTACAGTGCCCGTCACTACATCGATGCGCAGGTGGCGCACGGACTGGCTGCCCGGGTTTACCTGACGATGGAGAACTGGGGAGAGGCGCGGCAGCATGCGGCCGCAGCGAAGGCAGGGTACAGCCCGATGACCGAAGCGCAGTTCCTCGACGAAACGAACGGTTTCAACAATATGTATTCGCAGAATTCGTGGATATGGGGCATCGACCTGACCACTGACGACGATGTTGTCAGAACCGGCCTGGTCAACTGGACGGCCAATATGTGCAACGAGACCGTATTCGGATATATAATGATGGACGGCGACCCGGTGAAGATGATCGACGCTTCTCTTTACGAGCAGATCAACCCTTCGGACTGGCGGAAGAAAACCTGGACGGACGAAGAAACGCCGAGCCGGTACTATGCGTATTATGGATTGATGTTGCCTAAATACGCTTCCCGGAAATTCCAGGCGGCGAACGGGGATGGCCTGTCGTCCGCAGGAGCTGCGGCCGACTTCCCGCTGATGCGTGTGGAAGAGATGATGCTGATCGAAGCCGAAGCTGCCGGGATGCAGAACCTGGCGGAAGGGAAGACTCTGCTGGAAGATTTGGTGAAAACCCGTAACGCTTCCTACACCTGTACGGCGGCATCGCAGCAGGATTTCCGCGACGAAGTGTGGTTGCAGCGCCGGATCGAACTCTGGGGCGAAGGGTTCTCCTATTTCGACCTCAAACGGCTGAATAAACCCGTCACGCGGAGCTATCCCGGCACCAACCATTATGAGGGGAGCCGGTACAATTCGGTGGGCGTGCCTTATTGGTTCAACTACACCATCAGCCGGTCGGAAGTCATCAGCAACAAGGGGATTCCGCAGTCGGCGAACAATCCGACGCCCTCTACGCCGGATGACATCGACCCGGACGGTTTGTAGCGACCGAAACCTATATTGGATACTTTGAAAAAGGTCTTTCCCTTCGTAAGGGAAAGACCTTTTCTTTTCAAGGCGCCCGATTTTACCGGACAAAAAAAGCGTTCCGTTTTCGGAACGCTTTTTTTTCGGAAACGGAGAGAAATCCGTTTCGGGAATCAATATCGGTAATGATCCGGTTTGTAGGGACCTTCGGGTTCGACGCCGATGTAGTCCGCCTGTTTCCGGGACAGTTGCGTCAGGTGTACTCCCAGCTGTTCCAGATGGAGCCGGGCCACTTCCTCATCGAGGTGCTTGGGCAAACGGTAAACGCCGGTTTTCATTTCTTTCGTCCAAAGCTCGATTTGGGCGAGCACCTGATTGGTGAACGAATTGCTCATCACGAACGAAGGGTGCCCCGTCGCGCAGCCGAGGTTCACCAGCCGCCCTTCTGCCAGCACGAAGATGGAATGCCCGTCCGGGAAGGTGAATTTGTCCACCTGCGGCTTGATGTTGGTCTTTACGGCATCCGATTCTTCCAGCCGGTTCATCTGGATTTCGTTGTCGAAGTGTCCGATGTTGCAGACGATCGTCTGATCTTTCATGCCCCGCATGTGTTCGAGGGTGATGATGTCGCAGTTGCCGGTGGTGGTGACGTAGATGTTCCCTTCCCCCAGCGTTTCTTCCACCGTTTTGACCTCGAATCCTTCCATGGCGGCCTGCAGGGCGCAAATCGGGTCGATTTCGGTCACGATCACGCGGGCGCCGTAGGAACGCATGCTGCGGGCGCATCCTTTTCCCACGTCCCCGTAGCCGCAGACCACGACCACTTTCCCGGCGATCATCACGTCCGTAGCGCGTTTGATGCCGTCGGCCAGCGATTCCCGGCAACCGTAAAGATTGTCGAATTTGCTTTTGGTCACCGAGTCGTTCACGTTGATGGCCGGCACCAGCAGTTCGCCCCGTTCGGCCATCTGGTAGAGCCGGTGCACTCCGGTGGTCGTCTCCTCCGAAACGCCTTTCCATCCGTCGACCGTCCGGCGCCATTTGCCGGGGTCTTCGGCCAGGATTTTCCGGAGGGTGTTCAAAATAACGGCTTCTTCGTGGCTTTCCGGAGCCTTGTCGAGCACCTTCGCATCCTTCTCGGCCGCATATCCCTTGTGGATCAACAGGGTGGCATCGCCTCCGTCGTCCACGATCAGGTTCGGGCCTTTCCCTTCCCCGAACGTCAGGGCCATGGCCGTGCACCACCAATAGTCTTCCAGCGTTTCCCCTTTCCAGGCGAATACGGGCACGCCTGCGGCAGCGATGGCCGCCGCGGCATGATCCTGCGTCGAGAAAATGTTGCAGCTGCACCAACGCACTTCGGCTCCCAGTTCCACGAGGGTTTCGATCAGCACGGCCGTCTGGATGGTCATGTGGAGGGAACCGGTGATCCGCGCTCCCTGCAGGGGTTTCGTCGCAGCGTATTTCCGACGTACCGCCATCAGGCCGGGCATTTCCTTTTCGGCGATTTCGATTTCCTTCCGGCCCCAGTCCGCCAGGCCGATGTCGGCTATCTTATAGGGTAGGTTGCAGTCTTTTGTCATCTTTCAAAAGGGTTAATATGCGTCGTTTGTCGTTTTCGATTTCGGCTTTCAGTTCTTCGAGCGATCCGAATTTCACTTCGGGGCGGATGTACCGGACGAGCTCCACCCGGATTTCCGTTCCGTACAGGTTTCCGTCGAATCCGAAAAGGTGCACTTCGAGCAGGCGTTCTCCGTTCTCCGTGACCGTGGGACGGTGCCCGATGTTGACCATCCCGCCGTACCATCCCTGCGGGGTTTTCACCGCTGCGGCGTACACCCCGTTCTCGATTTCCGGCCGGTTTTCCAGCCGCAGGTTGGCTGTCGGAAACCCGATCCGGCTTCCGATTCGCCTGCCGCCCGTTACGGTTCCTGTGATGATCGTCGGATTCGGTGTGGACATGAGTTGTTCGGCGTGTTTTTCTTACCGGGTGCAAAAATACATAATAATTCGATTTCCGGGAGATTGAGAAGGGTGGGTTGTGTGAAAAACAGTTTTTTCCTACCTTAGCGGGGGATATTAAAGGGGAACCGGCCGTGGCTGAAAAGGTGCATAAGACGGAAAAAATCTACTACACGATGGGCGAGGTCGCCGAGATGTTCGACGTGAATCAGTCGCTCATCCGGTTCTGGGAACAGCGTTTCGATATCCTCAAGCCCAAGAAGAACAAGAAGGGAAACCGGCTGTTCACGCCGGCGGACATCCGGAATTTCGAGTTGATCTATCACCTGGTCAAGGAACGGGGGATGACGCTGGCCGGAGCTGAAAAATATTTGAAGGCCAACCGGGAAGGGGCCGAGCGGGAAGCGGAAATCGTGCGGAAACTGACCGAAATCCGAACCGTCCTGCTGGAAATCCGGGAGGAGCTGAAAGAGACGGAGGCTGCGGGGGGAATGACGGAAGCGGACGGAGCCGTTTTTCCTGCTGTGGCGGAAGGCATGGATGGGACGAACGATGGGGAAGAATCGGAAGCAACCGGAAGTGTGAACGGGCCATCCGGGGAAGTAACGCCGTTTTTTGAAGCGCAGGGAAGCGTTTCGGGAACCGGGGAAGACGGCGCGGTCGGAGAAAATGCCGCTGCCTTTCATCCCTGGAAAACGGATTCCGGGCAGGAAACGGGAGAGGGTGATTTTTTGGCAGCGGAGGGTGTGGAAGAAGGTGCTGTGCTTCTTCGGGGAGAGGAAGACGGAAATGCGTTGGACAGGGACGAGGGATACGATCCGGAACGGGAAGACGGCGACCGGGAAGAGCCTCCCTCTCTGTTTACTCAACCGACTTTATTTTGAACCATGAAACTGAAAGATATAACGAGCGCGATCGAAGAACTGGCTCCGCCGGCTTATCAGGAAGATTACGACAATGCTGGGCTGCTGACCGGAAGCCCGGATATGGAAGTGACCGGAGCCTTGTTTTGTGTGGACGTGACGGACGAAGTGCTGGACGAGGCGCTGGAAACCGGTGCGAATCTGGTCGTTTCCCATCACCCGCTGGTGTTCCGTCCGTTGAAGAAACTGACCGGG
The DNA here is from genome assembly GCA_946486375.1 of uncultured Rikenellaceae bacterium. Classification (GTDB taxonomy): domain Bacteria; phylum Bacteroidota; class Bacteroidia; order Bacteroidales; family Rikenellaceae; genus CAMLTW01. The sequence continues at coordinate 68,867 of CAMLTW010000002.1, forward strand.
GCCACACGGGTGGAGCGGTTGCTGCTGAAGGCGGTACGTAACGGGCTGGCCTTGTATGCAGCCCATACGAATTTGGATTCCGTCGAGGGAGGCGTGAGTTTCGCGATGGCCGATCGTCTGGGGCTGCGGAATGTCCGGGTGCTGTCGCCACGGGAAAACGATCTTGTCAAAATCGCCGTTTATACGCCGGAGGCTTATGCGGACAAGGTGCGGGAAGCGCTGGCGCAGGCCGGAGCCGGACATATCGGGAAATACGATGCCTGCAGTTTCAATGTGTGCGGCGAAGGCACCTTTCGGGCGGGCGACGGAGCGCGGCCGTTCGTCGGAGAGCCGGGAGTGCTGCATCGGGAAAGGGAGGTGCGGACGGAAACGATCGTGCCGCGTCATCGATTGAGAGCGGCGGTGGAAGCGATGCGACGGGTGCATCCTTACGAGGAAGCGGCCTACGACCTTTATCCGCTTGCCAATCCCAATCCGTCGGTCGGTTTCGGAGCCGTGGGCGATCTGGAGCGGGAAGAACCCCTGGCGGATTTCCTGCAGCGGGTGAAGAAGGTGTTCGGGGCGGAGGCGGTGCGGTACTCGCAGCCGGATCGGGAAACGGTGCGGAAGGTGGCATTGTGCGGCGGTTCGGGCGGTTCCCTGCTGGAAGAGGCCGTCCGGAGCGGAGCGGACGTTTACCTGACGGCGGACGTGAAATACGATCTTTTTTACGCGGCCCGGGGCCGGATCGTGCTGGCCGACATCGGTCACTTCGAGAGCGAATATTTCGCAATCGACATTTTATATGATACAGTTACGAAAAAATTCCCTAACTTTGCGGCCTGTAAGAGCACGAAGTCAATTAATCCGATCAACTATTTAGTTTAGCCGTATGAGCACGAGAGCGACCGATACAGCCGATTACTCCACCGAGGACAAGATCGTTGCACTTTACGAACTGCAGAAGATAGACTCGAAAATCGACGAGATCAACAAGCTGAAAGGGGAACTTCCCCTGGAAGTGCAGGATTTGGAGGATGAAATCGCGGGACTGGAAACCCGGATCGCCAACATCACCGCCGAAGTGGACGAACTCAGCCGGGGGGTGAAAGCCAAGAAGGAAGAGATCGAACAGGCCAAAACGCAGATCGCCAAATACGAGGAACAGCAGAACCATGTCCGGAACAACCGCGAATACGATTCCCTTTCCAAGGAAATCGAGTTCCAGAAGTTGGAAATCGAACTGAGCGAAAAACGGATCAAGGAAGGTAACGCCGAAATCAAGGTCAAGAAGAAGCAGATCGAGGACGCCCGGGAAGTGCTGGAAGGGCGCAGGCTGGATTTGACCAATAAGAAAAGCGAGCTGGAAAGCATCGACGAAGAGACGGCCAAAGAAATCGAAGTCCTGACAGTGCAGTCGCAGGCAGCGGCGGCCCGGATCGACGAACGGCTGTTGTCCGCCTACCAGCGGATCCGGCACAACGTGCATAACGGACTGGCCGTGGTGACCGTGAAACGGGATGCCTGCGGCGGCTGTTACAACCGGATTCCGCCCCAGCGGCAGTTCGATATCCGGATGAGCAAGAAGATCATCGTGTGCGAATACTGCGGTCGGATTCTGGTTTCCGATCTGCTGGACCGGGAGGACGAGCAGCAGTAGCGGCGCGAGATGAAATGGCCGGCGGACTGTGCCGGTAACGAGATCGGAAAGGGAAGAGGCGACGGCTTCTTCCCTTTCGCATGCGGTCGGGGAGCCTGTCCGCAGCCGGAGCGGAAGAAAAGAAATCGTGCGTACAGGAAAACGCTGAACGGGAAATGAAAACATACAAATGCCTTTTTTTCGATCTGGATCGCACGCTGTGGGACGTGGAAACCAATCAGCGGGAAGCCCAGCGCATCCTGTATGAAAAATACGGGCTGGAACGGTATTGTCCCGGTTTCGATGCCTATTTCGACGCCTACCTCGAAATCAACGACCGTCTGTGGCTTGGCTACCGGGACGGAACGGTGACCCGCGAGTACCTGCGGAACCATCGTTTCACCGAACTGTTGGGGCGTTTCGGCGTCCGTAACCTGAAACTGGCCATCCGGCTGGGAAACGATTACATCCGGTTGGCTCCCACTTTTCGGAACCTGATGCCCCATGCGCGGGAAACGGTGGAATACCTCTACGGACGGGGATATCCGATGGATATCGTGACCAACGGCTTCGACGAGGTGCAGCATGTGAAGCTGGCCAATTGCGGACTGGGACGGTTTTTTCGGCATGTGATCTGTTCCGAGAAGGCGGGCGCCAACAAGCCCGATCCCCGCATTTTCCGGTATGCGCTGCGCAAGGCGGGCGTAGGGGCCGGGGAGGCGCTCATGATCGGCGACGATCCGGAGAACGACATGGAAGGGGCGATCGGGGCCGGGATCGACACCGTTTATTACCATCCGACGGGGACGCCGCACGGATTGGGCGTGACGTGGGAAATCCGCGACCTGTCCCGGCTGAGGGAAATATTGTAAAAGCCGCCGAAAATCTTATATTTGTACGACACAAACCGGCTTGCCGATGAGATAAAAAAGCGCACCAATACATAATATCGAGCGACGACTTATTATTCACTGCAGAAAACTGGCGTTTTTAAGATTCATGGAATGTAAGTTGCCTGTCGTGCTTGTATGCAATGCAGCAAGCATGGCGTGAGTGCAGCATGTCATGGATCGGGTATAGCCAGTACCTCTGCAGGACAAATGCATCTCACGCTTTTGTTTGGAAAGCGGGAGGATATCGAAAGTCCTGTTATGAACGAAAAAGAAACCGATGCCGGTAGGCCCGAAGGCGAAGTTGCGATGGAAACGCTGTTTCATGTCATGCTGACCGAACACATTCTCCGGTATTGTGCTGCTTTCCGGATGGAGGCCGGCCTGCATCGAATGGCGAAAATCGTGGAAGACCGTGCGAAGACCGCCTGCCGGAGCTATCGGATTTGCCGGGAGGAGGGGAAAAGCGAAAGAGAAGCGCGCCTTCGGGCATTGAAAATTCTTTTCCAGGAACTTCCGGAACGTCCGTGATCCGTTTCGGAAGGGGAAACTGTTCCTCGAGGTTTCCCGTCATGCCGGCATCGGGGAGTTTCCGGGTTCGCTTCTACCGGTCGCAAAGTTCCCGGTATGCGCACAGTGCGCAGGTTTTCGGATCGCTGCATTGCCGGAAGGGAATGGTTTTATCGAAAAGTTCGCCCATCGCTTTTCCGAGGTTTTCCAACAACAGCCGCTTGTAAGGCCCGAACGTTTGCACCGGAAGGCGGGAGAAGCCTCTTCCCTTGTCCTGTTCGGCGGCTTCCACGAGGTTCGGGATGTAGTCGACAGCGTTCATGTAGCGTACATAGTACAGGGCGGGGACGACTTCTTTTCCGGTGGTCAGGTTCAGCATGAGGGCGTACAGCAGGGTTTGCAGGGCGGCCGGATTCCGGTAGGCGTGCCGGTCGGCGAACAGGCCCGGAATTCCGCGGAACTCTTGACGGCGGCTTCCGGTTTTGTAGTCCACCACTCGCAGACAACCGTCGTTCAGCCGGTCGAGCCGGTCGATCTTTCCGCCGAAATGGACGGGAAGCCGTTTGCCGCCCGTTTCGATGTCGATCACCGCATTCACCCATTTCTCCACGCCGGCCACCGTGAAGTCTCCATGAGCCGCATCGTATTTCAGCAAACAGGTAGCGAGGTATTTCCGCACGATGTCGGCGACGAGCCGGATGTTCCCGCCGAAATCCTCTTCGGCCATTCCCTGCTCTTCCCTGAAGTACTCCCGGCTGACGGCCGCATTCACCACCGGGTCGATTTCTCCGGAACGGATCAGGGCATCCAGGGCCGGGCCGGGATTCGGTTTTCCGATCAGGTTTCCGTAGATGATTTCCGCCGCTTTGTGCAGGATGTTCCCGAACATCGGCAGGTCGACTTCTTCCGTAATTTCCTCCTCCTCTTTCAGTCGGGCGATGTTTCGGAAGTAAAATTTCACCGGGCATTCCACGTAGCCGTAGAAGGTGGAAGGGGAGAGCCGGCGGTCGGCCCCCTGTCCGAGGTAGGCTTCCAGCTCGGAACGGATTTCTCCGCTTTTTTCGATTTCCAACGGCAGGCGTCGGGCGAAACTGACGTTCAGCACCATGCTTTTGTGTTTAACCGGATGGGGCGATTCGTAGTCGAGCTGGTAGATGTAGCGGCTGCATTCTCCTGTTTTCCGGTCGTCGGTCTTGGCCGAATAGACCAGATGTACCCGTTTGGCCCGTTGCAGGATGCGGTAAAAATAGTAGCTGTAGATCCCTTCCTGCTGCTGCGGAGTCGGAAGTCCGTAGGCCATGCGCAGGTGGAAGGGGATGAACGATCCGGCGTTTCCCCGGTTTCCCGGCAGGATGTCGTCGTTGACCGAAAGGATCAGGACGTTTTCGAAATCGAGGTTCCGCGTTTCCAGCATCCCCATGATCTGCACCCCTCCCAGCGGTTCCCCTTCGTACGGTACCCGGACGGCTTGCAGCGTTTTGCGGACCAGCGAGAAAAGCACGGCATCGGCCAGTTCGATGCCGCAGTTGCGCAGCGAATTTTCCAGCTTGTAGAGGTGCTCGATGATCAGGGTGAAGAATTCCGTGTGCATGTCGTCTTCCGCGATGTCCGCCAGGCGGATTTCCCCGACGGCGGTCAGGGCGCCGATCAGGTATTCGCACAGGTTTTCCCAGCCCGTCACCGGACGGAAAACGTTTTCCAGAACGGGGTGCCCCGTGAGGGTGCGGGCCGGAATGTAGATTTGCTGCTTCGCCAGGATCGCTTCGGAGAGGGCCGAGGCGGTTTCTTCCGCCGCATACTGGATATAGGGATGGCTCAGCAGCCCCCGAACGTCGCTGTGGTAGAACAGGACGGTTCCTTTTTCCTTTTTATGCTTCTGCAGCTCGATGAGCCGTTCCACGAAAGTGTAGGCCGGCGTTTGCCGCAGGGGATAACCCATGGTGATGTTGATCTCCGGAATCTCTTTGGGCACCGCATGGAGTACCGGGAGCAGGAGGTTTTCGTCCGGCAGCACCACTACCGTTTCCTTGTCCGGCGTTTTCCCTTCGGCCAGCAGTTCGTTCAGGAATCGGGTCACGTACTTGCATTGCATGGCGTCGGAAGGGGCGGCGACGGTGACGATCTCTTTCGGTTTCACGAAATGGGAACGGTCGGCGAAAAGTTCTTTTTCCGGGAACCGCTTCAGGTTTTCCCGGACAAAGTCTCCCGCTTCCTGCGCGGGATTTTCGGTATAATAGGTGTCGTAGTCCCAGAAAAAGCGGGCGGCTCCCTGACGGGACAGAAAATCCATCAGCACCCGTTCGCTTTTGCTGAGGGCGTTGAATCCGATGACCATATAGGGTTGTGTCATCAATTCCTCCAGCGCGGTGAAATCGGAAGCCGGCTCCTCTTTTTCACCTTCTTCCTTGTCGGTTAAGGGATAGGTCCTTTTTTCATAGGCCCGCAGTTTTTCCGCCGCCGCCCGGGCGATCATGCCCGGATAGGCCATCCCCAGCTCGGACAGCCGTTGCCGGTATTCGCGGTAGATGTCGAGCAGCGAATTCCAGATGTGCATGAAATCCTGCTTTTCCCGGGAGGCGGTTCCGTAGGGATTGAAGTTGCGCCAGAACTGCGAAACGATCTGTGCCTGATCTTCCGTCAGGTAGGCCAGGTCGCTTTCGATGGTTTTGAGGTCTGCGATGTTGACGAACAGCGTGCGGGCATCGATCATTTCCCGGTCTACCGCATCGAAGTCGGACAGGAGCACTTCCCCCCAGAAGTAAAAATTGTCGAAACTTTCGCTATGGTAGCGGGAGTAGATTTTATAAAGTTCCGCGATCAGCCGGATGTTGTCGCTGGCGTGCATGCCGACGATCTTTTCCGAGAGTTCTTCCGGCGACAGGTAGTGGGGCTGCCAGAGGGGTTTCCCGGCGACGGCGGCCAGGGCTTCGTTGAAAAACAGCCGGGAACGTCGGTTCGGGAAAAGAAGGTACAGGGAGGAAACGGATTCGCCGTAGTCGGCGTAAAGGCGCTCCGCCACTTCGCGCAGGAATGTCTTCATTTTTCGTTTTCCGGATGCTGGTGCCGGGGGCGGGGAGACAGGATACGTCCGATAGCCGAACAAATTTATCTGCTGTGCCGGACGTTCCCCGCCTGAGCCGGGGTTCATCTCCGGGCAAAGATAAGGCTTTTGCCCGGAACGGAAAGAGGCACGGTATGCGGATGTCCGTAAAAAAGACGATTTTAACAACGGGAAAAAGCGAAACCGTCTGTTCGAGGAGCGTTTTGCCCGGCGGTATGGTTCCCGGAATTACAGCCACGTCAGGGTTTCTTCGAGTGCCAGCGCCAGGGAAGCCGTTGCAGCGGCCGGGTTCCAACTGCTCCGGTCGGTGGAGACGAGGTTGGAAACCGTCCGGAGTTCCAGAAACGGAATGCCCAGCCGGGTGCACACGTAAAACAGGGCGTATCCTTCCATGCTTTCTATCGCTGCATCGCCTTTTTGTACGAGCGGCGAGCACGCGCAACTGACGGTGTTTCCCCGGACGCGGGGGAAAGGCAGTTCCGGATATTCGTCCGGGTTGACCAACGTCCGGTCTTCCGGAAAACGGTTTCGGAAGCCTTCCGGATAACACACGCCCAGATCGGCCAGCGTTTCCGTTCCGACCGTCACGGTGTCTCCCACGTTCAGGCTGGCATCCGGGTAAGCGCCTCCGATTCCCGCCTGCACGATCAGAGCGGGATTGTATTGCGCCGTCAGTTGCCGGATGTGGAAAGTCGCGGCGACTACGCCCACACCCGTCGAACAGACCCGCACGGCGTGTCCGGCGATCCGTGTCCGGGCTTCGGGGGCGGTTCCCGAAAGAGTCAGGAAGGGAGCGATTTCCTGGGAAGTGGCGGAAACGATGAGGATTTCTTTCATTTTGTTTCGGTTCTTCGGGTGGAACGGGTAACCGGGGATTCGAGCCTGTTTTTTCGGCCATTCCCGGAGAAGCAGACGGAATGTTTACGTAAGCTCTGCTCAACCGGTTTTTTTCATTTCGGAGGCGGCAAGAGATTCCCGACGCACGGATTCGGGCCGAAAATTTTTGATGCGAAACAAGTGAAACGTTACCCCGGCAGCGATCAGGATCAGCAGGAGCCGCACCCACCACAGCGAGGTGGCATAACGAGCCGACAACAGGATGGTCGCCCAAAGCATCCCCAGAATATAGATTTTAACCCGGCGCGGAATCCCTTTGTTGTCGCGGTAATTGCGCAGGTATTCTCCGAACAGCCGGTTGGTCAGGAGCCAGCGCAGGAGGCGGGGCGAGCTTTTGCCGAAGCACCAGGCCGACAGCAGGAGAAAGGGCGTGGTGGGCAGCAGGGGCAGGGCGATGCCCAACAGTCCCAGCCCCAAACTGGTGAAGCCCCCTGCAGTCAACAAGGAGCGGGAAATTTTACCGTACATGCAAAGGTTCTCCTTTCATTCGGACGTTCGGCGGGTAGTTTTCAGGTCTTTTCGGGTAGTCTCGGTCGGTTCGCGTGTTCTTCGGTGTTGAATTTAGCGGCTTACGGCGTTTCTACCGGCGCCGGTTCGGGCGGAACAAAATATTTTCCAGGCTCACTGCCGGAAAAGGGTCGTTGCGTTCGCCGTTACCATGATCCTCCGGCACCTCCTCCGCCGGTCATACCACCGCCGAATCCTCCGAATCCCCCGAAACCGCCGCCGGAAAAGCCTCCGAATCCTCCTCCGCCGTGGTGACGGCCCCCGCCCAGCAGGAAAGGCCAGCCCCACAACAGGCCGCGGGCCGCTGCGTCCTTGCTGTCGTCCCCCGACATGGTGTAGTGTTTCCGGCGCCGGCGCGCTCCGGCCGACATGACAAGGAAAAAGAATACCAGGATCAGGATGGAAACGCCCGCTCCCAGCAGGCCGCTCCGTTCCTTCCGCTTGAGATACTCATCCGCCGTATATTCTCCCGTGGTCAGACCGATCAGGGAGTCGGTGGCCGCATTGAGTCCCCCGTAGTAGTCCCCTTTCCGGAAGGAGGGCAGAATATCGTAGTCTACGATTCGTCCGGCCAGCGCATCCGGTACGGCTCCTTCCAGCCCGTAGCCCGTGGCGATGAATACTTCCCCTTTTTCCGTAGCCGTTTTGGGCTTGACGAGGATCAGGATGCCGTTGTCGTTTTTCTTGCCCCCGATGCCCCATTTGTCGAAAAGCCGGGCGGCATAATCGGAAACGGCCATGCCCTGCAAATCGTCCACCGTCACGACGGCGATCTGGTTGGAGGAGGTCCGGTCGAAATTTTCCAGTTTCTGTTCCAGCGTGTTTTGCTGCTGGGGCGTAAGCATTCCTGCGAAGTCGTTGACCAGACGGGCGGGTTTCATCGGTTCCGGCAGCTGTTGCGCGGAAACCGCGAAGGCCAGCAGGCAGGCGGTCAGCAGGCAGAATAGATATTTGATTTTCATGATGCCGTGTTTTTAAAGGGGTAACGGCCCCGGAAACGCCGGGGCCGGGGCGTCAGGCGCCGAACGAAATATCGTCCGGCAGTTCGTTCACGTCGTCTTTCCGATGCGGGAAGTGGGCGATCAGTTCGTTTTCCAGCCGTCCGATCGCCGAGCAGATCCCTTCGGTGAATTCCCCGCGGGAAAAGCGGGCGGCCATATCCGCATAGCATTCCTGCCAGAAATCCTTTTCCACGTACTTGTTGATGTTCACGTCTCCGATGATGGCAGTCTTCCGGTCATTCAGGCAGACATACACGAGTACACCGTTCCGATCTGCGGTACGATCCATTTTGAGTTTGGAAAAGACTTCCACCGCCCGATCCAGCACGGAGCCGGGACATTTGCTTTCGATGTGAACGCGGATTTCGGCCGAAGTGTGCGCTTCGGCCTGCCGGATGGCCTCCGTGATGGCCGTTTTCTGCTCTTTCGTGAAGAGCGAAGCGGGATTCGTCGTCGCCATGATCCGGAATGTTAGAACTGAACCTGGGGCGCCCGGTCGCTTCCTTCCGCCGCCTGGAAATACGGGGTGGGCTTGAATCCGAACATCGAGGCGAAAATGTTCCGCGGGAACTGCCGGATATAGCGATTATAATTCTGCGCCGCTTCGTTGAACTTCCGCCGTTCGGTGGCGATCCGGTTTTCCGTGCCTTCGAGCTGAACCTGCAGGTCGCGGAAATTCTGGCTCGCTTTCAGGTCGGGGTAGTTTTCCGAGATGGCGAGCAGCCGGCCGAGGGCCGAAGACAGTTCTCCCTGCGCCGCGTTGTAACGGCTGAGGCTCTGTTCGTCGAGCTGATCGAAGTCGATCCGGGTCTGAGTCGCCCTGCTGCGGGCTTCGGTGACCGCTTCCAGCGTGTTCGATTCGTGGGAGGCATACCCTTTCACGGTATTCACGAGGTTGGGAATGAGGTCCGCCCGCCGCTGGTACTGGTTTTCCACGTTGGCCCATTGCGCCTGCACCGTTTCGCGCATGTTGACCATGTTGTTGTATCCGCTCTTGGCCATCATGTACCCGATCAGCACTACGACCACGATGACTATCAATACGATAACTCCTTTTTTCATCATCCGAAGTTTTAAATTTACACTCTTGCTTTTTCCGTAACCTACAAATAAACGAATTTTTGTCCGACTATGCACCATTTTACCTGCAAAAAAGATGCCTGCCGGTGTGAAATAGTTCAAACAGGTGGTGAAATAAAATAATTGGTACGGTTATTGATGTATTATGGGCGCACGGAAACTCCGGAAAAGAAAAAAGAGAAAAATTTGCAGGGAAACGAAATAATTTCTAACTTGCGCATTATCTAACCATTAAAAGGATTATTGCCTATCGAGGAACACTCTACTCAATAATAATTTGAGGAGTAGAATGAATCTGAAAAAACTGAATGATCAGGAACTGCTGACCGCTTACTGTGCGGGAGGCAACGACGATGCCGTATCCGAACTTATCGAAAGACACCGGAAAAAAGTGTACGACTACATCCGGATGATGGTGAAGGATGCCGATCTGGCAGACGATCTGTTTCAGGAAACGTTCATAAAAGTAGTGAATTCGTTGCGGGACAACCGGTACGTGGATAACGGGAAATTCGCCGCATGGGTGATGCGCATCGCGCACAACCAGGTGATCGACCATTTTCGCCGGCAGAAGCAGCAGAATCAGGTGTCCAACGACGACGTGGGATACGACCTGCTGAACAACCGCAAGTATTCGGACGCCACGGTGGAAGACCGGCTGGTGTCGGACCAGATCACGGCCGACATCCGCAAACTGGTGGATCACCTGCCTGCCGAGCAGCGCGAAGTGGTGATGATGCGTCACTACATGGATATGAGTTTCAAGGAAATAGCCGACCAGACGGGAGTCAGCATCAACACGGCCCTGGGCCGGATGAGGTATGCGTTGATTAACCTGAGAAAATTGATCGAGCAGAAACAGTTGGTTTTGAACTGACGGAAGGCAATAATCGGGAAGCGGTACGCGTTTTGAAGAAAAATACCTAAAAAACCGGTGCCTATGACTGATTATTACGATGAATGTCTGATCGAACAGACCGATGCCGACGAAACCGAAATGTTCATGAACATGGTGATCGGCGGAGATTACGACCTGTTGGTGATCGACGGTTTGCTGCACGAAGCGTTTTCTCACGAGAGAAAATAGAAATTCAAACGGGTTAAAGTATCGGGAGGGACGTCTCTGGAAAGGGCGTCCCTCTTTTTTGTTGCCCTTGCGCCCTTTCCCTCCGGCTTTCTTGCCCTGCCGATTTAAATGAATGTCATGTGAAAAAAACAGGCGGAAATGTCGTTCCTGCTTGTTTTCGATACTCGTCGCTTTTCGGAAACGGCGACCATCGGTCAGGCATTGCAGCGACGATGCTGTACAAAAAACGGGCGGGAACACTGTTCCCGCCCGTTTTCAATAGTTACTGCTTTTCAGAAACGCTGACCGAGGGTCATGTTTCCCCTGTGCAACGCAACCCCCTGTCATTACTTGCTCAGGTCGGCGATGGCTTTCTTGGCCGCTGCGACGTTGTTTCCCGTCGTTACCTGCCGGTAGGCTTCGATGGCCTTGGCCTTGTTGTCGAGATTCTGGTAAGCCGCTCCCAGCAGGAAGTAAGCGTCCGCCTTCTTCACCGGATCGGTCTGCGCTTCGGCCGCCGCCTGTCCGTATTCGGTCACGGCCTTGTAGTTCTTGTCGTTGTTGGCGACCTGAACCCGCAACAAGGTGGCGTCGGCGTTCGTGGGATCGTACTCGAGGATATCCCCGGTGTATTTCACCACTTCTTCGAGGTTGTTTTCCGAACCCGCCTTCACGGCGCGGGCCAGCAGGGTGTTGGTCAGTTCTTCCTGAGCCTTCGCAGCGGCTTCCGCATACCGGCTGTGGGTGTCTTTCAGAGCCATGATGCCCTTGTAGACTTCCACGGCTTTGTTCAGGCTGTCCAGCTTGTCGTAGCTTTCGGCCAGATAGAGCGCCAGCTGGGTATTGTTAGGCGCTGCCGCATACCCTTTGGCGAACACTTCCGCCGCCTTGGCATAATCTTCCGAATTGTAAGCTTCGCCTCCCATGGCCAGATAAACCTGAGCGATCATCTGTCCGGCCATCCGGCTGTTGCGCACGTCTCCGTAGAGTTCGCCCAGCTCCTTCGCTTTGGTGAAGGATTCCACTGCCGCGGCATAATCCTTCGCACTGGCCTGTGCCGCTCCTTGCCGCAGGTAGCATATCGGCAGGTACTTCTGCGCCTGCTCCACCGTGGGCAGGGCGTCGGGCCCCACTTTGCCTCCCAGGGTGATCGCTTCGTTCAGCAACGGAATGGCTTCGGCGAATTTCTTGGCCTGGATCAGTTGACCCGCTTCGTTGAATTTGGCGTTCACGTCGTCCACGGTCTGCGCTCCCGCATGGAGGGTAAAGAGCAGGGCGCCCACCAGTGACAATGCTATTTTCAGTTTGTTCATGAGTGTAGGTTTTATTTGTTGTTTTCGATCGGTTTGCAAAGTTATGTTTTTTTGCCACATATCAAAGGGTTATTTTCCGGAATCCCGGACTTTTTTGAAAAAATCGGCGATCAGCGTTCCGCATTCCTCCTCCATCACGCCCTTCCGCACTTTCGTTTTCGGATGCAACAGCTTTCCCGGTATCGTGGTATGGCCCCGTTTCGGATCCCCGGCCCCGTAGACGATTTCTCCCACCTGCGCCCAATAACAGGCGGCAGCGCACATCGGGCACGGTTCCACGGTCACGTACAGGGTGCAATCCTGCAGGTATTTACTTCCCAGCGCATGAGCGGCGGCGGTGAGGGCCTGCATTTCGGCATGGGCCGTCGGGTCGGACAGCGTTTCGGTCAGGTTGTGTGCCCGGGCGATCACCGTTCCTTTCGCCGCGATCACCGCACCGATGGGAACCTCTCCTTGAGATAACGCTTTCCGGGCTTCGGCTATTGCCAGCCGCATAAAAAAAACGTCGCTGTTTTGTGTGTTCCCCATTAAAGTTATACCTTTGAAACTGAAAGGCGCATCGTCTTTCACAACAAACACCATTCCACGACAACCGCCGGATGCGGGGCGGATTCCGTTCCGCAATCCGGTCGTTTCGTCAAAGGTATTGAAATATCGTTAAAAATAAAAACGGAACATGTACAGAACACACACTTGCGGGGAGCTCCGCGGCGCCGATGCGGGAAAAACCGTTACGCTGGCGGGCTGGGTGCAGAAGGTGCGGAACCTCGGAGCCATGACTTTCATCGACATTCGCGACCGGTACGGCATCACGCAGCTGGTGGCCGACGAGCGGGCCGGAGAGGAACTGAAAAACACGGCGGCGCATCTGGGACGGGAATACGTGATTCAGGCGGTCGGTCGGGTGGTGGAACGGGCTGCGAAGAATCCGGCGATGGAAACGGGGGATATCGAAGTGGTACTGGAATCCCTGCGGGTGCTGAACGTGGCGCAGACGCCTCCGTTCACCATCGAGGACAACAGCGACGGCGGGGACGAACTGCGGATGAAATACCGTTACCTCGACCTGCGGCGCAACCCGCTGAAAAAGGCGCTCGCCCTGCGGCACCGGATGGCGCAGCTCATCCGCAATTACCTCGATGCGAACGGTTTTCTCGAAATAGAAACCCCCTGTCTGATCAAATCCACGCCGGAGGGAGCGCGGGACTTCGTGGTTCCCTCGCGGATGAATCCGGGGGAATTCTATGCGCTGCCCCAGTCGCCGCAACAGTTCAAGCAGTTGTTGATGGTGGCGGGTTACGACCGGTATTTCCAGATCGTGCGCTGCTTCCGGGACGAGGACCTGCGGGCCGACCGGCAGCCCGAGTTCACGCAGATCGACTGCGAAATGTCGTTCGTGGACCGGGAGGACGTGCTGGGGATGTTCGAGGGTTTGGCCAAGGATTTGTTCCGGAAGGTGCTGAACCTCGAATTTCCGGAGGCTTTCCCGCGGATGAGCTATGCGGATGCGATGGAATACTACGGTTCGGACAAGCCCGACATCCGGTTCGGGATGCGTTTCGCGGACGTGACGGAGGCGGTACAGGGGAAAGGATTCGGCGTGTTCGATTCGGCGGAGTACGTCGGGGCGATTTGTGCCGACGGTTGTGCGGGCTATACCCGGAAACAACTGGACGAACTGACGGAGTTCGTGAAGCGTCCGCAGGTAGGGGCTAAGGGAATGGTCTATGTCCGCTGCGAGGCGGACGGACATTACAAGTCGAGCGTCGATAAATTCTACGGGCAGGAAGATCTGCAGCGGATTGCGGAAAAGACCGGGGCGAAGGCCGGCGATCTGATCCTGATCCTTTCGGGGCCGAAGAAACAGACTCTGACGGCCTTGGGCGAATTGCGGCTCGAAATGGGTACCCGGTTGGGGCTGCGGTCGAAGGACCGGTTCGCTCCGCTGTGGGTGGTGGATTTCCCGCTGCTGGAATGGGACGACGAAGCGCAGCGGTTCTTCGCCATGCACCATCCGTTCACTTCTCCGAAAACGGAAGACCTGCCGCTGTTCGACACCGATCCGGGAGCGATGCGGGCCAACGCCTACGATTTCGTGGTGAACGGGGTCGAAGTGGGGGGCGGTTCCATCCGGATTTTCGATTCGCAGGTGCAACACAAGATGTTTTCCGTATTGGGCTTCACGCCCGAAGAGGCCGAAAAACAGTTCGGATTCCTGATGAATGCATTCCGGTTCGGGGCGCCGCCGCACGGGGGGATCGCTTTCGGATTCGACCGCTGGTGCGCTTTGTTCGGGGGTGCGGATTCCATCCGGGATTACATCGCTTTCCCGAAAAACAATTCGGGGCGGGATGTCATGACGGATTCCCCGTCGCCGATTTCGGAAGCGCAGTTGGAAGAACTTTCCATCCGGGTCGAAAAAAACGAGGGGGAGGAATAGCCTGCGGGCCGTTTTCGGAAAATCGGAGGAAGCTCCGTTGAATTAAGGACGTCGCAAAATGGATTTCATACAGATCAAGGCACTCGATATCGTCGACATCCTGTTGGTGGCGCTGCTGATGTACCAGCTTTACCGCCTGATTCGAAAGACGAACGCCCTCAGCATCTTCACGGGGATACTGATCGTCTACCTGTTGTGGCTGGTGGTGCGGGTGCTCAATATGGAGCTGTTGAGCCTGCTGCTGGGGCAGGTGATCGGGGTGGGAGCCATCGCACTGATTATCGTCTTCCAGCCCGAAATCCGGAAATTCCTCTTTCTGCTGGGCGAACGGTATTCCAAGCGGAGGAGTTCCTTTCTGGGGCGTTTCTTCTTCGGGAAGGCTTACGAAGACCGGACGGAATGGCTGAATCAGCTCGTGCTGGCCTGCGAGGAAATGGCCGAGACCTATACGGGCGCTCTGATCGTTATCCGACGCAGCAGCGACATGGCGGAATTCATGGCTCAGGGGGAAGTGATCGATGCGCTGGTGAAGAAAGACCTGATCGAAAACATTTTTTTCAAGAATTCGCCTTTGCACGACGGGGCGATGCTGATCGAAGGGGATCGGATCAAGGCGGTCCGCTGCATTCTGCCCGTTTCGGAACGGACCGACATTCCGGGATATTTCGGCACGCGGCACCGGGCGGCGCTGGGAGCGTCGGAAATTTCGGATGCGCTGGTGGTTGTGGTGTCCGAAGAGCGGGGACAGATTTCCTTCGTGCAGGGAGGCGAAATTACGGCCCATATCAGCGGCGCCAAGCTGAAGGAGCTGATTTCGCAGGCTATGGGCTTGTCGGTCGAGTCATCCGGTTCCCGTCCGATCCGCCGTCGGGTGCAGGAGGTGGCTCCCGATGACCGGCCGCAGGATTTGTGAGCGGACGGGGAAGACCTAAGAAAAAAGCGCTTGCGGAAAGCAAGCGCTTTTTATATGGAGCCGAGGACGAATCATTCGAGCAGTTTCCGGAGGCGTCTCGGAACGTAAAACGTGTCGTTTCTGTCCACGTAAACCGCCAGTGTGCCCAGCCGGATTTCCTTTCCGTTCAGCCGGGCCGTGTCGGTGTTGCCCGAAATCGTTAACATGCCTTTTCCTCCTTTCACCGTCAGCATGGAAGCTGAACCGGCCGGCTCGATCCGGCAGTCCATGCCTCGAAAGACGTCCCGGTGAGAAACGAAGTTTTCCGCCGTCAGTGAGTCGAGTGCGCCTTCCAGCCCGAACTGCCGGGTCAGGTAAGCGTTCAGTTCCACATGGGTCAGCAACCCGCGCGGGATGTCGCCCTGCGGATGATAGGCCGCCAGAAAAACGTCTTCTCCGGTGTGACCGTTGGTGGTGAAACCGAGCAGGGTGCGGGAGCTCATGATGTCTCCTACACGGTATTGAAGCGGACGATTGTCGCGTTGGCGGGGCGGCAGCGGACTGTTGCGGTAATCCCGTGAACGATACAGCGAATCGACTTCGGCATCCGTGAGGTCGATGTTCAGCAGGCGGCGGAACAGAGGACGCAGACTGTCCGTCGGGTCGATGTTCATCCGATCGGCCATTCCCTGCGCCGTGGTACGGAAATGCCGGAAGGGTTCCAACAGGCGTTCCAGCGGCAATGTGTCATATCCGTGGGAAAGGGATCGGTTTCCGATGCTGATCCCGCTGTTTCCGTGGTCGGGAACCACTACCACCAGCGTTTCTCCGTCCGTCCGGGCGAAAAGCATGGCTTCCCGCACCGCCTCGTCGAAGGCCAGAAATTCGGTGATCATGCCCATCGGATCGTTGGCGTGCGCCGCCCAGTCCACTTTACTCCCTTCGACCATCAGGAAGAAGCCGTTTTCGTTTTGCGACAGGATCGAAAGCGCCTTGCGGGTCATTTCGGCCAACGAAGGCACCCGTGACGTGTCCCGGTCGAGATCGTACGGTTGCGCTTTTGCCCCGAACAATGCCCAGAGCTTGTTCCCCTGAAAACGACGCATTCCTGCCGGATCGTCGGTCAGTACGGTCGTTTTCCGCTGTTCCAGCACCTTTTTATATTCCGGGGTCAAAAAGGCCGTGCCGCCTCCCAATACCACGTCGATATCGTTGTGCACCATTTGCCGGGCCAGTACGGGATAAGCGTTCCGGTCGTAGTAGTGGGCCGTCACGTCCGCCGGCGTCGCATGGGGAAATTCGCAGGTGAAGACGATCCCCGTGCTTTTCCCTTTCAGCTGCCTGCCCGCTTCGGCCAGCGTCGTCAGTGGTTGATATTGGCGTTCCGGGTCGACCGGGTAAATGTCGTTATCGGGATTCTGCGGCGGATACATGCTGACATGGCCCGTCCGGGTGCGCTGCCCTGTCATGTAGGTCGAAGTGGTGGGAGCGGAATCCCCGATCGGGGAATCGGAACAGTGGGTTTTCACCAGACCGCACAGGTAGGGATCGACCGCCAGTTTTTCCTCTCCGCCGAGCACGCGCCACCGGTACCACCGGCTCAGGGAAAGCACCGGCACCGAGGTGCCGTCCGGGATCATCAGGACGATGTTCTTGACAGGCCGGGGCGCTTGTTCCGCCGCCTGCATTCGGCCGGGCAGATACAGGGAAGCGAGGAGGCACAGGGCCGGAAGAATCGTCGAACGTTTTTTCATTTCACGATTTTCGTTTTGATGGTTCAAAGATAGGAAAACAATGAATGCATTCGGACACGTCGCGGAAATTCCGGTTTTCAGGATGGTCGGCGACCGGGATTCGCGGATGCCGTCGGCTTCCGTTCTTCCGGAGACGGTTTCCCGCGCTTTCTCCGGTTGCCGGAAAAAGCGCCGGGCAGTCTTTGTGTTACGGTTACCGTTTCAGCATTTCGGGCCGGAGCCGTCCGTCCGGAGCATCGAAGTCGACACCCAGCAATTCCATGACCAACGGGGCTACGTCGGTGATGTCGATGTTGTCGATGACTTTTCCCGCCGGAATTCCCTTTCCGAAAGCGATCAGGGTCGTCGGATCGTAGGGAGAGAGGTAGCCGTGCTTGCCGGCCTTCTTGTCGGTGATGTCCGGGCCGGTGGTATTGGTCGCGACGGCTACGCCGTACCTCGGTTCCACGGCCAGCGCCGCTTTCGGGTCGCAGCCCAGTTCGGCCAGCTCTTCCTTTTCCGCGATTCGGAACAGGCGGCGTGTGGCCTCGGGCAGCGAGGCCAGTTTTTTCCGGACGGCTTCCAGCGTCTTCGTGTCGTTTTCGTCTTTCAGGTACAGGAACATCGTAGCGCCCGCACCGTGGAATTTCGCTTTCCAGTTTTCCGGGTCGTCGGTCAGCAGTCCCGCTTCGGTCAGCCAGACGTTCGGGGAAATGAGTTTTTCCACGTCCGTAAACCCGTGATCCCCGCAGACGATGACCGCCGTGCTGTCCATCAGGCCGTATCGCCTCAACCCTTCCAACACTTGGTTGATCCCGTAATCGACCGCCGCGACGGCCATTCTGGTTTCGTCGGAATTCGTGCCGGTCGCGTGCTGGTAGGCGTCCGTGCTGATGAAATGGATGGTCGTCAGGTTGGGACGGTAGCGGCTGAAAAGATAGGCCGCCATGTATCCCGTCCGGCCTTCCCGGTTGCGGGTGCGCGGGTTGAACGACTCGGAAGTCAGCAGGCCGGTGGCGTTTGCCTGGATTTCGTCGAAGATGCCTTCCGGTGTGCAGTAGTTGCGGATGAACTGGAGCTGATCCACGTTCCGATCGAGCGACCAGTATTCGGGTACGTTGTAGTCGATGTGACGGCATCCCGTGCTGACCGGCCAGAACAGGGAGCAGGTGGTGAGACCGTTTTCCCTGGCGGCCTGCCAGATCGTGCGGCAGCGGATGGAGTCGGCGTACCAGTTGCTGACGGCGGGTCGGTTGCCGGTGAAACGACTGTTGTAATAGATGCCGTGGTGTACGGGACGCGCTCCGGTGACGAGCGCCGTATGGGACGGATAGGTGGACGAGGGGGCCACGCAGTTCATCCGGCGGACGAAAATTCCGTCTTTTGCCATGCGTTTCAGGGTGGGCGACGGCATGGAAGGGTCTTCCACCATGGCGGCCCGCATGCCGTCGATGGTGATCAGGACGACGTATTTGGGTTTTTCCGGAACCGGATGCTGTGCCCGTGCTCCGGATACGCCGGTCAGGGCCGCCAGCAGGAGCAATGCTCCCGCAGTACGGTTAATGAATGAACGGTACGACATATTCGGTGTTTTTGTTATCGACGATGATTCTGTTCATGTTGTACTTGATGACCACGGTTTCGGCCGCTTCGTCCAGCGTGAAATGATCCATATCCCGATCCAGAGGAATGAAGGCCGGAATCTGGGCTTCGGTGTACCCGGCTGCCGTGGGATTGACGCTGGCTTCGTTGAAACAGACCGGATAGCGGATGCCCAGATCGCACATCCGCCTGCCTTCGGCGAACAGGATTTCCTGCCGCATCAGGTAGAGGATTTCCAGCAGGGCGTCTTCCCCGTCTGCGGCCGCAGCGTCGATCATTTCCTCCGTAACCGAAGTGCCGGAGATGTAGGGAACGGTCACCGTGGGATGGTCTTTGCCACGGTCGAGCACCAACCCCTCCCGCAACGGGTCTTCGGCGGAGGCGGCCACCCGATAGGCCGAACGGTTGGGGTACCGGATCGAGACGGTCGTACCGCGGGTTTCGTTTTCGTCGTTCACTTGTGCGACGGGCCTGCGTTCCACCAGCGCGAGCAGGTCTTTCAGCGTTGCGGTCGCCGCGGAAAGATCGTGATCGGCGATCTGTGCTTCGGCCAGGATCAGCCACGCTTCCTCGGCTTTGGCGATGGCGATGGGGCGTTGCTCGTTCGCTACGCTCTGGAAATATTTCGGATCGAGGAAATCGAGCCGGGGCAGCGGCTGGAAGGCCGTTCCGTAAATCCAGCCCTGAATGCCGTTGCTGACGCCGTTGTTCCCGTCGAAAACCACGTAGCGAACGAAATCTCCCGATGCGGAAAGAGCCGCCTGTGCATGGGCGATCGCGTTGGTCCGGTCTCCGAGACGATGATAGGCACGGGCGATCAACAGGTTCGCCGTTGCCCGTTCCGTGTCGTCCGGAGCCGCATCGAGCAGCGCCTTGAATTCGGCGATGGCCTGGTTCAGGTTCGTTTCCCAGTCTTTCACTTCCCCTTTGGAAACTATCGGCAATCCGGTGAAATATTCCCCGGCCAGCAGGTAGGAGTAAGCCCGGATGAACCGGAGCGAATAAAGGTCTTTCTCCGTGGTGGCGGGATCGGTCGCGGCGATTTTGTCCAGTCCGTAAACGGCGGTTTCGCGAAGCGTGGCGACCAGCCCCTGCAGGTTGGTGACGTCCCGGTCGTGGTATTCGATCTGCGGAACGTCGAATACCTTGCTGCTCTGGGTATAATTGTTGTAATAGTTGTCGGAAACCAGTTCGGCCATTTCCACGAAGGCGGCCACGGTGGTGGCGAAATCCCGCTCGAGACCGTTTCTCCACGGAGCCATCGTACTAGTGCTGCCCAGATAATTGTCTTCGTCCACGTTGGGGTTGATGATGTCCTTCGGCTGGATCAGATCGCATGCGCCGAGCAGCGCCGCCAGCGAAAGGGTTCCGAGATAGATTGCTGTTTTTTTCATGTTTCGTTTTTTGGCGTCGATTGAATGTTAAAGTGCTGTCGGACGGGATCAGAACGTCAGCCGGAGAGTCCCGATAACCTGGCAGGGCGTAGAATAGGTCGAATAGTTGAATCCTCCCGCGGCCACTCCTCCCTGGCTTTGGGCGCCCGACAGCACCGCTTCCGGATCGACGGAGCAACGCGTGAAGGTGAAAGGATTGTGTACATCGACCGAAATGTCCGCGTACTGAAGAAACTTTTTGAACTTCAATCGGTAGGAGGCCCCGATGGTGCGGATTTTCAAAAAGTCGGATTTCTCCACGAAGAAATTGGAAAAGTTCCACGTTTGTTCCGACTGGGTTTTCCCTTCGAGGGCCTTGTCCGGAACGGTGGGGTCTTTCAGGCCCCGCTGGAAGCGGAACTGCCGGTCGAACGAATGGACGTAGGCCCCCAGCTGGTAGTTCCCGTTGACGTAGAGCGAAAGGTTTTTATAGGCCAGGTTGAGCGCGAAGTTCCCGTAGGAGGTCGGAATCGTGGTGCCGAGGTTCTGCAACAGCAGCACTTCCTTGAGCGAACCGTCCGGGTTCAGCACCGCCTTCGAACCGCGGATGAAGCCCACCGGCTGTCCTTCCTCCACGACGTTCTGGAGCGTCCGTTCGGACATTCCTCCGATGGAAAACGGAGCCACGCCTCCGGTGCTCAGCACCACGTTGCGGTTGGTGTTGTAGGAAGCGCTGATGTCCAGGTTCCAGTTCCGGTTGCGGATGATGGCCAGGTTGGCGAACAGTTCGATCCCTTTGTTCTCGATTTCCCCGACGTTGGCCAGATAGGTGTCGTAGCCGGTCGAAGGGGCCAGCGGCGCTTTGAAAAGGGCGTCTTTGGTTCTGGCGTAATAGTAGGTGAATCCCACCGTCAGCCGGCTCCGCAGCAGGGACATGTCGAATCCCGCTTCGTAGGAGTGTTTTTTTTCGGGGCCCAGGTCGGGATTCCCGTAGTTGCCCAGCGAAGCCGTCTGACCGCCCAGGAAGGAACCGATTTCGATGGTCTTCTGGTAGGAGAACGGGGGCGGATAGCTTCCCGCGATGCCGTAGTTTGCCCGAATTTTCAGGTTGTTGACGATGTTCCGTTCGCTCAGCCATCTCATAAAGGGTTCGTCCGACAGGGTGTAGGAAAGCCCTGCCTTGGGATAGTACTGCCAACCGACGTTGTCTCCGAAAGCGGTGTTGTAATCGGTGCGGATGCCCAGGTCGAGGAAGAGTTTGTCCCGGAATCCGATGTTCTCCTGAAGGAAAGCCCCGTAGTTGTAGAGGTAGGCCAGGTATTCGTTGCTCCGGGTGATTCCGGCTCCCGCGACGGTCGTCGCTCCGTCCCGCACGTTGGTGGCGGTGTAGGCGATCTGATGGTCGTTGGTACTGAAATACTGGAAACCGGCGGTGGTGATGAAACTGAAATTCTTCCCGGCCTGCGCCCGCCATTGGCCGTTCAGGTCGATCGTCAGCCCGAAGTAATTCCGGTCGTAGCTGCTGATGCTTCCCGCGTCGGTGGTTCCTTCGGGCTTCTGGAGGGTGTGGATCAGGTATTCGTTGGTGGTTACCGTTTTTTCGGTGCTGGCCCGGTAGTCCATGCCGACTGTCCCTTTGAACGTAAGGTTGTTCAGGGGTTTGACCGTGAAGGTGTGAGCCGTCTGGTACCGCTTCACTTCGACCGTGGCGTTCTGCAGCGCTTCCGCCTCGCTGACGAAAGCCTTCATGTCCGCGTAGGTTTCATCGTCCAGCTTGTCGAGGTCGGGATCGTAGCCGAACATGGCGGAGGCCGCCCCTTCGGTGAACCACAGACCGGTGTAGCCGCCCTGGTTCCCGTTCCGGCTCCGGCCGTAGCTTTGGGAGACGAATCCGAACGAGCTGGAATAGTCCACGATTTTTCCCAGTTTGGCACGCATTCCCGCGTTGATGTCGTATTTCTTCTGCCGGTTCTTGTCGTGGATCAGGGTGCCGTCGCTGTTGCTCATGCTTGCGGCGAAGCTGTATCCGAATTCCTCTTTCCCGCCGTCGAATCCCACCCGGTATTTCTGGATCAGGCCGTTTTGCTGAAGCAGGTCTTTCGTCCGTTTGAAGTGGTAGAACCGGTCGGTGGCGATGTCCGCGCCGATTTCGGCTTCGGCATAGACGTTCGTGCGTCCCGTTCCTCCTTTCTTGGTGAAAATCTGGATGACGCCGTTGGCCGCATCCGAGCCGTAAAGGGTGGTCGCCGCGCCTCCGGTCACGTATTCGATCTTCTCGATGTTCTCCATCGGAATGTCGCCGATCGCACCGGTGACGGCTCCGTTGGCCATCCCCGCCGAAAGCGTCGCCTTGGTGTTCAGGTTGTCCACCCGCACTCCGTCCACGTAGATAACGGGAGTGGAATTGGTGAATGCCGAAGAAAGCCCGCGCGACTTGATGATGGAAGTGGTTCCCGGTTGCCCGGTGGTCAGGTTGATCTGCACGTTGGGCAGCGCTCCCTGCAACATCTGGTCGATCCGGCCCGAAGGGAGTTTAGCCAGCTGTTCTTCCCCGACGCTCACCACGTTGGAGGAAATCCGGCGTTTCTGCACGGCGGCTCCCTGCCCGGTCACCACGACTTCCTCGATGCCGAGCGCGTCCGTTTCCAGTTCCACCCGGAGCGGAATCCCGGTGTCCGTGATTTTCAGGTCGAGACTCCGGTAGCCGATGAAACCGATGTTGATTTCCGCCGCGTCGTCCGGCACGTTCAGGGTGAATTTCCCGTTCGCATCGGTGGACGTGCCCCGGTTAGCTTCGCCCTTCACCACTACGGCGGCTCCGATCAGGGGTTGACCGGTGGTTTTGTCGAGTACGATCCCGGTCAGCCCTTTCGCTCCCAGCCAGCAGGGAGCGGCCAGAAGCGCCGCCAGACACACGATTTTGTTGATTTTTCTCATCTTTCTCTTTCCTTGATTGGTTTCACCGGCAAAAGTAGAGGGGGCATGAGAAGTTAACTTTAACCGAATTTTAAGCCTCCGTGAAGTTTGTGTTGCGTCCATGTAAAGTCCGACCGCCCGTCGGAAACGGGAAATTTATGCCGGTGAAACCGGAAACCGTTCCCGGTTTCGGGTTATCTTTGCGAAAAACACGTATGATAAAGTCGATTCGTTTACGGAGTCAGCAGTTGTCGCGTCCCGCCTTCGACCGGCCCGAAGAAGCGGTTTCGTGGATGGGAGCGGTTCAGGCGCAGCATCACGCCATGAGCAAGTGGGCTGTAGGCATCCGCCTGAAAGCGGGCGGGGGCGAAGCCGTGGAACGGGCCTTGCGGGAGGGAAAGATCCTGCGCACCCACGTCATGCGTCCCACCTGGCATCTGGTGGCGGCCGAAGACCTGCGCTGGATGCTGAAACTGTCCGCATCCCGGATCCGGGCGGCCAACGATTCCCTGGCCCGCACTCACGGGCTGGAGCTGACGGAACGTTTTTATGCACGGTGCAACCGTTTGCTGGAAGATATGCTCCGGGGGCATAAAAGCCTGACCCGACAGGAAATAGCGCAGGAACTGGAACGGGCCGGAATTCCTGCGGATGCTCCCCGGATGACCCGACTGCTGATGCGGGCCGAAACGGAGGGCATCGTTTGCAGCGGGGTCGATCGCGATGGAACACATACATACGCTTTGTTGGAAGAAAGAGTGACGCCCGCACGGGAACTGCATCGGGAAGAAGCGCTGGCCCGGTTGGCTGAAAAATATTTCCGGAGCCATTCTCCTGCGACCCTGTCCGATTTCGTCTGGTGGTCGGGGCTTCCCCTGACCGAGGCCCGTCGGGCGATCGGATCGCTGGGAGCGCGGCTGGTTTCGCTGCGGTTCGGTGTCCGGGAACTGCTGGTGCACGAATCCTGGAAAGGAACGGATAATGCCGCCGGACACGAAGTGCATTTTCTTCCTCCTTATGACGAATACCTGCTGGGCTACAAAGACCGTTCGGATGTGCTGGCTTCCGAATTCCGGGCGCGGGCCTTCAATGCCTGGGGCGTTTTCTATCCGGTGGTGTCGTACGGAGGCCGGATCGTGGGGAATTAGAGCGTATCGGCGAAGAAGAAAAAGGCTTCCGTTGCCGCTACCCTTTTCGAACCGGTTCCCGGACTGGATGAAAAAATGCTGACGGAAGCCGGCGAACGCTATTGTGCTTTCGCCTCCTGTTCGGAAGCCGGTTCGGTGTGAGGAAAAACCGGTTGTTTCTGTCGTAAGATGCAAGACAGGAATAACCGGACAGGCTCCGTTCCTGAACCGCGTCGACGATCCGTCGGATAGTGCGGAAGACCGGCCGGTACCGCCGCTTTTTCCGAAAAAAAAGGCCCGCCGGGAAGCGGGCCGTCTCTGCCGGGAAAGAGGAAACCTATTTTTCCAGCGAAGAGAAGTAACGCATGAACTGCGTCCGTTCGTAGGCCGCCGGGTCTTTCAAACCGGCGTAGTTCATCTTCCCGATAAAATCCTCCACGCGGGTGTAGCCGTGTTTCACCATCCAGGTTTCGAGGGTTTGCAGGATGTGGGGGATGATTCCCATGCCGTTCTGGTAGATGGTGGAGCAGATTTCCACTCCCGTGGCTCCGCCCAGCAGCGCCTTGACGGCGGTTTTTCCATCGTGGATGCCGGTCGAGGCGGCGTACTGCATGTTGGGCACCAGGGCCGAACAGATGGCCAGCCACCGCAACACGGTGCGGAATTCGGACGGACTGCTGAATACCGGCGCGCCGGTCATCGTCAGATTGTCCACGTCGATGTCGGGGTCGTAATACCGGTTGAACAGCACCACGCCCTTGGCTTTCCGGTAGAAAAGGGCTTCCACCGTGGCGGGGATGTTGGTGAACTGCTGTCCGAGCTTGACGGACACGGGGATCGTCACCGCCCGGCATACCCGGTCCACGATTTCCAGGTAGGCTCTTTCGACGTCCGCAGTCGTGGTGTCCTTCCCCAGCGGCAGCAGGTAGATGTTGAGTTCCAGCGCATCGGCTCCCGCGTCCTGCAATTTTTCGGCGAAGTCGATCCATTCCCCGGCGGTCGTACAGCAGACGCTGGCGATGATGGGGATGTCGGTTTTCTTTTTCGCTTCCGAAATCAGTTCCATGTGCTGGGTAAGCGAATGTTGCCGGGTGTATTCCGACAGGTAATCGTGCGCTTCCGGGTAGTCGTTGTAATAGTCCGCGGAGGCCACTTCCATGTTGATTTGTTCTTCGAACAGGGATTTGAGCACGACCGCTCCGGCGCCTGCGCGTTCGAGGCTCACGATCCGTTCCGCGGTGGACGTGAGACCGCTGCTGCTGACGATCAGCGGATTTTTCAGGGCAAGGCCCAGATAGTTTACTTCGAGAGCTTGCATAGGGTGATTCTTTATTTTGGAATGAACAAAGATAAGATTTCTTCGGAGAATCCGGCGGAATTTTATTTCAGGCCGTAGTCCCGTTCCCCGAAAATCGTGCTGCCGATGCGCACCATGGTGCTGCCGCATTCCACTGCGAGTTCCCAGTCCCCGCTCATGCCCATCGAAAGGGTGTCGAAAGCCGGCTCCCCTGCAAAGCATCCGGTTCTGAGCCGGTCGAACAGTCCGCGCAGGCGGAGAAATTCGCTGCGCACCCGTTTCCGGTCTTCGGTGAAGGAGGCCATGCCCATCAGTCCGCGAAAACGGACGTTTTTCAGCTCATTATTTCTCCCCGATTCTAGGTAGGTCTCCAGCTCATTTTCATCCCATCCGTGTTTGGTCGCTTCCTGTGCGATCCGGATTTCGAGCAGCACGTCGATCGTTCTTCCGTTTTTCCGGGCCTCCCTGTCGATCGTTTCCAGCAGGCGCGGCGAGTCGGCGGACTGGATGAGGGAAACGTAGGGGGCGATGTATTTGACCTTGTTAGTTTGCAGGTTTCCAATGAAATGCCACCGGATGTCCTTTGGCAGAGCGCGGTATTTGTCCGTCATTTCCTGCGGCCGGTTCTCTCCGAAGATGCGTTGTCCGGCGTCGTAGGCTTCCCGGATGAGCGCTTCGGGATGGGTCTTGGAAACCGCCACGAGCGTCACCTGCGGCGGAAGCGATTTTTTCAGGCGAATTATTTTCTCGGTTACGGACATTTTTTATTATATTTACCCGGTTTAAACGATAAATTTCTACCTTTGTCGGATATTGGATACAAATTTAAATAAAATTCTGTTTGTATGAAGCTAAGTTTATTCGTTCCCGCTCTGCTGACCGCGGTGCTTTCCTTCCCGGGGATGCCTGCGTGGGCATGCACTAACGTGCTGGTTACCAAGGGGGCTTCCAAGACCGGTTCCACCATGGTAAGCTATTCGGCGGATTCGCATGTGCTTTACGGCGAGTTGTACCACAAACCCGCTGCCACATATCCGGCGGGGTCGATGCTGCCCGTTTACGAGTGGGACACGGGAAAATACCTCGGAAAAATTCCGCAGGCAGAAAATACTTATTCCACGATGGGCAACATGAACGAGCATCAGCTCATCATCGCGGAAACGACCTTTGGGGGACGCCATGAACTGGTGGATACGACGGGGCTCGTGGATTACGGGTCGCTGATCTATATTACCCTGCAGCGGGCGAAAACCGCGCGGGAGGCGATCGCCGTGATGGCCGACCTGACCGCCCGGTACGGGTATTGCTCGGAGGGGGAATCGTTTTCGATCGCCGACCCTAATGAAGTTTGGATCATGGAAATGGTGGGCAAGGGAACGAAGATGGAAAGGGGCGAGAACGTGAACCGGGGAACCGTGTGGGTGGCCGTTCGGATACCGGACGGTTGCATCAGCGCCCATGCCAACCAGTCCCGGATCGGAAAGTTCCCGCTGAACGATCCGGTCAACTGCATGTATTCGCACGACGTGGTTTCCTTCGCCCGCGAAAAAGGCTACTTCAGCGGGAAGGACCGGGATTTCAGTTTTTGCGATGCTTATGCGCCGCTGGACTTCATGGCCATGCGGGGCTGCGAGGCACGGGTGTGGAGCGTGTTCCGGAAGGTTTCCGACGGCATGGACGGTTATCTGGACTATGCGCTGGGAAAGAACCCGGATAACCGGATGCCGCTGTACGTGCGGGTGAACCGGAAACTCGACGTGAAGGACGTGATCGGGTTCATGCGCGACCATTACGAAGGCACGCCGCTGGACATGCGGAACGATATCGGTGCGGGCGGAAGCAAGCTGCCCTATCGCTGGCGTCCGATGAGCTTTGAGGTGAACGGGGCGGAATACATGAACGAACGGGCCATCGCCACGCAGCAGACCGGGTTCTGGTTCGTGGGCGAAAGCCGCGGTTGGCTGCCGGACATGATCGGCGGAATCCTTTGGTTCGCGGTGGACGATGCGGGAACTTCCTGCCCGACGCCCATCTATTCCGCGGCCAACCGGGTGCCGATGTGCTTTGCGGAAGGGAACGGCAACATGCTCGAATATTCCCCGACGGCGGCTTTCTGGCTGTTCAACCGGGTGGCTAATTTCGCCTATCTGCGCTATGACATGATCAGCCGGGACATCCTTCGGGTGGCCGACCGCTTTGTGAACGAGTGCCTGACGCGGATTCCGGAATTGGATAAGGAAGCGCTCAACCTTTACAAGCAGAATCCGGAGGAAGCGAGGAACCTGCTGACCCTGTATTCGGTGCAGACGGCCCAGCGGTTGTTCGATACCTGGGATCAGCTGGACAAGTACTTGTTTATGAAATATATGGACGGGAATATGAAACGGGAGCGGAACGGTCGTTTCCTGGATAACGGTTACAGTCCCACGCGGGCGGCGATGCCGGAGTTCCCCGGATACGACAAGCATTGGCAGGAATCGGTGATGAAGGATGCGGGCGATCACCTGCGGGTAGTCAAACCTAATAAGAAATAAGCGGAATATTTTTTATATTTAGGGCGTCTTTTGGAAAAGCTCCGGGGGAAACCGGGAAAACGAAAGTTTGTATTTTCCCGGAGCGAGGGCCGCAGGAACGGGTTTCCTTCCGGCCGGGAACGAATAAACGGAGGCACCTGATATGAAGAAGTCCATCGCGCGTTTGCCCAGGCGGACGCAACACGAACTCGGCACCCTGCTCCGTCTGCTCGACGAGGGCGGGGTGATGTGTTTGAAACTCATCCTGTTCGGAAGCTATGCCCGCGGCGACTACGTGCTGTACGACGAATACGTCGATGAACGGGGCGTCCGGACGGTTTACCAGAGCGATTACGACCTGCTGGCGATTACCGAAGAAAATAAGGTGAGGATTACCGCTGACCGGTTGGAAAGGGTCAGGGAACGGTACGAGAAGATTTTCCGGGGGAAAAGACATGCCGATTTGCAGTTCATCGTGGAAGACCTCCCTACGGTAAACCGGCAGTTGAGCCGGGGCCAATACTTCTTCACCGAAATCGTCCGGGAAGGCATTCTGTTGTGGGATGCCGACGGGGTGCCGCTGGCTAAAAAGCGGGAACCGAGTTTTACGGAGATCCGGGGACTGGCGCAGGAAGGGTTGGAGGCGGATTATCCTTTAGGGGAAGATTTCATGGAGGCGACCCGGTTCTTTTTACAACGGGAAAAATACAAGGTAGCTGCTTTCCAGCTTCATCAAACGGCGGAACATTTTTACAAGGCTTTTCTGGCGGTTTTCACCAACTACCGTCCGAAACATCACCGGCTGGACAGGCTTCGGGAAATGGGAAGCGGTTATGCGCGGGAACTGATCCCCGTCTTTCCGCTGGCGGACGAGTGGATGAAAGAGTGTTTCGATATTTTGTGCCGGGCCTACGTCGAAGGGCGCTACAACCCCGATTTTGCGGTGACGCGCGAGCACCTGGAATATCTTATTCCACGGGTCGAACTGCTGGGCGAAACCGTCCGTCGGTTGTGCGAGGAACGCTTCGCTTTCTACGATGCGAAAATCGCGGAGGAATCCGCGGAGAAAAAGCCTTCTTCCGCCGGAAACGGATCGGTGAGCGGAACGACGGAGAACACGAACGAATAACGAAACGGAACTATGCCTTTTATCGTATTGGAAGGACTCGACGGGGCCGGGAAATCGACCCAGATCAAGCGGCTGCAAACGTTGCTGGCGGACAGCGGGCGCGATTATGAATACCTCCATTTTCCCCGGTTCGACGCTCCGGTCTACGGCGATCTGGTGGCTCGCTTTCTGCGGGGAGAGCTCGGAGCGGCGGACGAAGTGAACCCCTATCTGGTGGCCCTGATCTATGCCGGGGACCGGCAGCAGGCGGCCCCGATGATCCGGGCATGGCTGGAGGCGGGGAAATTCGTCATCATCGACCGGTACGTGGTTTCCAACATCGCTTACCAGTGCGCCAAGTGTACGGACCCGGCCCGGCGGGAGGCTTTGCGGGAGTGGATACTCGAACTGGAATACGGTGTGAACGGGATTCCCCGGCCGGATATTACGCTGTTTCTGGATGTCCCCTTTCGTTTTACGGAAAAAAAACTGACGGAGCAGCGGGAAGGAGACGACCGGGGTTACCTGCAGGGAAAGTGCGACATTCATGAATCTTCTCTGGCGTTGCAACGGGCGGTGCGGGAGGTTTATCTGGACGAGGCGCGACGTTCTGCCGCTCCGCAGGCGAGGACGCCGGGGGATCGGGTGGAGGTGGTCGGATGCGGGGACGCGGCGGGAAACATGCTTCCTCCGGACGCGATTTTCGATAAAATACGGGAAAAGATCCTATCTTTGTTAGGAACGGGCCGGTGACGGACAGTGCGGACTTTTCCCGTTTTTCAGGGTCGTCGGGTTCGCTCACCGGAGGCATGATGCGCGGCGTTGGGATGCCCGGCGTGTACGGAGCCGGAGGTAACCGAGGCTCGGCCGCTGATGACGGGAAACGGTAAAAAGGTGTTTACATAATATAAAAGCGGCATGTACAGACCGAGTCGGAAGACGGAAATAGCGGAAGCGGCGCTTCGGATCATACTCGGAGCGGTCTTCGTGTTCTCCGGGTTCGTGAAGGGAGTCGATCCGTGGGGGACGGCCATTAAGTTGGGCGAGTATTTCAGCGCGTTTCATCTGGGGTGGCTCAACGGGGCGAAATATGTCTTGTCGGTGATCTTGTCGGCGGCGGAAACGGGATTGGGGCTGATGTTGATTTTTCGGCTGAAGATGAAATCGGTTTCCTTCCTGGTGCTGCTGTTCATGATCTTTTTTACGTTGCTGACCCTGGGAATCGCCCTGACAAACCCCGTAGCGGACTGTGGATGCTTCGGGGATGCGGTGAAACTCACCAACTGGCAGACCTTCTACAAGAACCTCGTTCTCCTGCCGCTGGCGTTGCTTCTTTGGCTGGCGGTGCGACGGATGCCCGCGCGTCCGGGCGGGAACGGTTTCGTCTTTTTGCTGTTGCTGCTGGCTGCGGCTCCGGGGGTGTGGGGACTGTATCACCTGCCGCTGATCGATTTCCTCCCTTACCGGGAAGGCGTGAATATCCGGCAGTCCATGGAACTGCCCGAAGGGGCGGACGCTGGCGAATACAGGACGACGCTGATCTATAAAGACAAATCTACGGGAGAAGTTCGGGAATTCGAGGTGGCCGACACGACCTGGCAGGACGAAACCCGGTGGGAATTCGTGGATTCCCGTTCGGAAGAAATTCGTCCGGCCTATGTTCCGGCGATTTCCGATTTCAATGTTTTCGATGCGGCGGGAGACGCCACGTCCCGTATTTTGGGCAGCGAGGGCGATGTATATCTGTTCGTGATCGACCGGATCGAGGAGGCCGATGCGGAAGACGTCGGAAAGATCCGGGGAGCGGCGGCGTTCGCCGCCCGGACGGGAGGGACGGTGGCCGTACTGACCGTTTCGCCGCTGGCCGAATGCCGGACGCTGGAACGGGAGGCGGGAAGCGGAATAGTTTGTTACAACATGGACGGGACGACACTGAAAACCCTGTTGCGCGCCCATAAAGGACTGGTGCTGTTGAACGGAGGAACGATTGTTGCCAAACGGAACATGCGGGACGTGCCTTTGCTGGAGGTTTCCGATGCCGCTTCGGGCGTCGCCTGGGCGGTCGGTGAGAATCGGCGGAGGACGGAACAGAATGCGGTGATCGTTTTTGCCGCGCTGGCGGTTGTATTGTTGTCCTATCGGTTTTTATGCGGAAGAAGATAATCATACTGGGTATTTGTCTGTACGGAGCGGGGTGGCTTCGGGCGCAGGAGATTCCTGCCGTCCTGTATCGGGAAGGGGAGGTACAGACCGCCGATCTGTCCGGACGAATCGAGTTCCATGCGGTGGCGAAAGATTCTTCCGCTCATCTGGGATTTCCCACGGCCGTGCTGACCGGAGGCGCCCGGGATGAAATCCTGGCGGCGTACGGGCGGACGGATACTGCCCGGCATATCCGGCTGACCAAAAGCACGGACGGAGGGGATACGTGGCAGGAGCTGCGGACGGACGACAGTTGGACGGGAGAGCAGTACCGGGCGTTGTCTCTGTTCAATCTGGGACGGGAGGCCCTGCGGAAACGCAGCGGGGTCGCTTATCGGGGGCGCGGAAAGAGCATCGTGCTGTTTGCGGGCGGCAATCCGCTCAGTATATCGGCCACGTATACGGACGGGGAAAAGTGGTGCCCCTTTTATCCGGTCAACTCCTTCGGCGGTTTCCGGGTCACGGGGCTGGTGCGCCTCCGGGACGGCAGGCACATGGCTTTGTTCCACGACGACGGCCGGTTCATCTATGACGACGGACAGCCGACCCGGCTGCGGAAATCGGCGATTTATAAAATCTATTCTTCGGACGGGGGACTGACGTGGAGCCGGCCGCAACTTATTCTCAAGCACAACCTGTACGGACTGTACGATGCTGAAATCGTTCCCTCGCGCCGCCGCGACAATTCCGATCTGCTGATCGTTTGCAGCGACCGCGAAAGGCGGGTCTCTTTCCTGGCGGTCAGCAGCGACGACGGGGAAACCTGGAGCTATCCGGAGGAACTGCCTCCTTTGATCCGGGGAGACCGTTTTCGCATCGTTTCGGACAAAACCGCCTTTTACGTCATTTACCGGGACATGGGAACATGTCTGGAAGACGGTTCCGTGAATCCGACGTTCGGGGATCTGATGCTTTGGAGGGGAGACCTCCGGGAGTTGTCCCGGGGGCGCTGGAACGGTCTGAAAGTCCGGCTGGGGGACAATTATCCGGCGGAAAAGACCGATACGGCCGACCTGAGGTTCAGCGATTCCGGCTATGCTTCCGTGCTTCCGCTGACCGGCCGCAGGCTGTCCGTGATCGTTTACGGACGCTGGGAAGCGGAACATCCTCCTTATGTCCGGAATTTCATCGTCGATACCCGTCAGCTCCGAAAACTGAAACGGAAATTATAGGAAAGGGGGGAGGATCGGAATTGCTTCCCTTTTTCATATTCGTCGGGCGGGGCAGGGCGTATGCGGAAGGAAGGGTGCGGAGGCCGATTCGATTTTCTTTTTTATCTTTGCAGGCAGGAAACGGCCTGCGGCACGAGCCGGGATTCCGCGGAAGCGGATCGTTTCATGGGACGGCTTGCGCGTCGCTTTGTCTCTTCATTAAATTCAGGATCGGCATGAACAGTTTCGGGACGAAATTCAGGGTGACCGTTTTCGGCGAATCGCACGGAAAAACGGTGGGGGTCAACATCGACGGATGTCCTCCGGGAATCCCCCTTACGGAGGCGGATTTGCTGCCCGACCTGGCACGCCGCAAGAGCGGAGCGCGCGGGACGACTCCCCGGCAGGAGACCGACCTGCCGCAGATCGTGACGGGAGTTTTCAACGGGTTCACTACCGGAGCGCCCCTGACCGTGCTTTTCGAAAACGCCAATACCCGTTCCGGGGACTATTCCAATTTGGTCGTCCAACCGAGGCCGGGACATGCCGACAGGGTGTCGGCCGAGAAATACAAAGGCTTTACCGATTACCGCGGAGGCGGACATTTTTCGGGCCGCATCACACTCGGTCTGGTGGCTGCGGGAGCGGTAGCCAAAAAAATCCTGAAAGGGGTGAAAGTGTCTGCGCGGATTCTGGAAATCGGCGGCTGTACCGAGACGGAAAAATTTCCCGAAGTGATCGAGGCGGCTCTGCAGGACGAGGATTCGGTGGGAGGGATCATCGAATGCGTGGCCGAGGGATGCCGTCCCGGATGGGGAGAGCCTTTTTTCAATTCCGTGGAGTCGCTCATCGGCCATGCCGTTTTTTCCGTGCCGGCGGTGAAGGGCATCGAGTTCGGTGCCGGATTCCGCGCGGCCCGGATGCGCGGAAGCGAGCACAACGACCCCATCGTGGATGCCGCGGGAACGACCGCTACCAACCATGCGGGCGGGATCAACGGAGGGATTGCCAACGGGAATCCCATCGTGTTCCGGGTGGCGGTAAAGCCCACTTCCAGCATCGGTGCCCCCCAGCGTACGTTCAACCGGGAGACCGGGAAGGTGGAGGAGCTGGTGGTGCATGGCCGGCACGACGCCTGCATCGCCCTGCGGATTCCGGTCATTATCGAAGCGGTCACCGCAATAGTTCTGGCCGATCTGGCGTTATTGCATGCGTAGCCGCCGCTTCGGGCTTCCGTGACGTCGAAAGCGGGAAAAAACGGTCGCCCGGATGGCAGAAAAAGAAGGAAACGTGAAAAATAAGGCGGAAAGGCGAAGAACAAAAACGGCCCCGAAACCTGCTCCCGGAAATGACGGCTATTGTAATTAATGTAAAATTATATACCTTTGTCTGATATTTTGTCTGAGAAAAGTGGATAGACTGAGCAAATATAACCTGGCCTTCAAGGGATTGAGCCTCGGAGTTCACCGGTTCGAGTATCGGGTGGACGATGCTTTCTTCGCCTCTTTCGACGGTTCGGAAGTGACGAAGGGACATGCCGATGTGTCCGTAGCTGTTTTGAAGCAGCCGGGTATGCTGACGCTGGATTTCCACATCGAGGGCAGCGTGATGGTCACGTGCGACCGTTGCCTGGAAGAGTTTCCCATGCCGGTGGACTATGACGGCACCCTGCTTGTCAAGTTTTCCGAAGCGGTCGGGGAACCGGGGGCGGCGTCGGACAGCGACGGAGAGGTCATGTGGCTGCATCCGTCGGAAACGGAGGTGAACCTGGCGCAGTATATTTACGAAAGCATCCTGCTCAGCCTGCCTTATCAGCGGGTGCATCCCGAAGATGCGAACGGCGTGAGCGGCTGCAATCCCGACATGTTGAAAAAGTTCCGGATCGTTTCGGAAGAGGAATTCGGGGAAATGTTCGGGGATGCGGCTTCGGAAGGGGACGGCGGGGCCGGATCGCCTGCCGACGCGGAAGAGGAGTCCTCCTGGGAAAAACAGCTGGCGGCGTTGAAACGTCAGATGGAATCGAAGAAAAACGATAACGATTAAATCATATTAGAAATGGCACATCCTAAACACAAAATTTCCAGCACGAGAAGGGATAAGAGAAGAACGCATTACAAAGCCGTCGTTCCGACGGTAGCCACCTGCTCCAATTGCGGCGCGGCGGTACTTTATCACCGGGTATGCCCCGAATGCGGATTTTACCGGGGACGGCTGACCACCGAAAAGAAGAGCGAATAATTCTTCCCCGAGTGTTGACCAGAAAAAGGTGCAGATGAATATCGGAATAGATGCAATGGGCGGCGATTTCGCCCCGGAAGCGGCGGTTTCCGGAGCGGTCGCGGCTGCAAAACAGGTGAAACCGCAAACCCGGATCGTCCTTTTCGGAGACAGGGAACGGATTTGCGAAATTCTCGAACGTGAGCAGTGCCCCGTTGATACCTTTGATATCGTTCATACCACCGAGGTGATCGAAATGGGGGACAACCCCGCCCAGACGTTCGTAAAGAAACCCGATTCGAGTATCGCCGTCGGCTTCCGCTATCTGCAGGAAGGGAAAATCGACGGATTCGCCAGCGCGGGCAGCACGGGGGCGATGATGGTGGGCAGCATGTACACCGTCAAACAGATCGAAGGCGTCATCCGTCCTTCGATTTCCACCCTGATTCCCACGGTGGAGGGCGAACAGTCCCTCCTGCTGGACGTGGGCCTGAACGTGGACTGCAAGCCCGATGTCCTGTATCAGTACGGACTTATCGGAAGCCTGTACGCTCAGGCGATCCTCGGCATAGCGAGTCCCCGCGTGGCTCTGTTGAACATCGGTGAGGAGCCCGAAAAGGGGAATCTGGCATCGAAAGCCGCTTATGAACTCATGGAAGGAACGTCCGCCTACAATTTCGTGGGAAACATCGAAGCCAAATACCTTTTTACCAAAAAGATCGCCGACGTCATCGTGTGCGACGGCTTTATCGGGAACACCATCCTGAAACAGACCGAAGGCTTTTTCCACATTCTGAAGAAACAGGGGATTTCCACGCCGTGGCTGGACAGCCTGAATTACGAGTGCGTGGGAGGAACGCCCGTGCTGGGCATCAACTCTACCGTCATCATCGGTCACGGCTGTTCGAGTCCCGAAGCGATTAAAAACATGATCCTCCAGACCGAGGCTTCCGTGGCGGCCGGACTGGTGGACAAATTCAAGGAGGCTTTCAAATCATGAGAAAAGTAAGAGCTGCCATTACGGGTATCGGAGGATACCTCCCTGAATATATACTGGATAACTACGAACTCAGCCGGATGGTCGATACCAGCGACGAATGGATCATGTCGCGGATCGGGATCAAAACCCGCCATATCCTGAAAGGAGAGGGGCTGGGGAGTTCTTATATGGGGGAACGCGCCGTGCGGGAGCTGCTCGAAAAGACCAACACCGATCCGCTGGATGTGGAACTGGTGATTTGCGCGACGGTGACCCCCGATATGTTTTTCCCTTCGACGGCCAATATCATCAGCTACAAGTGCGGAATCAACAAGGCGTTCGCTTTCGACGTATCGGCCGCGTGCAGCGGTTTTTTGTTCGCTTTGCAGACGGGCGCCAAATATGTCGAATCCGGCGCTTACAAGAAGGTCGTAGTGGTAGGAGCGGACAAGATGTCGTCCATCATCAATTACGAGGATCGGGCGACCTGTCCCATTTTCGGTGACGGAGCCGGCGCCGTGTTGCTGGAACCGAACGAGGAAGGTTTGGGGATTCAGGACGCCTTGCTGCATTCGGACGGAAGCGGCGCCGTGCATCTGCATATGAAGGCGGGGGGATCGGCCTATCCTCCGACCGAGGAAACGTTGAAAAAAGGGTGGCATTATGTCTATCAGGAAGGACAGGCCGTTTTTAAGGCGGCGGTTTCCCACATGGCCGACACCAGCGTGGAACTGATGGAGAAAAATAACCTGACGGCCGACGATATCCGGTTCCTCGTGCCGCATCAGGCCAACCTGCGGATCATCGACGCCACGGCCAACCGGATGGGACTTCCGAAGGACAAGTGCATGATCAACATCGACCGGTACGGGAATACGACGGCAGGCACCCTGCCGCTGTGTCTGTGGGATTACGAGACCCGGCTGAAAAAAGGGGACAACCTGATTTTCGCTACTTTCGGCGGAGGATATACGTGGGGGGCCATGTATGTGAAGTGGGCTTACGATGGCGGGAATTTCTCCCGGTAGAGTGTCGTAGGGGCGGGATGGTGTGATATGGAGAGATAAGGAACGAAGCGAGGGGAACGTTGTTTTGCGGTTGAGATACGGAGGAATTTAGGATGGCTTTGTAGTTCAAGGGATAGAACGTTGGTTTCCTAAACCGAAAATCCGGGTTCGAGTCCCGGCGAAGCTACCAGAACGGAGGGGTTTTCCCGCCGTTTTTTCATTTCACTGCGTAGTGTCTGCAAATGTTGTTCGAAAAACCAGCCTGTTTCCGTATGGCTGCCGTATCGTTCAAAGCCGTTGTGTGTGAAACCACAGAAAGAAGGACGGAACGTATGATGTAAAAACACGGCAAAGGTTGTCGCAAACCGGATCGGCCTCCGGATGCTCCAGCCCCGGTCAGAAAAAAACCGCCCTTCATAGGAAGGGCGGTTTCCGCTCCCACAAAATCCCTCGTGCATCTTACCCAAAGCGGGGTGGCCAATCCGTAAACAGTATCATCGTAAAAGGGGGAGACGACTTATTCATTTATATACGTTGTGTCCTGTTTCACGGTCGCGTCTCCCCGGAGGCTGTTTCCCAACAGTCCCGCAAAATAGGTTGGCAAAACCCATCGAGTTTCCGAAATGCAAGTGTTGTTTTCATCCAACGGTTAACTAACCGTCAAAAGGAAGGCGCGGGCGCTTGCACAATCATGGACAGAGGTTCCGCAAAAACCCGTGGACTGAAAGCACAAGTGAGCCCGCGCCCTATGGCCGGATTCTCCCACCAATCGAACCGCAAAGCGCGGGCCGACTTATACCTGCCGTCCGGTTGAAATTTTTGCGGATTTCTGTCCGGCAAGCACGCCATCTTTCGACAACTATTACAAAGATATAATTTTTATATTTACCTGCAAAAATCGAACATCATATTTTGAAACCTGTACGGACGATTCGCGGCGGCCGACACCGGCAGATGCCGCAGACAAAAATCCCCCGACGGATTCCGCCGGGGGCCGCTGTTGCCGGAATGCAAAGAAGCCGCCCGATGAAAGGCGGCTCCTCCGATATTTGAAGGGGGCGCTGTTTCCCCCACTCATGTTCATGTCAATAAGACCGCGCGAAGATCACCCGCCGTTTCGACGGTTTCCCGGAAATCAGGTCGACCCCGTCTTCTTCCGGAGCGTCGACCGGGATGCAGCGGATGGTGGCCTTCGTTTCCTCCTTGATTTTTTCTTCGGTCTCAGGGGTACCGTCCCAATGGGCCAGAATGAATCCGCCCTTTTCATCCAGTACCCGTTTGAATTCGTCGTAGGTGTCGACTTTCGTCGTCATTTCTTCCCGAAATTTCACGGCCTTGTCGTAGATATTCCGCTGGATATCTTCCAACAGTCCGGCTACCCGGTCGGCGATCCCTTCCTGCGGCACCACTTCCTTGGTGAGCGTGTCGCGGCGGGCGATCTCCACCGTTCCGTTTTTGAAGTCGCGCGGGCCGATGACCAGTCGCACCGGCACCCCTTTCAGTTCGTATTCCGCGAATTTGAAACCCGACCGCACATTGTCGCGTGCATCCACTTTGACGCTGATTCCTTTTGCTTTCAGTTCGGCCGCCATTTCGTCGAGCCGGGAAACGATGGCTTCCAGTTCTTCGTCTCCCTTGTAAATCGGAATCAAGACGACCTGGATCGGAGCGAGTTTCGGCGGCAGCACCAAACCGTTGTTGTCCGAATGGGCCATGATGAGGGCGCCCATCAGCCGAGTCGAAACTCCCCACGATGTAGCCCAAACGTATTCCAGCGCCCCTTCCCGGTTGGCGAACTGCACGTCGAACGCTTTGGCGAAATTCTGTCCCAGGAAATGAGAGGTACCCGACTGAAGCGCTTTCCCGTCCTGCATCAGGGCTTCGATGGTCAGCGTGTCTTCCGCGCCCGCAAACCGTTCGCTGTCGGACTTGTGTCCGATGATGACCGGCACGGCCATCCATTTTTCCACGAAATCGGCATAGACCCGGATCATCCGGCGGGCTTCCTCCATCGCTTCCTCACGCGTGGCATGGGCGGTGTGTCCTTCCTGCCAGAGAAATTCCGCCGTCCGCAGGAACAGCCGGGTGCGCATTTCCCACCGCACCACGTTGGCCCACTGGTTGCAGAGGATCGGCAGGTCGCGGTAGGACTGTATCCAGTTCTTGTAGGTGTTCCAGATGATGGTTTCCGACGTAGGACGTACGATCAGTTCCTCTTCCAGCCGGGCTTCCGGGTCGACGACCACCCCTTTCCCGTCGGGATCGTTTTTCAGACGGTAGTGGGTCACCACGGCGCATTCCTTGGCGAAGCCTTCCACATGGTGGGCTTCCTTGCTGAAGAAAGACTTGGGAATGAACAGCGGGAAATAGGCGTTCACATGTCCCGTTTCCTTGAACATTTTGTCGAGCACTTCGTGCATCTTTTCCCAGATGGCGTATCCGTACGGCTTGATGACCATGCACCCCCTGACCGCGGAAGTTTCCGCCAGTCCGGCTTTCACCACGAGGTCGTTGTACCATTGGGAGTAATTTTCTTCCCGATTCGTCAGTTCTTTCAGCTCTTTTGCCATGGTTGCTTTTTTTGCTCCCGCAAAACTATAAGTTTTCGGAATATTCACCAAGCGTGCAGCAAAAATAGTTGATTCCGCATCTCTTATAAAAAAGGATTTGCGTATATTTGTGAAAATACGGGGCGGAAAAAGAGCCTGCGGGATATAACTTTTCGGGCACGGTTTTCGTTACATTCGTACAGAAGGAAAAACGAAAGGGACGGTTATGAAAGCTTTAGGGAAATACGCGGCGGCGCTCTGCGGAGCGGCGTTCCTGCTGGCGGGATGCGCTTCGTCGCTCACGACCGCTTCATCCGCCGGCAACACGGACGATTTATACGCCACCGGCGGCCGGAAGGCGATCGCGGCGGCGGAAAGCGAACGGCAGGCACGGCTGGCGGCTCAGCGGGAACAACGGGCTTTGCGGGACATCGAGGCGGCCGGAAGGGACGGACGCTATCAAGGCAGTGTTCTATCGGACAGCTATCAGGAATCGTACGAGCGAAGGTTGAAGGGATTCAATTCGCTGTCATATAAATTGCCGAGCAGTTACTATGATTACGTGTACAGCGATGCCGCCTGGAATGCGTCGGGTTACGATCCGGCGTTTTACAACACCATCGTGATGGGGGATCAGGTGTGGGTCGAACCGCGTTACATCACCTCGATGTTCGGAAACTGGGGAACGCCGGTGAATGTCAATGTCAATTTGGGGTGGAACTGGTATTCCCCCTATTGGGACTGGTATTACAGGCCGGGCTGGAATCCTTATTGGAGCTGGAACTGGGGATGGGACTGGGGTTGGAACTGGGGCCCTTCCTGGAGTTGGGGCTGGGGTTGGCGGCCTTACTGGGATTATCCCTATTGGGGATGGGGCGGTCATATCAATCATTGGTATCCG
Source organism: uncultured Rikenellaceae bacterium (assembly GCA_946486375.1). Classification (GTDB taxonomy): domain Bacteria; phylum Bacteroidota; class Bacteroidia; order Bacteroidales; family Rikenellaceae; genus CAMLTW01. Next base: position 108,817 of record CAMLTW010000002.1, read on the forward strand.
TCGGGCGGTCGGTATAACGACCGGAATGTCGTCTATGGCGGTCGTCGGCCTTCGATGACGAGAAGTCCTGTCTACGGAACGGGCGGCAGCGGCACTACGGTGAACGGGTATCGCAGGCGGGGTTCTTCGACCGTACCCTCGAGCGTCGGCACCGGGAATTATCCTTCGCAGGGAACCACCTATCAGCGGCGAGGATCTTCGGGAAACACTTCGAGGCCGACCTATACGCCGCCGCAGAATAACAACAACAGTACGCCGACTTACCAGCGGCGAGGTTCTTCGACGCCTTCCTATAACAGCGGTGGCTCTTATGGCGGAAGCCGGGGCGGTTCGTATGGCGGCGGAGGCGGTGGCAGCAGTTCGGGCGGCGGCGGTTATCGGCGCAGGTAGCGGATTGGATTGAGGTGCTGGGGCTTGGCTCGGTCGGCAGCAGGGAAATTGTTTGTGCGGAGGGAAAATAAAGTATCGGGCTGAATGGATCAATGCCCGGTTCGGACGGATGCGGAAGCGCAGATTCCGGTAGCAAGTCATGCCGGTTGCGGAACACGAACTACGGAAACTTGAACAAAAGACGGAAGAAATGAAGATAAAACCTTTTTTGCTGCTGACCCTGGGAGCGGTTTTCTGGCTTGCCGGAAACCGGGCCGTTGCACAAACTTCGGAAGACGTTCTCCGCTTTTCGCGGTACAATTACGGATTCGGAACGGCCCGTTCGGCGGCCATGGGCGGCGCTTTTTCGTCGCTGGGCGCCGATTTTTCCTCGACGGTCATCAATCCGGCCGGGCTGGGCATGTACCGCCGGTCGGAAGCGGGGCTTTCCATGAGCGTGACTTCCAACGCCGCGCAGACGACCAATGCAACCGATCAGGGCGTTTACCGGACGACGATGGACAAAACCAAGTTTACGCTCAACAGCGGGGGAATCGTTTTCAATGCTTACAATGACGACGCGGTGGGATTGACGAATGTGACCTTTGGAATAACCTATAACAAGTTGGCGGATTTCAATAATCCTTACAGCGTAGTGGGGCGGTCGAGCGGTTCGATGATCGATGCTTTCGGAATTCAGATGAACGGCAGCGGTATTGTTCCTCCGGCTGACAATGGGCCGATTCGGTTCACAGCGGATAACAGCTTATATTGGGGCGGTATTCTGGCATATAATACCATGCTGTTGAATTATGATCCGGAAGCAAAATATGCTCCCGAAGGATTGTTCCCGATAGATGGGGCGGTATTCGATTCCCGTTACCGCAGCCTGACGAAGGGAAGCGTGGGACAATACGATTTGTCCGTGGGCTTGAGTATTTCGCATGTCCTCTATCTGGGGCTGGGATTCGGCATCCAGGATATCAGTTACCGCGAGCAGGACTATTACGAAGAAGCACCGTTGAACAACAATGCCTATGGGCTGAACCATTTCAATTATATTCAGTATCTGAGGCAGGAGGCGACGGCCTGGAATTTCAAGTTCGGAGCGATCGTGCGGCCGGTAGGAGGACTGCGGATCGGAGCGGCCATTCACACGCCGACTTACGTGACGGTGGACGAGGATTATGCGGCGGATATGTATACTTATTTTAATGATTATGAGCCGCAACAGGACGGAGTGCAGTACGGGGAACCGACCCGGTACGACATGCGGACGCCGACCCGGTTCATCGGGGGGATTTCCTACACGTTCGGCCAGACTGCCATCGTGTCGGTGGACTATGAACGGGTGTGGTACAACAAGATGAAAATGTTCTGGGGAGAGTGGGAAGAGGAGGATGTGGTGATCAGCGAGGAAGTGGCGGCGCTGTATAAACCGGCGAACAATGTTCGGATAGGGGTGGAAGCGATGGTGGCTCCGCAGTTTTTTGCGCGGGTAGGATATGCCTTGTACGATTCGATGTATAAGGGAAGCGAATGGAAGGATTACGGAAAGACGATGAATTATTCCTGCGGTCTGGGGTATCGATCGGGAAGCTGGAGCATCGATATGGCCTATATTTATATGGATGGGGGGAAAAATCTTCCGAGGATGGTGTTCAACGAAACAGCCGATGGTCTGTCATATCAATCGGGAGTATACGAGGTGAAGGACACGAGGCATAATTTTACGCTGACGGCTGCGATCCGTTTCTGAGAGAGTAGGGAACGGGTGTTTTGGCGGATGGGTAAGCGTTGCGGAAAAAAGGAAACGGGACGGAAGATTTTCTTCCGTCCCGTTTCCGGTTGAACAGTTAACAGTCAGTCGGCCTGTCGAGGCCTGGAGAAAAGGAGTCGATAAGTTTTATCCGGGGAAGGATTACCGGGCTTCCGGTTGCAGGGATGCCGCCATGGCGCGGTAAACGTTGCATTGCTTCAGATCGTCGTGGAATCCTTCCAGCATCTGTTCCCGTTCCGGAAGCGGCACGGAAGCACAGATCGTCGAGAAAACGACCAGTGCCGCCGGGGAACCGAGGTTCGCTTTTATGTAGGTCAGGTTGGACTGGACGAGCGCCTGCCTGACCGCTTCGATTTCGGCGCCCAGCCGTTCCCGGTCTTCCGGCGAAGCGGTGGCCCGCAGACGGGTCAGGGAATCCATCGGCTGATAAAAGCGCACGGTCAGGTATTGGTCTTTATCGAAATACTCCCGGTTGACGGGGCCTCCTTTCACCTCCGATCCCCGGAACATGTCTTTCAGGCAGAGAAGGATTTCCGTGTTTCCCGGTTCGTTGAACACACGGGCCATGCCGTAACGCCGGGTTTCGCGTCTGCCCGGATCGAAAAAGAGGCAGCATAGTTCCGGTACGGATGCCGTTCCGGTGAATTCGAACCGGTTCTCGACGATGCGGGCCGAATCCAGATCGTTTCCGTTTCCCATGTATTTGTCCATGTATATCCACTCTTCCGCGACCGGCCGGTCGATGGTTCCGAGGATGCGATAAGTACGGGGTTGGGCTCCGAGAATGGAGACGGAAAAGAAGACGGTCAGAAAAAGAAGGCCTGTTCTCATGGCGTTTTTTCGGTTTGTTTCTGCGAACAAAGGTAAGCAGAGAGGTGGCGGAAGCCGTGTCGCGTTCGGGCCGATCATTCGCCCTGCCGGGTCAGATTGATGCCGGGTCGGGTGGCCGGGGGAAACGGAATGCGGATGTGAGTAACTTTGTCGATAACGTAAGTTTAAGCGGGCAAAAATGCAGCCCGGGGTTTCCCGGCGGTTTTTATGAACAGGATCTGTGGATAAAAAGTGGATAACCGGTTGAAAAAGGGAAGCGTCGATGGAGCGGATTTGTATTTTTGGAAAAAATCCCGGATATTTGCAACCATTCGGAAATAATAAAAGTCAAAGACATAATGGCAACAACGGCAGACCTCAAGAACGGAATGTGCATCGAGCTGAACGGCAAGACGTTTTCCGTCGTGGAATTTCAGCATGTGAAACCGGGGAAAGGCCCCGCATTCGTGCGTACTAAGCTCCGGAACCTGGAGAACGGCCGGATCCTCGACAACACCTTTTCCGCGGGGGAACGGATCGAACCGGTACGGGTGGAGCGGCGTCCCTATCAGTTTTTGTATGAAGACGACCTGGGATGCAATTTCATGCATACCGAAACGTTCGAACAGATTCACATCGACAAGGCCTTGATCGAAAATGCTGACCTGATGCGGGAAGGACAAGTGGTGGAGGTGATGTTCCATACCGAAAAGGAAACGGTGCTGTCGGCGGAGCTTCCTCCGATCATCGAAATGGAAGTGACCTATACCGAACCCGGTGTGAAAGGGGATACGGCATCGACCAACTCCCTCAAACCGGCTACGGTGGATACGGGTGCGACCGTCCGGGTTCCCTTGTTCATCAATACCGGGGAAAAAATCCGGGTCGATACCCGTACGCGGGAATACTACGAACGGGTGAAGTAAGGCGCAGCGTTCTTTCCTGCATGGCGCAGGAACGCAGGAGCGGATTTTCCGGAAAACGGCATTGTCGTCTTCCGGTTTTTTGTTATTTTTTATCTGTCTCCACTTCCTCTTCTTTCATGAGCGAGGCGTAATATTTCATGCCGATGATGCCTGAGGAACGACGCCGGAAAAAGGCGTATGCTGCGACGGCGGCCGTAGCGATCAGGTTCGCGATGAACGGGAGGTAGGGAGAGTGGGTATGAAAAATCTTTTCCAGCAACTCGATGTAGAAGGGATAAAGGACGATGGCCACGTAATTCATGACCACGACCAGCGAGAGGGCGAACGTAACCCGGTTCGGGGCGACCCGGTCGGAGGTTTTGTCGTAGACCAACGGTTGGATGATGCCGTAGCCGAATCCGATACAGATCGTCCCGAGCCCTAACAGCCATAGCGAGTGAGTCACCAGAAACATGAGCAGTCCGACGGTCATCAGGGCCAGCGCCAGAAAGTTCGTGCTGAATTTCCCCGCTCGGATGATGGGGGTGAGGATGAATCCGGGAAACATGATCGCCAGGAAGAAAACCGAGTTGAGGGTCCCGGCCAGGCCCGAGGAACCCAGGTGGAAACTTTCCAGGTAAAGGGACAGGTTGAACGGAATGATGACGGCGATCAGGGTGGCGAAAAAGTAAAATGCCATCAGTCCCAAAGGCCACTTCTTGATTATCGGAGCCGTATCGCCGGGTTCGGCCGTTGTCGCAGCCTTTGCCGGTTCTCCTTTCGGGGCGGGGCCGAGGAAAAAGGCGAATACGAAGGAAATGATCGAGAGGCAGTAGACCAGGAACGGATAACGCCAGCCGAGGTCGGCCAGAAAGCCTGCGAGCAGCGTGGCCAGCACCAGCGAGAGGTTGGAGATGGAAGAAGAAATCCCCAGTTGCTGCGTCCGTCTTTTTCCGGCGAAATATTCGGCGACCAGCCCGGGGGCGAGCGGAATGACGATCCCGGCCCCGATTCCCAGCAGGCAGCTATTGACCAGCAGGAAGGTCATGCTGTCTGCCAGCAGGAAAAGGACGCTGCTCAGTACGAACAGTCCCATCCCCAGCAGCAGGAGCTTTTTTTCGCTCCAACGCATGGAGAGTCTCCCGGAAAGCAGAACGAAGGGAATGATGATGAAAGAAGGAAGGGATTCCAGCATTTGGAGTTCCAGGTCGCTGGCGCCCTTGAACACGTTTTGCAAACTGCCCAGAATGGGGCCTACCGCCAGTCCCGGAAGGGATTTTACGATGGGTACCGAATAGATGGCGATCAGGGTGAGGAGGGAAATGGTGCCTTTGCCGGTATTGATTCTCATGAGAGTCTTTGCTAATGGTATGGCAAGACTCCGACAAAATATATGCCATTCGTCCGGTACGTAACCTTGTGAGAAAAGCGGCGACTCGCCGCTTTTCTCACAAGGTTACCGGGATTATTTTTCGTTTTTGGATGGAATCCGGTTGTCCGCCTTGACCGATTCCAACCGGTAGATTTTCATGAGCCGGGACAGCTTCATGGAGAAATGCCGGGCCCGGATTCCTGCCGCTTTGTTTCCCTTCGTCGTGTTCTTTTCCGCCTCCTTTATGAAATCGAGGAAGTGCGCCTGGATGGATTCTAACAGTTCTTCCATGCTGTTCATTATTTCGGGTTTTAGATTTGGTAATTAATATTTTTTCTTATGACAAATATAATCTTTTACAATCATTTTTTTCCGAAAAAGGGAGAAAAAATAGGTCGTTATCGCTTTTTTCGGGTAAAAAACGGGTGGATTTTCTGCCTCTTTCAGGTTTAAAATGGGCTTCGTTCCTCTGTAGCCGGGATTGGGTATAGATTTTCGGTTCGCTTTTCCGTTTCCCGCTGTAGGGAAATTCGACGATGGAAAGGTGATGGAGACAGGGAATTGTTCCGCCCCGGAAAGGTTTGCCGGGACGGAGAGAAAAGGCTTCGAAGCCACGGATGCTTTCGGTTTATTTCGTTTGCGTTCTTATCCTTTTTTCCTATCTTTAACCCCATAACTTTGAAAAGCGGAAAACATGACACCGAAACATTGCATCCCTGTCATCGTATCTTATATCCTGTTTCCTTTTTTGTTGCATGCTCAGCCGGATTGGGAAAATCATCACGTGTTGCAAATCAACCGGGAACCGGCGCGGGCGTCGTTCGTGCCCTATCCGGCGACGAGCCGTATGAATTCCGGAGCGGCTGTACCGTCTGCGGAGGAGAATCCGTGGTATCAGTCGTTGAACGGCCGTTGGAAATTCCACTGGGTCGATTCTCCGGAAAAGCGTCCCGCGGATTTTTACCGGACGGATTACGACGACAAGAACTGGGGGGATTTTCCCGTGCCGGGCAATTGGGAGATGAACGGTTACGGCACGCCGATTTATGTGAGCGCGGGGTATCCGTTTCGGATCGACCCGCCGCGCGTCACTTCAGAGCCCCGGAAGGACTACACTACCTATCGGGAGCGGAATCCGGTCGGCTCCTACCGGCGTGTGTTCGATGTGCCGCGGGATTGGGCCGGACGCCGGTTTTTTCTGCATTTCGACGGGGTACAGAGCGCTTTCTACGTTTGGGTGAACGGAGAAAAGGTCGGTTACAGCCAGGGCAGCATGGAACCGTCGGAGTTCGACATCACTCCGTACGTGAAGCCGGGGAAGAACCTGTTGGCGGTGGAAGTGTACCGGTACAGCGACGGGAGCTATCTGGAAGACCAGGACATGTGGCGGATGAGCGGCATTCAGCGGGACGTGTGGCTGTACTCGACCGGGCCGCTCCGGATTTCCGATTTTGCCGTCCGGACGACGTTCGACAGCCTTTACCGGGATGCGGTGATCGCTGTGGAACCCGAATTGAAAGCGTACGACGGGGTTTCTGCGAACGGGTATCGGATCGAGGCGCGGCTTTACGATCCGCAGGGAAAACCGGTATTCGACGAACCGGTGGCGCAGGATGCCGTGCCGGTATTGAACCGGGAATTCAGGTCGGGCGTGCTGAACGACCGGACGCCCCAGCGGGGACCGCGCAAGTTCGGCTGGTTGACGGCGACGGTACGGAACCCTCTGCCCTGGACGGCCGAGACGCCGAATCTCTATACGCTGGTGCTCACGCTGGTGGGGCCGGACGGAAAAACGACGGAAAACGTTTCCTGCCAAGTGGGATTCCGGGACGTGAAGATCCGGGACGGACGGTTGTGGGTGAACGGGAAACCGGTGCGGCTGCGGGGCGTGAACCGGCACGAGCACGATCCCCGGCTGGGGCGCGTGATGACCGAAGAGACGATGTTGAAGGACATTCTGTTGATGAAGCAGGCGAACGTCAATGCCGTACGGACATCTCACTATCCGAATCATCCCCGGTGGTACGAACTGTGCGACCGATACGGCCTCTACGTAATGGATGAAGCCGATATCGAAACCCACGGAGTGCGCGGCTGGCTGGCCGGACAGCCGGACTGGTATGCGGCGTTTCTCGACCGGGCGATCCGGATGGCGGAACGGGACAAGAATCATCCGTCTGTCATCATCTGGTCGATGGGGAACGAGTCCGGGTACGGGGCCAATTTCGCTGCGGTTTCGGCGTGGCTCCGGGAATTCGATCCGACCCGTCCGGTGCATTATGAAGGAGCGCAGGGGGCGCTGACCGACCCGCCGGGCGTCGATGTGATCAGCCGTTTTTATCCGCGGGTGCAGGACGAGTATCTGAATCCCCAGAGCGAAGGGAATGAAAGCGTGGAACGGGCCGAGAACGCCCGCTGGGAACGGTTGCTTTCCATTGCCAGGCGGACGACCGACGACCGGCCTGTTCTGACCAGCGAGTATGCCCACTGCATGGGGAACGCGTTGGGCAATTTCCGGGAATACTGGGACGAAATTTATTCCCATTCCCGGATGCTGGGCGGTTTCATTTGGGACTGGGTGGATCAGGGTATTTATAAAAAGTTGCCCGACGGCACCGAAATGGTAGCCTACGGCGGCGATTTCGGGGACAAACCGAATCTGAAGGCTTTCTGTCTGAATGGTATCGTGTTTTGCGACCGGACGATTCCTCCGAAATATTGGGAGGTGAAAAAGGTATATCAGCCCGTGCTGTTCGAGGGGGAAGGGCTGACCGGAACGAATTATCGGGTGCGGGTGACCAACCGGAACCATCACATCGGACTGAGGGAATCCTATGTGACCCGATGGACGCTGACGGCCGACGGAAAGGAATTGCGGAGGGGCATATCGGAAACGCCCGATCTGGAACCGGGAGAAAGCGGCGTGATGGAAATTCCGGTGGGAAAAATACCGGAGGGACAGGATGTGCGGTTGCGGGTGAGCGTGGAATTGAAACGGGGAACGCCGTGGGCCGAAGCGGGACATGAAGTGGCCTGGCAGCAATTCGGTCTGAACGTTCCGAAAGAGGGCGTATCGACGGTGATGCGGCCGGGAGGAAGGATCCGGTCGGTGAAGCCGGACGGAGACCGGTTGACGATCCTGGGCGAAGGCTTCGAGATGGAGTGGTCGCTCGCGGACGGAACGCTGACGTCGTGGAAAACGGATGGACGGGAATTGCTGGCTTCTCCGGACAACTTGTCGGGACAGCCGTTTTTCCAGGGATACCGGGCGCCGACCGACAACGACACCGGTTTCGGCAACTGGCTGGCCAAGGATTGGCGCAAAAGCGGACTGGACAGCCTGAAACGGGCCGTGAAAGCCGTATCGTGGAAGGGATTTCCCGAAAGCGGAGCCGTGGAGATCACCGTAGCGCAAACGTATCGCGCGTTGGAAGGGGAATTTCTTTATGAAGCGGTCTATCGGATTTACGGGGACGGAACGTTGGAGGTCGTCTGCAGTTTCGACCCGAGGGGGACATTGCCGGAACTGCCCCGGCTGGGTATCGGTCTGGCTCTGGCCGGGGATTTGGAAAACCTGTCGTGGTACGGACGGGGGCCGCACGAGAATTACATCGACCGGAAGGAATCGGCGGATGTCGGTCTGTGGCGGTCGACGGTGACGCAGCAGTATGTACCTTATCCCCGTCCGCAGGAATGCGGCAACAAGGAGGAGGTGACCCGGCTGACGCTGACCGACGACCGGGGGCAGGGATTGGAAGTGGCGACGCTCGGCGAGCCTTTCTCCATGTCTGCGCTTCATTTTACGGCCCGCGATCTGTCCGCCGTGACCCACAAACACGAACTGAAGCCCCGCGAGGAGGTGATCCTTTCGCTCGATGCGGCGCAGTTGGGATTGGGGAACGGCAGCTGCGGGCCGGGCGTACTGAAAAAATATGCCGTGGAAAAGAAAAAACACGAACTGAAACTGGTGCTTCGACCCTGTTCCGCTCCGTTGGAAGCGGGACGGTTCGGGCGGTAGGCGGCGTTTCGGGAACGGAAGATACAGGGAATCATTGAAAAAGACTGAATCGTATGAATCGGAAATGTAAGGCTTTGGCGGCGGCAATGTGCGGCTTGCTTTTGGCGGGATCGGCGGAGGCGCAAAACGTCGTTTTGCTGGAACGGGATTTCGTTTCGCCCCCGAAAGAAACGGCGCCGTGGGTATTCTGGTACTGGATGCACGGAGCCGCGACCCTGGAAGGGGTGAAGGCCGATCTGGAGGCCATGAAGGAGATCGGCCTGGGCGGAGCCTACCTGATGCCGATCAAAAGCCCTCCGGCAGTGCCTTTCATTACACCGACCGCCGAACAGCTTTCGCCGCAATGGTGGAAGCTGGTGAAATACGCCATGGAGAAAGCCGACACGCTGGGGTTGGAACTGGGGATGCACATCTGCGACGGGTTCGCCCTGGCGGGAGGGCCGTGGATCACTCCCGAACTTTCGATGCAGAAAGTGGTGTGGGCCGATACGGTGGTGGACGGGGGCAGGGCGCTGAACCTGCGATTGCCTCAGCCGCCCATGTACGAAGATTATTATGAGGATATTGCGGTGTATGCGCTGCCCGTGAAAGACCCGGCGGCGGAATATTCCACGCGGAACCGGAAACCGGCGGTGACAGCGAGCGTTCCGAACAGCCGGCCCGAATTGCTCGTCGAACCGGGAAACACGGTGCCGTTCCGGAGCGCCGTGCCTTGCTGGATCCAGTACGATTTCCGGGAGCCGTTCACCTGCCGCTCGATTCTGATCGAAACGCCGGGAAACAACTATCAGGCCCACCGGCTGGTCGTAAGCGCCAGCGACGACGGTTCGAGTTTTCGCGAAGTGGCTCGGTTGACGCCCGCGCGGCACGGATGGCAGAATCTGGATGCTCCCAATACGCATGTCATTCCTCCCACCACGGCCCGCTATTTCCGGTTGAGCTGGGATCCGGCGGGCACGGAGCCGGGGTCGGAAGACCTCGACGCGGCCAAATGGAAACCGTCGCTCGGCATCCGGGAACTGCACCTTTCGGGCGAACCGAAGATCGGACAGTATGAAGGGAAGTCGGCGGCGGTTTGGCGGATCGCGCCCGAGACGACCGCCGGAGAACTGCCTGCGGGCAATTGTGTGAATCCGGCGGAAGTGCGCGACCTGACCGCTTCCCTGCAGGACGGGCGGCTGCGGGCCGGAGCGTTGCCGGAAGGCCGGTGGCGGATTCTCCGGCTGGGGCATACTTCCACGGGGCATGTGAATGCCACGGGGGGCGCCGGGAAGGGATTGGAATGCGACAAGTTCAACCCGAAAGCGGTGGAAAAACAGTTCGACGGCTGGTTCGCCGAAATTTTCCGGCAGGTAGGGCCGGAACTGGCCGGACGCGTGCTGAAAATCATGCACGTGGACAGCTGGGAATGCGGCAGCCAGAACTGGTCGGAAAACTTTGCGGCGGAGTTTCGCCGCCGGAGGGGGTACGATCTGATGCCGTGGCTGCCGTTGTACGCGGGGATTCCGATGGGAAGCGCAGAGCAGTCCGAAAAGGTGCTGCGGGACATTCGGGAAACGGCGGCGGAACTGGTGGCGGATGTTTTTTACCGTACTTTGGCGAAACTCGGCCATGAATACGGTTGTCGTTTCACGGCGGAATGCGTTTCCCCGACCATGACCAGCGACGGGATGCTGCATTACCGGGAAACGGATATTCCGATGGGGGAATTCTGGCTGCGGAGCCCGACGCACGACAAGCCGAACGACATGCTCGATGCCATCCACGGAGCGCATATCTATGGGAAGAACATCGTGCAGGCCGAAGGGTTTACCCAGCTCCGGACGATGTGGGACGAGCATCCGGGGATGATCAAGACGATGCTCGACCGAAATTATGCGTTGGGGATCAATAAGATCGTTTATCATGTCTATGTGCATAACCCGTGGCTCGACCGGAAACCGGGGATGACCCTGGACGGCATCGGACTGTACATGCAGCGCGACCAGACCTGGTGGAATCAGGGCCGGGCGTGGGTCGATTATGCCAAACGGTGTCAGGCGTTGTTGCAGCGGGGCGTTCCGGTGACCGACGTGGCGGTGTTCACCGGCGAGGACGTGCCGCGGCGGGCGGTGCTGCCCGACCGGCTGGTCAATTCCCTGCCGGGCATTTTCGGACCGGAACGGGTGGAAAGCGAACGGGTGCGGCTGGCCAATGTCGGACAACCGCAGCGGACGATGCCCGTGGGCGTGAAGCATTCCGCCGGCATGGCCGATCCCGAAAAATGGGTCGACCCGTTGAACGGATATGCCTACGATTCGTTCAACAAAGACGTTTTGCTGCGGGCGCGGGCCGCGAACGGGCGGATGGTGCTTCCGTCGGGAGCTTCGTATGCGGTGGTGGTTTTTCCGCTGCCGGATCGCATGACTCCGAACCGTTACCGCAGCGACGCCGTGGCCGCCAAAATCCGGGAACTGAAAGCGGGAGGCGTGACCGTGCTGACCGAAGGAGAAGGATTGCCTTACACGGAGGATTCATTCGTCCGCTTCGGAGTGGATCGGGACTTTACCGCGGTGGAAGAATCGGCGGCGGCCGACGATCTGCCTGCCGGGGACATTGCCTGGGTGCATCGTCGGGACGGAAATGCCGAGATTTATTTCGTGTCCAACCAGCGGGAGAAATCCCGCAGCCTGCGTCTGTCGCTCCGATGCGGCGGGAAAGTGCCGCAACTGTGGAACCCGGTTACCGGGGAACGGCGCGAAGCCTTCGGCTGGACGACGGACGGACGGCGAACGTATCTGCCGTTGGAATTGGCGCCGAACGAATCGGTGTTCGTGGTGCTGGGACGTCCGGCAGGCGGCGTAATGTCCGGAGAGGCTCCTGCGGTGCTGCGGGATTCCGTGCCCCTGCAACTGGACTGGGCGGTCGAATTTCCCGGTACCGGAAAGACGGAACGCTGGCCGGAATTGCGGGATTGGAGCCGGAATGCCGACGAACAAATCCGCTATTTTTCCGGAACGGCGGTTTACCGCACGGAGTTCCGGTTGCAGGGAACGGTCGATCTGGCGAAAAAATATCACCTCGATCTGGGACGGGTGGGCGTCATGGCGGAGGTTTTCCTGAACGGGGAATCCTGCGGCATTGCGTGGACTTATCCTTATCGGGTGGACGTGTCGCGTGTTTTGAAGGCGGGGAGGAATGAACTGCGGATCGAGGCGGTGAATACGTGGGCGAACCGGATGATCGGCGTGAAGGAAGGCCGGGTGTCGGGCGAGGGCGTCTGGACGAATGCTCCCTACCGATTGGATCGGGTGCCGCTGTGCGAGTCGGGCGTGCTGGGGCCGTTGACGCTGGTGATTGAAAACCGAACGGACGAAAAATGAGAGGTTTCTTTTGGAAAATAACCGGCTGGTTGGCCGGTGCATGGGCTGGACTGGGCTTTGCGGATGCGGCGGCCGTTCCGGCGATGGACGGAGCGGAGTGTTGGACGGACGAATACAATGTCGTTTGGACGACGCCGAGCCGGAATTCGGGCGAGTCGATGCCCTGCGGGGGAGGCGATATCGGGCTGAATGTCTGGGTAGAAGACGGTGACCTGTTGTTTTACCTTTCCCGGAGCGGTGCGTTCGATGAAAACAACGCTTTTCTGAAACTGGGCCGGGTGCGGGTGCGTCTGACCCCGAATCCGTTTACGGGGCCCGGTTTCCGGCAGGAACTGACGCTTCGCGACGGTTCGGTGCGGATTCGCGGCGGAGAGGGACGGACGGAAACGGAGGTGAAGGTGTGGGTGGACGTGCTGCGTCCGGTGGTGCATGTGGATGTAAAGGGAAAGTCGGAAACGACAGCGGAGGTTTTTTACGAGAGCTGGCGGTACCGGGACAGGCTGCTCAGAGGGCAGGAGAGCAACGCCAATTCCTACAAGTGGGCGGCTCCGAAAGGGCTTGCGACCAAGGCCGACACCGTTCGGTTCGAAGGGACGAACGGCGTATTGTTTTATCACCGGAATCCGGCGGCTCCCACGATGTTCGACGTCGTGGTGAAGCAACAGGGGATGGAAACGGTGAAGGACAGCCTGACGAATCCGCTGGCGTCGCTGACTTTCGGCGGTCTGATGCGGGGACGGGGAATGCGGCCTGCCGGGATTACGGAGGGTGTGTATGCCGATACCGATTATAAGGCGTGGGCGCTGCGAAGCGAAAAACCGTCCCGTCGGCATGAAGCGGAAATTTTCCTGCATGTGAATCAAACGCCCGATATCGCCATGTGGCTGAAGGAGTTGGACGGGATCCGGGCGGAATCGGATCGGATGAAACCGGGAGAGGCGGAACGCCGGACGGCGGAGTGGTGGCAGCGGTTTTGGGAACGGAGCTTCGTCCGCATCAATCCGGGCCGGGGGCCGGAAGACGAGGCATGGCGCGTGGGACGCAACTATCAGTTGTTCCGTTATATGCTGGGATGCAATGCATACGGCGATTGGCCGACCAAGTTCAACGGTGGCCTGTTCACCTATGATCCGGTGCATGTGGATTCGTCCCGGCGCTACACGCCCGATTTCCGGAACTGGGGCGGAGGAACGATGACGGCGCAGAACCAGCGCCTCGTTTACTGGCCGATGCTCAAGAGCGGGGATTCCGACCTGATGCCCGCGCAGTTCCGCTTCTACGACCGGGCTTTGAAGAATGCCGAGTGGCGGAGCCGGGTTTATTGGGGACACGAAGGGGCTTGTTTTACCGAACAGATCGAAAACTTCGGGCTGCCCAATCCCAGCGAGTACGGCTGGAAGCGTCCGGCGGATTACGATCCGGGGATGGAATACAATGCGTGGCTGGAGTACCAGTGGGATACGGCTCTGGAATTTTGCCTGATGATGCTCGACGCTGCGGACTACGGCGGGATGGACATCCGGCCTTACCTGTCGCTGGTGGAGAGTTGCCTCACCTTTTTCGACGAACATTACCGTTGGCTGGCGTCCCGGCGCGGGAACAGGGTGCTGGACGGAAACGGACATCTGGTGCTCTATCCGGGTTCGGGGTGCGAGACTTACAAAATGGCTTACAATGCCGCTTCTACGGTGGCCGCCTTGCACACGGTGGCTTCCCGGCTGACGCAGCTGCCCGATTCGCTGCTTGCTCCGGAGCGAAAGGAACGGTGGACGAAATTTCTGACGACCGTGCCTCCGGTGCCGTTGCGTACGATCGAAGGCAAAACGACCATCGCGCCGGCGGAGGTTTGGGCGCGGGTGAACAATGTGGAAGCTGCCCAGTTGTATCCGGTTTTCCCGTGGCGGATGTACGGCATCGGGAGGCCGGGGCTGGATACGGCACGGAACACCTATTTCCACGATCCGGACGTGCTGAAGTTCCGGAGTCACGTCGGGTGGAAGCAGGACAACATTTTCGCCGCCTGCCTGGGACTGACGGACGAGGCGAAAACGCTTACCCTGAAAAAGCTGGCCGATTCGGGCCGTCGCTTCCCGGCTTTCTGGGGCCCCGGTTTCGACTGGACGCCCGACCACAACTGGGGCGGCAGCGGAATGATCGGTCTGCAGGAAATGCTGTTGCAGACCGGCGGGGATGAAATCTATCTGTTCCCGGCGTGGCCTTCGGATTGGGACGTGCATTTCAGACTGCATGCGCCCGGCGGTACGGTGGTCGAAGCCGAATCGAAAGAGGGGCGGGTGACGCGGTTGAACGTAACTCCCGAAGCGCGGAGGCCGGATGCGGCGGTGATGCTTCCGGGTTCCGGAATAGGGACAGAACAGGCTGGAAAGTAATGACAAACCAAAAATAAAAGATGTTACCTATGAGACGAATTGCCGGATTGGTGCTTTTGGCGGTGCTGTCGGGAGCGGTAAGGGCTTCCGGGGAGGGGGGCGGTATGTATCGGCCCGAAACGTCCGCAGCCGGATTTTTCGACCTGAAGGACAGCGGACGACAGGTGTATGATTTTAACGTCGGCTGGCGTTTCCTCAAAGGGGATGCGGAAGGGGCCGGAGCCGCCGATTACGACGATTCGGGCTGGACGGTGGTTTCGGTGCCCCATACGCCGGAACTGGTGCCGGCGGAAGGGAGCGGCGGAAGAAACTATCAGGGTCCCGTCTGGTATCGGAAACATTTCACGCTGCCGGAAGGATCGGAGGGTCAGCGAGTGACCGTCTATTTCGAAGCCGTGATGGGAAAGGCGGAAGTGTATGTGAACGGGAAACGGGTGCGGGAACACGTGGGCGGCTATCTGCCGTTCAGCGTCGACTTGACAACGCTGGGCCTGAAACCGGGCGAAAAAGCGGTGATCGCCGTGCGGGCCGACAATAGCGACGACAAAACCTATCCGCCGGGGAAACCGCAGCGAACGCTCGATTTCGCCTATCATGGCGGAATTTACCGGGACGTGTGGCTGATCGCTACCGCTCCCGTGTACGTGACCGATCCCAATGAGGCGGGGCAGGCGGCCGGAGGCGGCGTTTTCGTCCACTGCGACAACATTACCGGGGAACAGGCGGACGTTTACGTGGATACCGACGTGAAGAACGATTCGCCCGTCCGGCAAACGGTCGGTGTGGAAACGGAGCTTTGCGATGCGGCGGGGAATCCCGTGGGATGGGCTTCCGGCAGGGTTGTCCTGCGGCCCGGAGAATCGCGGCAGGTGAAGCAGAAGATTACGGTAAGAAATCCCCGGCTCTGGTCGCCGGACGACCCTTACCTGTACCGGGTGAACACGCGGTTGCGGGGCGCGAAGGGTGATGCTTTCGACGGCGGAACGACCCGGGTCGGCATCCGGAAGGTCGAATTCCGGGGAAAAGACGGCCTTTGGCTGAACGGGAAACCCTTCGGGCAGATCATCGGAACCAACAGGCATCAGGACTTCGCGTATGTAGGCAATGCCGTGCCGAACTCCCGGCACTGGCAGGACGTGAAACTGTTGCGGGAAGCGGGCTGCCGGATCATCCGCTCGGCCCATTATCCGCAGGATCCGGCGTTTATGGACGCCTGCGACGAACTGGGTATCTTCATGATCGTGCCCACGCCGGGGTGGCAGTATTGGAACAAGGATACGATTTTCGCGGATCGGGTGTATGACGATATCCGGCATATGATGCGCCGCGACCGAAATCATCCGTCGGTCATCCTGTGGGAACCGGTGCTGAACGAAACTCCTTATCCGCTGGAATTCGCCACCCGGGCGCTGGAAATCACGAAGGAAGAATATCCCTATCCGGGACGGTTCGCGGTCGGGGACAACCATTCGGCGGGCGTGGCCCGGAACTACGAGGTGGTGTACGGCTGGCCTGCGGACGAAGGGAAATTCCGGCAGAACATTTTCACGCGGGAGTTCGGGGAAAACGTGGACGACTGGTATGCGCAGAACAACAACAACCGGGCGTCGCGGAGCTGGGGAGAGCGTCCCCAGATCGTGCAGGCACTGAAGCTCGGTCGGGCATACGATGCCATGTACCAGACGACGGGGCAGTTCATCGGCGGAGCACAGTGGCATGCGTTCGATCATCAGCGGGGATACCATCCCGATCCGTACTGGGGCGGCCTGACGGATGCCTTCCGGCAGCCGAAGTATGCCTATTATCTGTTCCAAAGCCAGGTGCCGCCCGATCTGAAACTGCCGTTGGCCGAAACCGGGCCGATGGTGTTCGTCGCCCATGAGATGACCCCCTATTCGGATACGAGCGTGGTGGTGTTCAGCAACTGCGATTCCGTACGGCTGATCGTTTTCGAACGGGATACGTTGGTGCGTCCGGTCGTGAAAGGCGGAAAGACGACGATGCCGTATCGGCCGGTGATTTTCCCGGATGCGTTCGTTTTCGACAGCATGCGGGTGCATACTTATATCGAAAAGAACTGGAAACAGGCCAATATCGTGGCGGAAGGGATCATCAGAGGAAAGGTGGTTTGCTCGACCCGGAAAATGCCTTCCCGACGTTCCACCCGGTTGCAGCTGCGGCTGGCGGATACGGTGCAGCCGCTGACGGCGGACGGTTCCGATTTTACCGTGGTGGTCGCCGAAATGACGGACGACGAAGGAAATGTTCGGCGGCTGGCGAAGGATAAGGTATTGTTCACGGTGGAAGGCGGGGGCGAAATCATCGGCGGCCCGGAAATCGGGGCCAATCCGCGGGATTTGGAATTCGGATCGGCTCCCGTGCTGATCCGTTCCACCACGAAACCGGGGAAAATCCGGGTGACGGCCCGGATCCTGTTCGAGGGATACCATACGGCCCATCCGGTGTCTTTGGAATTTGAAAGCGCGGCTCCGCAGCGGTCGATGGTTTACGACGAAAGGCCGCAGGTGACGAACCGGGGAGACGACCGGTTGGGGCGGGCATTCTTCCACACCAAATCGGAGGAAGAAAAGCGGAAGGAAGTGCAGCGCGTGGGGCAACAGCAGGTGGAATTCGGCGAGAAATTCCAGTAATGTTCGGAGGACGAATGAACTTAAAAAGCGGAGGCGTATGCTTCCGTTTTTTCGATTGATCTGAACGAGTTATTCCGCGATGAAAGGTTTAGGTCGGTCGCAGCGGTCTTCCGGCCGGAACAGCAGCCTGTCGGGATCGTTCAGGACAAGCCGGTATTTTTCGTTGAATCGTCCCAGGACGCCTTCGATCACGCCGTTTCCTTTCGGGAGGGGATAGGAGGCGAACGTCGCTTCGGGCGAAGTGCTGACCCACAGCGTGTCTTCCGGGAAAGCGCAGAATTCGAGCGCCCGTTCCGTGTGGCTGGTACCGTCTCCCCAGCTTTTGTCCGCATCTTCCCGGATGAATTGCGCTCCGGAAAGACGTACGGCGCAGGAGACGTAACGGGGTGAAAACTCGCTGGGAAGGATATCCGCGGGGCGGATTTCTTCGACGGGCAATCCTTCGGAAATCAGGTGCCGGGAAAGCGCGTCGGACGGAATCAGTCCGCATTCGTAGCGGGGATCGTCCGAAGAGACGCCCAGTTGGAACGTTCCCGCACGATTGCCGAGCACCAGCCCGTTGCATCGGACATAGACCCGCTGGCCGAGCGGATAGCGTCGGTAGCAGTTCCGCATGCCCGTTTTGATTTCGATTCCGCCGGTTTCGTCTTCCACGACAAGGGTATAGGCGAAGTTGCCCCGCAGGTCGGTGTTGACTACCTGCCCGCTCAGTGTCCAGTCCTGCGCGATAGGCAACGGGTACCCTTTGTAACGGGTTTTGAGAAACTGGACGGAAACCGGTTCCCCCGGAAGGGGCATGTCGGACGGACCGTCCGTTTTATGGCAGGCGGTCAGGAAGAGAGCGAGGCCGCACAGCAGCCGGCTAACGTTTTTCCACATCGTTCGGATTTCTGAGTTTGAGCCGGTAGTTTTTTCCGTTTTTCAGCAGAATTCCGGTCACGTCGACCTTGCCGACAGGCACCGTATCTGGAGCGAAATCGGCATATCCGCTGGTATAAACGCTGATCGAATCTCCGGCTTCGTCTTTGGCCCAGACGTCTTTGGACGAGGGTTTCCCGTTCCAGGAATCCTTCGCGGCTACGGCCCATGTTTCCCGGCCCCCTTTTACGAAGCAGAGGTCGCGTATCCGGATCAGGCTGCCGACGAATTCTTCCCGCATTCCCCGGATCGTTCCGGTGGAAGGTGCGGGAGCGTCTGCAAGACTTCCGCGAACGACGTATCGGTCGAGCAGGGCGCGGTGTCCCAGAAAGTCGGTTTCGTAACCGCTCGACGGAAGCCCTTTCGATCCGAGCTGGTAAACGCCGTTGTCCCGTCCGAGCGTCATCCCTTTCAGCCGTACCGCCACCCGGCGTCCGATGGGAAACAGCGTGTGCAGGTCGTAAAGCCCCGCCTTGATTTCGATTCCGCCGGTCTCGTCTTCCACGAAAAAGGAACGATAGAAATTCCCCGATTCGTCCGAGGCGGTCACCAATCCCGCAATCACGTAGTCGCGCGTAAACGTGGTCGCGCCTCCGTCCCGGTAGAATTCCCGCAGGCCGGCGATCCGGACGTTAGCTTCCGGCAGGTTCGGGAGAACGCTGTCGGAAGCGTCGAATGCATCGTATCCGCAGCCTGCCAGCAGCAGGACGCAGAACAGCGGTATGGAGAGGAACGGTTTCATGTCAGAACGTATAACTCAGGGAACAGTAATAGTTTCTGCCGTAGGCATAGTAATATTTCGACGGAAAAGGCGTCAGCGTGCCGCCTGCATCGGAGTCGCTCCGGGAAAATCGCATCTGTTCGTATCCGGCATACCGGATCGAACGGTTGTCCGCAAGGTTGTCCAGCAGAACCCACAGGCCGATGCCGTGCCCGTTGCGAAACCGAAAATCCTTGCCCAGCGTGACGGAGACCGTAACGGCTTCCGGCAGCTTTTCCTGCCCGTGCATCACCTCCCGCAATTCGGGCGAACCGGCCGGATCGAGCGCACGGTTCATCCGACGCACGGGATTCGGGGAAACATGATTCCCGTCCGCATAATTCAGCGCGGCTCCGATCCGCCACCGTTTCGGGAAACGGTAGTCCAGCGTCAGGGTTCCGGCCCGTTGCGGAATGCCGGGCAGCGGACAACCCGAAAGATAGCTGCGGGAACCCTCCAGCAGCATTTTCCCATCGCTGTCGCGGATCAGGGCGATCGCCGGATCGGAGCGGTACTCGGCTTTCTGGAAAGCAAGAGCCGCCGTCAGCGTCAACCGGGAAGTCAATCCGATTTCCGTTCCGATCTCCACGCCTCCGTACAGTTTGCCGATGTCCGTCATTACCAGATTCACATATTCGGCCAGCAGATCGTCGTAATAGTTCCGGGTTTCGGCGTGCCGGTCGGAGAAGGTCAGGTAAGCCGCCAGATTCAATCGGACGCGAGGCGAAGTGTAATCCCATGTCAGTTCCGCGCCTTGCAGCTGTATCGTTCGGATGCCGGGCACGGGAGCGTTCCGATGGTCGGGTGCGATGAAGGACTCCCGGCCGGGCGGGGCGGTTCGAGCCAGCATCAGATTCAACCCGATCCGGTGGCGCAGCGTCGGGGAAAAGGCTCCGCCTGCCTTGACGGTGTACTCCCGGAACCGCAACCGTTCCGATTTTCCGTGGGAAAGGTTCCCCGGATACATTTCCTTTTCATAGTTTCCCGTTCGCCGGACGGCGGTTTCGCCCAGAAGCAGCGATGCGAAACCCTGCCACCTGGCGCTCCGGCAGGCCGCCGTTCCCCACGCTTTCCAGGATTGCGCCGACAGCCGGTAATCGTAGCCGAACCGATCGCCTTCCCGTACCCGGCGTTCCGGGTTCCGGACGTCGTTCAGCAGCTTGTCCCCGTAATATTCGTCGTCGAGCAGGTACTGGTCGATGTCGAGCCAGTAATCCCCGCCCAACAGGTCTTTCATCCGGGCATAATCGTGCGTTCCGGCCTGCTGGAAATCCAGCCCTCCCGTAAGGCCGAAGTGTGTGCCCGGCCGGTATTCGACCCGCATCGACACGGCGCCCTCGTTCCGGTCGGTGACTCGGTTGCGGAGCGCATAGTGGGAACGGTTGCCTTCCGGATCGTCGGTGCGGTGGAATCGGTTGGCTTCGTAAAGGCCGTTCCAGTCGATTTGGGTGACGGCCGTGTTTCCGCTTTCCCATGCTTGCCGCGCAGCCTCCGCCGTTTCAGGGTTGCCCGGAAAGGAGGGAAGGTAGCGGTAATAATCGGGGTAGGGGGTCGGGGCATCGTACCAGACCGGCTGGCTGTAGGTGTTGCGTCCCGTGCGGAAGGAAAGGGCGGTGTGCAAAACGGTGTGGCTGCCCAGCCCGACCGTATGCGAAAGCACGGCGAAATGAGCGTCGGTTCCCCGTACTTTCGCATTCCGCACCTTGCCGTTCTGGTAGCCCCAGTTCGGGTTGTAATACGGATTTCCAGCCAGTTCGTACGTTTCCTCCGTGGCGGCGGAACGCAGGCCCCGTTTCCCGAAGGTGCCCGTGTAAAAAAGGGATACCGTCTGTTTGCCGAACCGTTTGTCCGCGGCTGCGCTGACGGTGGTCAGGTCGGTGAAAAGCCCGTCGACGAATCCGTCCCGTCCCCAGCGGCGGTCGACGCCCAGCGAAAGGTTCCGTTGCCGTTTTTCAGATTCGAAATGGCCCGAATAGCGGAGCCGGTGGGTGTAGGAACGGTCGGTCAGGGAATAGATAAGGCGGTTTTGCGTTCCTCTCAGCAAACCTGCGGTGCGTAGATCGTGATTCCCGCCCGCGAGTCCCGGTTCCGAAAGTCCCGGAAGCAGACCCGGCGTTTCCGCATCGTCGTAAGCGATGGCTCGGATGCCCGTCAGTACGTCCCATTCCGGATAGCTTTCCGTCAGGCTGCGGACGGCGGCTCCGTTGATCCGATAACCGGTATGCTCTGGATCGTAACCGCGGGGCCGGTACCCGGCGAAAAACAGTTGGCGTGCGAGCCGACCGAGGGGAAAGTAAGACCGGTTTCCCGAAACCGGCGGAACGAACCACACGGATTCCCCTTCGCCGGAAAAAACGTCGTCCGAAGTTTCCGTTTCGGGAAACGGAAGGATTTCTTCATAAGCGGGTTTTCGTTCCGGGGATTCGGGCGGCTGCTGGGATCGGCCTGTTATCGGAGCCAGCAGCAACAGGAGGCTGTAAGCCGTTTTCCTCATGCACCGGAATAATCGGTGTTCGTTATTTCGGTTTCCGTGAAAAATTGTTCCCACTCTTCCCGTGCATGTTCGTCGCTGTCGGAAGCGTGGACGGCATTGTGCCGCGTGTCCGTCCCGAACCGGCGGCGGAGGGTGCCCTCTTCCGCCCGGGCCGGATCGGTGTTCCCGGCCAGCCTGCGAAAATCGGCCACCGCATTGTCCTTTTCCAGCACGGCGGCGATCACCGGCCCGGAGGTCATGTAACCGATCAGTTTTTCGTAGAAAGGGCGTTCCCGGTGGACGGCATAGAATTTCTCCGCCCGGTTCCGTGTCAGGGAAACCATCTTCAGGGCCCGCAGCCGGAAACCCGCGCCGAGAATCGCATCGAGGATCTTGCCCGTGTTTCCCGCGGCTACCGCCTCCGGTTTGATGAGGGTGAAAGTGCGGTTGTCCATAGTGCTATTTTTCGTAGTTGGCAGCAATCTTTGTTCCGAACTTCCTTCCGTCCGTTTCCCGGCCGGGAAACGGTCAGCCTTCGTCCCCTTCGCCCGCCCAAGAGCGGAGACGTAGAATTTCGTCCGGCCATTTTTCTTCTTCGGGCGTTTCCAGGATGAGGGGCAGATTGTCGAACCGGGGGTCGGCGGCGATGTACCGGAAGACGGTTTCGCCCAACGTCCCTTCGCCGAGGTTCCGGTGGCGGTCGATGCGGCTGCCGGTCGGTTTCAGCATGTCGTTCAGGTGCATTCCCTTCAGGTAACGGAACCCGATCACCCGGTCGAATTCCGCGAACGTCCGTTCGCAGTCTTCCGCCGTTTCCAATGCGTAGCCGGCCGCTCCCGCGTGGCAGGTGTCGATGCAGACTCCCACCCGGCTCTTGTCCTCCACCCGGTCGATGATGTAGGCCAGCTGTTCGAACCGGTATCCCAGATTCGACCCTTGTCCCGCGGTATTTTCGATCACTGCCGTAACCCCTTCGGTCTTTTCCAGCGCGTAATTGACCGATGCGGCGATCCGGTCGAGACAGGCTTCTTCCCCGATTTCCCGCAGGTGGCTGCCGGGGTGGAAATTCAGCCGGTCGAGGCCCAGTTGTGCGCACCGCTGCATCTCCTTGACGAAGGAATTCCGCGAACGGGTCAGGGAGGTGTCGTCCGGATGCCCCAGGTTGATCAGGTAGCTGTCGTGCGGCAGGATGGCTGCCGCGTCGTAACCGAACTTCCGGCAGTTCTCCCGGAATTTTTCGATGCTTTCTTCACCCAGCGGCGGGCAGAACCATTGCTTCTGGTTCTTGGTGAACAGGGCGAATCCTTTGGCTCCGATGGCGTGGGCGTTGAGCGGAGCGTATTCCACCCCGTGCTCGGCACTGACGTGCGCGCCGAAATATTTCATGTCTGTCTCTCCTTTGTGCGTTTATACAAATATAACACATAATTTGAAAAAACGATTTTAACCTTTACCTTTACCGAGATTTCAGGAAGACGGAAAACAGGGTATGGGACGCTTTACAGGATTGATGATCGCCGTGACCGTGTGTACGCTTTTCCCGTGGACGGGGAAAGCACAGTTCACCATCCGGCGGGAAACCTCGGCCAATCCCGTCGAACTTCCGCGTCCGAAAGACGAACGATTCACCAATCCCAACCTGGGGAATCTGGCTTACACGACTGAAGCCATTCAGCGGGCCGAGCGGCGGCGCATCCGGCGCGAGCGGAATGCCTGGGAACTCAACTTGGGACTGAAAGCGACCCAAACCTATTTTTCCAACTGGGCCAAAGGAGGGGACAATACGTTCAACGGTCTGGCCACCGCCTTCATCAGCCATGCCTACAAACGGAACAAACTGTCCATCACCACCAAATTCGACGCCCGGTACGGGATCAGCGTCATCGACACGATCGTGTTCAAGAACGAGGACAAATTCAACCTGAACGCCATATTCGAATGGGAAATCAACGACAAGTGGTCTTACTCGGGAGCCATCAATTTCCGCTCTCAGTTTTCCCGGGGATACAAATCCAAAACGAATAACACGCTGGTTTCTGCCTTCATGTCCCCCGGCGTGCTCGATATCGCGCTCGGGTTTACCTACGGCCCCGAAAAGTCCCCGTTCAAAATCACCCTTTCCCCGGTGACGGGAAGCATCCTGTTCGTGCTGAACGACGAACTGTCGGAAAAGAAGATCAACGGGATCGATCCGGGAAAACACGTGAAGCCGATGATCGGGCCTTCGGTCAACATAGATTTCGACAAGACCTTCGCCAAAGACCGGCTGCGTTACAAATCCAATTTTTATTCGTTCTACAATTTTACGCTGGCGCCGACCGCCCGATGGGAAAATACCTTTTCTATCCGGGCGACCAAATTCCTGGATACGTCGATCTATTGGCTGATGATCTACGACAAGGAAGCCGAAACGCCTCACAAACGGAACAAAATCCAGCTCACCTATTCCATCGGCGTCGGATTGAACTTCGGGTACAAGTCCAAATAGTACGGCTTCCGTCGTGCGACTGCCGGCATTTTTCCCGATCCGGCGCGAAGAAGACGTTCATCTTTGCGGAGGGAGCCTTTGGAAATCGTGCCTTTTATCCTGAATCGTTCGGTCGTCAGGCTTCGCGGGGTTCCGTCAGCGACTCCGGGGCGATGTCCAGCCGGATGAATTCTTTGTCGTGCTGGATTATCAGGGCATGGTCGCCGATCCAGTGCATACTCCAGATTCCCGAAGGAAGGTCTTGCAAATAGTATTCGAAGACGGAGGCGAAATATCCGCCATATTCCTCGTCCGTAAAATGCTTGTAGAAAGTCACTTCGTATTCGCCTTCGAAAGTAGGGCGAACCGCGGCGATCAGACCCGTGTTTCCGTTGACGGCCAGATAGTCCGCCCTCAGCTCCAGAAAGTCTCCGCCGCCATCCTTGTGCACGACGTACCAATGGGCATCGTTGTAGTCGCCGATGCTCGAAAAAGCTACATGCAGGTTCAGCTCGGGATCGTACCCGTGGTATTCGTAACGGCGGTCTTCTTCGTCGCGTTCGAAGATCGCTTCGCCCGCTTCGTTGCGGATGCGCAGGGGACGGCTGTCGTCGCAACCCTCGAAATGTTTCGAATCGCTGAACCCGCCGTCCGGAGCCCGGAACTCTTTTTCCGTCAACAGGGTTACTTCTATGTCGTCGCGCAGTTCTTCTTCCGGGTCGTAGTACCGTGTTTCGGTAAGTTCGCCGTATTCATAATTCATCCTCGATGTGACGTTTCCTTCGGCATCGTAAGTTTCGAAAATACCGTGAGGAGTCATATCGCGGGTGTAGCGTTCCAGCGAAAGCAGCAGTCCGCGCTTGTAGTCGCGGATTTCGATTTCGACCCCCTCGTTATAGGCGACGGTGTCGATGCGCGTCGAATCGCATTCCTTTTTGTTCTCGGATACGTAATGCTTCCTGCCGTCTCCGTCGAAAACCGTTCGCTGTTCCAGCCCCTTCCAGTTTTCGTAAAACGACCACCGCTCGGTCATTACGGGCGAACCGCCTTCCCGGTAGTAGCTGGCATGGATGGTTCCGTAGGTGTCCGTCGCATCCCCGTATGACCATTCTTCCGACCAGCCGTCCTGCAGATTGTCGCGATAGTTGCAGACCGATTCGATCCGGCCTTTGTTGTCCCAGCGAATGCTTTTGCCGTGCAGCCTGCCGCCGACATACTCCTGCGAACGGTACGGCGTGCTTTTTTCGTCGTCGTACCATTCCATATGGGTGCCTTCCAGACGGTTGCCGACCATGTCGTATTCCCGGAAAGGGCGGTTGGAATAAAAGTACTCCCGGTGATGCGTTCGGCCTTCCCCCAGCCGGATTTCTTCCTCGAGCAGGGTATTCGTTTTGTAATCGTAAAAGCGTACGGTATCGCCTTCGATTCCGTCGCGGAAAGTGGAAAGTTTGTATCGGAGCACGAAGTCATCGGTGATGTAGCGGATTTTGCAAAGTCCCTGCAGCTTTTCTCCTTGGTAAAACCGGACTTGTTGCCCGTTTTCCTTCCGGACGGTAATGTCCGCTTCATGCAGATCCCGTTGCGCGTTTGCGGTAAAGCTAAGAAGTAGAACAATGATTGTCAGACGGAATTTGAACGAGGCGTTATCCATGGCGTAAGGAATGTTGATCAAACGAATTTTATAACGGGAACCGACAAGGTTCCCGTTTATTGCTTCTGATATAAAAAAGCGTCATATTTTTTCCTGAAAGAAGCGAATGGTTTTTCGGAGTCCTTCTTCGAGGGGTATCCGGGGTTGCCAGCCGCCTAGCTTTTCGCGGGCCAGCGAGATGTCGGGCTGCCGCTGCCGGGGGTCGTCCGAGGGGAGCGGTCGAAAGACGATCTTCGATTTCGATCCCGTCAGCTCGAGCACTTTTTCGGCCAGCTCCAGCATGGTGAATTCACCCGGATTCCCGATGTTCACCGGGCCGGTGAAATCGTCCCCCGCAGCCATCATCCGCACCATGCCCTCCACCAGATCATCCACGTACTGAAAACTGCGGGTCTGGCTTCCGTCTCCGTAGATGGTGATGTCCTCTCCCCTCAGCGCCTGAACGATGAAGTTCGATACTACTCTTCCGTCGTGGGGATTCATCCGCGGACCGTAGGTGTTGAAAATGCGGACGATCCTAACTTTCACTCCGTTTTGCCGGTGGTAGTCCATAAAGAGGGTTTCGGCGCAGCGCTTCCCCTCGTCGTAGCAGGATCGCAACCCGATGGGATTCACGTTCCCCCAGTAGCCTTCCACCTGGGGATGTACGGCGGGATCGCCATAGACCTCGCTGGTGGAGGCCTGAAGAATCTTCGCCTTCACCCGCTTGGCCAGCCCGAGCATGTTGATGGCGCCCATGACGGAGGTTTTGACCGTTTTGATGGGGTTGTACTGATAGTGCACGGGCGATGCCGGGCAGGCCAGGTTGTAGATCTCGTCCACCTCGGCATAGTAGGGCGCCGTCACGTCGTGGCGCACCGGCTCGAAGCGGGGATCGGCCATCAGGTGGAAGATGTTCTCCCGGCTTCCGGTGAAATAGTTGTCCAGACAGATGACTTCGTTTCCTTCCGCGAGCAGCCGCTCGCACAGGTGCGAGCCGATAAAGCCCGCTCCCCCGGTAACCAATATCCGTTTCATTTCGCTTGAGACTTAGCGATTCGACCTTTCGTTTTGCCGTATCCGATGCCGTAGCATACGATTCCTTCCCCTTCGAGGGCCTCGGGCTGGTAGATGTTGCGTCCGTCGAAAACCAGCGGACGGTTCATCAGGCGCTTGACCGTCTCCCAGGAAGGGAGGCGGAACTCCTTCCACTCGGTTACCAGCATCAGAGCGTCGGCGCCCGTGAGCGCTTCGTACTTGTCCGGGCAGCAGGCGATCCGGTCGCCCAGCCGCCTTTTGGCCTCTTCCATCGCCACCGGATCGTAGGCCCGAACCCGGCAGCCGGCTTCCAGAAGCCGCTCGATGAGCACCAGCGAGGGAGCCTCGCGCATGTCGTCCGTCTCGGGCTTGAACGAAAGCCCCCAAAGGGTCACCGTCTTTCCCGACACCTCTCCCCGGAAGTGATCGCGGAACTTTTCAAAAAGCACCTCCTTCTGCAGGCGGTTCACCTCTTCCACCGCTTCGATCACCCGCATGCGGCATCCGTGTTCCCTGCCCGTGTTGTAGAGCGCCTTCACGTCCTTGGGGAAACACGATCCTCCGTAGCCGATTCCCGCATACAGAAATTTGGAACCGATCCTGGGGTCGGCGCCCACTCCCCGGCGCACCTGGTTCACATCGGCGCCCACCCGTTCGCACAGGTTGGCGATCTCGTTCATAAAGCTGATGCGCGTGGCCAGCATCGAGTTTGCGGTGTATTTGGTCATTTCGGCCGATGCCACGTCCATGAACAGGAGCGGATGCCCGTTGAGGGTGAACGGACGGTAGAGTTTTTCCATCAGCCCGCGGGCTTTGTCGGAATTCACCCCCACTACGATCCGGTCGGGACGCATGAAATCGTCGATGGCATCCCCTTCCTTCAAAAACTCGGGATTCGAGGCCACATCGAACCCGATGGACAGCCTCCGCTTTTCCAGCTCCTCCCGGATGGCGGCTTCCACCTTATGAGAGGTGCCTACCGGAACGGTGCTTTTGGTGACCATCAAAACGTATCGGTTCATCGTCCGGCCTACGGTTCGGGCCACTTCCAGCACGTAGCGCAGATCGGCGCTGCCGTCCTCGCCCGGAGGGGTTCCCACGGCCGAGAAGACGATCTCCACCCGGTCGATCACCCGGGCCAGGTCGGTCTCGAAGGAGAGCCTTCCGGCTGCGACGTTCTTTTTGACCAGCTCTTCCAGCCCCGGTTCGTAGATGGGGATCACCCCCCGTTTCAGCCCTTCGATCTTGGCCCGGTCGATGTCCACGCACACGATCTCAACGCCCATTTCCGCAAAGCATGTCCCCGTCACCAGGCCTACGTAACCAGTCCCTATTATCGCTATTTTCATGTTCGGTTTCCGATATGTTGTGTCGATTATTGATTCTTTAGAGTTTCTCCCTCTCGGTTTCTTCCTGCAAAGGTAAGGTTTTTCCGGATAGTCGCGCCGTTTTTTCCGGAACGCCGGAACAACTTCTGGCCCGGTGTCGGCTTTTCCGGTTAGACAAATATAGGAAAGTTCCGGAAAAGTGTGACGCTATTGGTCGGTTTTTAATACGGATCGGAACGGAATGGAAAAAAATTGTTTGCATCTATGGGGGGATTGTGTTGTAAAACGTGTATTATATTTCCATGATCGCTTGGTCTTCTCGGAAAAAATCCGTTCTTTTGTATCTACCGTGATCGGTGTCCGACCGGACGGAATGAAAGCGGCGGGGATTCCGGGGGAAAGCGAAATTCGGATATTCGGACATTTTTTCGACTGTATTATCATTTATTTTCGAAACCTCGACGCAGGATGGCGGATCGTTCTTCATATCGGGAATTCGGCTGGCAGGACGAAGAGGCTGCGTTTTATCACAAATACCTCATCGGGGGAATTATTCGTCAATTGCCCCCTCCGGATGAACGGGAAGCGGTGCTGGATGTGGGATGCGGGAACGGTTATTTCGCCGGCGAACTGATGGCCAGGGGCTATTCCGTGTACGGCATCGATGCCTCGGCGGAAGGCATCGCGCTCGCCAACCGAAAGCACCCCGGTCGGTTTTTCGTCAACGATGTGACGGAGGCCCGTCTTCCGGAAGCCTTGCGCGGCGTCCCCGTCAAAACCGTCGTTTCGATGGAAGTCATCGAGCATTTGTATGCTCCCCGCGCTTTCGTGAGTTTCCTGAAGAACATCCTGCTGGAAAACGGGGGCGGTACGCTCATTCTTTCCACGCCCTATCACGGCTATTTGAAGAATGTGATGCTCGCTTTGTCCGGAAAGATGGATCATCACTGGAGTGCGCTTTGGGAAGGCGGGCATATCAAATTTTGGTCGAAAAGCACCCTTTCCCGTCTCCTTTCGGAGGCCGGATTCCGGGACATCCGTTTTGCCGGGGTAGGGCGATTCCCTTATTTGTGGCGTCACATGATTTGCCGGGCACGGGTAGGGTAGGTGCTGCGTCGGGCCGTTTTTGCATGATGGGGCTCTTTCTGCCCCGAGCATTCTTTTTCAGGTTCCTCCAAAAGAAACCCCCGGAAAGCAGGGGCTTCCGGGGGTTCGGATAAAAACGGGGAACACGCCTATTTTTCCTGACCTGCAAAATCGATCATGTTCAACAATATCTTTTTGGCCACCAGTCCTTCGCTGCCGTCGTGCAACAAGTTCCCGTAGAGGTCGAGCGTGGAAAAGAGCACTTTCCCCCTGCCGACCGGAACGATCCCCATCGCCGTTCCGAGTTGCATGGGGTAGGTGTGATAAGCTCCCACGAGCAATTCTTCCCCGTCCATGACGTGTCCCATGCGTTCGACTCCGGTATGAATCAATCCCTGATAAGGCCAGTTCAAGGCGTCGTTTACGGGAAGTTCGTCGAAAACGGGATGCGCCCGGTTGAACATCACGCCGCCCAGCCAGTTGGTGCCGACATAGAATTTATCCCGGAAGACCGCATCGCTGTTGCGCTGGATGACTTCCGCCCAGTCGTCGGTGTTTTCGATGATGTAGACCGCCGTCCCGTCCTGCCGGGCCCGTTCCATCAGCTTCTGCGGGTCGGGCAGCTCCGGATTGGGAACCGCCCAGACGAGTTTGCACCGCGCATTGCTCCGCGGATGCCGGAACCGGATTTCCACCGAGGCCGGTTTGCCGGCTTCGAGCCGGACTTTGCCGTCTCCCACGTGCGAACGGTCGCGCCGGATTTCGTAAACGGTCTTGCCGTTTACCAGCAGCTCGATGATGCTTCGGTCGTTGGACTGCACCTGCAGAGCGTATTCGCCGGTTACCGGCGGCAGGAGTTCTCCTTTCCAGACGATGCCGTATCCGGCGATGGTCGGTACGTGCGGGCTGGGCGTAGCTCCCTCGATGGCGCTCAGGTTGACGGCATTGGTCGTTTCCCGATAGATTTCCCGTTTGAAATCCATGTCCATGAAGTAAATCGCTTCCAGTCCCTTTTCTCCGGCAGGCGTCCGCATGGACTCCGCCGGAACCATCGTGAACTGGTCGCTGCGCGGAGGCCGGGAGACGATCACCCAGTCGAGCCGGCCCAGCGAATCGGCATAGGGTTTCACGGCGCTGGCCGTCCTTCCGTTCAGGAACCCCTGTACGGCGTTTCCGTCTTCCCATACGGCTCCGTTCCCTTTCAGAGTGTTGGATTTCAGGTTGACGACCATCAACCCGTCATGGCCTTCCGTAACCGGTCTTCCGTCCGGGGTCAGCAGGGTCGCTTCGAGGGTGTACATGCCTCCCACGGCAGCCGTGGGCACGTCGATTCCCGGTGCCAGCAGTTCTCCGTAGGTTTCGCCCCCCGTTACGTTCACTTCCTTTTCGGTGCGGTAAGCCGTTTTTCCTGAAGGGTCTTTCAGGACGATGACGAGCCGGTGCGGCCCCCGGATATCCTTTTCATTCACGATGTAGAAATCCGTCGTCACCGGCGAACCCGCTTCCGCGATTTGCTGCCGGGGTTTGACGGCGATGTAGAGCGGCCGGTTGTAACGGGAGATGATGGACGGGGTGGATTTGGGATATCGGAAACAGTCCACGATGCCCGAATAGTTTTCGATCAGCTCCGTTTCCCAGCCGTTCACCACGTAGGCGTCCGTCAGGTCGTTGATCCGGGCAGATTCGATTTTCCGTCCCTGGTGTTCGAAGGAAACCCGGCCCAGCGTCACGGTAAACGTGTCCACCGTCGGAAAGATGTCCCGCAGCCCTTTCCGATCCAGAAACTCGGCGCATTCGTCGTACCATTGCAAAAATTGCACTCCGTCCCATCCCTTGTATTTCAGCCTGTCGAGTTCGGTCTTGTTCTTTTCGTACCGGGGAGGCGAGGAAACGGCTCCTTCTTCGCCGAAGAAAACGATCTCGGTGCGGTTCTTCGTGTTGTTGTAATAATCGTCCGGCCCTTTGTAAAGCGCCTGGTTCCAGACGGCGGGGCCGCCCGCGTGGTGGTAGTCGTACCAGCCGTTCCAGTAAACGGTCGTATCGTAGGGCCGAAGGTGGATTTTGGCCTGGTCGTCGATGTAATCCCCGGCCGCCCAGGCCGAAGTCCGCAGCAGAATTCGGGACGGGTCGAGCCGGTGCATTTCCCGCATGTGTTCCAGTTCCAGCGCAAGCACGGCGGGCGAGGAAGCCCCGCCTTCGTTTTTCATGTTGTAGATGACCAGGCTCGGATGGCTTCGGTCGCGTCGTACCATTCGCAGCACTTTTTCCCGCAGGTTCCGGCACAGGAAGTCGTTGTTCGCCTGCAGCCGGTATCCGCCCGGTTCCTCGAAGAAAAGCAGTCCCAGTTCGTCGGCGTAATCCAGTACGTTCGGCGAACCGATGAAACGGTGGAAATTCAACATGTTCAGTCCGAGCTCTTTGGCGACGCGAACCTGACGTTCGGCCAGTTCGTCCGTGGGGTAGATGCCGTTCACGGGCCAGAAGCTCCAGCTGATGGCCGAGCGCAGGACGATCCGCTTCCCGTTCAGCCGGAACACGGCGTCTTTCCCGATGCCGTCCGCTTCGAACCAGCGGAACCCGAACCGGCGGGAAGCTTCGTCGGTAACGGTTTTGCGGTCGCCGAGCCGGACGTTGCAGAGATAAAGATTGGGATTTTCCACGTCCCAGGGTATCGCTTCGGGAGCATCCACCCGGACGAAGATTTCGTTGTCCCCCGGTTGCAGCGTTTGACGGTTCAATTCGGCGGCGAACACCGTCCGGGACGGGTCGTCTTTTTCCGATATGTTCACTGAGATATCCCGTTTCACGGTTTTTCCCGTGGTGTTGCGGACGGTCAGGATGGCGTTGGCCGAAGTGATTTCCGGCAGGTTCTGCATGTAAATGTCCGCTACGTAAACCGGATCGCAGATTTCCAGCGTGACTTTTCCGGTGACGCCTCCGAAGGCGTGTCCCGGCGGAAGCGTTTTGTCGCCCCATCGGATCAGCGCTCCGTCCCGCCAGTCGTAATTCCCTCCCGCGTCAGTGATCCGCACGGCCAGTTCCACCGTGGCGCCCGGTTTTACGTAAGGCGTGATGTCCGCTTCGAAGGGGGTGTTGTCCACGATCTGGTAGTCGACGAGCTTCCGGTCGATGAAGATTTCGGCCCGCGAGCGGATGGAGCCGAATTTCAGCAGAATCCGTTTGGGCTCCCGGTAATCGGGCAGGGCGATTTTCCGGCTCCACCACGTGACCCCGTGGATGTCTCCTTCGGGCCCGGATACGGTTTGCAGGTATTCTTCCGCGCTGCCGGGCACCTGCACCGGAATCGCCCGGTCGGAAAACAGGACGTCCCAGCCTTCGGTCGGGGGAACGACGGGCAGGGACGAAACGTCCACCGGCGTCATGAAGATTTTTTCGTTCTTCCAGTTGGCGGCCTTGTCGGGCCACAGGTGCCACCCTTCGCCGGAGAGGGAGGTCACGATGCGTTGCTGGCCGGCGACCGAAGCCGCCGCGAGCCACAGCGCCAAACCCAGGAATGCGGTTTTTTTCATAGATAGCGGTTTAGGGGTTTCGAGGTTTTTCATGTCGTACCGGGAAAAATCCGGACGAATCCGTTTTCAAAACGGGAAGTTAACGGTTTTCGGCGGAAAATGAAAGGAGAACGACATGCGGAAAGTGCTCCCGGAACGCACGCCGGAGTATGTGTGTTTGAGTTAAGTATTTGAAAATTAATCATTTATTGGTGCTTTTGGGTGTTTTTCTCTGCACGGATTTTTACGCTAAGCGGTCGCCTGCTTTCTTCCTCCGCCGGAACGGCGGATTTCGGAACAGCGGCGAAGGGGGATAGGATTAATGTCTGCGAATCCCTATATTTGCCGAAAACCGACCCATGAAACCGAAAGAACCGTCCGATATTTTTCCGAAAAAGCCGCACGGAGGAAAGAGCTCCGGCAGCTCTCCGGTGCGTTTGCCCGTGACGGAAGCGGGGAAACTGCTCGATTTTCTGTTTGCCGCGCTGCCGGACAAAAGCCGGACGACGGTTAAATCCTATCTGACGCACCGGCAGGTGTCGGTCAACAAACGGGTGCTGACGAAGTTCGATGCCCCGTTGGTTCCGGGGGATACGGTGGAAATCAGCCAGGAGAAGGGCCGGGAGGAGTTCCGGCATCCGATGCTGCGGATCGTTTACGAGGATGACGAACTGATCGTGATCGACAAAAAGTACGGATTGCTTTCGATGGGAACGGAACGGGAAAACCGGAAAACGGCTTACCACATTCTGAGCGAATACGTGAAACGGGCCGATCCGCGCAATCTGATCTTCATTCTGCACCGTCTCGACCGGGAAACTTCGGGCCTGATGATGTTCGCCCGCAGCATGCAGGTGCAGGAAAAGATGCAGTCCCGCTGGAACGAAACGGTGCTCGAACGGAAGTACTATGCCGTGGTGGAGGGAGTGCCCGCGAAGGCGGAAGGCCGGATCGTTTCCTATCTGGCGGAGAACAAAGCGTTCCAAGTGTACGTGACCGATGCCGAAAACGGTCGGGAGGCGATCACCCGGTATCGGGTGTTGAAGGAAAACGGGGCATACGCCCTGCTGGAACTGGAGCTGGAAACGGGACGCAAAAATCAGATTCGCGTGCAGCTGGCACATATAGGCCATCCGGTGGCGGGAGACAAAAAGTACGGAGCGAAGACCAATCCCCTGGATCGGGTGGCGCTCCATGCCGGAAGCATCGTTTTTCTGCATCCCTCGACGGGAGAACGGATCGGTTTCGAATCCCGTGTGCCGTACCGGTTCAACGCCCTTTTCGATCGGCGCCGGAAGCCGTAGTTAGCGTGAAAAACGCTCCGGATTTTCGGGATTCGTCCCGGACCGTTAAATTTGCTTGAAACGAACCAACCTAAATTTTGAAGATACGCATGAAAAGAACCGCTAACCTTTTGTGTCTGCTGTTGGCGTCGGTGCTGACCGCGACGGCGCAGCAGCCGTATGTCTCGAAGGTATGGGTGGCCGACAACGGAGACGGCACCTACAAAAATCCGATCATCTACGCCGATTATTCCGATCCCGACGTTTGCCGGGCCGGGGACGATTATTACATGACGGCATCGAGTTTCAATTGCAGTCCGGGGCTGCCGATCCTGCATTCCAAAGACATGGTGAACTGGACGATCGTGAACTATGCCCTGCCGAAACAGAAACCCTACGAGGTGTTCGACCTGCCCCAGCACGGAAACGGGGTCTGGGCGCCGAGCATCCGGTATCATCGGGGCGAATTCTACATTTATTACGGCGATCCGGATTACGGTATCTATATGCTCAAGGCCGAGGATCCGCGCGGAGAATGGAGCGAACCGGTACTGGTGAAGGAGGGGAAAGGGCTGATCGACCCGTGTCCGCTGTGGGACGAGGACGGACAGGCCTATCTGGTGCATGCGTTTGCCGGAAGCCGCGCGTCGATGAAAAGCGTGCTGGCCGTAACCCGGATGACCCCCGACGGCACGAAAGCGCTGGGAGAGGATCGTTTGGTGTTCGATGGACACGAGGGCAACACGACGATCGAAGGCCCGAAATTTCACAAATACAACGGCTACTACTACATCTTCGCTCCGGCGGGAGGGGTAAAACCCGGCTGGCAGCTGGTGCTGCGGTCGAAAAACGTGTTCGGCCCTTATGAACACCGCAAGGTGCTGGCTCAGGGCGGTACTCCGGTCAACGGGCCTCATCAGGGGGCATGGGTGCAGACGCCCGGCGGAGAAGACTGGTTCTATCATTTTCAGGATGTGTATGAATACGGCCGGATCGTGCACCTGCAACCGATGAAATGGGCGAACGGCTGGCCCGTGATGGGCGTTGATCCCGACGGAGACGGTTGCGGAGAACCGGTGCTGACGTGGAAGAAACCGAACGTGGGCGGCGCTTATCCGGTCATGACTCCGCAGGAAAGTGACGAATTCGACGGTCTGGAACTGGGTCTGCAATGGCAGTGGCACGGGAACTATAAACCGACCTGGGCCTATTTTGCGGGCGATAAGGGGTACATGCGTCTGTTTTCGGCGGTGCAGCCCGAAGAGAAACCGTGCGGCAATCTGATGGATTCCCCGAATCTGCTGTTGCAGAAATTTCCGGCACGGGAATTTTCCGCGGTGACGAAGGTGAATTTCCGTCCGGCGGGCAACATCGAGGGAGAACGGGCCGGATTGTTGGTGATGGGGCTCGATTATGCCCTGCTTTCGCTGGAACAGACTCCGGAAGGGATCGTGATTTCCCAGAACGAATGCCTGAAAGCCGACCGGAGGGGAAAGGAACAGGTGAATGCTTCGCAGAAACTGAAAAACGGGGAGGTCTGGCTGAAGGTGACGGTGCGCGACGGCGGCAAGTGCCGGTTCGCTTACAGCACCGACGGCAGGAAGTTCACCGATCTGGGGAACGAATTCAAGGCCCGTGAAGGGAAATGGATCGGAGCCAAGGTCGGAGTGTTTTGCAATCGACCCGTCGTTTCGAGCGACGGCGGCTGGCTGGATGTGGATTATTTTCGGATCGAAAAATAAGAAGTCCCGAAACCGGGACGAGAGGCGACGGAATTTATTCCGTCGCCTTTTTGTTTTTGGGTGACCCCGTGCGGATGTAAGAAAAGAAGTGTATCTGCAAAAGTGCTGCGGGCCGGCCCTTTTTAGGGCCGGCCCGCAGCGTGACTGTTGAAACTTAATTATCGAATAGCGCCTGCGGACAAGGTCAGACCACCGTTACCCCGCGCTCGGCGAGGATTTTCAGTCCGACGTCTTTCAGTTTGTATTTCTGAATCTTGCCGCTGGCCGTCATGGGGAATTCGTCCACCATAAAGATGTATTTGGGGATTTTGTACCGGGCGATTTTCCCCCGGCAGTACATCGTCACGTCTTCTTCCGACAGGCTCATCCCTTTCCGTACCCGGATGAAGGCTCCCACTTCCTCTCCGTATTTCGGACTCGGGATGGCGGCCACTTCCACCGCTTCGATTTCGGGCATCTGGTAAAGGAAGTTTTCGATTTCCCGCGGATAGATGTTTTCGCCTCCGCGGATGATCATTTCCTTGATCCGTCCCGTCACCCGGATGTAGCCTTGTTCGTCCATCGTCCCGAGGTCTCCGGAATGCAGAAAACCGTTTTCGTCGATCACCGCCGCTGTGGCTTCGGGATTTTTGTAATATCCCTTCATGATGTTGTAGCCCTTGCAGCACAGTTCCCCCTGCACGCCGCGCGGCACTTCTTCATTGGTTTCGGGATCGAGCACCTTCACTTCCACGAAAGGAAGCTCGCGGCCGACGGTGGTGGCCCGGATTTCGGCCGAGTCGCTGGTGCGCGTGGCGCTCATGCCCGGCGAAGACTCGGTCAGGCCGTAAACGCTGATGATGTCCTTGCAGTACATTTTGGACATCACTTCTTTCATGGTTTCGATGGGACAAAGCGCTCCGGCCATGATCCCCGTCCGCAGCGACGACAGGTCGAACATGTCGAACATCGGATGGTTCAGTTCGGCGATGAACATGGTCGGCACTCCGTAGAGCGCCGTACACCGTTCCTTGTGTACGGAGGCGAGCACTTTCAGCGGATCGAAGTCCTCCACCACCACCATCGTCGCCCCGTGGGTGATGATGGCGCAAAGGGCCAGCACGCAGCCGAAACAATGAAAAAACGGCACGCATACCAGCAGTTTGTCCTTGGCCGTATAGTTCATGCATTCGCCTACCGTCAGTCCGTTGTTCAGGATGTTGTGGTGGGTGAGCATCACCCCTTTCGGGAAGCCGGTCGTCCCGGAGGTATACTGCATGTTGGTTTCGTCGTGCGGATCCACTTTGCTTTTGGCTTCGTTCAGCGGTCCGTCGTCCATGTAGTTGCCGATGGTGTAGAGTTCGGCGGTCGTGTACATGCCCCGCTGTTTTTCCTGACCGATGTAGATGACGTTCCGCAGTTCCGGAAAACGTTCCGACCGGAGGTGGCCCCGCTGGCAGGTTTTCAGTTCCGGTACCAGGTCGTAGACCATCTGGACGTAGTCGCTGTCCCGGTAGCCGTTCACCATGCAAAGGGTGTGCACGTCGGCGTTCTTCATGAGGTATTCCAGTTCCGCCGATTTGTAGTTCGTGTTGATGGTGACCAGCACGGCGCCGATCTTGGCCGCGGCGAACATAAAGGTGAGCCAGTCGGGGATGTTCTTGGCCCAGATGCCGATCTTGTCCCCCTTTTTCACGCCCAGCGCCATCAGCCCTTTGGCGAACGTATTGACCCGTTCGTCGAATTCCTTGTAGGTGAAACGGAGCCCCCGGTCGGGATAGACCAGAAAATCGTGATCCGGCGTTTGCGTGGCGTATTTTTCGAGGATGCCTCCGAGGGTATAGTTAATCAGTTCCATACCGTTTTTTTATTTCTGCGGGCTGACGCCTAAAAAGGATTGTAAAGAACGGCCAATATCCGCGCTCCTTCCGAGGCGGTAGAGGAGAGATAGTGAGGAACGATCGAGTCGTAATAGATGCTGTCCCCCCTTTTCAAAACGTAGGTTTCCTTGCCGTAGACCAGCGTCAGTTCTCCGTCCAGGATGTAGAGGAACTCTTCCCCTTCGTGTTGGGAAAGATGGATTTCTTCCGGGGGAGCGCTTTTTTCCACCCGCACGACGAACGGTTCCATGTGGCGGTCGGTTTTCCCTTCGGCCAGGGAATAGAAATCGAGGTTCTCCCGCGGGCCGGAATCGTGGTTGGAGAAGCTGACGGCGGCCTTCCGTTCGTTGGCGCGCGTCACGATCGGGCCGGTATTTTCCATGCCGTCCAGCAACGTGCCGATACGGATGCCCAATACCCGGACGATGCGGGATACGACGGCCAACGACGGCAACGCCTTGCCGGTTTCGATCATTTCGAGCTGCTGGGTCGTAACGGCGGCCCGTTCGGCGAACTCTTCCGGGGAAATGCCTGCGGTTTCCCGCAAGTCCTTGATTTTGACTCCGATATTCTGTGTCATTTCGGTCGGTGTTTTTTGTTCCGAAATCAAAATGGCAAAAGAATGCGGGAAAACAAAAACGAGCGGAGCGAAAACTACGAAGTCCAACCCGCATCCGGAAATGCCTTCGATGCGACGGGAAAGACCTTTCGGAAGCCCGTGATCCGCTTTTTGCCGGAAAAACCTTCCCTGCGATACTCCCCTTGCCGGATGGATATTCAGCAGGGAAAGGGGATGCCTCCGGTATTCAATACCCCAAGATCATCGCAGGGCTTCGCGGTTCAGGACGGTCGCCCTGCCCGCTTCATAACGCACGATGCCGTGTTTGTGCAAATCCTCCAGCACCGAGACGATGGCGCTGCGCGGCGCATTGAAACATTCCGACAGCTCGTTCAGATCGCTCACGTCCGCTTCCCGCATCCGTTCGGTGGTGTGCTCCAACAGGTAATGCATCAGTTTTTCCCGTACGGAACGGAAGGAAAGGAAATACATCTTCCGGCTCAGGAGGTTCGCCCGGTTGGAAATGATGTCGATGAAATTGGACATGATGATGATGTTCTCCTGCATCAGCTCGAAAATCAGTCCCCGGTGGAGGGTCAGGATCGTCACGTCCCCGTCCGCGATCACATCGATCGGAAGCCGGTTATAACCGCCGAACAGAAAAGCCGGAGCGATCAGCTGAGGCGCGGCGATGTTGTCGATCCGCAGGGGGTGCCCCGAAACATCGGGCGCCTGTCCCCGGACGGTTCCTTCCAGGACGATCATCAGCCCCGAATAGGCGGTGTCCCGGCGGGCGATGATTTCTCCTTCGCGGTACCGGTTCACCGAATATTGTTTCTCCGCCAGCAGCTCTTCGATTTTTTCCGCCGGAAGCCCCCGGAACAGGGGACATGCCGTCAACACCTTATACATGGTCTTTGTCCTTTGAATGGTGTCCGGTTCTCCGGACGGGCCGGAAGAAGCGGACGCTGTAATGTTCGCTCTAAGGTAAAGATGTTTTTTCAAATCTGCAAGCGAAAATCCGAGAGAGAAAGCCCCTCTGGTTCCGGTGCCGTTCTCCGGACGGCGAAGGTCTTTCGCAACAAACGTGGAAAAGCCGCCGGTGTGCAGGCGGGGCATCGTCCCGGAAGTCGAAAAACGGCTTCCGATGTTTACCAGACCGGAGACATGGCGTCCGGAATGTGCCGGATTTCGCAAGCGCCCGATTCGTCGTATTCGATGGCGAGCAGATCGAACTGCACCTCCAGGTCGATGTGATACAGGGCGATGTAGTATTCCGCCGCCCGGCACAAGGCTTTGAATTTTTTCCGGGTCAGGGCTTCTTCCGGCGACGTCAGAGAGTCCTTGCGGCGGGTCTTGACTTCGATGATATGAAGCACTCCGTCCCGCACGGCTACCAGATCCAGTTCGTAGCGGCCGTTCCGCCAGTTCCGGTGCAGGATCTCGTAGCCGCGAGCGAACAGGTATTCCTGTGCCCGGTCTTCTCCCCGGTTTCCCGTCGAAAGGGTTCCCATCGACCCTCCCCGATTAAAGCAGGATGGAAAAGTCCCCGTCCGGTTCGATTTCGAACGGCTCCATCCCCTGTTTGAAGATCCGGACGGGGCGGTTTCCGATCAGTTGCAAGCGTCCGTTTTCCAGCAGGAACATGCAGCCTTCCCGCAGCCCGGCCACGTACATGTTCGGATTGGCCGCCACGTATTCCAGAATCCGCTGTTCGCGGGTTTCGCCGGCATGTCCGTCCGGGTGGGCGTCGAGGTAATGGGGGTTGATCTGAAAGGGAATCAGACTGAGTGCCTGAAACGAACGGGGTTCCACGATCGGCATGTCGTTGGTGGTGCAGATGGTCGGACAGGTTACGTTCGATCCGGCGCTCCAGCCGATGTAGGGCGTTCCTGTAAGTGCTTTTTCCCGGATGGCTTCGATCAGCCCCTGTTCCTGCATCATTTTGATGAGCTGAAAGGTGTTGCCTCCGCCGACCACGATCGCTTCCGCCCGCCGGACGGCTTCGGCGGGATCGTTGCAGTCGTGGACGGAGGTCACCCCGATGCCCAGTTCCCCGAACCGCTCGGCCACTTTCTCCCAATACTTGTCGAATGAAAAAGTGACGGCGGCATAAGGAACGAAAACGACGGAGCGAACGCCCTGCAGGAAGCGCCGGATGTTTTCTTTCGGGTATTCGAGGTAAGCCTCGCCCGCGTTGGTGGAATTGCTGATCAGAAGTAATCTCATATCGCTGCGAATTTTCAGAATTTTTCTTTGCTTGCCGATTCGTTTCCGGAGGAAGCGTCGTTTTTCGCGACGGATGGAGGCTACCACCGGAGGAGTTCCCGCTCGATGATTTCCGGATAGTGGCGGTATTCGAGCTCGTGGATGCGGGCGGCCAGCGTTTCGGGAGTGTCGTCTTTCTCGACCGGAATCCGGGCCTGGAACAGGATGTCCCCGCTGTCGTAGTGCCGGTTCACCCGGTGGATGGTGATTCCCGATTCCGTCTCCCCGGCTTCGATCACGGCCCGGTGCACCCGATCGCCGTACATGCCCTTCCCGCCGTATTTGGGCAGCAGGGCCGGATGGATGTTCAGAATCCGGTCGGGATAGGCGGTCAGAATATTGTCGGGCACCAGCCAGAGGAACCCGGCCAGCACTACGCCGTCGATACGGCGTTGCCGGAGTTCGTCCGCCACCTTCCCGGAATCGTACAGGTCGCTCCTGCTGAATACGAGAGCGTCCACCCCCAGCCCTTTCGCCCGTTCCAGGACGAGGGCATCGGCACGGTTGCTCATGACGACCTCCACGACGGCCTGCGCGGAGCCGGAAAAATGGCGGATGATGCGTTCGGCATTGGTGCCGGAACCCGAGGCCAGTATAGCTATTTTCTTCATTATTAATCGCTTCTTTCGTCCGAATATCCGGTGAACCGGAAAAAATGCACTTTAGTTTGCCAAAGTTAAGGGAAAAAGTTTTACTTTTGCAGAAATTTAGCTGTGGATTGCAAAAACGTCGATCCCCGGCGGCCGATTGTAAAATTGAGAATTGTTAAACTTTAAAGACCAAAGTCATGTCAGAAATTTCTTCTAAAGTAGTAGAGATTGTAGTGGACAAATTGGGCGTTGACGCTGCCGAAGTCGTTCCGACTGCCAGCTTTACCAATGACCTGGGTGCCGATTCCCTGGACACCGTCGAACTGATCATGGAATTCGAAAAGGAATTCGAAATCTCGATTCCGGACGAAGACGCCGAAAAGATCACCACCGTCGGCGACGCCATCAGCTACATCGAATCCAAGAAATAAGCGGGGGGATCCGGGAAGAGGCGAGTTTTGTTTTTAATCAAACCTTAACTTATGGAATTGAGAAGAGTTGTTGTCACAGGCATCGGAACCATCAATCCGCTTGGAAACAGCATTGAAGAATATTTCGATAACCTCGAGAACGGAGTCAGCGGAGCCGGCCCCATCACTCATTTTGATCCCGCTAAGTTCAAGACGAAATTCGCCTGCGAAGTCAAGAATTACAACCCGACCGATCATTTCGACCGCAAGGAAGCCCGGAAGTACGACCTGTATGCCCAATATGCGCTCATCTCCGCCGCGCAGGCGGTGGAAGACGCCGGCCTCGATCTGGAAAAGATCGACCGGGACATGACGGGAGTGATCTG
The DNA here is from genome assembly GCA_946486375.1 of uncultured Rikenellaceae bacterium. GTDB lineage: Bacteria > Bacteroidota > Bacteroidia > Bacteroidales > Rikenellaceae > CAMLTW01. The sequence goes on from CAMLTW010000002.1 coordinate 150,780, forward strand.
GGCCTCGGGGATCGGCGGTCTGGAAACGTTTTATCAGGAAGTAAGGGCTTACGTCGAGGGGGGATATACCCCGCGATACAGCCCTTTCTTCATTCCCAAAATGATTGCGGACATCGCGGCGGGCCATATTTCCATGAAGTACGGGTTCCGCGGTCCGAATTACTGTACGGTTTCCGCCTGCGCTTCGTCGAATCACGGGTTCATCGACGCGATGAACATCATCCGATGGGGGAAGGCGGACATCATGGTGACGGGAGGCTCCGAAGCCGCCGTCAACGAACCGGGGATCGGCGGCTTCAACAGCATGCAGGCCCTTTCGACCCGCAACGACGATCCGAAAACCGCCTCTCGTCCGTTCGACAAGGATCGGGACGGATTCGTGATGGGAGAAGGAGCGGGGGCGTTGATACTCGAAGAGTATGAACATGCCAAGGCGAGAGGGGCTAAAATCTATGCCGAACTGGCGGGAGGCGGAATGAGCGCCGATGCCTATCATTTTACGGCTCCCCACCCGGAAGGTCTGGGGGCGAAGAAGTCCATGCGGGATGCGGTCAAGGATGCGGGGATGGCGTTGGAAGATATCGACTATGTCAATACCCACGGCACTTCCACGCCGGTGGGAGATGTGGCCGAAATCAACGGGGTCGTCTCTTTGTTCGGGGATCATGCCTATGAGATGAACCTGGGTTCGACCAAATCCATGACGGGGCATCTGCTGGGTGCGGCGGGGGCCATCGAGGCGCTGGCGGCGATCATGGCTCTCCAGCGGGGCGTGGTGCCTCCGACCATCAACGTGTTCGAGCTGGATCCGCAGATCGATCCGAAGCTGAACCTGACGCTGGGGAAGGCTCAGAAACGGGAAGTGAGAGCCGTGCTGAGCAACACGTTCGGATTCGGAGGGCATAATTCATCGGTGATTTTCAAAAAGATCTAATTTCGGAATCGTGCTGAATTTCATACTTCTTCCTTTCAGGAAGCGGTTCGGAAAGAACAAGAAGTATTACTTGCTGGTGAACGAAATTTTCGGAATCTGTCCGAACAACATAGAACTTTACAAGCTGGCTCTGGTTCACAGGTCAGCTTCTCTGTTTCTGGACGACGGCACCCAGATCAACAACGAGCGGTTGGAGTTTCTGGGAGACGCCATTCTGGAATCCATCGTTTCCGATTATCTTTTCATTGAGTTTCCGGAAAAGAACGAGGGTTTCCTGACTCAGATGCGTTCCAAGATCGTCAGCCGCGCGTCCCTGAACGAGATCGCCGTGGAACTGGGGCTGGATCGGCATATCATCGTACAGTACAGCAGCAACCACATTCAGAAGCATTTGTACGGGGATGCGCTGGAGGCCATGGTGGGAGCGATCTACCTCGATAAAGGGTATGATTTTGTCAACCGGTTGGTGATCAATGAAATTTTGGGCCGCCACCTGAACCTGAAGGAAATCACCCGGATCGAAACCGATTTCAAAAGCCGGTTGATTGAATGGGGACAACAGGAAAAACGGGAGGTGACGTTCCATACGCAACCGGGGGAGAAGTACAGCGACCAGTCGCCTTCGTTCGTCTGCTCGATCACGGTGGCGGGAGAAAAGGTGGGTACGGGAAACGGCTCTTCCAAGAAGGAAGCCGAGCAAATGGCGGCTCACGAGGTGTACCGGATTGTGGAACATAACCGGAGGAGAGGCATTGTGCGCCGGAAAAAAGAGGGCGGGACGGTAAGCACGGCTTCCGCCGCGGAAGGGGTTTCCTGACGAATTTCCATATGGACGATTTTCAAAAACCGAACGCTGCGCCTGCGGAGGCAGGGAGCGGAAAGCCGGAGCCGACGGACGAGGCGATCCGCCGCAAACTGGTCGCTTTGGGGCCTGCGGCGCTTTCCGACGCGGAACTGCTGAGCATCGTCGTTCGGGACGGGGGAAAAGGGCGGACGGCCTTTCGGCTGAGTGCGGATTTGCTGGAACATCACGGCCATAGCCTGATCCGGCTCGGAGGCGCGGAGCTTTCGAGTCTGCGGATGTTCGGCGGGATGGGGCTGGCACGGGCGGCGGTCGTGGCCGCCGCGATGGAACTGGGGAAACGGCGCAAGACCGAGGAAGCGATGGAAATCGAGCGGATCGACTCCAAAGAGGACGCCTTGCGGATATTCAAGCCCTTGATTGCGGAACTGCCTTACGAGGAATTCTGGGCCGTGTACCTGAGCGCTTCCAACCGGATTCTGGACAGGATCAAAATCAGCCAGGGCGGGGTTTCCGGGACGGTGGTGGATAACCGGCTCATCATCAAGCGGGCGTTGGACCGGCTGGCTTCCTCGATCCTGTTGGTGCACAACCATCCTTCGGGCGATCCGACCCCGAACCGTACGGACAAGGCGCTGACGGATAAAATCCGGGAGTCTGCGGAATTGTTCGGCATCCGGTTGACCGACCACCTGATCGTGACGGCCGGGGAGTGTTTCAGTTTTTGCGCGGCGGGATTGTTGCCGTGATCCTGCGGGTGCGGCTTGTCCGGTTAGGGCCGGTCGGAGAACGCTCGTCTGAAAAGAAAAAACGCCCGGAAAATTCCGGGTATTTTTGTTTGCGCTTCCGTCCGGGGACTTCTCCGGATCGAAGAATCCGGAGTTACCGGTTTTTCAGAGCCGTGATGAAATCGCCGAAGTCTCCCTGCCAAAGATGTTCCGTGCGCAGCCAAAGCAACAGCGCCCGCGCTTCTTTCGAGGGACGTTCGCTGTCGATGTCGGACAGGTAGGCTTCCGTGATTTCATGGGAACCGGAAGTGAACTCGCGGTATACGGCCGCCCACTCTTTTTCAAAAGATTTCATCCGTTCCGGTTCGAGCTCGCCCGTAAAGCGGAACGAAGCCCACAGTTCTGCCAAAGCCGTTCCGGCCTCCTTCCCGTTCATATCCGGTGCGATCGTCCGGAAAGAGTCGGGCTCGTCCAGCGCTACGTAACAATAGGCCAGGGTTTGCAAGGCACCCAGATGATCCTCTTCGTCCAGTTCGAGCAGCGTTTCCAGCATGGCGGCGGCCATTTCGAAATCTCCCGCCAGAAAGTGGTCGATGGCGGAAGCCTCCAGCAGCAACAGCGCCTGTTGGTTGTCCCGGTATTCCCAATCGAAGGCCGGAGTTTCCTCTTCGTCTTCTTCCGGCAACAGTTTCATCAATTGTTGACATGCCTTGTAACGGATATCGCAGGCGGTCAGGCAGTCTCCGTTTTCGGCATGGATATCCGCCAGCATGCGGGCGGCTTCGAAATGATACGGATAGCGTTTCAGAATTTCCTGCAAACGTGCGATCGCTTCATCCGTCGGTATCGATCGTTCCGCTATCTTTTTCAGAATGCGGACGAAAGAGCGGCAAAACTCCGGATGCACGATCCGGAAACTATTGTCCGGCTGTGGCTCGAAGCTGGGTTTTGGCATCGTCGGTGTATTTTTTGATCAGGACGGTCAGGTATCCGGTAACGGCCAGCGTGACCGCTCCTCCCGCCGTCACGCCCGCGTGATAGGGGATTCCCAGTTTGCCGAGCATCTGTCCCGAGGTGAAAACGTAGGTGAAGACGATCATGGTCATCAGCACGGCCGGGAAAAAGGCGATGTAAAAGTTTTTCCCTTTGGAGGCCAGGTAAACGGTGACCGCCCACAAAGCCGCCGCTGCCAGCGTTTGATTCGCCCAGGCGAAATATCGCCAGATGACGTCGAAATTGATCAGGGTGATGCCGAAACCGACTACGAAAAGCGGAATGCTGATCCAAAGGCGTTTGCGGATGCTCCGTTGTTCCACCGCCATGAAATCCGCCACGATGAGGCGGGCGCTCCGGAAAGCGGTGTCCCCGCTGGTGATGGGGGCGAAAACCACGCCGAGCAGGGCCAGGATGGCTCCGAATTTTCCCAGCGTGGTGTTGGAAATGACATCCACGGCCCATCCGGCATTGTTGCCGTGCTGAGCGAGTTGTCCGTTGAGCGCTTCCACCCCTCCGAAGAAGGCCATTCCCGCGGCAGCCCAAATCAGGGCCACGATGCTTTCGACGATCATGGCGCCGAAGAATACGGGACGTCCCTGCATTTCATTGGTCACGCACCGGGCCATCAGCGGGGATTGGGTGGCATGGAATCCGGAGACGGCTCCGCAGGCCACGGTGATGAACAGGGTCGGAAAAAGTGGGAACGTTTCCGGATCGGTTTTCATGTTCCGGAAGGTTCCGGCGGTCAGTTCCGGAATCGTGTAATCGCCGAACAGGATGGCGGCGAAAATGCCCGCGGCCATGAACAGCAGGGCGAATCCGAAAACGGGATAGACGCGCCCGATGATTTTGTCGATGGGGAGCAGGGTGGCCAGAATATAGTAGATCAGGATGATGTACACCCAGACATCGATGTTCAGTCCCGTCATCCCCGCCAGGATTTCCGCCGGCCCTTTCATGAAGACCGCTCCCACCAGCACCATCAGCAGCACGGTGAAGATGCGCAGGAACTGTTTGAAGTTTTTGCCCAGATAGATGCCTACGATTTCCGGGAAACTCAGCCCCTGGTGGGCGATGGACATCATGCCCGAAGCGTAATCCTGTACGGCGCCGATGAATATGCCTCCGAAAGTGATCCACAGGAAGACCACCGGCCCGAACGTGGCCCCCAGGATCGCTCCGAAGATGGGCCCCAGGCCGGCGATGTTCAGGAACTGGATCAGGAAGGTTTTCCAGGCGGGCATCGGGATATAATCGACCCCGTCGAACCGGGTTGCGGAAGGCACCGGGCGGTTCCTGTCCGCCCCGAAAAGTCGCTGGATGTATTTGGCATACGTGAAATAGGCCGTTACCAGCAGCGCGAGACAAAGCCAGAATGTAACCATAGCACTGAATGATATCGCTTAAGAACTCACAAAGATAGGTTTTATTCCGTAAAAGCGGTTTCGGAATTTCCGCTTTTGTCGCTGTTCGCATGGAGCCGACTTTTACCGGAAAGCCTGTACGACGGTTCCGGGCCGTTTCGTATTCCGGCTTCGCCCCATACTATCGGGGTAACGCCGTAATTTTTCAGGAGCGGGTTTCCGGATCAGGAATTTTTATGCGTCATGATGTCCAGTACGAGGCGGTCGGTTTCCTGCATGCCCTGCGATCCGATCCGGGTCAGGTTCCGGATGCAGCGATCCACGTCTTCGTCGATGATTCCTTCCACGGAGCTGACGCACTTTTGTTCCATGGCCAGCATGGCCGACAGGACGGCCGTAGAGACGCCGCTGGCGAGTTTGAGCGCACAGCTGGGCTTGGCTCCGTCGCAGATCATTCCCGTCAGGTTGGCGATCATGTTTTTCACTGCGAACGAGATTTCCCGGTAGCCGCCCCTCATCAGGTAGGTGATGCCGCAGCTGGAACCCGTGGCCGCCACCACGCATCCGCACAAGGCGGAGAGGCGACCGAGGCTTTGCTTGATGTAAATGACGGTCAGGTGGCTCATCGTCAGGGCGCGGATCAGTTCCTCCTCCGTCTTTTGGCATTCTTCGGCATAGATCGTCACCGGCAGCGTGGCGGCTATGCCCTGGTTTCCGCTGCCGGAATTGCTCATGACGGGGATGAGAGCACCGGCCATGCGGGCGTCGCAGGCTGCCGAGGTGTAGGAAAGAATCCGGGCGAAAATGTTGTCTCCGAGGATGTCGTTTTCGAGGCGGCTGCGAAGCGTGCGCCCCAGCTCATGCCCGTAGTGTCCTTCGAAGGAGCGTTCCGCTGCGGCCTTGTTGATCCGGCTCGTTTCCAGAATGAAGCGAATTTCTTCCAGCGGAGCGGTGGTGGCGAACTCATAAACCCGGTGCAGGGACAGCGCGGGCGCTCCGCTCGTTTCTTCTTCCGTCGTTTGCGTTCTTTTGTCGAACAGCACCTGTTCGTTGCGGGACAGGTAAACGAAGCGGGTGTGCGTACCCGCTATCACGGCCCGGGCGGAATCGTTTCCGTTTTTGCAGACCGTTTCCACGTAAAGTTTGTCTACCGGTTCTTCCTTCAGTTCGATGCGGATGCATCCGCTTCCGACCATGTCGCGCGCTCTTTCCACCGCCTGCGGCGTGATGTCGCGCAGCACTTCCAGTCCGTATTCCGCACGCCCTGCCAATGCTCCCAGTGCGACGGCTATCGGCAGTCCGGTCATGCCGGTTCCCGGAATCCCCACCCCCATGGCGTTTTTCAGCATGTTGGCGCTCAGGAAGACCGAGATTTCGGTCGGAGTTTTACCCAGTGTTTCGGCTGCTTTGGCCACGGCCAGTGCGACGGCCGCCGGTTCGGTGCATCCGATGGCGGGAACGACTTCCCGTTGGATCAGTTCGATAATGGCGCTTCTTTCCGATGCTGCGATCATGACGGCTTTTTTTACAAAATAACGGAAAGTTTCGGAGAGTTTTTAACAAAAATACGTGGCCTGTGAAATTATTTGCGTGATGGCAGGCCAAAACCGCATTCGTCCCCGATTGCACCGGCATGTACATTAAAAATACCGCTATCTTCCTTTTTCATCGCCCTGTACGGACAGCGTGTTCCGCTGAGCTTCCGACCGAAAGATGGACTGCGTTCAGGAACGTTCCTTGATCGAACCGCTCCGGTAGGCTGCGAGCAATTTTTTCAGGTCGGCGATCTGTTCCGTCAGTTCCCTGCCGATGTCGGTGTCGCGTACCAGCATCCGGCGAGAGCTGAATTCCAGTACGAAAAGCGTGGAAAGGATGTCTTTTCCTTCCTTGACCGCTACATCTGCCGACTCGAAAGGCTCGTGCTGTACGAGCTGAAGCCCGTGCGAATTGTAAATCAGGGTGTAACCCGCGATTCCGGTTTCGGGCTGGTAGGCCTTGGAAAATCCCCCGTCGATGACGAGCAGTTTCCCGCCCGCTTTCATCGGTTTTTCTCCCCGGGTCGTTTTGACGGGGACGTGTCCGTTGATGATGTGCGAATGTTCGTTTTCCAGACCGAATTCCTTCAGGATGTTTCGGCACGTCTGCTCGTCGTCCCGGAACGTATAATAATGACCTTTGACTTCCTTGTGCAGCGATTTGTCCTGGACGAAATACCGTTCGAAAGTGGCCGCCTTGTCCTTGTCGAACGAAGGGGAATCGGGGCCGCACCACAAATACCAGAGCAGATCGACGGCGTATCGTTTTTCTTCGTCGTTTTCCTGTCCCAAATAGGCGATCCGGGCCAGTTGGTCGATTCTGTCCAGCAGTTTTTTCCCGGCGTATTCCTTTCCCCGTATCCGGACGCTGCGGAATGTACCGTCGGCATTCAATGGGATGGAGGCATGGTAGAGCAGGTTGGAGTTCCGGACGAGGTACAGGCTGCCGTGCGCATACATGCACCGCATGTGTTTCTTGAGTTTTTCGCTGTTTACGAAAGAGTGTTTCAGCTTGCGCACCAGTTCCGCTTCTTCTTCGGTCAACCGGTAGGGATGGGCCGGATCGAGGGTCGGAAACCGGCTGTCCTGCAGGGGGTATTCTTTTCCGTCCAGACGAAGCACGCCCTTTTCCGGATCGACTCTTTCCAGCAGTTTGCGGTCGCTCATGCCGAATTCGGGGTTCCGATCGATGACGGCGGCTTCCAGCTTGAACTGAATGACGGTGATCGCCTTGTGCATGCGGGCCATCAGGCGGAGCGTCTTCTCGCTGTGCGCGCTGTCTGCGCCCGTTTTGGGCAGGAAGGTCGTGCACGGGTCTTCCCCGTATTTTTCCATGGCGAAGGTAGCCAGCGGAAGCAGGTTGATCCCGTAACCGTCTTCGAGCGTGGACAGGTTGCCGTAGCGCAGGGCGATCCGGATCACGTTGGCCATGCTGCTTTCGTTGCCGGCTGCGGCCCCCATCCACAGGATGTCGTGATTGCCCCACTGGATGTCGAAATTGTGGTAGTCGCACAGCGTATCCATGATGATGTGCGCTCCCGGCCCCCGGTCGTAAATGTCCCCCACGATGTGGAGGGTGTCGATGGTAAGCCGCTGGATGAGGTTGCAGAGGGCTATGATGAAGTGATCGCCCCGTCCCGTGGAGACGATCGTGTTGATGATGACGTTAAAATAATCCTGCTTGTCCGGTTCGGTCTGCGATTCGTGCAGCAGTTCCTGAATGATGTAGGAATATTCCGGGGGAAGCGCCTTCCTGACTTTAGATCGGGTGTATTTGGAGGAAACCGTCCGACATACTGCGATAAGCTGGTGCAGGGTGATCCGGTACCAATCGTCGATTTCCGGTTCCGAAAGTTTGACGAGAGCCAGTTTTTCCGCCGGATAATAAATCAGCGTGCAAAGTTCCCGTTTTTCCGTTTCCCGCAGGGTACGGCCGAAAAGGTCTTCCACCTTTCGCCGTACCACCCCGGACGCGTTCTTCAGCACGTGCTGAAACGCTTCGTACTCCCCGTGCAGGTCGGTCAGAAAATGTTCCGTCCCTTTGGGCAGATTCAGGATGGCTTCGAGGTTGATGATCTCGGTACTGGCGTCCGAAACGGTCGGAAAGCTCCGGGAAAGAAGCTGCAGGTATTTCAGTTCTTCCGGGGATGAGGTCGTAAGTTCCTGTTTTTCCATAGAATCGAAAACGCAACAGGCGTTTTGTCCGTTCAAAATTAAGACTTTTGCCGGAAACTGCAAGGATGTGGCGGAGAAGGAAAGGTAGGCGTGCGGATCGGATGCAGCTGGCCGGTGGGAACGAAGACCGAAAGCGGACGGTTTCGTTTCCGTCCGGACAAGAACCATGGTTTCAGAAGCTTTTTATATCTTCAAAAAAACGCGGTTCGGAAACCGGGTGCATGCATCGGGGGCCTTTTCCGCTTTTCAGGTTGTTTTCCACTTAAAAATGGCGTTCCTGATGAGAAGTTATCATATATGATAAGTAAAATTTGGTTATGTACTGATTTTTTTGGAATTTTGTGATCGCTCCAGGATGCGGATTTGGTTTGCGCAGGGAGGGGATTTTTGGATGCGGGTGAGGATAAACGATTGAACGATATGTGATTATGGATAAAGCGCCGACACGGAAGGACGTGCACAGAGAGGGTTGTTCGATGTGTTGGTACGTGCTTTACACCACTCCCCGGGCGGAAAAGCGGGTGGAAGAGCGATTGAAAAGGGAAGGAATCGAATGCTGGCTTCCGCTCGTGAAAACCGCACGAAGATGGAGCGACCGGGTGAAAATTGTGGAAGTTCCGCTTTTCAATTCATATGTCTTCGTTCGTTGCCGGGCTGTCGAATTGCGGGGAATGCTTGGAATCGTAGGGGTGGTTCGAACGGTATATTACGACGGAGTGCCTGCCGTGGTACGGGATGAGGAGATCGGGGAAATCCGAAAATTGGTCGAAGAGGCGGATACGTGTACCATCGAAAGCGGGGATGTGGTGGAGGTGGTTTGCGGAAGCCTGAAAATGGTTTCCGGAAAGGTGATGCGGGTGAAGAAGCGTTATCTCGTGCTTTACCTCGAGCAGTTGGGGGCTACGGTGTGCGTCCGTCCCGATACGGTGAAGAAAATAAAGGAGTCGTAGCAGTTACGACGGTAGGATAAAACCGGAATTTGCCCCGGAAAGTTAACTTTATGAAAATCAGTTCGTTACGCAGAATCGACTGTGAGTGACGAACCTTTGGTGTGGAATGACGGTTCCTTTTCGTCCGTTGTTCCATCTTCTGAAAAACCATTTTTAAACACTTCGTGGATTTCGGTAGCAAACGTTAGCTGCCGGAACATTTTCTTTTGCGGTTTGCATCCGCTGTTTTCAATCGGAATTGCGATATGGATTTAGATTCGGTTCGGCTCATCGAGCTTCCCAAGATCCTGGATCGACGGGGAAACCTTTCTTTCATCGAAGGGAACAGGCATATTCCGTTCCCCATCCGGCGTACGTACTGGATTTACGATGTTCCCGGCGGAGAAGTCCGGGGAGGACATGCCTACCGGGAAAACGAGGAATTCATCGTGGCCCTGAGCGGCAGTTTCGACGTCGTGCTTTACGACGGTACCGGCGAAGCCCGGTATTCCCTGAACCGTTCCTATTACGGGCTTTACGTGCCGAAAATGATCTGGCGGTCGATGGAGAACTTTTCGACCAACTCGCTGGCGATGGTGCTCGCCTCCACCGTTTATTCGGCGGAAGACTATATCCGGGAGGTGGAAGAATTCAGGCGGATGCAGGGAAGATGATAAGATTCGGTGCACCTGAACATCATGTACAATGATATGGTTAGGATGAAAGAAAGCAGAGCCTCGGTATACGACTGTTGCATTATCGAATTGCCGAGGATAGAAAACGAAAAAGGCAACATCACCCCGGTACATGGAGGAATCAATCTGCCTTTCGAGGTGGCCAGGGTATTTTACCTGTACGACATTCCTGGCGGGGAGTCGCGGGGAGCGCATGCTCACCGGGAATGTCACCAGTTTCTGATCGCAGCGGGCGGCAGTTTCGAGGTGGTGTTGGACGACGGCCATACCAAACGGACGGTGACTTTGAACCGGCCCTACTTCGGGTTGCATATTCCTCCGGGCATCTGGGCGGCGGAACAGGGGTTTTCCTCCGGGGCTATCTGTCTGGTGCTGACGTCTCATGTTTATGATGAGGCGGATTATATCCGTAGTTATGAGGACTTTGAGCAGTGGGTGGAGATACGGAAGGCAACGGATGCAGAAAATCTGCGGGGGGGGGGTAATATTCTTATAATCAGTGTGTTGTTGCTTGGGTATCGGGAGGCCCTTCGGCGTTGTGCATGAAAGGGTCTACTGTTTACGATTGCACGGTGATCGAACTGAGCAAGCACCATCACGAGAAAGGGAACATTACGGTCGTGGAAAACGACTTTACGGTACCGTTCGAGGTAAAGCGGGTGTATTATCTGTATGATATTCCCGGAGGCGAGTCGCGCGGCGGCCATGCGCACATAGGCTTGCGTCAGTTGCTGGTCGCTGCCGAGGGAAGTTTCAACGTGAGGGTGGACGACGGGAGGATCAAACGCACCTTCACCCTCAACCGACCTTATCAGGGGCTTTTGATTCCTCCCGGCATCTGGCGGGAACTGGACGATTTCTCTTCGGGATCGGTCTGTCTGGTACTGGCTTCCCTCCATTACGATGAAGCGGATTACATAAGGGATTATGAGAATTTTCTTAAATACAAGCGGGAATGAAAAAACTTAAATCCACGCCTATCGCAGAACCGTGGCAGGTGGAGATCATGCGGCATATCTACAACGATAATCTGGATATGCTGGCTACGCGTCCGTTGGAACCCAACGATTATCATGCCCAGCAGGATTGGTGGAACGCCAATAAAAGTCATCTTCGCGGCTATTTGTATGAACCTCTCGATCGTCCCGGAAAATTTGTCGCTTTTCTGGTACTGACCGACCGGGGGAGTTTCGATACGCCTATTGTTGCCATCCAGAAAGAAGAATGGGGCGGGGGCTACGGACAGGAAATCATACGGGATTATATCGAAAAAGCCAATCGTCCGTTGGCTGGCTCGCAGTTGCAGTCCAACGGAGCCATCTGTCATATCAATCGAAAGGTAGGCTGGCAAATCGTAGGAACCCGTACGCTGGAAAACGGAGAAATTGTGGATTTGCTGTATCATCCGGGAATAAATCCGCATGTCGAAAACCCGGAAGGAATTCGTGAAACCATTTTAAAATACCACGGATTATGAGACAGGTTGTCAGAAACGTCAAAATCATAGGTACCGGATCCTATGTTCCGGAAACTGTTTATACCAACAAATACCTGGAAACCATCATCCCTACTTCGGACGAATGGATCGTTGCGAATTTGGGTATCCGGGAACGGCACATCGCTGCACCGAACCAGACTACGAGCGATCTGGCGACTGAAGCCGGTCTTAGAGCGGTGGAAGATGCTGGCCTTTCGGTAGATGATATCGAGCTGCTGATCGTAGCGACGGCGACGGCCGACCGAAAGGCGCCTTCGACAGCCGCTATCGTGCAGGATAAGATGAAGGCTTACAGGGCTGCGGCTTTCGATATTTCTGCCGTATGCAGCGGATTTCTATTCGCCATGTCGGTAGGTTCCCAGTACATTGCCAGCGGCGTCTATCACAATGTCCTTATCATCGGGGCCGATACGTTTTCCCGGATCGTAGACTGGACGCGCCGTGATGCGGTTTTTTTCGGGGATGGTGCGGGAGCCGCCGTTCTTTCGGCTGCCAATGTGACGGAAGGATTCCTGGCTTACAGGCTGTATACGGACAGCAGTAACAAGAAATACGGTTTTACCGTTCCCGCGGGAGGGTCTGAAATCCCCCTCACTCCCGAAGTGCTCAATCAACGGTTGCAGTATTTTCAAATGGACGGGCGGGCCGTTTTCGATTCGGCCACCCAGGTGCTGCCTCAGGCGATCCATCAGGTGCTGGATGACACGGGGCTGACCATAGACGACATCGATTTGATGATTCCCCATCAGCCCAGCATCAAGATTCTGAAAAAAACGGCCGAAATCATCGGGCTGCCTTTCGAAAAGGTTATGACCAACATGGATAAATACGCCAATACGTCCGGGGGAACCATTCCCATTCTGCTCGATGAGGTGAAACGGGAAGGCCGGATCGGGCACGGAGACAAGGTGCTTTTCGCAGCGGTCGGAAGCGGGTGGACGTACGGTGCGGCCATTATCAAATGGGAATAAGCGAATAAGGATATGGCTGCGCGAAGACAAACGGTATTCGTTACCGGAGGTGACAAGGGGATCGGACGGGCGATCGTCGAACGCATGGCCTCGCTGGGCCGGAATGTGGTTTTTACTTATTGTACGAATCGGAGCGGGGCGGAGGAAGTGATGCGTATGTGTCCGGGCGTGACGAGTTATGCATGCGATCTGGCCGACCGGGAACGGTGCCGGTCGACTGCCGAACAGGTGCTGGAACGTTACGACGGCGTCGATATTCTCGTTAACAACGCAGGGTATGACAGCGACGCCGTTTTTATGAAAATGCAGGTACAGCAATGGGAAAGGGTACTGGATGTCAACCTGGGAGCCTTATTCGACTTTACGCAGGCATTTGCGGCCGGGATGATCGAACGGGGATGGGGACGTATCGTCAACCTGACCTCGATTGCGGGTTTTACGGGAGCCTTCGGAAAAGCGAATTACGCCGCTGCGAAGGCCGGTATAGTCGGCTTTACCAAATCGTTGGCACTGGAGTTGGGAGGGAAGGGAGTCACGGTCAATGCGGTTGCGCCCGGAGCGGTGCGAACCGATATGTTGATGCGCATTCCCGACAAGTACCGGGAGCCCATTCTCCGGAACATACCTGCGGGGCGCTTCGGAGAACCGGAGGAAGTGGCCGACCTGGTGGAGTTCCTTTCCGGCGACAAAGCCGCATACATCAACGGGCAGACCATTCACATCAACGGAGGCTCTTATCTGCATTAGAGGATGATTCACATACAGGCGGAAGATTCGATCCTTAAGCTGACCATGCATTCGCCGCGGGGGAATATGCTTGACGGCGACGATATCGCGTGTTTATTGGAACAGACCGAACGGGCGGCGAGCGCGGAAAACATCAAAGGGGTCCTGCTGACCGGGAGCGGGAGCAGTTTCGCTGCCGGATTGAACCTGCAAAGCGTCGGAAACAGGGAAGAAGATATAGAAGACTTCTTTCATGCCTTCGAGGTTTTGCTTTACCGGCTTTTTACATTGCCCAAACCGGTGGTGGCAGCCGTCAACGGTCATTCCATCGGCGGGGGCTTGTTGTTGCAATGCTGCGCCGACTGGATATGCATAAGCGATAGTCCCAAAATTAAAATCGGTTTGCCGGAAGTCAATTTGGGTTTGACGGTCGACGGTTTTATGTGGAGTCTGCTGAAGCATTGCGTCGTATCGAACAAAAAACTGGACGCGATGTTATTGAGCGGAGAATACCTGAATACCGCACAAGTGCTTCAGACCGGATTCGTCGATGCGATAGGAAATCCCGAAAGCCTTCTGACGCAGGCTGAAAAACAGGCGCATGCGTTGGTCGGTAAACCTGCGGAAGCTTTTGCAATAACCAAAAAATGTACGCGTGCATTTACCGGAAGACGCCTTCTGGCTGCTTTGGAGGAAAAAAGTTATCGGATTTTTACTGCCCTGCTTTTGAAAAAGAACTGACATGATAAAATTTCTGGATTTACAACAGATCAATGCGCAGTACCGGCAGGAGTTGCTGGATGCGGCGCAGGAAGTGATCGATAGCGGCTGGTACCTGCAGGGCGAGCGGAACCGGCGGTTCGAAGAGGCGCTTGCAGAGTTTACGGGTTCGCCTCATGTGGTGTTGGTGGGCAACGGACTGGATGCATTGCGACTGATCCTGCGGGCATACAAGGAACTGGGCGTAATGAAAGACGGAGACGAGATCATCGTTCCGGCGAACACTTATATCGCCACCATTCTGGCTATTACGGACAATCGATTGATACCGGTGTTGGTGGAGCCGGATATCCGTACTTATAATCTGGATATATCACGGATTGAAGAAGCGATTACTCCCCGTACGCGGGGTGTAATGGTGGTGCATTTGTACGGAAAGGCCTGCTGGAGCGACGAGTTGGAAAAACTGGCCCGGAAGTACGATCTGAAATTGATGGAGGATAATGCGCAGGCGATCGGTGCCCGGTGGCGTGGCATCCGGACGGGGAATCTGGGTGATGCGGCGGGATTCAGTTTTTATCCCGGTAAGAATCTGGGCGCGCTGGGAGACAGCGGTGCTGTGGCGACCCGGGATCCGGAAGTGGCGAAGACTGTCCGAGCGTTGGCCAATTATGGTTCGGAGCGGAAGTATGTGAATATGTATCGGGGCCTGAACAGCCGGATGGACGAGTTGCAGGCGGCTTTTCTGACGGTCAAACTCAAATACATCGACCGGGAGAACGAAATGCGTTGTCGGATCGCGGGAAAATATTTGGAGGGAATCGACAACCCTAAAATCGTATTGCCTGAAGCGGGTGAAGCAGAAGAGCATGTGTTCCACATCTTCGCTGTCCGGTGCGGAGATCGGGACGGATTGCAAAAATACTTGTCCGAAAACGGAGTGCAGACGCTCATCCATTACCCGATTCCTCCCCACAAGCAGATGTGTTACCGGGAATGGAACGACCTGTCGTTTCCGGTGACGGAGCGTATCCACCATGAGGTGCTGAGCCTGCCGATGAGTCCGGTCATGACCGACGAAGAGGCGGAGAAAGTGGTGGCATTGCTAAATGCCTACTGAGATAAATATGTGGTCATGGTGCTTGATCTGCTTTTTCTTGTTTTATTTACCGGGTGAGTTTTAAAACGGTTTCAATTACAGGTAGGTCTTGATTGCTCGTGTTTCTCGTATTCTTTCCCGTGTCGCGAATGCGGATATCGTCCGGGTCTTTTCGCTGACGGCGGTCTCCACCTTGGTCAAGATGCTTGCAGGATTCGTAAGCATCAAGGTGATCGCAGTCATCCTGGGACCCGACGGCCTGGCCCTGATCGGCCAGCTCAATAATTTTTCCACCATCATCATGGCGGTCGCATCGGTAGGAATCAACAACGGCATTACGAAATACGTGGCGGAATACAAGGCCAATCCTTCCGCCTTTAAAAACTTCGTTTCGACGGCCTATCGGATTACCATTGTCGGATCGGTCGTAAGCGGCTTGTTCATGATCTGTTTTCCGGGCTGGCTGGGGCGGGTGCTGTTCAAGACGACGGTTTACGATTATGTATTTGTCATATTCGGAATCACAATTATTTTTTATGCGGTAAACAACCTGCTTTTGTCCGTCGTGAACGGGTTGAAGCAGTTCAAGCGGTTTGTCTGGATCAGTATAGCCAATTCCGTAGGGGGACTTATCTATACCATTCTGTTTGTCTGGTCGCTGGGTCTTCGGGGCGCTTTGATTAGTTTCGTAACCTACCAGAGTGTTTCGTTGCTCATCACCGCCTTTATGCTTCGCCGTTCCGAATGGTTTCGTTGGAACAATTTCAGGGAGCGCTTTTCCGCACCGGTAGCCCGGAAATACATGCAATATACGTTGATGACGCTGGTTTCCATTTCGGTCGTGCCGGTTTCCCAACTTATTTTGCGCGGTTACGTGATGACCCACATTTCGGAATTGCAGGCGGGTTGGTGGGAAGCGATGAACCGGTTATCGAACATGTATCTAATAGTAATTACTTCTTCATTTGGCATTTATTACCTGCCGCGCCTGTCTGAGCTTCAAACCAGGACGGAACTTCGGCGGGAGATACTGAAAGCGTATGGCGTTATCATTCCTGCTTTGGTCGCAGGGTTTATCTTGATTTATTTGTGCCGGATGACTGTTATTCGCATCCTTTTCACACCCGAATTCTATCCGATGGAACAGCTATTTGCCTGGCAGTTGTCCGGCGATCTTTTCAAAATAGGAAGCTGGTTGCTGGCTTTTTTGATGCTCGCCAAATCACGCACCTTAGCTTTCATTTCCACTGAAATTATATTTTCCGGAATTTATGTAGGGTTGGGTTTATTTTTAATCCATTTGAACGGGATAGTGGGGCTGGTGCAGTCCTATCTGGTCAACTACATTTTGTATATGGGGTGTATGGTGGTTCTGTTTCGTAAAATATTGTTCGTTCGGGAAAGATGAAATCGGGTTCTTTATTTGGCAACGATATAAGACTGGAGGATATAAAGGGAGCATACGAGAAGATCAAGCGGAGGGCCCTACTTGCTCTGGAAGCGGGGGAAACGGAGCGATCTATTCAGGAATTGGAATGTGCGGCCCGGACAGCCTATCAATTCAATTTTATATATGCCGATTCGGAAGCGGAAGAGATTCTTCGGGGTATAAGCAAAAAACTTTTTCCTACGGTTTCGACTTTTGTGCCTCGTACGGATCGTTACGTGTTTTACGATTCTTTCGGCAAGGAAAACAGGAATCTGACTCAGCAGTATATACGTGCTCTGATGCAATTGGGTTATGAGTTCTTATATGTGTTCGAGCGAAAAGATCCTCGTTATTCACAGACTATCGAAAGCGATTTGGAAGGATATTCTAAAGCGGAGATTTTTGAACTCGACAGTTCCTTGCCTTCGTCCGAACAAGCTTGTCAATTGTATCAGCGGCTCGTAGAATATGCTCCTTCCAAAGCATTGTTGCAGTTGCTTCCCTGGGCGGTTGTGGCATTGGCGGTATTTTATGCGCTTCCTCAAGTCACCAAGTATAATATTAATCTGACGGATCATGCTTTCTGGTTGGGAAATGAGTGTTTGGATTATAATCTGGAATTTCGCGATTACGGGTGCACGGTTTCTCTCGAGAAACGGAAACTGAAAGAAGAACAGTTGCTGCTTTTACCTTATTATCCGGTTATCAACAGAAAACGGTTTGAGGGATTTCCCAAGGAAGTAACCCCGGACAAAGTCTTGATTTTTTCAGGAGGCGCTTTCTATAAGATTTACGGGGAGAAAGGAATTTATTTCGATCTGGTTGCAAGGCTGCTGGAGGAAAATCCTTCTTCCGTATTGCTATATGCAGGCGATGGAGACCGGAAACCCATGGAACGGTTTATCCGAAAGCATCATTTTGAACACCGGGTTTTCCTGTTAGGTAACCGGAGAGATATCAACGAAGTATTTGCGGCGGCTGATATTTACCTTGGAACATATCCGTTTACGGGAGGCCTGATGTCTCAATATGCCGCTGTTAATGGTAAACCGATTCTCGCTTATTCGTCTCTGGAATTTGCAACTAACTTTGTGGAAGGGATTGTGTGCCATAATAAACCATTACAGATAACCCATACCGATTTGGAATTGTTTTTTGCATACGGACGATGTCTGTGTGAAGATGCGGAGTTCAGGAAGGCGGAAGGGGAAAAGTTACGGAGATGCGTGATATCTCCGGAAGAATTCGCTGTGGAGCTACGGGACGTTTTGCAAAAAAACGTTTCTTCCCGCGTGTGGAAGCCTGAAAAAATTGATTATGAAAAATTCCACGGTTTATACGTGGAAGTGGAGAACCGGTTTCAATATACTTGGAAGCTGATGCTTTTACGGAAATATAAGTTACGGATGTTAACTTATTTTCCACGGTTGTTTGTCATGTTGCTTCCTAGGCTAGTCCATGCTTGCTTTCGGAGATCGCTTGCATTTTGCAAAAAGATGGAGAAATTCGTCAAGCGGAGTTTATTTTTTATGGGCAGTTGGGGCCTACGTTTATTGTCCTAATTTGCATTAAAATTAAGTCCCGTCATCCACGCTTTGTATAGTGGTTAGCCGCAGTTTTCATTCCTTCGGAAAAGGATGCGCATATAGTATGTCCGGCCAAATTATTAGGAACGAAATATATTTCTGTTGGAAAGACCATCGGGAAGAACGCGGTAATTACTGCTTGGGATAGATATGAGGCTGATCGTTTCTGTCCGAGGATAGCCTTGATGACGGTATGTGTATTGGAGAATCTTTCCCATATCAGCAATACGTAGAATCGTATTTATATTGACCGGCCGGTGGTTGACGGTAGTTGATAACGGTCATGGCAGGACGGATGCTAAGGGACTGGATATTCCTCCTGTTCATAGGCCATTGATTCTAAAGGAAGTATAATTATTAGCGATAAAGTTACTGTGCTTGCAGGTGTAACTCTTGGTAAATATAGTGTCGTACGTGCTAATTGCGTAATAAATAAAAATGTTCCGCCCAACCCTATTATTTGTAGAATATCAGCTAAAATAGCAAGAAATGTAAACACTTCTTATAGAACAGTGGAAGAATGAAGAATGTCATATTTACTATCTGTGCAAAAAATTATTTGGCCCAGGCTCTGTCATTGAAAGAATCTACCCTCCGATATAATGATGTTGATTTTTTTATCTATTTATCGGATGACAAAGATCAGGAAAGTTTACCTGAAGTAGTTACATTGGATGAGTCATGGATTCCTCATTGGAAGGAAATGGCTTTTAAATATGATTTGGTAGAGTTTTCTACATCTATAAAGCCATTTTGTATTACTCATTTGTTCGATCAGGGATATGAAAAGATAGTTTATCTGGATCCGGATATTTATGTATTTAATAGTCTTGATTGCATATTTGATGCATTGGATAAAAAATCGATTATACTTACCCCCCACTGCTGCCTTCCAATCAATGATTTTGACGGGTATATTCCTGAAGAAGTTGTTTCTGCCGTGGGTATATACAATTTAGGCTTTGTGGCATTTAAAAATGACTTAGTTGGTCAAACTGTAACTAAATGGTGGCAGACGCGATTAAAGAATAAATGTTATAATGAAAGATCAGAAGGCCTGTTTGTGGATCAGAAATGGATGGATTTCATCCCTGGATTCTTTCCAAATGAAATATCAATCTCTAATCATTTGGGATTAAATGTTGCATTGTGGAATATTCATGAAAGAATTATTTTTTATGAGAACAAAATTCCTATGGTAAAAAATAGATTCAATGAATCTATACGTTTTCCTTTAGTATTCTTTCATTTTTCCGGATATGATCCTTATTACGAAACGCTGCTAGATAAGAGATGTAATGGAGTAAGTGTAATCTCGTATCCTGATCTGAAACCCTTAATAGAGGAATACCGTGAAAGTGAAATGAAAAATCAATACGATAAGTATCATTCTTTGAGGTATTCTTTTAACAATTATAATAATGGAGAATATATTCTTCCGCTGCAAAGACGATTATATCGGGTTTATGAAGAAAAATTAAAAAATAAAGGTAATCCATTTGATGATGAGGGGGGGACCTATCAGCTGTTTAAAAAAAATAAGCTATTATTAGGTAAAAGTCCTTTTGAATATAAGGAAGTCATGTCTTACAAGAAAAAAAACAAAAATAAGAATTTAAAAAAAATGCACTTCTTACTCAAATGGTTAAAAAATATAATAGGTTTAAATAGTTATTTACTCTTTATTAAAGTTGCTAGCCAAGTTGTTAAATTAGAAAACCACAAATTTCTGGTTAAAGGATTGGATAATGACTGAAAGAAATAAACCTTTAATTTCTGTTGTTACAGTTTCCTATAATGCTGTAGCTGTGATAGAACAGACCATACTTTCTGTCATTAATCAAACCTATCCACATATAGAATATATTATTATTGATGGAGGGTCGAAGGATGGAACCATCGAAATAATCAAAAAATACGAAAACCATATTGCTTATTGGATCAGTGAACCAGACAAAGGCATTTACGATGCGATGAATAAAGGCATAACGAAAGCGACGGGCGTGTGGATCAATTTCATGAATAGTGGAGATCGGTTTGTGGATGAACATGTGATAGCAAAACTCATTTTAAATATAGGACAAAATGTGCCTGATGTTATATATGGGGAAAGTCTGCTTGATAATGGGACAACTTCTTACTTTCCTATGAAAGTGAGAAACTTAAAAGAAATTTGGAAAGGAATGTGTTTCTGTCATCAAGCGTCATTTGTACGGACAGCATTACTGCAAAGAGAACCTTTCGATTCTACTTTTAGTATCGCAGCAGATTTTAAAACTTTTTTTCAGTTTTACCAAGCAGGAAAATGGTTCCAATATATCCCCATGCCTATTTGTCTTTATAAAGTTGGCGGTTTTTCTGATAATAATCCCAAAGCTGTACGAGAATGGATGAAAATTGTTTTGCCTGCTTACAAAAGTCTAAAATATAGAGTTTTTTTTGGGTATAGATGGATAAAATGTGTTCTAAAATATAATTTATGCCAATGGATTGGTATTGCTAATTATGATTTTCTACGAAAGTTGAAAAGAGATGGTTTAAGATTATTGCAAGGAGAGAGAAGGCAATGAAAAAACTATAATTCTTGCAGTTTAAAGATTTTATACAGAAGTATCTGTTTCGATTAATTTCAAATGTAGGATTGTTTAATGTGCTATTTATTAATATCTATCCGGGGGGAAGATAGATACTATTTTTAATATCATTACTTGTCCTTAACGGATACGCCTTTTTGAAAAAAAGATCAATTTTCTGAGAAGAGAAAAATGATATATGTAGAGACGCTGTTGAATAAACAAATAAATATGGAAATTCATAATTGATAGTGGTTGTTAAGCATTTTTTGTACTCGCCTCTTTCCTTCCTTTTCCTGATATTCTGTTTTTTCCCTTACGTCAAGTTGTTACCGTTGGGTACGGACAGTCAGCCGTATGCTCTCTTATTAGGGATGATCCTTTTGCCTCTTTATTTACGAAAGGAAATAAAGCCGGAATTTTTGGCTCTTCTACTGGTTGCATTGTTCTCTGCAGGAATAGCGATATTCAGCCCTTGGGATTTTAATACTGTCCGTTCTTTTATCAATTACCTAAGCTTATTTGTGGTAAGTTTTGTAACATACCATTTTTTGAAGAAAAAGGGAGGATTGCCCTATGTCTTTTTCAGAAACGTGGTTTATATATGGTTTGGGGTAGGAATCATCCAATTATTCATTTATCCGTCGTTTCTTTCTTTTTTGGTTCCGAGAGGCGATTCATCAGTAAACCTTTTATCCGGTAGAGGAATAAATTGCCTAGCTCCTGAACCGACCTTTTATGCGATTATCTGTGCATGCATGCTAATCATCGCTTTTTTAAACTTCAGATATGAAAAGAGTTATCAGTTACTTAATATACTTTTATTAATTCAAATTTTTATTCTCGCTCGCTCTTCGACCGTCATTTTATTATTTCTGTTTTCTTTGATTATTTATTTCGTATACAAAGTATTTGCCCTTTCCAAAAATCGGATGCGTACTTTTATTGTCTGCATTTTTACCGGGATTGGACTGTGGGTTGTAGGGAACATCTTAGTCACACATTTATCCGAATATCGGATCGGACGTTTGCTCTTCATCATAATGGAAGAACCTATTACGATTATGATGAAAGACGAAAGCGTAAACGAGCGGTTCATTCATGCATTTTTCCCATTTTACGGATTTTTTCGGGACGGTGGTCTTCCGCATGGCTATGGACAGTTCTCTGAATTTATGCAGGAAGTATACGTGTCCGGGAAATTCGATGAATATTTGCCTTTTTATCGGGAAGGATACACGCGGATCATGAGCGGATGGGGCAATGCTTTTTTCGAGCTGGGGTTCGTGGCGCTGTTGATTGTCTACGTGATTGTGCGAAATTTTCATGCTCTGGTTCGGACTAGCCCGGCTGTGGCTTTCTATGGACCCTTGTTCATGCTGATCCTCTTCAACGCAATGCCGTGGAGCAATGCACTGGTAGGATTTGTGGTCGGAAATGTGATTTACGCAGTCGAAGAACAACAACAAATTGATGAAGGTACTGCAAATTAATACCGTGGTCAACGCGGGGTCAACGGGACGGATTGCCGAAAGTCTGGGAGTGAAAGTGCTGGAAGCGGGGGGCGAAAGCCACATCGCCTACGGACGAAATCCACGTCCTAGCCGTTCCCACACATTCCGGATGGGCAGTCAGGGAAGCATCTGGTGGCATGGTATCCAGACCCGCTTGTTGGACAGACACGGGGAAGGCTCGCGGGTAGCGACCCGGGAACTAGTGCGTTACATGGAAGAGTTATGCCCGGACGTGATCCACCTCCACAACCTGCACGGTTACTATCTGAATCTGGAGATCTTATTTGACTTTTTGGCTCATAACGTCTATCCCGTCGTCTGGACCCTGCACGATTGCTGGGCGTTCACGGGCCATTGTTGTCATTTTTCGGCATGTGGCTGCGAGAGGTGGAAACGACAGTGTTATGCCTGCCCACAATCTGTCCGCTATCCTACCTCCTATTTCTGGGACCGTTCGCGCACGAACTACCGGCTGAAAAGGGAATGGTTTACCAGCGTTGAAAGCATGGTGCTCGTGCCGGTTTCCCGGTGGCTGGGAGGTCTTGTGGGCGAGTCTTTCCTGAGCGGGTATCCTGTCCATATGATTTACAATGGAGTGGACTGCACGGTGTTCCGTCCGCGGGACGTGCAAGGTATCCGCAGGAAATATGGGTTACAACGCCGGTTTGTGGTGCTCGGGGTAGCCAATACATGGGAGGAATGGAAAGGACTTCAAACGTTTAAAGTCTTGCGGAGCCGGTTGGGATCCGAATTTGACATCCTACTCGTCGGCTTATCTCCCAATCAAATCCAGCGGCTGCCCGAGGGAATCATAGGCATTTCCCGTACGGAACAGGTACAGGAATTAGCGACTCTCTACTCATTGGCCGATGTCTACGTCAATGCCTCAGTAGAGGAAACGTTCGGTATGACGACGGCGGAAAGTTTGGCTTGTGGCACTCCAGCGGTTGTTTGGGACGTCACGGCCTGTCCCGAAGTAATTTCCCCTGACACCGGTGTCGCCGTGAAGCTTGGCGAGACGGAAGCCTTAGCGGAGGCAGTGGAAAGCCTCTGCTGGCAAGGCAAAGCCCGCTATGCTGAAGCTTGTGTAAGACGGGTACAGGACCTTTTCAAGTTGGAACGGCAACAAGAGGCTTATTATCAGCTTTATCAATCCCTTTTATAGCCAGAAAACCTCATGAGCACAGCTTTCCTGCGCTTCTTCTCTTGAATTCACCCATGAAAATTTCAGTCATCACTGCCACATATAACAGCCGTGACACGGTCTGCCATACCTTTGCTAGCGTTCTGAACCAGACTTACGCGGATATCGAGTACTTGGTGATTGACGGAGGCTCCACTGATGGAACGGTAACGACCATCCAGGAATGGACAGGACGTTTTGGAGGACGTATGCATTGGATTAGTGAACCCGACCAGGGGTTATACGACGCGATGAATAAAGGTATTCGCCTCGCTACGGGCGATGTCATAGGCCTGTTAAATTCCGATGACTATTACACTTCCCCCTACATCTTGGAACGGGTAGCGGAAGTTTTGGCCGAAGAGACGCTTGATGCCGTGTACGGAGACATACACTTTGTACATCCGGAGCGCTTGGATCGTTGCTGCCGCTACTATTCTTCCCGACTGTTTCGCCCCTCCTGGATGCGGTTAGGCTTCATGCCCGCCCATCCTTCTTTCTATGCTAAGAGAGCCTGTTACGAGCAGTTTGGCCTTTATGATACCTCCTATAAAATCGGAGCGGATTTTGAATTATTATTACGATTCATCTTTAAGAATGGAATCCGAACTCGTTACCTCCCGATGGATTTCGTGACCATGCGTACGGGAGGGGTCAGCACTTCCGGCATGAGAAGTCGGATACGAATCATGCGAGAGCATTTGCGGGCTTTCCACGATAATGGAATTTATACCAATATATTCTTACTATCTATGAGATACGTATATAAACTGACTGAGTTAAGAAAATAGTTTATTATAGGTGAAGTCGCATTGGTTAACGGAGATGAAGAGGAACCGGACGATGTTCTTCATGCCATTTTTATCGGATATGGGATTGAAAGCGGGGGAGGGATGTGAGTTGCCGGTATGAATTATGCTGTTTTTCCGGCAGATGATCTTTGCGTGGAAAAACACTATCTTTGTTCCGTTTTAACGGGAAACGGATGAAAAAGAAGGGAAAGAATTTACTGGCCGATTACCTCAGGGCCTGCCGGAAGGGGGCGCGGGAAGAGGAAATCGCGCGACATGGGCATCCTGTGCGGATCGGAGGTGTCCGGCGTTCCAAAAAAGTTTATGACCGGAAGAAAATGAAGGCAGGCGACAGGCGCCTGCCCGATTTGTTTTTAGAGCGAAATGAGAACCCTGTTCTGCATCCGTTTTCGGCGGCTTCTTGCCTATTTCTTCGGCAGGCGGCATAAAGAAGAGCAGGAAAATAAGCGTATTTCCGGCAGCCGGATCATTCCATTTTTTCGATGGTCAGGTTGGGCAGTTCCTGGATGAACTGGATCAGATGGCTGCCTTCGGTATACTGGCGGGTTTTCACGATCAGCGTTACCCGGAACAATTCGCTGTCCCCGACCTGTTCGTGATCGGTTTGGTAGCTGATTAACCGTTGTCCTTTCTTGTGAATCTCCGTCAGCACCCGCGTCAGGTTTTCCTTTTCGGACGTCGAAAAGACGATGAGGGAACTGTGCAGCCCCATGCTTTTGAAAACGAACCCGAAAAATTCCAGTCCGGCTAAGGTCAATACCATCGCTCCCGCTCCCACCCACTTCAAGCCGCCGCCGACGGCCAGCCCGATCCCGGCCGTGGCCCATAGCCCCGCTGCAGTCGTAAGTCCCCGGACGAACTGTTTTTGGATGATGATGGTGCCGGCTCCGATAAAACCGATGCCGCTGACCACCTGAGCCGCTACCCGGCTGGGGTCGAAGGAGGCGGACGGACTTCCCTGAAATCCGAACTGGGATACGATCATAAACAGGGCGCTTCCGATCGCCACCAGAAAATGGGTACGCAGCCCCGCTTCCTTGGCACGGTATTCCCGGTCGAGACCGATGATGGCTCCGAGTATTCCGGCCAGCAACAGCCGCCATAAGAATTCCCAGATCATGTTCGCTTCCATTCTTTTTTCCTTTCCTGTTTTGCAGGAGTCCGGTTCCGAAACGTAGCAAATATTCCGCCAGGGTAGAGCAGATCGTTTTCTCGCCTGCAGAAAGTAGCCTCAGACGAAGGATCAGTTGTGTTCCTTGAGGATCACGTCGTGCGCGCCTCCTTCCACGATGCTGGTGGAGGAAACGAGGGTGATTTTCGCCTTCTGCTGAAGGGCGGGAATCGTGACGGCTCCGCAACTGCACATGGTCGCCCGGATTTTACCCAGCGTGATGTCGAGGTTGTCTTTCATTTTTCCGGCATAGGGCACGTAGCTGTCCACACCTTCCTCGAATTTCAGGGATTCCGATCCCCCCATGTCGTAGCGCTGCCAGTTGTGCGCCCGGTTGGAGCCTTCCCCCCAGTATTCCTTCACATAAGTATTCCCGATACTCAATTTTTTGGACGGGGATTCGTCGAAACGGGCGAAGTAGCGTCCCATCATCAGAAAATCCGCCCCCATAGCCAGCGCCAACACCATGTGATAATCATGGACGATGCCTCCGTCGCTGCAAATCGGTATGTAGATTCCCGTTTCCCGGAAATAATCGTTGCGGGCCTGCGCCACATCGCTTACAGCCGTCGCCTGTCCCCGCCCGATTCCTTTCTGTTCGCGGGTGATGCAGATCGATCCGCCTCCGATTCCGACTTTCACGAAATCGGCGCCGGCCCGCACCAGATAAAGGAACCCTTCCCGATCCACCACGTTCCCGGCTCCGACTAGCACTTTCCCTTCGTATCTTTCCTTGATCCAGCGAAGGGTTTCCGCCTGCCATTCCGAATAGCCGTCCGAAGAGTCGATGCAGAGTACGTCGGCTCCCGCTTCCACGAGGGCCGGCACCCGATCCTTGTAATCCCGGCTGTTGATCCCTGCACCGACAAGAAGTTTCTTGTCGGTCGGATTAGAGAGTTCGAGCGGGTTGTTCCGGTGACTGTCGTAGTCTTTCCGGAAAACGAAATAGAGCAGGTTCTGATCCCGGTCGATGATGGGAAGGGTGTTCAGCTTGTGTTCCCAGATGATTTCGTTGGCTTCGCTCAGGGACATGCCTGCTTCCCCCACCGTAAGTTTGGAAAAAGGCGTCATGAAATCCCGGATTTTCCGATCCGGCAGGTCGACGCCCACCCGGTAGTCCCGGCTGGTGACCAACCCGAGCAGTTTCCCGTTGGGCGTTCCGTCTTCGGTGATGCCGATGGTGGAGTGTCCGGTTTTTTTGACCAGAGCGATCACGTCCGCCAGCGTGTTTTCCGGTGTCAGGTTCGAGTCGCTGACGACGAAGCCGGCTTTGAACTTTTTCACTTTCCGCACCATCTCCGCCTGACTGTGGATGGGTTGCGAACCGAAGATGAACGAGAGGCCTCCGTTTCGGGCCAGCTCGATGGCCAGCCCGTCGTCCGATACGGATTGCATGATGGCCGATACGAAAGGAATATGGAGTTCGATGGCAGGCTTTTCTCCCTGCCGGAATTTGACCAGCGGCGTTTTGAGGGAAACATTGGACGGAACGCACTGTTTGGTGGTCAGCCCCGGAATGAGAAGGTACTCCCCGAAAGTTCTGGATACGTCTTCAAAAAAAACTGCCATAGAATTTAATTTTGTACGGGTGATTGATCCGTCGCAAAATTAACGAACTTTATGCAGTTTCGCCCCTTTCCGGGTAAAATATTTCGTTGCGGCCGGTTCCGTCGGGGTCAGGAGTTCGCTTCCTCCGGCAGGTTTCCGTAAAGCTCCGCTTCTTCGGCTTCCTTCTTCCGTTCCACGTTCCGGGCGATCCGGATGCTCCCTTCATACAGGGCGATCAGGGGAATACAGACGAGCACCTGGCTGAAGATATCCGGCGGGGTGATGATCGCGGAGAAAATCGCCATGACGACGATGGCATGCTTGCGGTATTTGCGCATGAACCCGGAACTGACGATACCCATCCGGGCCAGAAAGTATACCAGCACGGGCAACTGAAAAACGAGCGCGCAGGCCAGAGATACCTGGATGACCGTGGACAGGTAGGAGCCCACGTCGATCATGTTCTGGATGGAGGCGCTGGCCAGATAGTTCGTCAGAAAATTCACCGTCAGGGGGGCGATGATGAAATAACCGAAAGCCATTCCTGCGAAAAAGCACAGGGATACATAGGCGACGAACCGGTTGCTTTTCCTCCGTTCATAGTAAGTAAGCGCCGGTTTGATGAACTGCCAGAGTTCCCACAGCAGATAGGGCACCGTCAACACGATGGCCGTCACCAGCGAAACGGTCATGTGCAAATTGAATTGTCCGGCCATCCGGGTATTGATGAGGCTGAACTCGGTCTGATTGATGCAAAGCCCCTCGAGGTGAAGAGCGGTACCGATCCGGCACAATATCCGGTTGGTGACGAAATCCGGAGACCGGGGCCCGAAAAGAATGTGGTCGATAATGATGTCCTTGAAGAAAAAAGACACGACGGCAATGAGCAACAACGCTCCGATCCCTCTCATCAAATGAGGGCGCAAAGCGTCCAAATGCTCGAAAAAAGTCATTTCCGCATCGGCGTCCGTATCGGACAATCGCTCCTTCTTTTCGTCCATGGCCGGTGTTTCCTCGCTCCGTCGATGGATTGCGCCTTATTTCTTTTCGATTTCCGTTCCGGAGTTCCCGGCGGCATCGTCTTTGCCTTCCGAGGAGTAATCTTTGTTCATGGCGTCTTTGAACTCCTTGATTCCGCGTCCGGCTCCCCGCATCAGTTCGGGAATCTTTTTGGCACCGAAAAAGATGATGATCAGGACGATGATCAGGATGATCTGTTGGGGGCCGATGGCTCCCAGAACGGGCAGCAGCGTCAATGTTTCCATAGCGGTCGAAAGTTGGTTTTCAGGGTAACTATACAAAGATATAAAAAAAATGGTTTCCGCATACGGGGCGAAGATTTTTCGGGACGAATTCGGTATATTTGTAAACCGTTTGTGCCGTGCGCCGCAAAAGGTTTCGGTGACTCCGGACGGAAAAAGAACGGAATGGGAACAGTGACACGGTATATCAGGATTGTGACCGTTTGCACGGTGGCGGCGGGATTGTGGGGCGGTCGGGTGCACTCCCAACGTGTAGAGCCCGACCGGATCGTCGTGGACACGATGGCCGGGAAAGAGCAGGTGGAAAAATCCCGTTCGTTTTACGACAAGCTGAAAAGCAAGGGAAACAGTTCCGGGTTTATCCGGTTGCTTTACAAGGCTTTCGTGACGGGGGACGAACGAACCCGTGATATCGACAAGCCCGTGGAAGCGAAACTCCAGAAGGAAACCGCTTATTTTTCCCGTTATCAAGGGAAACGGATCGACAACATCCTGATTTTCCGAAACAACGTTTTTGAGGAGTTGCCCGATATGGGCTGGGTGCGGCGATCTGCCAACTCGGTGCACCGGGTGACGCGGGAAAGCAAGATCCGGCAGAATCTGCTTTTCAAACCGGGGGATACGGTGAGTGCCGAAGTGCTGTCCCATAATGAACAGCTGCTCCGGGATCTGAATTTCCTTTCCGACGCCTATATCGTGGTGGTTCCGGCCCGGAACGGGGGGAAGGGCGTGGACGTGCTCGTTTTTACGCGCGACCAGTGGACCATCAGCGCCGATCTCCATTCCCGGCCCGAAGACAACTATTACCTCGACCTGTACGACAACAACTTCTTGGGATGGGGCGACCGTCTTTCGCTGCGCACGTACGGCAGTCTTTCCGGGAAAAAATACGGGGGCAACATGCTCGGTTACCGGATGTCCAACATGTGGGGAAGTTTTTTCAATGCCGAAGCGTGGGCGGGAAAAGGCTATGAGGAAAGCGAATACAGCCTCCGGATTTTCAAAGACTTCATTCTGCCGACCGACTACATGGCCGGCGGAATCGCGGAACAGCGCCAGTATTACGAAACGCAGGTGCTTTCCGATACCCTGAACCTGATTCGGGCGCGGAATTTCGATTTCTGGCTGGGGAAGTCGTGGTACCTGCCGAAACTCAAAGGAAGCTTTTTTGTGACGGCGGGTTACCAGAATCTGAAATTCGCCCGCCGCCCCGAAGTCCGGATCGATACCAATACCTATTATCACTCGCGGCAGGTGTTTCTGCTCGGAACGGGCATCTACCGGGAATCGTTCTATCGGGGGAACCTGATTTACGGATTCGGCGCCACCGAAAACGTTCCGTACGGTTACAAACTGGAACTGATAACCGGACGGTATCTGGGGGAGTTCGACAACAAGTGGTACTTCTCGCTGGGAGTGGCGGCGGGACGGCAGACCGGAGCCGGCTACCTGCGCGGAGCGGCCACGGGAAGCACTTTCGTTACTTCTACCGGGAAATTCCGGCAGGCTGCGCTGGATGTGGAAGTGAACTATTTCACCAACCTGCTCCGAACCGGGCGGAATTATGTCCGGCAGTTCGCCAGTGTAAGCTACCTGCACGGGTTTCAACGGTACGGCGGGGAAGGGGAATACCTCACCTTTTACGGCAGGGATTCCCCGCGCGGCTACCGGAACGAAGAAATGTACGGCACTTCCCGGCTGGTGGTCAATACGGAGACGGTGCTCTTTACGCCCATCTATTTTTATGGCTTTAGATTTGCATTCTTCGCCTTCCTGGATGCCGCGTGGATCGGAAATGACGGTTTCATCTTCGGGAACCGTTATTACACTTCTTTGGGGCTGGGGGTGCGTCTGAAAAACGAACGGTTGATCTTCAATACGATTCAGCTCCGGTTCGGGTTCGCCCTCACCGGCAAAGGATTCGCGGATTACAATTATTTCCGTTTCAGCAGCGAATCCCGGCTTCGTATGCCCGGATACAAACCCGAAGGGCCGGATCTGACCGTTTTCCGGTAGGGTGCGACGGAGCGGACGGAGAAAAGCGATTTTGTTCATTCATATAAAAAAGAGGATATGGCTGTATTGGTAGGAAAAAAAGCGCCGGTGTTCACGGCGCCCGCCGTGGTGAACGGCGGGGAAATCGTCGAAGATTTTTCGCTGCAACAGTATGAAGGGAAGAAATACGTCGTGTTTTTCTTCTATCCCGCGGACTTCACGTTCGTATGTCCTTCCGAGTTGCTGGCCTTTCAGGACAAGGCCGCTGAATTCGAGAAACGGAACGTGCAGGTGGTGGGCTGTTCCACCGATTCCCAGTTTTCCCACTGGAAGTGGTTGCAGACCGACGTGACGGACGGCGGCATCAAGGGAGTGAAATATCCGATCGTAGCCGACGCTTCCAAGTCCATTTCCCAGAATTACGACGTGCTGGCGGGGGATTACATGTATAACGAAATGGGCGAGATGGGGTTCGAAGGGAATCCGGTCGCCTACCGGGGGCTTTTCCTGATCGACCGGCAGGGAGTGGTGCGGCATCAGCTGGTGAACGACCTGCCGCTCGGACGGAGCGTGGACGAGGTGCTGCGGACGGTGGACGCTCTGCAGTTTACCGAAGAGTACGGCGAAGTGTGTCCGGCCAACTGGAAGAAGGGGAAGAAAGGGATGAAGGCTTCGCCGGAGGGAGTGGCCGACTATCTTTCCCACCGGGAAGAGGAAAAATAGCCTGAAACGAGGTGTCGGAAGAAAGGAAAGGACGGTTATTCCGTCCTTTCCTTGTCTTATGGCGCATTCGGTTCGCGGCAAACGGAACGATACTTTGTTCTCGGGAAGTTTCGGGCCGGAAGCCGCGGTTCCGAACTTATTTTTCCAGTTGTTCCAGCAGGCCGGTTACGGCTTCCCGCACGGTCGGCCGGGCGGCGAGCTGCTTGACGAAGCCGCTTCCGATAATGGCTCCGGCGGCGTTCTCCTGCGCCGCGGCCAGCGTGGCCCGGTTGGAGATGCCGAAACCGATCAGCCGCGGATTCCGCAGGCTCATGGCGTTGATGCGCCGGAAGTAATCCAGCGTTCGGTCGCCGAAACGGTCTTTCGTACCCGTCGTGGAAGCCGTGGAAACCATGTAGATGAAACCGTCGGTGTGTTCGTCGATCAGGCGGATGCGTTCTTCCGATGTTTCCGGCGTGATGAGCATGATGAAACGCAGGCCGTATTTTTCGGCCAGGGGTTTGTATTCCCGCAGGTAATCGTTGAACGGCAGGTCGGGGACGATGACTCCGTCGATACCCGCCGCTACGCAGCTTCGGCAGAAATTTTCCACCCCGTACTGCATGATCGGGTTCAGGTAGCCCATCAAGATTAGGGGAATCGAGACGTCCTGCCGGATTCCGGCCAGTTGTCCGAACAATTTGTTCAGGGTCATGCCGTTTCGCAGGGCCGCCGTGCTGCTTTGCTGGATCACTTCTCCGTCCGCCATGGGGTCGGAAAAGGGGATGCCGATTTCGACGAGGTCGACGTCTTGCCGTTCCAGTTCGCGGATGATTTCCGCCGTGTCGTCCGCCTGGGGGAACCCGGCGGTGAAATAGACCGAAAGGATGCCTTTCGGTTTGTCCTGAAAAAGTCGGTTGATTCGGTTCATATTCGTTTGCATTTTATGTTGTCGATGAATGTTTTCAGGCTTGCGGCGTCTTTTACGCCGGGAGCGGTTTCGAAGCGGCTGTTCAGGTCGATGGCATACAGAGCCGGCAGGTTCAGGCGGGCGATTCGTTCCGCGTCTTCAGGCCCGATCCCTCCGCTGAGGAAAAAGGGCGTTATTCCCGGATAGGCGTTCAGAATTTCCCAGTCGAACGGTTTCCCGGAGCCGCCGTAAAGCGGGGTGCGCGTGTCGAACAGGAACCAGTCGCAGACGCCGTCGTAATTTTCGACCGCTCTTTGCAGGTCTTCCTGCGCGGCGATGCCGACCGCTTTGACGACCAGGCATGTTTCCCGGATGCGCCGGCAGATTTCCGGACTTTCGTCGCCGTGCAGCTGAACGATGTCCAGTCCGTACCGGCGGACGGTGGTCAGTACCGTTTCCGGGTTATCGTTTACGAAAACGCCGACTTTGCGGATGGATGCGGGCAGTTCATGCCATATGTCCGGATCGAGATTTCCCGCATACCGGGGGGAACGTTCATAGAAGATGAAGCCCAAGTAGTCGGGCTTCAGCGCCGCCACCTCCCGGATGTTTTCCGGTTCCCGCATGCCGCATACCTTGATTTTCATAACGCTTCGAGGAATGTTTCCAGCGCGGCGGCCGGATGTTCGTGTTTCATGAAATTTTCTCCCATCAGGAATCCCCGGAACCCGGCCCGGCGCAGTTCCCGGATCGTCCGGGGATCGGAAAGACCGCTTTCGGAAATTTTCGTCAGTCCGTCGGGAAGAAGGTTCCCCAGTTCGAAGGAGGTTTGAATGTCGGTAACGAACGTGCCGAGGTTCCGGTTGTTGATGCCCGCCACGTCCACGCAGGGATTCAGGTGTTCGATTTCGGCGGCTTCGTGGATTTCCAGCAGCACTTCCATCCCCAGCCGGTGCGCTTCTTCGGCCAGTTCCGCCGTCCGTTCGGGCGTAAGGGCTGCGGCGATCAGCAGAACGACATCGGCGCCCCAGATGCGCGCTTCGTAAAGCTGGTAGGGATCGATGATGAAATCTTTCCGGAGCAGGGGCAGGGAAACAGCTTTCCGGGCTTCCCTCAGGTCGTCCGGAGAACCGCCGAAATATTCGGTGTCGGTCAGCACGGAAACGGCTGCGGCTCCTGCCGCCTCGTATCCGGAAACGATTTCCGCAGCGACGGCGTTCGGATGGATGAACCCTTTTGAAGGGGATTTCCGTTTGAATTCGGCGATGATGCCCGTGGCGGAATTTTCCAGCGTATTCCTAAATGAATGCACGGGCCGGGATACGGTTTCGGCCTGCCGGCGAAGTTCCGTTTCGGCGGTTTCCCTTTTTCTCCGGGCGATTTCCTCCCGCTTGGAGACGATGATTTTTTCCAGGATGTTCATGGTCAGGCGTTGATTTCGATGAATTTTTTCAGCACCCGCGCCGCTTTTCCGCTTTCGATGGATTCACGGGCCGCGGCGATGCAATCTCCGATGGAAAGCGACGGGTCGAGGGTACGGATGGCGTAAGCGGCGTTTGCGACCACGGCGTTTTTCTGGGCTTCCGTCGCCCGGTTTTCCAGTACCCGGTCGAAGATGGCCGCCGCTTCTTCCACGGTTTCTCCTCCCGAAAGGTCGGCTTCCCGGCATCGCTCGAATCCCAATTCTTCCGGCGAAACGATGCTTTCCCCCTGGTTGCCGAACACCTTGAACTCGTTCGTCAGCGAGATTTCATCGTAGCCGTCGAGCGAATTGACGATGGTGTAGTCGATTCCCGTTTGCTGGTAAAGATAGTTGTAGAGCCGTCCCAGTTTCAGGTTGTAGACACCGAGCAGCTGCCGGCGGGGAAGGGTGGGGTTTACCAGCGGCCCCAGCATGTTGAAAAAGGTGCGGACGGCGAGGGCCTTGCGGACGGGAGCCACCGCTTTCAGGGCCGGATTGAAGAACTGGGCGTGCAGGTAGGCCATGCGGCAGGCATCGAGCGAGCGTTTCAACGTGTCCGTATCGCGCGTGAATTTTACGCCGTGGGCTTCGATGACGTTCGAGGCGCCGCTCACGGAAGTCGAGCCGTAGTTTCCGTGCTTCACCACGCGGTACCCGGCTCCGGCCACTACGAAGCAGGCCGCGGTGGAAATGTTGAACGTGTTCTTGTTGTCGCCGCCCGTTCCTACGATGTCGATGGCGTCGTAATCGCTGAGGTCGACCGGAACGCGCAGTTCCAGCAGGGCGTCCCGGAAGCCGGTCAGTTCGTCGATGGTGATGCTCCGCATCAGGAAAACGGTGATGAAGGCGGCGATCTGGCTTTCGTTGTATTCCCCGTGCGACATGCGGATCAGTACGTCCCGCGCTTCTTCGCGGTCGAGGTAGCTGTGCTCGAACAGCCTGTATAACAGTTTTTTCATGGTTGTCATTTCTTGTATGGATTTCGGAAAACGAAAGATTGCGGTCAGTTTTCCAGCCAGTTGGCGATCATCTTTTCCCCCAGCGGCGTCAGCACCGATTCGGGATGGAACTGCACGCCCCGTACATCGTAGGTCTTGTGGGCCAGCGCCATGATGTTTCCCGCCCTGTCTTCGGCGGTGACGGTCAGCACGTCGGGGAAATTTTCCCGGCCGACGATCCACGAATGATAACGGCCCGCTTCGGTTGTCGCCGGGATTCCCCGGAACAGCGGGTCGTCGCCCGTGATCCGGATTTCGGTGGCGATTCCGTGGAACACTTCCGGCAGGTTGTGCAGCGTGGCGCCGAAGGCTTCGCCGATGGCCTGTTCGCCCAGACAGACGCCCAGAATGCTTTTGATCGGGGCATAACGCCGGATCAGCGGCAGGAGAATGCCCGCTTCGGAGGGAATTCCCGGCCCGGGAGAAAGGAGTATTTTGTCGTAGCGGTCGATTTCGTCCAGCCCGATCTTGTCGTTTCGGAAGACGTCCACCTCCGTATGTCCGAGCTTGCGAACGGCATGGACGAGATTGTAGGTGAACGAATCGTAATTGTCGAAAACGAGTATTTTCATGGTTTCGCTTTTTTCGGTGAAGGATCAGTTTTTCAGCGTTTCCGCCATTTCGATGGCTTTTCGCAGGGCGGCCAGTTTGGTGTTCACTTCGGCCAGCTCCTTTTCCGGATCGGATTTGGCGACGATGCCGGCGCCCGCCTGGAAATAGAGGGTGTTGTTTCGGCTGAGGAACGTCCGGATGGTGATGGCCTGATTCAGGTTGCCGTCGAAACCGATGTAGCCGATACAGCCCCCGTAAACGCCTCTCGCGTGTTTCTCCATTTCGCCGATAAGCTGCATGGCCCGCACCTTCGGAGCGCCCGACAAGGTGCCCGCCGGAAAGGTGTCGGCGAAGAGCCGGATGCGGTTGACGTTTTCCGGAACGGTGCCGCACACGCGCGAAACCATGTGGATCACGTGGGAGTAGAACTGGATTTCCTTGTAGGATTTGACCGAAACGTCGGTCGCGTTCCGGCTCAGGTCGTTGCGGGCCAGGTCGACCAGCATGACGTGTTCCGCGTTTTCCTTGGGATCTTTCAGCAGTTCGGCCGCCAGCTGTCCGTCTTTGGCGTCGTCTCCCGTCCGGCGGAAAGTGCCCGCGATGGGATCAATGGTGGCGGTATTCCCTTCGACTTTGAGGTGGGTTTCGGGCGACGAACCGAATATCCGGTAAGAACCGAAGTCGAAATAGAAAAGGTAGGGCGACGGGTTGATGCAGCGCAGGGCGCGGTACACCTTGAAGTCGTCCCCCATGAATTTCTGTTGGAACCGCCGCGAGGGTACGATCTGGAAGACATCCCCCCGTTTGCAGTGGGCGATACCCTTGCGCACCATATCCTTATAGTCTTCGTCCGTAATGGGCGAACCGACTTCTCCCCGCGTGTGGAAATCGTAGGAAGGGAAATTCCGGCTGTCCAGTACGGAAAGCAGTTCTTCCATGCCGCTTTCCCGGCCTTCGCAGAGGTTTTCGGTGATCGTCATTTCGTTGCGCAGGTGGTTCACCGCCACCACGTAGCGGTAAAGGATGTAGGTCATTTCCGGGATGCCGCCCGTTTCTCCGTCCGGTTTCGGGACGGAAATGTTTTCGAAATATTTCACCGCGTCGTAGGCCGTGTAACCGAAAAAGCCGTTCAGCCGGCTTTCGTCTCCGCTGACCTCGAACCGGGCGACGAAGTCGTTCAGCGCGTCGGCCAGCGGAAGGTTCCCGTCGATTTTCCGGACTTCGATCCGCCCGTCGGGATATTGTTCCATGACCTGAAAGTCGCGTACGCTGAACCGGGCCAGCGGCTCGATGCCGATGAACGAAAAACTGTTTTCGGTCGAGTGGTAATCCGAACTTTCCAGCAGCGCCGATTCGGGAAACATGTCCCGGACTTTCAGGTAGATGCTCACCGGAGTCTGGATGTCGGCCAGCCGGGTTTTGCAAAGGGTTTTTATTTTGGTTTTCATCTTCGAGTGTTTTTTATCGTTCCATATTCCGGATGCGGTCGCCCATTCGTGTTTACGCTTTCATCCGGTCGAAATAGCGGATGTACGTGTCCATATCCTTGTCGCCCCGGCCCGATACGGTCAACACCGCCACGTCTTCGGGACGGAACCGTTTGAGTCCGAATACCGCCAGCGCGTGCGCCGATTCGAGCGCGGGGATGATTCCTTCCATCATGGTCAGTTCGAAGGCGGCCTGCAAGGCCTGTTCGTCCGTGACGGCCAGCACTTCGGCCCGTCTCTGTGCGGCGAGGTTGGCATGGAGCGGGCCGATGCCCGGATAGTCCAGCCCGGCGGAAACCGAATAGGGCTCCGTGATCTGTCCGTCCGGGGTTTGCATGACCAGCGTCCGGCTGCCGTGGATGATCCCTTTGCGCCCCAGGTGGATGGTGGCGGCCGACTGGTCGGTGTCGATGCCCAGTCCCGCTGCTTCCGCGGCGATCAGCTTCACCCTTTCGTCGTTCAGGTAATGATAGAAGGTGCCTGCCGCGTTGCTGCCCCCGCCCACGCAGGCGATCAGGTAATCGGGATAATCCCGCCCTTCCTGCTCCGCGAGCTGTTTTTTGATCTCTTCGCTGATGACCGACTGGAAGCGGGCCACCATATCCGGATAGGGGTGCGGCCCGACGGTCGAGCCGATGATGTAGTGCGTGTCCGCCGGATGGCAGCACCAGTCGCGGATCGCCTCGTTGGTGGCGTCCTTGAGGGTCATGTTCCCGCTGGTGACCGGTCGGACGGCGGCGCCCAGCATCTCCATTTTCCGGACGTTGAGGCTCTGACGCGCGATGTCCGTTTTACCCATGTAGACGATGCACTCCATGTTCATCAGGGCGCAGACGGTCGCTGTCGCCACTCCGTGCTGTCCGGCTCCGGTTTCGGCGATGATGCGGGTCTTTCCCATGCGGCGCGCCAGCAGGATTTGTCCGATGGTGTTGTTGATCTTGTGCGCTCCCGTGTGGTTCAGGTCTTCCCGCTTGAGGTAGATCCGAGCGCCGTACTTTTCGGAAAGCCGCCGGGCGAAGTAAAGCGGGGAGGGACGTCCCACGTAGTCCCGCAACAGGGCATGGAACTCTTTCCGGAACGATTCGTCGTCCGTGATTTCCCGGTAGGCGTTCTTCAGATTTTCCACATTGGCGTACAGGATTTCGGGGATGTACGCTCCCCCGAATTCTCCGTAGTAGCCGGTTTTGTCCACATTGTAATCCATGATCTTATTTTTTGTTTTTCGTGTTCCGTCGCAGGTAAAAAAATCAGGGGCCGTCGTGAGTCCGACAGCCCCTGTGTTTTAGTTTCTTCTCCGAATCCGGATGGATTTTTATACACTTGTTATGGTCATATCATCAGCGCCTCACGACTTGGAAAGTTGTAAGCGCCACCACCAGAAACGATATGACTTGGAAAGATTCATGTTTTGTTTTTGTCCGATTGACTGCTGCAAATATGGGGCATAAATCGGAAAAAACAAATCTTTTTTCGAAAATTTTTGTTTCGCCCGGAATGAAGGAATGCCGGTAACGCGGAAAGATCGGCGACGGTGTTTCCCGGTAATTCGCTTGTGGAAAAACGTCATCCGGACAGACCGGGTGCGCCCGTTTCCGGACGTTTTGGCAGTTTTTTGTGGCAGACCGTCTGCCAATTTCGTCCGATTGTCACGAAACCGTACCTGCCGGGCCGTTGGCATAAAGATTGTTGAAAAAGTGGATGAATGTGCGGAATTCACGGAAAATAAACAAAATAAACATTTGATATTATGGCAAAGATTATCGGTATTGACTTGGGGACTACGAACTCGTGCGTAGCCGTGATGGAAGGGAACGAGCCCGTGGTGATTCCCAACAGCGAAGGTCACCGGACGACGCCGTCCATCGTCGCTTTCACGGATAACGGGGAGAGGAAAGTGGGCGAGCCGGCCAAACGGCAGGCCATCACCAACCCCAAGCGGACGATTTCGTCCATCAAGCGGTTCATGGGAGAAACCTACGATCAGGTGCAGAAGGAAATCGACCGCGTTTCCTACGAGGTAGTGCGGGGCGACAACAACATGCCGATGGTGGTCGTGGACGGACGGAAATATACGCCGCAGGAAATTTCGGCCATGATCCTGCAGAAGATGAAGAAAACCGCGGAAGATTATCTGGGCCAGGAAGTGACCGAGGCGGTCATCACCGTACCGGCTTATTTCTCGGATTCGCAGCGTCAGGCGACGAAGGAAGCCGGGGAAATCGCCGGATTGAA
Source organism: uncultured Rikenellaceae bacterium (assembly GCA_946486375.1). Lineage (GTDB taxonomy): Bacteria > Bacteroidota > Bacteroidia > Bacteroidales > Rikenellaceae > CAMLTW01. The sequence goes on from CAMLTW010000002.1 coordinate 189,368, forward strand.
AGTGCGCCGGATCATCAACGAACCGACCGCTGCCGCGCTGGCGTACGGGCTGGACAAGAAGAGCCAGGAAATGAAAGTCGCCGTTTATGACCTCGGGGGCGGTACGTTCGATATTTCCATCCTGGAATTGGGCGACGGGGTGTTCGAAGTGAAATCGACCAACGGCGACACTCATCTGGGAGGGGACGACTTCGACCACGTCATCATCGACTGGATGGCCGAAGAGTTTCAGAAGCAGCACCATGTCGACCTGCGAAAAGACCCGATGGCGTTGCAGCGTCTGAAGGAAGCCGCCGAAAAAGCGAAGATCGAACTTTCCAGCTCGACCAGTACCGAAATCAACCTGCCGTATATCATGCCGATCGAAGGGATTCCGCAGCACCTGGTGCTGACTCTGACCCGGGCCAAATTCGAACAACTGTCGGATCGCCTGATCCAGGCTACGATCGAACCGTGCCGGCAGGCGCTGAAGGATGCCGGCCTGACCGCCAGTCAGATCGACGAAGTGATTCTGGTCGGAGGATCGACCCGGATCCCGGCCATTCAGAAAGTCGTGGAAGACTTCTTCGGCAAGGCTCCGTCGAAGGGCGTGAACCCGGACGAAGTGGTGGCGATCGGTGCGGCTATTCAGGGAGGCGTTCTGACCGGCGAAGTGAAGGACGTGCTGCTGCTGGACGTTACCCCGCTGTCGCTGGGTATCGAAACGCTGGGCGGCGTTTTTACGCGGCTGATCGACGCCAACACGACCATTCCGACCCGCAAATCGGAAACATTCTCCACGGCGGCGGACAATCAGCCTTCGGTGGAAATCCACATCCTGCAGGGCGAACGGCCGATGGCGCGGGACAACAAGACGATCGGACGGTTCCATCTGGACGGTATTCCGGCGGCTCCGCGGGGCGTGCCTCAGATCGAAGTGACCTTCGATATCGATGCCAACGGTATCCTGAACGTTTCGGCAAAGGACAAGGGAACGGGCAAGGAACAGAAGGTACGGATCGAGGCTTCTTCGGGACTGACCGAACAGGAAATCCAGCGGATGCGGGACGAAGCCAAGGCCAACGAAGCGCGTGACAAGGAAGAACGGGAACGGATCGACAAGATCAATGCCGCCGACAGCCTGATCTTCTCCACCGAAAAGCAGTTGAAGGAATACGGAGACAAGATTCCGGACGACAAGCGGCGGACGATCGACACGGCGCTGACGGGTCTGAAGGATGCGCACAAGGCGCAGAATGTCGCCGACATCGACCGGTACACCAAGGAACTGAACGATGCATGGCAGGCCGCTTCTCAGGATCTGTACAATGCGCAGCAACAAGGGCCGCAGGGACAGCCGGGCGCAGGTGCGAATCCGGGTGCCGGAGCCTCGTCCGCCGGAGCGGGAAGCGCTCAGTCCGGATCGGGTGCGGGCGACGTGACCGATGTGGAATTCGAAGAAGTGAAGTAGGGAAGCGCAGATGGCTGACCGGAAGAGCTTCCGGGAAGACATTTTCCCTGCGTGGGATCAGCACGAAAGGAGGCCCGGCATTCGCCGGGCCTCTTCTTTATTCCTAAAATCGGATGAAAGGACGTGCCTTTTCATCCCAAAGAGGAAGCAGCCGGAGCCGGTTCTTTCCCTACGGGCGAAGGAGGCCTTTTTGGTTTGTGAGAATTTTTCGTATTTTAGCCTGTCTGTAAAAGCGGACGATTCGGAGGAGCGGGACGAAAATCCGTACGGGGAACGAGAAAAAACGTTTTTCCGGGCCGGAGAGGAAGGAAAAGGTCGTACGAGGCGGGTCGGCGTTTATTCCGTTTCTTCCCGGAACGGCCGCAAATCGGAAGGGGAAAAGCGGTGTGTAAGATGCTCGGTTCGGGCGTAAATGATAGTTCGTTCAGGAAAAGAGAGGCATTGCAGAAAGCAGAAAACCCTCCGGAAAAAAACACGGTTCCTTTCCGGAGAGAAGCGGAAGACGAAGCGACGGGTGGAAGCGCCGCGAGCAGAAAGACCCAGGCGGGTCGCTATTTCCGTTCTTTGATGAGGTCGTAGATTTTTTTGACCTGTTCGGTAGTCAGGCGGATGCGGAATTCGATTTCTTCTTCCGGGACGGCGTTGCGCCGGTTTCCGGCCGGATTTTCCCCATCCATCATTTCACCTTCCCCGGTCAGCAGCCAGGTATAGTTGATCTGCGGAAAGTGCTTCACGATGGTGCCGGCCAAAGCCTTGCTGATTCCGTGATTTCCCTTCTTGATCTGGTAAAGATTTTCGGAGCGTTTGAATCCGAGACGGGTAGCGAAAGCGTTTATATTCAGTCCGCTCCATTCGATGACTTTGGAGAGCCGTTGCCAGTCTGCTGTCAGTTTTTCCATAAGGCGTGTTTTTTCTTCCAGTTATTTCAAGTTTCACGCCACAAAAAGAGCGTGAGGCGCAACTTGTCTAAACCGAGGTACTGGCATACCCAATCCAATGACAAGTTGCACTCACGCCATATTGTGTAGTGTGCAAACACACACAACATGACATCAACCTCTTATTCCATTGGATTTAAAAACGCCAGTTTTCAGTTTGGGAATAAAAAGTCGTTGCTATTATTTATTCGATTTTGTCTTTCTTTTTCGTGTTATACGGTTATGCTGTTTTCGAAAACGTTCAATCTTACAAGCAAATATAACATTAATTAATCAATATTATAAAACGTTTCGATATTTTCGGCGACTTTGGCGACGAGGGTTTTCCGCGCTTCCTCCGAAGCCCAGCCGCCATGCGGGGTCAGAACGACCTTGTTTTCGTCCCGGAGGGCGAGGAGCGGATTGTCGGCGGACGGCGGTTCCTGAGCGTATACGTCCAGCCCGGCTCCGGCGATGATGTCTTCGTTCAGCGCTCTGGCCAGATCGGATTCGTCGACGATTTTGCCGCGGCCCATGTTGGCCAGAATAGCGGTCGGTTTCATGAGCCTGAGCCGGTCGTAGGTGATCAGATTTTCGGTCTGCGGATTCAGGGGGGCATGAATGGTGACGATGTCGGAATCCGCCAGCAGCGCTTCCAGCGTTTTGTGAGGATAACCTGCGGAAAGGTTGTGTCCCGATGTGGAATGGTAGGAAACGGCGGCACCGAAGGCGGCCGCCAGTTCGGCCACCCGTTTGCCGATGGCGCCCATGCCGATGATTCCCCAGTTCCGGCCCCGGATTTCCCGTACGGAGCGATCCGTGTTGAATGCCCGGCCGCTCCGGGAATAATCCCCGTCTTTGACATACCGGTCGTACCACACGATATTCCGCAGCAGGGCCAGTACCATGGCCAGCGTTCCTTCCGCCACGCTTTCGGTCGAATAGGCGGGGACGTTCTTTACCGCGATTCCCTTCGAGGCGGCATAGTCGGTGTCGATGTTGTTGGTGCCGGTGGCCGTGACGCAGATCAGTTTCAGTTTCGGCAGCCGGTCGAGTTCCGGTTTGAAAAGCCGTACTTTGTTGACCAGCACCACTTCGGCGTCGACCGCCCTTGCGACTACCTGATCCGGCGCCGTGTCGGGATAACCGGTAAAGTCTCCCAGGCGGGAAACGGGCGTAAGGTCGATACCTTCCAGCGGATAAGTATCGAGATAAACGATTTTCATAAACGGGTCGGTTTGAGGATGGAAAATAAACGGTATCCTCACAAATATAATGCAGAAAACGGAAAGAAACGCGCTAAAGGCTGAGCAATCCTTCCGGAACTTCCATGACCACCAGGCGACCCGGCTCGTCGAGCGAGCGGATGAACTCGTCCGCTATCGGTATGAGAACGTCCCTGCCGTCGTCCAGCCGGACTTCGAACAGGGGGTTGGATTCGTTTCCGGTCAGCCCCGCGATTTCACCCTGCCGTTCTTCCGCCCCGTTCCGGCAGAAAACGACGCGATACCCGATCAGATCGTCGGCGAAGGATTCCTCTTCGGCTTTCGGAGCGGTGCGGAGCCGGAAAAGCTCCTTGCCCGTCAATTCGGAGGCGCGGTTTTCGGTTTCCAGATCGTCGAAAACCGCCACCGCTTTGTTCCCGCCGCGCCGACGGAAGGATTTGAAAAAAAGAGGAACCCGCAGTCCGTCCAGCCGGACGTACACGGGTTCCTCCGTTATCGTATCGGTTTCGTCTTCCGGGAAAGAGAAGCTGTCGTAGAGAGTTACGAGTAATTCGCCATGCAAACCGAACGTCTTGACAACGCGTCCGACGGCGGTTTCCTCCGTTTCCTCTTTCCTGAGTTTCATTCCGTTTGCCGGAACAGACGATTAGAGAAGCGGCTGATTCTGCGGCCCTCCGTCCACCGAAGCGTCGATGCTCGGTTCGATCTTTTCGTCCGCTACCTGATCCACCGGTTTTTCGTTGCCCGGGTCTTCCGCGGTCGTGGTCGAAACCTCTCCTTCCACGGAATCCACCTCCGCATTGGCTTTCGCTTCTGCGGCTTCGGCTTCCGCTTTCCGGGCGGCGATTACCTTGGCGCGTTCTTCCTTGATCCGGGTTTCTTCGGCCAGACGTGCGGCTTCGGCGGCAGCCTGGGTTTCGCCGATCTTGGAAGTCTTCCTGGCGATCCGGCCTTCCTTGGCCATCATCCACTGGTTGAATTTTTCTTCCGCTGCTTCTTCGGTGAAGGCCCCTTTGGCCACACCGCCCAGCAGGTGCTTTTTGTAGAGCACTCCCTTGTAGGAGAGGATAGCCCTACACGTATCGGTAGGTTGAGCGCCTTTCTGCAACCAATCCAAAGCTTTCTCGAAGCGGAGGTCGATCGTAGCAGGATTAGTGTTGGGATTGTAAGTACCAATCTTCTCAATAAACTTACCATCACGTGGCGCCCTGCTATCTGCAACTACGATATGGTAAAAGGCGTAACCCTTTTTACCATGACGTGACAATCTGATTTTTACAGGCATTTGTATTAATTTTATGAATAAATGTAACAACCTACTTTACGTAAGCGGGTGCAAAGTTAGCCGAAATTTCGGAATTCGCAAACGTTGCGCCTCTTAAAGAGAAGGACAACTGCAAAATACGTTCCATCAGGCAGCCGGGTTTCCGGTCGGGACAACGGATTCGGAAACCCGCATACCTGCTCCGTCTTCCGCCTTTCGGTGCGAAACCGTCGGTGGCTTTCCCGGTTATGGCCGAATGAACGGCGAGAGGGGCTTTTCTTCCGAAAGGAGAATCGAGGTGTTGATGAGCGCCAGGTGCGAATAGGCCTGCGGGAAGTTTCCCAGCTGGCTCTTGCTTTCGAAGTCGAGGTCTTCGCTGAACAGGCCCAGGTGGTTGCCGTAGGTGATGATTCGGTTGAACAGTTCGCGGGCTTCTTCTTTCTCCCCGGTCACGTAGAGGGCGCGGATCAGCCAGAACGTGCAGATGGTGAAGGCCGACCGGGGCACGCCGAAGTCGTCGGCGTTGTTGTACCGGAACATCAGCCCCTTGTGGAAAAGCGCCTGTTTGACCGCGGCGACCGTTTTTTTGAACCGTTCGTCTTCGGGGGAAATGAAGCCGTAAGCCTCCATCAGCAACAGGGCCGAATCCATGTCCAGGTTGTCGTAGGCTTGGGAGAAACTCTGGATTTCCTCCTTCCAGCCGTTCTGGAGCACGTCTTCCTGAATTTTGTTGGCTTCCTTTTTCCAGGTGACGGCGAAATCCCCCATGTTCAGGATTTTGGCGATTTGGAACGCCCGATCGAGCGCCACCCAGCACATGACTTTGGAAAAGACGAAATGCCGGGCCTCGTTGCGGATTTCCCAGATGCCCCGGTCGGGTTTGCGCCAGTTCAGGGCGACGGTGCAGGCGATGTTTTTCACGATTTCCCACATGTCTTCCACTTCGTCCAGCGTGCCGGGGAAATGATAATAGTACTGGTAAATCACATCCATCAGGTACCCGAAGGAGTCGTGCTGTTTCTGGTTGTAGGCGGCATTCCCGATCCGTACCGGCCGGGAGTTCATGTAACCGGCCAGGTGATCGAGCGTTTCCTCCGTGAGTTTCAATTCGCCCCGGATACCGTACATGATCTGGAACGTGTTGTATTTCGAGTCGATGATGCGCTGGATGAAATTCATGAACCGTTTGGCTGCTCCGTGGTGCCCCACCTTCAGGAGGGTTTCGATGGACATCGAAGCGTCCCTTAGCCAGCAGAAGCGGTAGTCCCAATTGCGCACTTCCCCGATCGTTTCGGGGATGCTGGTGGTCAGGGCTGCGAGCACCGCTCCCGTGCGCTGGTAGGTCATCAGTTTCAGCACCAGCATGCTCCGGACGATGATGTCGTTGTAGGCGGTGAACTTCCGGGCCCGGTTGTTCCAGTTGAGCCAATAAACCTTGGTGCGCTGGTAATCGAGGTAGACCCGGTGGACGTCGATCGGAATGAGCTTCTGGTTGTAGGAGAGCAGAAGGAATTCGTGGCGGGTGAGCATGATTTCCGAGCCGTCCAGCACTTTCTCCAGCGGAAGGCTGGAATAGAGGTAGATCGATTCCCGTTCGTTGGTGCGGACGTAGGATTCGATGTATTTCGCTCCCTGCTCGTGCACCATTTCCCCGCGGGCGTAGTTCAGCGCCGGTTCGTAACAGATCCGGACGGAAGGTTTTCCGCGCAGCAGCCGGATGTAGCGACAGATTTCGGGCGGGAGATAATAGTTGTAATCCCCGATTTTGTAGCGGGGCATGAAATCCAGCACTTCGAAGGCATTCTCCCCTCCGTCGAAAGTGGTGCACAAGATGTTCGTATTGTCGAGGTACTTTTGGCTGACCGCATATCCTTCGGTCTGGAAGGAAAAACTGCCGCCTTTCTCCGTATCCAGGATTTTGGCGAACACGGACGGGGAATCGAAGTCGGGAAGGCACATCCAGTCGATGCTCCCTTTTTTCGAGATCAGGGCTGCCGTGCGGCAGTTTCCGACAACTCCGTAATCCAGATGGCTCATGGTTCCCCGCGGTATTGGTGATGTGCGCTCGCGTTCGTCCGACAAATATTAATCCAATGTCGCTCCGGAGACCGATGTTTTTTTGCTTTCCGGTGAAGACAAGGCCCGGTTCGCCTCTTCGGTCATCGCATGGGGACTGCATTTCTTCCCTGATGGCGCATTGCGGCGGGTGCCGAAAACGATGCGGGGAAAGTTTTTGCCATAAAAAACGGCGCAGGAAAATGCCTGCGCCGTTCGTGTCCTGTTCCGGGAATCAGAACCGGAAGCCGACTCCGACTTGCAGAGCCGAATAGCGTACGGTGGGTTGAACGCCCGTTTCCGCTTTCACGTCGTATTCCGGCAGATTCGCTCCGGCGTCCGGGTCGAGTCGGTTGGCGAAATCGTTGATGGCGGTCGGATCGAGCTTCTTTTTCAGCGAATTGAGGAAGCTGAAATTGTAGCGGGCGTCGATGAACAGGCCGCAGTCGAAGGCATATTCCACGCCCAGCGAAGCGCCGACATCGAATTTCTTCAGATTGTCGTTCACGAGGTCTTTCGCCACGTCCTTGAGGTCGTCGGCGGAAATACCCGTTTCGGCGAGGGATGCGTTCAGGGCGTCTTTCACGTGGTTGTTATAGCACACGCCGGTTCCCACCCGCACGGAAACGTAAGGCCCCGCCAGAATGCTCAGTTTCTGCGAAGGATGGAAATGAATCAGGATCGGCAGGCGCAGGGTATGAGTGTTGATGGCAACGGACATTTTGTCCAGGACGGTGTAATCCGGATCGGAAGGGTCGTTGCCGGTGTTGACCAGTCCCGTCAGGAAATCCCCGGAGGCGGCCAGCCGGGTTCCGCCGTAACTGTACATGAGTTCCGTTTGCAGATCGAAATTTTTGTTGAGCACGAGGTTGCTGACGCCTCCCACGTAAAACCCGGCCTTGTTCCCCGGGTTGGCTTTGGCGCTCAGCCCTTCAGCGCTGATTTTGAGCGTGGAAACCTCCGCACCGGCTTTCACGCCCCACGAATGTTGCGCGCTCAGGGACGCCGTCGTTGCGGCGAATGCCAGCAAAAGAAAAAGTTTTTTCATGTTTAATAAGCTTAAGTTGAATAATTAAGGTTCGATCAAATGTTCCGGAAAATTCCGTTTGCATCTTGTCCTGAAACGAGTTGATCCGTCCGACTTTCCGGAGGCAACTCACGGTTTCCGGGCGTCCTTCTTTCGCTCCGGAGAGGGGAAGCGGTTGCGGTCTAAAGATGCTTACCAGGCGATGTAGTCGGCATCTGTCCATGAAACAGAAATATATGAAGCTTCTTGTATCGAGATTTTACGGAATGTTGATTTTGATTTGCTATATTCTTTGTAGCTCAAACTCGGAAGTTTCAGATACTTGTTGAGTAAAGAGATCGGTTTACGGACAGGCTTATTATCCCTACCAATCGCAGACCATTTTCCATCCTTTTTGACCCAAAAATAGCTTCCTCTGACACTAATAATAGAATCGTAGATATAAGGAGCAATTTCGGTACGGTCTTCTCCTTTGCGAATGCCCCATTTGCCATTCTTTTTGCAAAGGACTGCCGCATCTCCCCAAAGGACAGCTTCAGTCGGGCCAAACTCGAACCAATCTATCCCGGTCGGCAAATAAAAAAACATGATCCCCTCATCGGTTAGCGCCTCATTAAATATTCCGCCGCCAACGACATGATTATTATGCAGCAACTCATTATTTTTTGCAGAAATTAAAGACGTAAAACCTTTTCCTCCCAACAGCTGTTCTCCGCGATAATCCCATGCATACATTTTTCCGTTTTTTATACCGACAAACAGTTCGTCGATATGATACGGTGCTCCATAGGCGGAGAAAATGCTGTCATATTGGCAGGGTATATATTCCCGTCCATCTCCGGAGCTAACCATTCCCCATTGACGTTTGCCGTCGATTTTTTTGATGACAAACGTACAATCTCCATCGGTCGGTCGGTATTCGGGCGGGTTGCATGAACTTATGGCCAAAGCCAAAATTCCCAGTAATACGGAGATCGAATTTTTTGTTTTCATAATAGCTATGTGGTTAACGATGATTCAATGGGGTAAGCCGCCAAGTTCGATTTGTCGCCTTCTTGTCCGTTTTCAGAAACTAAAATAAAAATATCCGTAAAAACAAAAAAGTGGGCACTTTCCGATATCTCCCTTTCCGAAAATAATCCGTGTCGTCCGTTATTCCCTTCTTCGATGCCGTTTTGCCTCCCGTCGTGACACAGGCCCTTTTCCCGGTTCGGTCGGAAAGGAAAAAGGGCCTGCGAAGAAAGAGTCCGTTTCCCGGAGGATCAGAGTTCCGCCAGCGGATGTCCCGTCATGGCGGTCGGCTGGGGAAGCCCCATCAGTTTCAGCACGGTCGGAGCCACGTCGGCCAGCACGCCGCTGTGCACCGCTTTCACGTTCAGGTTGTCCGACACCACGATGATCGGCACCGGATTCAACGAGTGGGCCGTGTTGGGGGTGCCGTCCGGATTGACCGCATAGTCCGCGTTTCCGTGGTCGGCGATGACGATGACCGTATAGCCGTTTGCCCGCGCCGTTTCCACCACGTCTTTCACGCAGGCGTCCACCGCTTCGACCGCTTTGGCGATGGCTTCGTAAATCCCCGTGTGCCCCACCATGTCGCCGTTGGCGAAGTTCAACGCCACGAAATCGGCTTCGCCCTTTTTCAGTTCTTCCACGATGGCATCCCGTACCAGATAGGCGCTCATTTCCGGCTGCAGGTCATAGGTGGCCACTTTGGGCGAAGGGATCAGGATCCGCTTTTCCCCTTCGAAGGGTTCTTCCCGGCCTCCGTTGAAAAAGAAGGTGACATGGGCGTATTTTTCCGTTTCGGCGATCCGGATTTGTTTCCCTCCGTTGCGGGACACGATTTCGCCCAGCGTATCGGTCAGGTTCTCCTTGTCGTAAACGATGCGGACGTTCCGGAACGAATCGTCGTACCGGGTCATGGTCAGGTAATGCAGCGGGAGGGTTTTCATGCCCTGTTCCGGCATGTCCTGCTGGGTCAGCACCGTGGTGATTTCCCGCAGCCGGTCGGTGCGGAAATTGAAACAGAAAACCACGTCGCCTTCCCGGATCGTGCCCACCGGATTCCCCGCTTCGTCCACCGCCACGATGGGTTTGATGAATTCATCCGTCACCCCTTCGGCGTAGGATTTCCGGATGGAAGCGAGCAGGTCGGCGCTCTTTTCCCCTTCCCCGCGGACATAAAGATCGTAGGCGACTTTGACCCGTTCCCATCGTTTGTCCCGGTCCATGCCGTAGTAGCGGCCGAGGATCGAAGCCACCCGCCCGTTGGATGTTTTCAGGTGATTCAGGAGATTTTCCACATAACCCAATCCGCTTTTGGGATCGGTGTCCCGTCCGTCGGTCAGGGCATGGATATACACCTTGTCCAGCCCATAATCCTTGGTGACGTCGCAGAGTTTATAGAGGTGCTTGTCCAGCGAGTGGACGCCGCCATTCGATACCAGTCCGATGAAATGCACCGCCTTGCCGTTCTTTTTGGCGTATTCGAACGCTTCGGCGATGACCGGGTTTTTTGCGATCGAACCGTCCGCGCAGGCCTTGTTGATCTTCACCAGATCCTGATAGACCACGCGTCCCGCTCCGATGTTGAGGTGACCCACTTCGGAGTTTCCCATCTGTCCGTCCGGAAGCCCCACGTTTTCGCCGCAGGTGAGCAATTCGGCATTGGGCCGCGTTTCCATCAAACCGTCGATGTATCGGGGATGGGTGGAATGAATGACATCCGACCGGGTGCCGTCTCCTTTGCCCCAGCCGTCCAGAATCATTAACAGTACTTTATTCATGGTATGCACGTTTTATTTTTTTCGATTTTGCCCCAAAGATAGTGAATTTACCATTTGCCGGTGACGGAAACGGGTTTTATTTCCCCTGGGAGGGGCGTCAGCCCAGCATCCATTCGATCACCGGTACCAGGACGGCGGTCATCAGCCCCATCACCCCGATGGCCAGGCCGCTGATCGCTCCTTCGACCGCGCCCAATTCCATGGCACGGGCGGTGCCCAGTCCGTGAGCCGCCGAGCCGAGAGCCAGACCGCGGGCGATCCGGCTGGTGACGCCCAGCCTGTCGAGAATGAACGGGCCGACGATTCCCCCGAAGATGCCCACCACGATCACCGCCACCGCGGCGATGGACGGGATGCCGCCCGATTTTTCGGCGATGCTCATGGCGATGGGGGTGGTGACCGATTTGGGTTCGAGGGAAGCGATCAGGGCGGGTTCCGCCGAGAACCAGCGGGCGATCAGGACGACGCTCACGATGCCGACGGCACTCCCTGCAAAAACCGAGGTCAGGATGGAAACCGCGTTGGCCTTCAGCTGCGAAACCTGTTCGTAAAGCAGGTAACCCAGCGCCACGACCGTAGGGCCGAGCAGGAAGTCGATGATCCGGCTGCCGCGTTCAAAGGCGGTGTAGGGCATTCCGGTGCACCGGATGAAAAGCGCCAGCACGGGGATGGAAACCAGCACGGGGTGCAGCAGGGGAATCTTCGTCTTCCGGTAAAGCCAGAGAGAAAGCAGGTAGACTCCCGTGACGAGGGACAGAATGAATGCTTCGGAATCCAGCAGACTTATCATGGACGGCGTTTTAAGGTCGCTCCGGTTTTCGCTCCGGAAGCGGGCGGTTTCTGCGGCGTTCGAATTCCTGTTGGGTCAGCCCGACTACGGCGATCACCAGCACCGTGCTGACGGCACAGGCGGTCAGAATCGCCTGCCACCGGGCGGAAAGGATGTCGAGCGCATCGACGATGCCTACGCCGGCGGGAATGAAAAAGAGCGCCATGTTGTTGCAGAGGAATTTCGCCACGGGCCGGATCGGGCCGGGCCGCACCCATTTCAGACAAAGGGCTGCGAACAAAAGCAGCATGCCGAGCACGCTTCCGGGAATGAAGCCTTGCAACAGCAGGGCAGCGCCTTCGCCGAGGGCGTAAAACAGCAAAATGATGAAAATGCCGGGTAATGCGTTCATAGTCCGATGCCGTTGTCCGAAGGTATCCGCAAGCGAAAACTCCGGGCGGCAAAATTAACGAATTTCTCCGGAATGTATGGATGGCGTACGAATTTGCAATGCTTCCTCCGGCTCCTTGTCGGGATAGGGATCGTCCGGAAAGCCGGCGTTCGAGAAATACGGCTTACAGCAACCTTCTCGAAACCGTCCGTTCCGTCAGCTTGAAATCTTCCCCGACTCCTTCCACCAATACGGCCCCCGGACGTTTGCCCGGTTCGAACGAACCGAGTTCCCGTTCCAGCCCCAATGCTTTCGCTCCGTTCAGGGTGGCCCATCGAACCAGTTCGGGTACGGGAATGCCGAAACCGTCGGCCAGCGTTTTCATTTCCGCCACCATGGAAAGGGCCGTGTTGGACGACAGGGAGTCCGTGCCGAGCGTCAGATTGAGGGGATACTGCGTCAAAATGTCCAGATGGGGCAGTTTCCCTTCGATATACAGATTCGACTGCGGACACAACGCCCACGAAATTCCGCTTCCATAACGCTGCGACAGCGCTTCCACCTCTTTCTTTCCGGCGTTGCTGTTGTGTACGAGCAACAGCCGCCGGTCGTCCGGAATGTGATTCAGGATGCGCCCCAGCGAACTGCCGTCCGCCAGGAAGTCGGCTTCGAGATGCCACCGGTGGAACAGTTCCGCGAATTTCCCGTCCCCGGCGAAAAGCAGGTCGTCGTCCGGGCTTTCCATGAAATGGATGGAAACCGATTCGGTGCCGGGTATCGCCGCATAGTCCCGGAACAACCGGTCGGAAACGCTGTACGTGGCATGGAGGGTCACGTACGCTTCCAGTCCCATTTCATGCGCTTCCCGACGCAACGCCGTACCCTGAGCGATAGCCTCCGCCGGCGTCTGGTGCGTGAAAAGGTCGAATATTTCGATGAAGGTGACGTATTTGACGGGGCTTTCCCGCTTGACGGAAAAGGAAACGTCCGTATTGGAAATATCCCCGACCGCCTGAATGCCGCTCTCCCACATGAGCCGGTCGGCGGCGGCGATGGCTTCCCGCTGTTCCGTCTCGGGAACGGTGAATTTTTCTTCCATCACCCGACGGACGAATCCGGGCAGCCCCGTTCCCTTGGGAACCACCCCCTTCATGTAGGAAAGTTCCAGGTGGCAATGGGTGTTGACGAATCCCGGCACCAGTATTCCGTCATGATACTCCGCATCCCCGTCGACCGAAGCGGACGGGGTTTCCGCATGCACTTCCAGCACGGTTCCCTTTTCGTTGAAAACCACCGTGCCGTTTTCCAGCGGTTCTCCGGTCACCGGAAAGACCCACCGGGCTTTTATTTCGCGTCGTTTCATTTCGTTTTTCGCTATCGTTGCATGTAGACGATCCGTTTGGTGTCGAAGTACTCCTCTTCGAAGTACTCCCGGATGTCATGAATCACGTACGGCTTTCCCGTGGCGCGAAGTTCTTCCTGCAGGTCGCCCCCCTTCAGGCAGAGCATCCCGTTGGGCAGGGTGTTCCGTCCGCCGGGCACGATTTTGTTCCACACCCATTTGATGAAAACCGGCATCTCGGTGACGGCCCGGCTCACCGCGAAATCGAATTTTTCCTGCAGTTCTTCCGCCCGTGTCTGAATTCCCCGCACATTGCCCAGCCCCAGCTTTTCCGCCACGTCGTTCACCACCCGGATCTTTTTGCCGATGGAGTCCGCCAGCGTAAAGTCGCATTTCGGAAAAAGAACGGCCAGCGGAATGCCGGGGAAACCGCCGCCGCATCCCACGTCCAGAATCCGGGTGCCCGGACGGAACCCCGCAACCCGGGCGATCGCCAGCGAATGCAGGATGTGGTGCAGGAAAAGTTCGTCGATGTCCTTGCGGGAAACCACGTTGATTTTCCGGTTCCAGTCCCGGTACAATTCTTCCATCCGCCGAAACTTTTCCTCCTGCTGCGGAGTGAGTTCCGGGAAATATTTCCGGATCAGTCCGATCCCTTCCGATGTCGTCATACTTAAAAAATGTTGCCGCGTCCGTTCAGCAGTTCGCAGAGTTTTTCCCGTGCCCGGTGAATCTGCGTTTTGACCGTGCCGAGCGGCAGGTGGAGTTCTTCGGCGATTTCCTCGTAGGAATACTCCTTGACGAAACGCATCACGATCATTTCCCGGTAACGGGGGGCGAGCTTTTCGAGTACCGTATCAAATTCCTTGCTCGTTTGCGCGAGGATCATTTTTTCTTCGGGAGTGGGAGCGCTCGAAGCCGGGTTGATCTGCTGGAAGTCCCTCGTGTTGCGGTCGATGGAAAGGATGTTGTCGTTCCGGCGCCGCATGTAGTCGATGAACGTATTGCGCGCAATGGTGTAGACCCATTGACTGAAGGTGAAAACGGGGTTGTAGCGGTGGAGGTTGACGTACACCTTGACGAAGGTTTCCTGCAGCATGTCGTTGGCATCGGGCAGGTTGTTCCCCGTCCGTTGCAGGTACATCTGCAGGATGCCGTTCTTGTAGCGCGTGAACAACCGCTCGAAAGCCTCCGGGTCGTTGTTCAGTGTTCGTTTGATGAGTTCCTGATCGGTTACGTTATAATCGTTCTCTAACTCCATAGTCCTTTACTTGGACGCATACGTCGCGCTAAAGATAGTAAAGTTTCGGATAAAGGAGACAGAAAATCGTGCAAAATGAACGCTCCGAGCAAACCTTTTTCCCCCAGCCGGGTGCAAATCCGCGAGACGGTGAAAAAAACGGTCAGGTAACGTAACAGAATCAGTCCCGCCGCTCCCCACCAGACGTAGGGGATTTGCAGGGCGATGACGGCGATGGCGGAAGCGAAAAACAGGAACCGGCTGAACAGTTCCAGGAAAATGTACGTTTTGATGCCGAACGGATAGAACCGGAAGGCGTAGGAATAGTATTTCCGTTCGCTGTTCCAGGCTTTCCATCCCCCGGAGAAATGTTGTCTGACCGTGGCGTTGGGGTTGACGATGATCGCCGTATTGTGCCTGTCGGCCACTTTCTGCACGAACAGGTCGTCGTCTCCCGCGTTGAGACGCAGGTAATTGTAGCCCCGGTTTTTGAAATAGATTTCGGACGTGTACCCGATGTTGTTCAGGATGCCCCGGTAGGGGCGGCCCCGCATGGCGGAAGAAAGGTAGCGCACCGACATCATCAGCCGGCTGCACCGGATAAGCCTGCCCGTAAAGCCTTTGCGGGTTTCGAGGCCGCAGTAGCCCAGCACCACGTCCCCGTCGGTGAATCCTTTCGCCATCAGGGAGAGCCATTTGTCCGAAACCGGGAACGTGTCGGCTTCCGTGAAGAGGATGTTGGGATAGGTGCAGGCCTTGATGCCTACCGTCAGGATCAGTTTCCGGCGGTAGGGAAACTTGGGGTCGGGATTGATCCGCGTCGTTTTGATCCGGGGATCGTGCAACGGAAGGGCCGCCATCATATCGGCCGCTTCGGGCCCCGAACCGTTGTCCACCAGCACGATCTCGTATTCCCCGTAGTCCTGTTGCAGCAGTTTCGGAAGCGTTTCTTCGAGGAAAGCCAGGTCGTCCTCGATGATGACGACCACCGAAACGGGAGGAGCGGCCACCTTGCTGTTTATTTTCTGCCGGTAGACCGGAATCCGGGCGTAAGGGCCGAAATAGTAATAAAGCTGGATCAGAAAAGCCACGGCCAGCGTTGCGGCCAGCGACAGTTGAAGGGGATCCAGACTGAGAATGAAACTTTCCACGCCGCAACCAAATTTTAGACGCAAATTTAATCCCTATTTCGGAGATATCGAAAAACGGGGTTTAAATAATTTCCGAAATCTTTTGCTACCTTTGAGCTTCGTAAAAGCGTTTTTATGAAGCAATATCTGGATTTACTGCGCCATATCCGGGAACACGGAATCCGCAAGGACGACCGCACGGGGACGGGCACGCTCAGCGTGTTCGGCTACCAGATGCGCTTCGATCTGGAAGAAGGATTTCCCGTGCTGACCACCAAGAAGCTGCACCTGCGTTCCATCATCCACGAACTGCTTTGGTTTCTGCGGGGCGACACCAACATCGGTTATCTGCACGAGAACGGGGTGACGATCTGGGACGAGTGGGCCGATGCGGACGGAAACCTGGGACCTGTGTACGGTTACCAATGGCGCAGTTGGCCCGCTCCGGACGGACGGCATATCGACCAGATCGCCGGAGTGGTGGAGTCGATCCGGAAGAAACCCGATTCGCGGCGGCACATCGTCAGCGCATGGAATGTGGCGGACGTGGAAAATATGGCGCTACCTCCCTGCCATGCCCTGTTCCAGTTTTACGTGGGAGACGGAAAGCTCTCGTGCCAGCTGTATCAGCGCAGTGCGGACGTGTTTCTGGGCGTGCCGTTCAACATCGCCTCCTATGCCTTGCTGACCCTGATGATGGCGCAGGCGACCGGTTTGAAGCCGGGCGAGTTCGTCCATACGCTGGGCGATGCGCACATTTACCTGAACCACCTGGAGCAGGTCGATCTGCAGTTGACGCGCACGCCGCGTCCCCTGCCGGTCATGGAACTCGATCCGGAGGTCGCCTCCGTTTTCGACTTCCGATACGAAGATTTCAAACTCACCGGATACGATCCGTATCCGTCCATCAAGGCGCCTATCGCCGTATAGCATATTATGGTATCCCTTATCGTAGCGGTTTCCCGGAACGGGGTCATCGGGTGTGAAAACCGGCTCATCTGGCACATTTCCGAAGACCTCCGCCGGTTCAAATCCCTGACCACGGGCCATCCGGTGGTGATGGGCCGGAAAACGTGGGAGTCGTTGGGGAGCCCCCTGCCGAATCGGACGAACGTGGTGATCACCCGAAATCCGGCATACCGGGCGCCGGGCGCCGTGACGGTCGGATCGCCGGAGGAGGCGTTCGGACTGTTTCCCCCGGAAGAGGAAGTGTTCGTGATCGGTGGAGGCGAGGTTTACCGGCAGGCGATGCCGCTGGCACAGCGACTGTACCTGACGGAAGTGGATGCGGATTATGACGGCGACACATTTTTCCCGGACTGGAACCGGGAGCAGTGGATGCTCACGGCAGAAGAGCGGTATGAGCGAGGCGAAAAATTCGACCGGCCGTTCCGGTTCCTGGTTTACGATCGGAAATAGTTTTTCCACGAAGCGGGCGGACGGTTTTCTGTTTTTGTTCGGGCCTCTTTTTGTCGGAGGAATATAACGCTCCGGAAATTATGAACCGTTCCGGAACCGCATCAAATGATAAAAGCGACCCCGCGGGGTCGCTTTTATCGTAACGGAATGTCGTTCCGCCGGGATGGAGCATCAGGATGCGCTTTTCGCGCTTTCCGTTTCCCCTTTCAGGTGTTTGGCCAGGAAGGCTTCCATCGCCCGGTAGAAGTCGAACCGGTTTTCCTCGTTGTGGAAGCCGTGTCCTTCGTTGTCTTTCACCATGTATTCCACCTGCACGCCCCTCGCCTTCAGGGCATCGACCATCTGGTCGGATTCGGCCTTGTTCACGCGCGGATCGTTGGCGCCCTGCGCCACCAGCAGCGGAGCCTTGATCCTGTCCGCATGGAGCGCCGGAGAATAGGCGGCCAGCATGACGCTGTCCTTCACGGGATCGCCCACCATTTCGTACATCATGTCCAGCATCGGTTTCCAGTACGGCGGAATCGTCTGCAGGAAGGTGAACAGGTTGGATACGCCCACATAGTCGATGCCGCAGGCGTACAGATCGGGCGTGAATGTCACTCCCGCCAGCGTGGCGTAGCCACCGTAGCTCCCGCCGTAGATGGCGATTTTCGTCGAATCGGCGATGCCCTGTCCGATCAGCCATTTCACTCCGTCCGTGATGTCGTTCTGCATGGTCTGTCCCCACTTCTTGTAGGAACGTTCCAGAAAATCCCGACCGTAACCGGTCGAACCGCGGAAATTCATCTGAAGCACGGCGTATCCCCGGTTGGCGAGGAACTGCACTTCCGGGTTGTAACCCCACGAATCGCGGGCCCACGGCCCTCCGTGCGGATTGATGACCACCGGCAGGTTCCGGGCCGTTTCCAACGTGTATCCCACGGGAAGCGTCAGGTAGGCTTCGATGGTCAGGCCGTCGCGCGTGGGATAAGTCACCGGAAGCATTTCGGCCATTTCCTCGGCGTCGATCCACGGCGCCACGTCGGCCAGCTTGGTCAGCTTGTCGGCTTTCACGTCGTAGAAGTAATAGCTTCCGCGCGTCCGGTCGTTGCCGGCATAGATGATGCGCATGTTTTCGGCCTTGTCGGTGGCTTCCGTGCCGAAGTAGTAGCCCGGCAACTGGGCTTCGAGCTTTCGGTAGATCGCTTCCGTTTCGGGGTCGAAGAAATGACGGATCACGTCTTTGTGCCCTTCGCAACTGACGGAAGTCAGCTTCTTCTTCGCGTTGGAGTAGCCCATTCCCGTCACGTCGTAACGCTCGTGCTTGTAGAGTTCTTCCTTTTCTTCTCCGGTGGCCGGATCGATCACCACCAGCGCGGATTTGTCCCGGCCCAGGTTCGAGGTGGCATAAACCAGCTTGTTATCGGGGGTGAAAACGGCGAAATTCACTTCGTCCTTGAACGAGGTGGTGAGCACGGGCCGGAACAATTGTTCTTCCGTTTCCCGGTAAAGAATCTGGGTGTTCACGCCGTCCACGATGGCGTAGGCCACCCTCAGTTTTCCCTCGTGATCGGTCATCCAGCCCTGTATGTTTCCCGGATTTTCGGCCAGCAGCGTCATTTCTCCCGTGTTGAGGTTCAGCCGGTAGGGATCGAACACCTGCGGATTCCGCTGGTTGGTGCCGATGATGACCAGCGAGTCGATTTCTTCCAGCGGATCGATGATCTGGGTGCGCACGCCCGGAATGGCGGTGTAGGCCCGTTCGTCCGTTCCGTCGAGGTCGACCCCGAAAAGCTGGTAGTTTTCGTCTCCGCCGGTGTCTTTCATGTAAAGCAGCCGCTCGTTGTTGGCCCACATGTATCCGGCGATGTCCCGGTCGGTTTCCGAAGTGATCCGGATGGCCGTGTCGGCTCCTGCCTGCTGCACGAAAATGTTCCGTCGGTTTTCATAGGGCGCCAGGTAGGAAAAATATTTCCCGTCCGGCGAGATGTCGTAGGAAGACCTTTCCGAGTTGCGGAAAAAATCTTCCAGCGGAATTTGGCGCACTTCCTTCCGGGAGCACGACCAAAGCAGGGGCACGAGACACATCAGGGCCAGACTGCCGAAATACCTGTTTTTCATAGGCGTAAAATTAATGACCGTTTACGGGACAAATGTAAGGCATGGATCGGGATTCCCCATATTTTTCGGGGAGAAAATACCGCTTTTCGGGTTCGGTGCGACCGGGAGTCTGGTGGCGGAACGTCGGTCGTTATCCGGCAGGGAGGTCAGAGGCCGATGCCGAGCCGTTTTTCCGTTTCCTCCCAAAGCCATTCCCGCAGGGGGTGGTTCCGTACGGAAGCCGGCGGCGGGACGGGATGCCCGTTTTTCCAATATTCTTCTTTCATGGCCGGAGCAGGCCGGCAGGTTATCAGGTGCAGGGCGGTGGCGGCTCCCTGTTCGGGGCTTTGGATGAAGGGCCGGAACAGGGCGTCCGCCAGCGGATCGAACCATTTGTGCAGGGTGATCATGTTCGTATCGACGATGCCGGGGTCGACGGCGTAAACGTTCGGCGGCAGGTTCTTTGTCCGCCGGATCAGCTCCAGCGTCAGGAGCAGCAACGCCAGTTTGGAAGTCCCGTAGGTGCGGAACCGTCCGAAACGCTCCGGCCCGGCCCGAAAAAAATGCTCGTCGATGCGTCCCAGCCGCCAGGTGCAGGAGATGGTATTTACGATGCGTCCGTCCGGTTTCAGCAGCGGCAAAAGCAGGCGGGTCAGCAGGAGCGGGCCGAGGCAGTTGACGGCGACATCCGTTTCGTAGCCGTCGGGCGTGAGTTCGAAACGCGGAGCCATAATGCCTGCGTTGTTGAGTATCCCGCGGAGCGGTTCTCCTGTCCGGAGCAGGACATCGGCGAAACCGCGCACCGAATCCATCGCCGAAAGGTCGAGTGCCAGCACCCGTAAACGTCGGCCGGGATTGGCTGCGGCGATTTCTTCCCGGAGCCGTTCTCCCCGCTCGATGTTCCGGCAGGCCAGAACGACGTCGAATCCCCGTTCCGCCAAAGCCCGGCAGAGTACTCTCCCCATGCCTCCCGTGGCTCCCGTGACGACGATCGTTCCCGCAGCGCTATTTCCCATAGCGGTAGAATTTGGCTTTGCGCTTGATGAGGCGGGTCAGCCGGTCGGGAACCAGAAAAAGGAGGACGATCAGCAGGCGGTTGAGCAGGCCGGGGACGATGCTTCTCCGGCGTCGGAACATGGCCCGCAAACCTTTCCGGGCCAGTCGTTCCGGCGTCATCATGATGCCCAGCCGCAAGGCCAGCCGCTGCAGTTTCCGGCTCAGGTTGTACAGGTCAGTGGCGACCGCTCCCGGACAGACGACCGTTACTACCACTCCGGCGTCGTGCAGCTCGTTGCGGAGGGCCAGCGAAAGGGTTTTCAGGTAGCTTTTCGTGGCGGCGTAGACCGCGATTCCCGGAAAGGGCATCCAGGCCGACATGGAGGACATGTTGAGGATATAGCCGTGTCCCCGTTTCCGCATGGCTTCTCCGAAATAGCGACACAACAGGGTGAGGGTTTCCACGTGCAGCCGCAGCATGGTCACGATCCGGCTGTCTTCCACCCCTGTCAGGTCGTTGAAGAAGAAAATACCTGCGTTATTGACCAGAATTTCCACCTCCCAGCCGTTCCGTTTGCACAGTTCATACAGCTCCCGTGCGGCTTCGGGACGGGCCAGGTCCAGATAGACCGGGAAGAGAGGAACGCCGGTTTCAGCGCTCAGGCGCGAGCAAACTTCCCGCACCTTTTCTCCTTCGTTGCTGACTGCTGCGACGGCATATCCTTTTGCTGCCAGTTGCCGGGCATATTCGAGTCCGATGCCGGAGCTGGCGCCCGTGACCAGCGCTACATTTGTTTTCCCGTCGTTCATTCTCCGGAGCACAATCGGTTCATTTCTCTTTGCAGGCACTTCGGCAGGTCATGCAGATGCCGGTGGCAGGCTATTTCCCGCGAGTACATCCGGGCGATGCAATAATTGGCATGGGTGCAGCCGCAGTGGAGTTCTCCTTCGTCTTTCATTCGGTTCACGAAATCGGGTTCGTTGACCAATGCCCGCGCCATGGCGACGCACTCGAATCCGTCGTCCAGCACCTCGTCGATTTTTTCCCGCGAAACCAGTCCGCCCACATACACCAGCGGCATCTTCAACGCTTCCCGGAACTTCAGGGCGTCTTCCAGAAAATAGGCTTCCCGGAACGGAACCCCCGGGATCATCCATTTGCCGACCATTCGGACGCCCGTCTTCAGCCAGAGCTTGTCCATATAGTAGGTCATGCTGCGGATCGGCATCCTGCCGCGCATGACGTACATCGGAGCCTTGCTGACGAATCCCCCGCTCAGTACCAGCGCATGCGCCCCTCCCTTTTCCAGTGTCCGGGCCACTTCGAGACATTCCTCGATTTCCATACCGCCCCGGAACCCGTCCCGCATGTTGGTTTTGACCAGCACGGCCAGGTCGGTTCCGGCGGCTTCCATCGCTTCTTCCAGACACATCCGCATGAAACGCATCCGGTTTTCGAGCGATCCTCCGTATTCGTCGCGTCGGCGGTTGGTGTAGGGCGAAAGGAACTGGCTGATGAGGTAGCCGTGTCCCGCATGCACCTCCACTGCGTCGAATCCCGCTTCCCGGGCCAGGCGGACGGCTTGCCCGAAAGCTTTTGCCATCTCCCGGATTTCGTCTTTCCGCATTCCCCGCACGAAGGTCGGAGAATAGAGGTTGAAACCCGTCGAGGCGGAAATCGGAAGCATGCCCGCCGTGCCTTTTTTAGACATGTTGCCGCAGTGACCGATCTGGATGGATACCGCCGCTCCTTCCCGGCGGACGGCGTCGGTGATCCGGCGCAATCCCGGTACGACTTCGGGGCGAAGCCACAGCTGATGCGGAAAGGAAAGCCCGTTGCGGGTGACGGAGGCATAGGCGAGGGTGGTCATGCCGATTCCTCCGGCGGCCACGCTTCGGTGGTAGTTCAGCAGCAGGTCGGTCGGGGAATTGCCGGCGCACATCCCTTCGAAAGCCGCTGCCCGGATGGTGCGGTTTCTCAGGGTGACGGGGCCGATCCGAACCGGCGTGAACAATCGCGATTCTTTCATCGTATGTCAATAAATAAAAGGTATGACTCGTTTGAGGGGACGTTTCCCGAACTCCGGGCCGAATTCCTCCCGGTAGCGGCGGTGCAGGGCGTCGGCCCGCGGCACCAGGTTGGCGAACGTCCACAGCGCGAAAACGGCGCCCGCCCACGACCAGGTCAGCACGGCGAATCCTGCCCATTCCACGATTTCCCCGAAATAGTTGGCCGAGGTGACGTAGTCGAACAAACCGCCTTTGGGCAGGTAGTGCCGGGTGTCTCCCGGTTTGCGCAGGTTGCGGACGATCCGGTCGGAATGCAGGTTGATCCCCATGCCCGCAAAGAAAAGGAGCGTTCCTGCAATGAACTGAGGCGACCACAACCACGGCAGGGAATAACGTCCTTCGGGGGCCAGGTAGAAAATCCATCCGCCCTGCATGCAGGCGTTCAGTACGTTGAATACGATGCCCATGACGATGATCCCCAGCGGCATCTTGCTCTTTCCGCGCAGCAGCAGGGGATAGACGAAAGCCCGGTTCAGGTAATGAAGCTGGAACAGCGCGAAAAAGACGAGCGGAACCGGTTCCCACCGCCGTGCCGAACCCAGCCAGAAAGCGCACATCACCAGAAACACCGGGGCCTCCATCAGCATCCAGCCGATCCGGTTGCCGATGCAGGGTCCCCACTTCCCGTCGCGCAGCATGCCGTATCCGGCTTTGATGCGATACAGAGCGATGAAGACTGCTGCGGCGGTCAGCGACATGATTCCCAGAAAGATATGGAACGAGGTTGCGGACATGTGGTTTCGTTTTGCCGGCCTTACGACCGGATCGTTTGAGCTTTGTAAGTTAGGAAAAAAATCGTGTCGTTGTAGAAAAATAAGCGTGGCGGTGGCGGAGGCTGTCGGTGTCCGGAGTGTAAGATGGTGAGAATTATTAATTTGTGTTTTCGTCGGTCGCTCGTTCCTTGTCCGGTTGTCGGATGGGGCGATCCCCGTTCTTTTCCTGGCGGAGCAGGGTCGGGAATTCCGGAAAAGCCGTTTCGGACGATATTGATATTCGGGTGCAGCCATTGCCCTTATTTTGCGGGGGTAAATATTCTTTAGTAACCCAATAAAAATATTTGGAAACATGACTTCGGTTAAAGTGAAGTTCAGGCCCTCGTCGGTAGAGGGCCGGGAAGGGAGCCTGTATATCCGGCTGATACATCGGCGCCAGATTCGCATGCTGCCTACCGGGTTGAAGATTTATCCCTCCGAGTGGGATCCCGTACGGGCGGAAATCCGCCTTGTCGACGGCGATGCGGGGCGGATCGCCCGTTTGCTGGAAGTGAAGGAGAGGCTGGAAACCGGATTGGATGCGGTGGAACGGTGTATAGCGCTTTTGCGGTGTCGCGGAGAATTCCATGCGGACGAAGTGACGGAAATTTATCGGAACCGAATGCAGAACCGGGGCTTCTTTTATTTTATGGAGGGAGAGATAAGACGTTTGACAGCGGCCGGCCGGTACAAGACCGCTTCCGGATATGCATGCGCCCTAAGGAATTTCCGGGCGTTCCGGGAAGGGCGCGAAGTGGAGTTCGAAAGTTTCGACCGCGTATTGTTGGAGCAATTTCAGGCAGCCCTCAAAGCCCGGGGGGTAAGCCTGAATACCGTGTCTTTCTACATGCGGATTTTGCGGGCGGTTTACAACAAGGCGGCGGGCAGGGGGCTTACCGTCCGGCGCTCTCCTTTCAAATACGTATATACGGGAATCGAAAAAACCGAGAAACGGGCCGTGGACGAAAAACTGATGAACCGGCTCCGTCAGGCCGACCTGTCGTTTTCTCCGTCGCTTGCGTTCGCCCGCGACCTGTTCCTGTGCAGCTTTTACATGCGGGGAATGTCTTTCGTGGACATGTGCTACCTGAAAAAGGAAGACGTGACGGGCGACCTGCTTTCTTACCGGCGCCGGAAAACCGGGCAGCGGTTATACGTACGGATCGAAGCTTGCGCCGGGGAAATTATCCGAAGGTATGAAAAGGATGCGGCGGATTCTCCCTATCTGTTTCCGCTGCTGTCTCTTTCCAATCCTCGCCCGCTCGAAGTACAACATCAGAATGCGCTGCGTTTGCACAATAAACGACTGAAAGCGATTTCCGCCCGGATGGGACTTTCCGTGCCGCTTACTTCCTACGTGTCCCGGCATACCTGGGCTTCCGTGGCTCATCGCAACGGAATCCCCTTGCGGATCATCAGCGAAGGGATGGGGCACGATTCGGAAAATACTACCCGGATTTATCTGGCTTCTCTGGATCAGTCGGTACTGGATGAGGCGAACCGGAAAATAGTGTGTCGTTTGGATGACTGACGGGAGCCGGAGAGAATAGAAAAACAATCTTATGTATTACCGCCTCTTACCAAGAGGCGGTACGAATGTTTAACATAGCGCAAGTATACAAAAAAATATTAAATATCCTTCATATCCGACGGATTTTGATTAAAAAAATATCATTTTTTTCCGTTTGCCCCCGGCCCGAAAAACCCGGCACAAGAAAAAGGACGTTTGTTTTCTTCTTCCGGTTTTTCTTAAACCATTTACAGTAAATCAGATAGCTACCTGACGATGCGACACCTTTCCTGTTGAGCATTTTGTTGTACGGTTATTTTCCGTTCAAAGAGTTTTCGAATCCGTAAGCGTCTAATAGACTTTTATAAGGAAACTCCCTTTCGGTTTTCAGGAAAAATGTTTCGGCAAATGTTTTACCAATAGACCCTGTATGTGGATCAAATCTGATAATCGTCGGATAACGAATGGTCTATTGCATGGGAGATACCGTGTACCGCCTCTTGGTAAGAGGGGGACTGATAAAACCGGGATCCTATGGGAAATTTGGACGATGTGCATGCATTTTTATCGATTGCCGGCCATGGCTCGTTTGTCCATGAGACGATAAGGCTGTATGTCCGAAAGGCCATCCGACGAAGGTGACGCCTTTTCCCTTTGATTCTGCAGGCCGTTCCGAAAGACGGAGACGTTTTGGAAGCAGGAGCGGAACATTTTTTCACTGATGATTTCCCTTTTTTCAAAACGCAGCCATGCCGCCCGGAATTCCGGAGGCGGGGGACGGAATGCGTTGGGGAAACGGTTTTTCAGGTTCCGCGGGGACGCGATGCATCCTGGAAAACCGGTATTGAAACCGAATCATTGTTTTATTTATAATTCCGATTTATGAAGAATCCTCTACTTGTGCTACTCGCGTTGTGTTGGGGGGCGGGCGTCGGTTTCGCCCAAACGAGGGTCTCCGGCGTCATCAAGGATGCCGCCGACGGCCAGCCGATCCCTTACGCAGGCATTACGGTGAAAGGGACGACGGCCGGAGTCGTGTCCAACGATCAGGGCGTCTATTCCATTCCGATACCCAAAGACGGTACCGTATTGGTGTTCAGTTACCTCGGCTACGATCCTCTGGAAGTCCCCATCGAGGGAAAGACGAGAATCGACGTTCAGCTGAAAAAATCCGTCGTGGATATGGATGCGGTGGTGGTGACCGGTTTCCGGGACGTGAAGAAACAGACCTTTACGGGTTCTTCCGTCAAGCTCAATGCGTCCGACATGGAAATGGCCGGTGCCACCGACGTCAGCCGGATGCTGGAAGGGAAGGTGGCGGGCGTTTCGATCCAGAACGTATCGGGTACGTTCGGGGCCGCTCCCAAGGTGCGTATCCGCGGGGTCACGTCCATCAACGGGGACAACAAGCCTCTGTGGGTGGTGGACGGCGTGGTGCTGGAAGACGTGGTGGACATTTCCAACGACCAGCTTTCCAGCGGCGACCCGACGACTCTGCTGGGTTCTTCCGTGGCAGGCATCAACCCTGCCGATATCGAAACCTTCGACATTTTGAAGGATGCGGCCGCCACGGCGCTCTACGGGGCGCGGGCCATGAACGGGGTGGTGGTCATCACGACCAAACGGGGATCGCGCGGAGCGCCCGTGATTACCTATAACGGCAACTTCACCATGCGGACCAAACCTTCCTACGATCAGTACAACATCATGAATTCGGCGGAACAGATGGCCGTATACGCTGAGATGGAAAGCAAGGGGTATCTGAAGCCGGATATCGTAAATCAGGCCAATTCGGGGATTTACGGAATCATGTACAACCGGATCAATACCTATGACCGGGAAACGGGAAAATTCCTGTTGGAGAACACCCCGGCGGCCCGGAAAGCGTTTTTGATGAAGTACGCCCATGCCAATACGGACTGGTTTGACCTGCTGTTCAAGAATTCGCTGATGAACGAGCACACGCTGAGCATTTCGTCCGGTTCCGAGCGTTCGCGGACGTATGCGTCCGTCGGCTTCTTGAACGATGCGGGATGGACGGTGGCCGACCGGGTCAACCGCTATACGGTCAATTTCCGGAACGATTTCGATGTCAGCAAAAAGATCAAGACCGGTCTGCAGGTGGTGGGTTCCGTCCGGCAGCAGGAAGCGCCGGGTTCCTTTTCCCGGAAGACCGACGTGGTGACCGGGGAATATACCCGTGATTTCGATATCAATCCGTTCAGTTACGCCCTGAATACCAGTCGGGCGCTCCGTCCTTTCGACGAAAACGGAAACTACGAGCACACGACGATGAACTACGCGCCCTTCAACATCCTGGAGGAACTCGATAACAACGGCATCCGGCTCACAGTCGTGGATATCAAGCTGCAGGGCGAGTTCACCTATGAAATACTTCCCGGATTCAAGTATAACTTCGTGGGGGCGCTGCGCTACGTGAATTCCGATCAGGAACACCGGGTTACCGAATATGCCAACGCGGCCAATGCTTACCGGGCCGCCGGCAATTCGACCATCCGGCAGGCCAACCCGTACCTGTACCGGGATCCCAACGATCCTTCCGCGGAACCGATGGTCGTTCTGCCTTACGGGGGCTTCTACAATACGGCGCAGAATCAGATGTTCAACTACGATGTACGGAATTCGCTTTCCTACAACAAGCTGTGGAATAACGAGAGAACGCAGGAACTGAGCGCGCTGGCCGGGATTCAGGTGAAATACACGGATCGCCGGATCACTTCCACGACCGGTTACGGATATCAATATGATATGGGGGGTGTGGTTTCGATCGATCCCAAACTGATGGAGATGATGATCGACCGCCAATTCCCGTATTATAGCATGGGGAACCGCTACGACCGGTTCGCGGCGTTCTATGCCAACGTGGATTATACCTATGACCGGAGGTATTCGGTATCGGCGACGGGACGTTACGACGGTTCCAACGCGCTGGGCAAGGGAGCCTCCGCCCGGTGGCTGCCTACGTGGAACATCGGAGCCAAGTGGAACATCACCGGCGAGAAATTCATGGAAAATATCGGATGGATCGACCTGATGAGCATCCGGGCCAGCTACGGTCTGACGGCCAGCATGCCCAGCACGACCAATTCTTCCGCCATTTTCTACAACGAAGAAATTTTCCGTCCCGGCGACACCGAAAACAGCATTTACATTTCCAACCTGCAGAATTCGGAACTGACGTGGGAAAAAAGCTACCAGTTCAACGTCGGATACGACCTGACGCTGTTCGGCAACCGGTTGAATTTTTCCTTCGACTATTTCAACCGGCAGAGCTTCGACCTGATCGCGCCGATCAAGGTGAGCGGCGTGGGCGGGGAAATGTGGAAATATGCCAACTATGCCGACTTGGACGCCCAGGGATTCGACGTGACGCTGGGAGGAACTCTGATCCGCAACAAGGACTGGAACTGGTCGGCCAACCTGACGCTGGGATACTCCAAGAACTTCATCCGGAATGCGCGGAACATGCCGGAAGTTTTCGACCTGGTTCGGGCCGAAGGGGGAAATAAAAACGATTATCCGGTCAACAGCCTGTTTTCCGTTCCTTTCGCGGGCCTCAATCCGGCCAACGGCGTGCCCCAGTTCTACGACAAGGACGGAAATGTTACTTACGATTGCTACATGCAGGGGATCGAGACCGATTTCCTGAAATACGAAGGGCAGATCGACCCCAAATATACGGGAGGGTTGAACACGACCCTGCGGTGGAAGAACCTTTCCCTGAACGTGTTCTTCACTTTCCAGGCCGGAAACGTGATCCGGCTGAACCCCGTTTTCAGCAGCAGCTACGACGATACGCGGGCGCTGCCGAAGGAGTTCAAGGATCGCTGGGCGGTATCGGGAGACGAAGCCTATACCGACATCCCGTCCATCGTGGATGCCCAGACGCGGAAACTCTACCTGTCGAGCGTCTATCCGTACAACAACTACAACTATTCCGATGCGCGGGTGGCCAAGGGGGATTTCATCCGGCTGAAGTCTCTTTCGCTGAATTACAACCTTCCCGCTTCGTGGCTCCGCAGTACGCGCGTCTTCAAGACCGCCTCGGTTCGGGTAACGGGAAAGGACTTGTGGCTCCTGTATTCGGATTCGGCTCTTAACGGTCAGGATCCGGAGTTTTACAACACGGGCGGGGTGGCCATGCCGATTCAGCCCCAGTGCATCGTTTCCCTGAGCCTGGGATTCTGACGGAAAACGCGATTATTCACGGATAACGGAAAAAGAAGCTATGAAGAAAATTTTAATATATGCCGTTCTGTTCGGTTGCGCGGGGATGGCCGGATGCAACGACTTTCTCGACAAGGTGCCCGACAACCGGACTACCATCGACAGCAAGGATAAGGTGGCGGCCCTGCTGGTGTCGGCTTATCCGACGAGTACCTATATGACCCTGTTGGAACCCCGGTGCGACCAGTACGTCGATCTGGGGGTAACGATGGACGGTTCCCAGCCCCTTCCGGCCATGGACAACATCGTGAGCGGGTTCATGTGGGACGAATATACCCGGACGGAATCGGGAAACGATACGTATGAGCAATATTGGACGGCGTGCTATGCCGCCATCGCGGCGGCCAACCATGCGCTGGAAGCCATCGACCGGCTGCCCGATCCCGCTGCTGCCGTACAGGAAAGAGGCGAAGCGCTGATCGCCCGGTCTTTCAATCATTTTTGTCTGCTCTCAATGTATTCCGACCTTTTCGACCGGACCAACGAAGCGGTCAATCCGGGCATTCCCTATGTGGATCAGCCGGAGGACATCGTGATTCGCGAGTATGACCGGGGAACGGTAGGGAGTACGCTGGAACGCATTCGTACCGATTTGGCGGCGGGTATGAAACTGGTCGGGGGAGCCGGAAACTACAAGCAGCCCAAATATCATTTCACACCGGCTTCAGCCAACGCTTTCGGGGCCCGGCTGGCGCTGTTTACGGAAGACTATCCTTCCGTGATCCGGTATGTCAATGCGGTGCTGCCCGTTCCTTCCGCTTTCTTCCACCTGAAATATACCGACGGGACGCCCGTTACCAACGAGGACGGTACCCCTGTCAGCGGTGTGGATCCGGAGGACGTGGCCAACGTATACATGCAGAACAATCTGCACAACTGGGCCGCTTATGTGAAGACGGGGAATCCCGATGCCATGGCCATGGCCTTTTCCGGCGCGGACGCGGAGGCGAACCTGCTGGTATCGGAATGCGCGACCACGATCTGGCGGTCGACCGTGGGGACTTATTTTGTCCGGCACGCCATCGGCCTGACGGAGTTTCGTTCCCTCATTACGGATAATCCGACGGGAGCGAGCTGGGTTTTCCCGAAAGTAGCTTTCCAGTGGAACGGAGACCCGACGGTATGGCTGCCTAAGTTCTACGAGGACTTCAAGATGGAAAACGTGGCCGCCCAGACGGGCGTCGCTTATGCCAAAATCCCCCTGTTGCGGATGGAGGAAATGCTGTTGAACCGGGCGGAGGCTTATGCCATGACGGGGCAGTACGACAAGGCGTTGGCCGACCTGAACATGTATGCCGCCTGTCGGATGGACGAGTATAAATATGGCCCGCATACCTTGTACAAGGATAAGATCGTCAATTATTACATCCTGCAGTTGAGGGATAAGAATCATTTTATCAACAGCCCTTACAATGCCCGCAAGTTCAAGAGCGGGGACGAAGGCCTTTTCCAGAAGGCGCTGATCCTGACCATCCTGGATTTCCGGCATACGGAATTCATCTATGAAGGAATGCGGTATTTCGACATCCTGCGGTGGTACATTCCGGTTACCCACCGGACGACGGACGGAGGGGTGAGCACCCTGACGCCGGACGACGATCGCCGGATCATACAGCTTCCGCAGATCACCCGGATTTCCGGTTTGGAACCGAACGAAATGAGCAATATTCCCTATCCGTGGTAACGGAGGCAAAACTGTAAAACGATAGACCATGAAAACCATAAGACATTCGTTTCTCTTTCTTTGGATCGCCGCGGCCGCTTTGGCGGGAGGGGCCTGCAGCGAGGACGACAAAGTCGATCCGAACATCGATATCCCCGGGTTGGGCGGTGAAACCGGAGCCGTGCAGACCGCAACCGACCGATGGCTGTATGAAAATTACGTAGTTCCTTACAACATCGAGGTTCAGTACCGGTGGGATGCCTCGGACATGCAGTCTTCGCCGGAAAAACAGCTGACCCCGGTGGAAGAATCGTTCGTGGTTCCCTTCATGCAGGTGATGCATGCCGTCTGGTTCAATCCTTACGAACAGACGGCGGGCGAAAATTTCGTCCGGGAAGTCACTCCCAAAAAAGTGGTGCTGGTGGGAAGTCCCGAGTACGAATTCGGATCCATCAAGCTGGGACAGGCGGAAGGGGGCCGCAAAATCCTTTTGCTGAACGTGAACGGTTTCGATCCGAGCAGCGCCGCGAACATCAAGCGGTTCCTGCATACCATCGAACACGAGTTCGCCCACATCATGCATCAGACCGTGCTTTTCGACAAGACCTACGAAACGATCAGTGCGGGTCTGTACAGTCCGACCAACTGGACGAGCTTTTCGGATCAGGATGCGCGGGGAATGGGATTCATTACCAATTATGCCATGTCGGGGAAGGATGAAGACTTCGTGGAAATGATCTCGATGATCATGGTGTACGGAAGGGAATGGTTCGAAAATACGGTTATCGGCGAAGCCCGCAATGCGACGGCGGTGGCGGCTCTGCGGAAAAAGGAGGCGATGGTGGTCGAATACCTGAAGAGCGTATGGGACATCCGGTTCTACGATGAAGGGGGCCGGAAAGGGATCGTGACGCTGGTGCAGGAAGCTATCGACCAGGTGGTAAAGGAAAATACGGTAAATAACGACTAAGGCGATGAAAGGATTCATATATACTTTGATGTTAATGGCGGGGGTTGCGGGAGCGGCGGTGTCGTGCGACGATGAATACGAACCCGTCATGGGCGATGTCAGCGAGCGGATCGACGCTGCCGTTCAGGCCTATAAGACCGAACTGGTATCCGCTCCCCACGGCTGGATGGCGAATATCCCCACTTCCCAGGGCGTTTACCGCTTCTGGATGGGGTTTGCCGAAGACAACCGGGTGACGATGTACACGGACAATCTGGCTTATCCGGAGTTCAAAACGATTCCCAAGGAAAGTTCCTACCGGGTGCAGCCCCTTCAACGACCCACCATCACTTTCGATACGTACAGCTATCTGTCGATCCTCTGCGATCCCGATCCGGACATCAGCGGCGGCAGCGAGGAAAGCAACCAGGGACTCGAAACCGATTTCGAATACGAGGTGGTATCGTACGAGGACGGGAGGTTTGAGCTGGAAGGACGGAACCACCGGGTAAAGGCTACGCTGACGATGGCTACCGCCGAAGAAGAGGAAGCGGTGAAGGCGGGAGCGTTGATGGGGGTGCAGGAGACGCTGGCGGAGTATGCGGCGCAGAAAGGATACTATTATATGCTTGTAAACGGGGAAAAGATCGCTGTGGATTTCTCCCTGCGATCCGTTGCGCTGAGCTATGTGAAGGATGACCGGGTGACGGTCGTGACCTCGCAGGCTTCTTCCTATGTGGATTTGAAAGGGAATCTGGTGCTGGAACAGCCTCTTGCGGCGAAGGGCTTCATCGTGACGGGATTCCGATGGGATAAGACGACCAAGAGCTATACGGCCATAGGGTCTTCCTCCAACCTGGCCGTCAAAAGCCAGGCGGAAGCGGTCATCGGGCTGGACGTGCTGCTGGGTTGCAAGGAAGGCAACCGTTACCGGAGTATGGCCTTTCTGGCTACCATGTACGATGGAGATTTGAACGGGGAACTCGCCAGACAACTGCTCCAGCTGTCCGACGAGTTCCGTACCAATGCGGGATGGCCCTTGGGAACCGTTTATTTCCGTTTTGCGGAAGAGAACGGCAAGCCCATTATCAATGCGGAGATCGAATTCGCTCTTTACATGGCGACTTTCACGTTCGATATCGCCGAAAATCCGAACGGCACATTTACCATTTTGAAGTGGGACATGCGCAACGATGCGGTCGGAAATGCAGAGTCGATTCTTTCCTGGGGGGTCGGCAACGACTTCGTGAACTACTTTGTCGGAAAGACTTTCCGGAAGGAGTGGGTGAACCGCATGTACGGAACCTATAAGATGGGTAGGCTGACGGATGTGACCAACGAAAAGAATTATTTGATCGGAGCCCTTTTATAAAGGAGGGAGTGGCGTTTGATGAATCGTTAAATTATTGATGGCTATGAAAATAGGAAAAATGAAACGGGTGCTGGCCGGTGCAATGGCCGTGCTGGTGCTGGCCGGATGCAGCAAAGACGATGACGGCCCGGGGGGCAAACAGGTGGATGTGCAGTTGAGTGTGCCGGGTTCGCTGACGGGGGTGACTTTTAGGGGGGGGACGCTGAACGTAAGCAACGAAGGGATTTTTCCCGCCGGTTCGATAAGTATCAAGAGCACGGACGGAACGGCCCTGCGGGGAATGAATTACGAAGTAACGCTGAGCGCAAACAGCGAACAGGAAGAGTGGTGCAAGATCGAGGCGAAGGGAAATGCGTTGAGTTTTACCATCGAACCGTATTCCGGAAAGGATCGCAGCCGGAGCGTGAACGTTTCGCTCAAGGGGAGCGGAGAAGGAGTGACCCTGAATCCTTTCGAGTTCAAGGTGGTGCAGGCGGCGACTCCCAAGAGCGCAGAGGCCCATATCCTGAGTTTCGAAGTGCCGGGGCAGGTGGGTGTGGCTGAAATCGACTATCAAACGCTGGCGATCGGGTTCCGGGTTCCGTATGGTACGGATGTGACGGGATTGAAACCGGTACTGGAAATTTCGCCCAATGCGACGGTCAGCCCGGCAAGCGGCGCTGCGGTGGACTTCAGCTCGCCGGTGAAGTATACGGTGACGGCCGAAGACGGAACGACCAAAAACGAATATACGGTTACGGTCACGGTCGAAGCGAAAAAGAGCGACAAGGCGGAGATCGTTTCGTTCAAGGTGAACGGTCAGTTGAAGGATGCGGCGATCGACCATGAATCGGGAACGGTTACGGTGGTCGTGCCGGGAGATATGAGCCTGGCGGCTGTCGCTCCTCAGATCGAAGTGTCGGAAGGTGCCAGCGTCGATCCGGAAAGCGGCTCGACCGTAAATTTGAGCGTACCGGTGAAGTACACGGTGACGGCCGAGGACGGAGTGACGAAAAAGGAATATACGGTCAGCGCCGTGGTCGGCGGGATGGTGGATATCGACCCCGCTTCGACGGTGCCGGGTAATGGAGCCAGTCTGATCGGCACGTCCGGAAAGGAATTTCTGGCGGTAGTGGCCGGTGCGGAGGCGACGACGGTGAAGATGACGGTCATGTACGACAATCAGCCCGTAACGGATTTGTCGGGATACGATTTGAGCGTGAAGGCCACCGACATGAAGACGGGACAGGTTGCCGGATGGATTACCCTGAGTGCTGTAGGGACTGACGGGAAGTTTACTTTCAGCGTATCCGCGAACGGAGAGGCGGGGGCCAGACGGGCGACCATCGAAATGAATTGTACGGATCGCAGCGGGCAGAAGGTATTCGGTGCCGGGAAACTGAACGTGGTACAGGATGGAAGCCAGACGAGCGGTGTGTTGGTGGAAATGATCGAGGTGCAGGGAGGACGGTTCATGGAAGGAAAGAGCATCGATCCGGGATGGAACGTGGAAAATATGCGGTATGCCAACGTGAGCACTTTTTATATCGGGAAGTATGAAATCACTCAGAAACAGTTCGAGGAAGTGATGGGTTACAATCCTTCGCTCGAAAAGGGCGACGACCTGCCGGTGGAATATGTGAACTGGTACGATGCGGCCATGTTCTGCGACAAGCTGAGCGAACGGGAAGGATATACCAAGTTCTACAACTTGACCGACGTAGTGGAAAAACCCGCCGGTACCCATTCGGGAAAAATCGAATCGGCTACGATCAACATCGATTATCGGGCGACGGGATACCGGTTGCCGACCAATGCCGAATGGGAGTATGCGGCCAATGGGGGCGCGGAACAGGCTGCGATAGAGCTTTTCCGGTTCGCCGGCAGCAACGATATCGAAAAGGTGGCCTGGTACCGGGACAATTCCGGGGATAAGGTGCATCCGGTAGGACAGAAAGATCCGAATACGCTGGGAATTTACGATATGAGCGGTAACGTGTGGGAATGGATACACGACTGGTACAGCGGAAACATCATGGGCTTCGACTCTCCGGATGAAGTGACCGATCCCTTCGGACCGGACGGACCGAGCAGTCCGGAGAACTACAAAATCTTCCGGGGCGGGGGATATAATACCTATAACGACAATTGCCGGGTAAGGAATACGAAGATCATGTGGATCAATCTTTCCGGCGAGTACAACGATCCTTCCTCCATGGGCTTCCGGATCGCACGCCGGTAGAAACATTATTGAGGGAAAGGCAAATTCTCTTCTCTGAAAGCAATGAATGGATTAATGTCATAAAACGAAACTTATGAAAAATTTTCGGTGGATAAAATGGGCAGCTGCCGGCCTGTTGGTTGTTGCAGCTCTTTGGTCGTGCAGTAAGGACGATGATCCGACACCGGTCAAACTGGGTTTCACGCCTGTGACCGACGTGACGGGAGTCGCCTTCAATGGAAATACGATGAATGTTTTGGCCGACGGGGTTTCCGTAACCGTTCCCCTGACGGATGCGAACGGAGGGGCTTTGGCGCAGTTGGGCCTGAAAGCGGCGGTAACGGGAAATACAATTCAGGAAGATTGGTGTACGGCTAAGGTGGAAGGTTCCGCTTTGAAGCTGACGGTCGGTCCGAATACCGATAAGTCCAAGAACCGGAGCGTGAAGGTGACGGTCAGTTCCGATTTGAGCTATGTGACGCCTGTCGAATTGAACGTCGTACAGAGTGCCGCACCTAAGGCAACGGGAGCGCAAATGCTGAGTTTTTCTTTGGAGGAACAGACAGGGCCTGCCGTGATCGACGAGGAAAATCAGACCGTAACGATCGAAGTGGCTTACGGAACGGATACGACGGCATTGGTGCCGACGATCGTCGTTTCCGAGGGAGCCGTCGTTTCCCCGGAAAGCGGTAAGGCTACGGATTTTACGAATCCGGTGGTCTATACGGTGACTTCGGAAGACGGAGAGAATTCCGTAGCTTACACCGTCATGGTGACCACGGCCAAGAATCACGAGGCGAAAATTCTTTCTTTCACCTATGAAGGATTCGAGGGCGTGATCGATGAAGAAAACAAAACCATTTCGGTCGAAGTGCCTTACGGAACCGCTATGGACTGGGTGGATATAGAATATACCGCTTCTGATGGCGCGAAGGTGGAGGATCCCGGTTTGCTGGCCGATTATTCCGATCCCCAGATATTCACGGTGACGGCCGCAGACGGGACGGAAGTGAAATACACCGTGACGGTAACGGTACTGCCCAATACGGCGACGGATATCCTGTTCTTCGACATTCCGGAAGCAGTCAAAACGTCGATCGATCAGGAGGCACGTACCATAACCGTCAACATGCCGCAGGGTGCGAACGTGAGCGCGTTGGTTCCCGAAATTACTCTTTCGGACAATGCTACGGTGAGCCCTGCGTCCGGCGAAGCGCAGAATTTCTCTTCCCCTGTGGTTTATACGGTAACCGCCGAGGACGGAAAGACGACCGGCGAATACACGGTATCCGTGGCCTACATGGCGCCGATCGTATTGGATATGGTTGATGTGACGGCCGGTACGTTTACGTATGGCGACAATCCGGCATTTCCGCAGGAGTATAAACATGCGGTGACCCTGACCAAAAACTTCGCGATCGGGAAATACGAAGTGACTCAGGAACTGTTTCAGCAGGTGATGGGATACAATCCGGCTTCTGTTACCACCGATCCGCAGCACTTTGCGGTGGATAGGGTGAGTTGGTACGATGCCGCCTTGTTCTGCAATAAGCTGAGTCTGTTGAACGGTCTGACCCCGGCTTACAAGTTTGAACAAGTCAAATATCGCGATGGTCGGATCACCGAAGCGATCGTTACCTGCGATCATGCCACGGCTACGGGATACCGGTTGCCCACGAGCGCCGAATGGGAATATGCGGCCAAGGGCGGAAACCAGAGCGGCGGCTATATTTACGCGGGAAGCAATGATCCCGACGAAGTGGCCTGGTATAAGGAAAATTCGCTGAATGCGGGTTCGTCGTATGAAACGCATCCTTCGCCCGTGGGCGGGAAAAAAGCCAACGAACTCGGTTTGTACGATATGAGCGGCGGTGTGGATGAGTGGTGTTACGACTGGAGTTGGGGATACGGCAAGGAGCCGACCGAACCCGAAACGGATCCGGTGGGAGCGTCGGGGCCGACGGGAATACCGACGTGGGAAGACAGTAAGGTATTCCGGGGCGGTAGCCACAGTTCTGCCAAGGAGAATCTTTATACGTCCTATACGCGGAAAGGGGCGGTGAACAACACGAACTCCGGTGTCGGGTTCCGAATAGTCGTTACCCAATAAGTGATTGACCCTATGGGTGTTTAGTTAAATAGTGATTTGTGCCGGCGGAGCATCGATGCGATATCGAAGCTCCGCCTTGTTTTTTCCCGGCACGGTTCGGAAACGGACGAATTTCGTATCCGCGGGCCTTTTTTCCGGTTACTTTTATCCGGTGCTTCCCGGTTTGACGCCGGCGTGAAGATTTCTTACCGGTATACGTAAACCTTTTTGCCTTTCGGGGGTCTTTCTGGCGGGAGCGCATTTGCTTCCGCCCTGTCGCGTATGGAGAGGCCTGTCGAATCCGAACTGTTGGAACTGATCCGGAACGGTGATTTCAAAGCGTTTGAAGTGCTTTTCAGGCTCTATTATCCGCGCCTTTGCGCATATGCCCATTTTTATCTGCCGGAGGAAAGCGATGCGGAAGACATCGTGCAGGATTTGTTCGTTTCCCTGTGGTGCCGTCGCAGGGATTTGCAGATTCGGACTTCTCTTTCGGCCTATTTGCAGCGTGCCGTCCGGAATCGTTGTTTGAATTTCATCCGGCGATATAAGTCCCGCCGATTGCTTCGGGGAGACGAAACCCGGTCGGAGTTTTTTTCCGACGTCTGTTCGGTTGAAAGCGATTCCCTGTTGCCGTCCGACCCGCTGGAAATGTGCGAAATCGAAAACCGGATAAGTCTTATCGTGCAGGGGCTTCCGGAAAAGTGTCGCCGGGTATTCGAGTTGAGCCGATTCGAAGGGTTGGATTACCTGCAGATCGCCCTGAAACTGGGAATTTCGCCCAACACGGTCAAGGTTCATATCTTCAAGGCCCTGACCCGGCTCCGGGAAGGATTGTCCGAGTTTTTGCCCGTATTCGTTTTCTTTTTTTGCCTTTTCGGATAAACGGAAAGAGGACGATCGTGTCTTTTTTACGAAGACCCGAAGCATGGAAAAGATACCTGAACATATATGCAGCATCATTGCGGAGGCCGTGACGGGAAGGTTGCCCCGCGACGACGACAGAAAACTGCGGGTATGGCTGAAAGAGTGTCCGGAACGCAAAGGACGGATGGTCCGGTATCTGCGGATCTGGCGCCTGGCCGGATTGGCCGGAGCGCGAGATCGTTTCGATGCGAACAGGGCCTGGAAATGCGTTCGGAATCGCATCGACAGCGAGGCGGTGTTGGAAAAGCCGGGAAAAGAACGGAAGCGTCAAAGTTGGTATGCAGTCTCTTTGGCTGCATCGTTGCTGCTGGGAACGACCGTAGGAGCGTTGTGGCTCGGTCGGCCGGAAACGGCTCCCGTTACCCGCTATCTGGAACAGACGGTTCCGCGGGGAGCGCTTTCGGAGCTTGCGTTGCCCGATGGAACGAAGGTGACGCTGAATGCCGGATCCCGGCTTCGCTGGTCGACGGGATTCGGAACCGCCGATCGGGAACTGGAATTTCGCGGGGAAGGCTACTTCCGGGTGGCGAGGAACGAAACTTTACCGTGTGTGGTTCATTTGGACGAGGGGGTGGAAATCCGTGTGCTGGGGACGGAATTCAATCTGCGCTCCTATCCGGATGAAAACGGCGTGAGCGTCGTGCTGAAAAACGGATCGGTACGGGCTTCCCTGCCCCGGCACGACCGGGATATTTATGTCCGGCCGGGTGAGCGGCTTACGTACGACCGGAAAACCGGTTCCCTTTCCCTGCTGCCGACCGATACGGAGCGAGCTGGTGCGTGGAGGGAGAACCGGCTGGTCTTCGACGATACCGAACTGGAAACCATTTTGAGAACGCTGGAAAGGCGCTTCGATTTGCGAATCGCTGTTCTCCGTCCCGAAATTTTGCAGGAGAGGTACCACGGGGAATTCGGCGACGACGAGACACCGGAAGCCATCTTCCGCATCATTTCCGCAGACAAACGTTTTCGCTACCGGATTCGCGGCAGAACGGTGGAAGTGTACTGAACCGTTCCGAATCCCTGAAACCCGACCCACCCCATTACTAACTTAAACTATCAACACCTATGAAACAGTGTTACGCGGTAAAACCGCCCTGCCGGAGGAAACGCCTTTTCCGCCGGCTTCTTTCGCTGCCATGCGCTTTGTGTCTGGGACTGTTCCTGTTGGGAAATGCCGGCGCCTCGGCTCAGCCGGCTTCCGGGCGGATCACCTGCCGGATGACCGGGGTAACCGTAAAGGTTGCTCTGGAAAAAGTGGAGGAACTTTCCGGGCTTTCCCTCTGGTATAACGTGAGCGACGTCGATCTGGATCGGCGCGTGGATGTCCGGGCCGACAGGCGGCCCGTGCTGGAAGTGGTGGAAACGATTCTGGCCGGTCAGCCCGTCCGGGCGGAAATCCGGGAGAATCATCTGGTGCTGACCCGTAGGGCGGAAACGCCGGAGGTGCGGGCTGCGGACGGCAAACGCCGGGTTACGGGTCATATTTTCGATGCGTCCGGAGCGCCTCTTTACGCCGCTTCCGTAGCGGTTCGGGGCACGAATGCCGGAGCGGTCAGCAACGAAAAGGGAGAATTTGCGGTTGATGTGCCAGCCGGCGGGGATGCAGTGCTCGTGGTCAGCTATGTGGGGTACGTCACCCGGGAAATCCCGGTCGGGAGTCGCTCGGCGGTCGACGTAACGCTGGAAGCCGAAGCGCAGAATCTGGATGAAATCGTGATCGTCGGTTACGGCGTTCAGCGGAAACGGGACGTGACGGGAGCCATCACTTCTCTCAAAACGGACGATATCACCGCGGTTCCGGCTTCCAATTCTCTTCAGTCCCTGCAGGGAAAAGTGGCCGGACTCGACCTGAACGTAAACAGCGGTCAGATCACGCCCGGTTCGGGGATCACTTTTACCGTACGCGGAAACCGTTCCCTCAAGGCTTCGAACATGCCGCTGATTCTAGTGGACGGGGTGCCTTACGGGGCGACGCTCGATCTGAATCCTTCGGACATCGAATCGGTCGAAGTGCTGAAAGACGCTTCTTCCACGGCGATTTACGGCAGCCGGGGGGCCAACGGGGTCATCCTCGTCACTACCCGGCGGGGCAGCGAGGGAAAAGTGAAGATTTCTTTCAATGCCTACGGAGGAATCAATAAGCTTACGGGGCAAATGGAGGTTTTTTCGGGGCCGGAGTTCGTCGAGTACAAAAAAGAAGCGTTCCGGGCGAGCGGGGTAACTGACTATGAGGCTATTTTCTCCGCTCCCGACGAACGGGATTACATCGAAAAGGGATACTTCACGGACTGGGGCAAGCTGGTTGTGCATACGGGAAGCACTCAAAACTACGAACTGAGCGTCTCTTCCGGCACGCAGCGGTCGTCGGTTATTTTTTCGCTGGGTCTGAACGACGTGAAAGGGTTGTTGAAAAACGAAAACCAGCGCCGTTACAATTTCCGCCTGGGGGCCGATCAGCAGGTTTTCAAAAATCTGAAAATCGGAACCAACGTGATGTACACTTACAAGGACAACAACCTGCGCCGGGATCCGTACGGGCAGGCTTACAGCACCAACCCCATCAGCCGTCCTTACGACGACGAGGGTAATTTCATCCTTTATCCCGTGCCGGGATACACTTCGCACATGAGCGCGCTGGCCGACGAACAGCCCGGAGCCTACAAGAACAACGTGGTCAGTCAGCGGCTGTTCGCTACGGCCTATCTGGAATTCAACCTGCACAAAACCTGGTTTTTCAAAAGCTCTTTCGGGATCGATTCCCGGAATCACCGGCAGGGCGTTTACCACGCCAAAAACACGCTGGACGGAGACAGCCAAAGCTCCCAGCGTTCGTACATTTCCAACCGGGACTATCCGAACGACCTGAATTACACGTGGGACAATACCCTTCACTTCATCCGGTCTTTCGGGAAGCACGACCTGACCGTGCTGCTCGGAACCAGCACGACCCGGAACCGGTCGGAATCGTGGCTGGCTTCCGGGAAGGGGCAGCCCGATCCCAATTCGGAATACTGGTATCTGTCGAGCAACGACAAAGAAATCACCATCGGCAGCAACTTGACTATCAGTAGTATGGTTTCGTTCTTCGGGCGGGTGAACTATACCTTCGACCGGAAATACATCTTCAGCGCTTCGCTTCGCAGCGACGGTTCTTCCGTGCTGGCGCCCGGTCACAAGTGGGGTTATTTTCCGGCAGTGTCCGCCGGATGGAGGCTCAACGAGGAAAAATTCCTGCGGGACAAGCGCTGGCTGTCCGACCTGAAAATTCGCCTGAGCTGGGGAAAATCGGGCAACAGTGCCATCAGCCCCTATCAGACGCAAAGCAATCTGGACAAAACCGTCTTCGGTTTCGGGGAAGCGCCGGCTTACGGTTATTACCCGTCCAATTTGGGAAACAAGCAGTTGACGTGGGAGACCACCACGACCATCGATGCCGGCGTCGATTTCAGCCTTTGGGGCGGACGTCTTTCGGGGTCTGCGGATTTTTACGACTCCGACACGGAAGATTTGCTGATGCCCAAAACGGTTCCGTCCAGCAACGGGTATTCTTCCACGTGGGAGAACGTCGGAAAGACCAATAACCGGGGCGTGGAAATCACCCTGAATTCCGTAAATCTGAATCCGAACTCGGCTTTCGGCTGGACGACGGGAGTCACCTTTTCCCACAACCGGGAAAAAATCGCAGCCCTGGCGGGCGGCATTCAGCGCGACGAGGCGAACGGCTGGTTCGTCGGACAGCCTACGCAGGTGTGGTACGACTATCGGAAGATAGGTATTTGGCAGCTGGGCGAAGAGGAGCAGGCAGCCAGAAACGGACAGAAACCGGGCGAAATTCGGGTTTACACGTCGAATCCGGACGGCAAGGTATCCACTTCCGACCGGATGATTCTGGGATCGTCGAGACCCAAATACAATTTCGGGATGAGCAATACTTTCACCTTTAAGGGAATCGACCTGACGGTTTTCCTCTACGGGAAATTCGGGCATCTGGTGGCGACGGATGTGGTGGGAGGCGTGCGCCCCAATGTTTTGTGGAACTGCATCCGCGTGGACTACTGGACGCCGGAAAACCCGACCAATGCCTATCCCCGGCCGACCAGCTCCGGCGGGAATGCATTCACCTACGGTTCGACCCTGCGTTACATCAAGGGAGACTTCCTGAAAATCCGCGACATCACGCTGGGATATACGCTGCCGGAAAGCCTGACCCGCAAATGGGGCATTTCCCGACTGCGGATTTACGGTACGGCCACCAATTTCTTCACTTTCTGCAAGAAAGGCTTCGGGTCTTTCGATCCCGAACGGGCCATTTATTCCACCGGCGCCTCTTTCCCGATGATGAAGACGCTGGTGTTCGGCATCAATTTCAATTATTAATCTCCCAAAACGAACGGTTATGAAAAACAAATATCGGCTGGTCGTCCTTTTGCCGCTTGTGTTGCTGGCCTCGTGCAAGGACTACCTCGAAGAGAACAACCGGAGCGCTCTGACCTCCGATTTTTACAAAACGACGGCAGGGCTGGAAGCGCTCGTGAACTCCTGCTATACGGCTACCCGGAACATTTATTACCGGGAAGTGCCCATTCAGATGCTGGAGTCGGGAACCGATCTTTTTGCAAAGGGGAACGATAATAAACAGGCGGGATTCGCCGGTTACGACGTGAATCTGAACGGTGCCAACGCTGGAGTCCGCGAAATGTGGACGCTGTGTTACAAGGCCGTGGAGTGGGCGAACACCGCGTTGGCCAATCTGGACGGAACGGATATGGACGCCGCCCGGAAAGAACGCCTGCGGGGGGAGGTCAGTTTTCTGCGGGCTCTGTTCAACTGGCATATCGTGGAAACATGGGGAAAAACCATCCTGCGTACCGCACCGGCCGATACGGCTGATCCGGAGTTTACGGCTCCCGTGAAGTCGACCGAGGCGCAGTTTTACAAGCGGATTCTGGACGACCTGGAGTTGGCCGGGAATGCTTTGAAAGGAATCGATCCCAAAGACGGACGGGTTTCCGAGTGGGCCGTCAAAGCCATGAAGGCCCGTGTGCTGCTGTATTTGGCCAGCGAATACAATCAGGAAGCCATCGGCGCGGAGCAGGCGGAGGAAAATGCACTGGCGGCGGCCGAGACGGCGGTGGATGTCATCGAACATTCCGGCAGGCGACTGGCGGAAGACTTCCGGCAACTTTGGAGCATGGACAACAGCGACGGGGGAAAGAACGAAGAATCGGTCTGGTTCGTGAATTACACGCAGGACCTGAACCTGACGGCCAGCTGGGACGGGGACGGGGGAAATCAGGCTTTTTGCGTCTATACGGTGAAGTACGACGACCAGCCCGGACTGACCCGAAGCATCCTGTACGGGCGTCCGTTCAACCGGGTCATGGTCACCCTGCGGGCGCTCAACCTGTTCGATCGGGAACGGGATCAGCGTTACCGGGGGTCTTTCCGGGACGTTTGGCTGGTGAACGATCGGAAGAAGCTGGAGGCGGCGCAGAGCGGAAGCTGGCCGAAAATGAAAGCCGTCGGGGATACGGCCATCTGGATTCTGCCGGGGATCGCCACCCCTCGGCAGCGGGCGTGGGCCGAAGGCCGCTATCAGTTGCTGGACAACCTCGATATTTACAAAACCGACGACGAGGAACATGTTCCGGATATTTACGACCTGAAGAAGGGAATTCAACTCAA
Organism: uncultured Rikenellaceae bacterium; assembly: GCA_946486375.1. GTDB lineage: Bacteria > Bacteroidota > Bacteroidia > Bacteroidales > Rikenellaceae > CAMLTW01. The sequence continues at coordinate 232,930 of CAMLTW010000002.1, forward strand.
CAAGTTTCAGGATTCGACGCGCGGCGCCCTGAACGAAGCTCGCAGTGCGCGGGATGCGATCGTCTTCCGGATTTCGGAACTGTACCTCATCGCTTCCGAAGGATACTGGCGGGCGGGCGATCCCGTCAACGCCGTAAAATACATGAACCTGCTGCGGGAAAAACGGGCGGTTCCGGGGTATGCGGAAGCGATGAAAATCACCGCTTCGGATTTGTCGCTGGATTTCTATCTGGACGAAAACGCCCGCGAATTCATGGGAGAGATGCACCGTTGGTATGACCTGAAGCGAACGAAAAAGCTGGTCGAATACGTCAACAAGTACAATCCCAATGTCAAAGACGACAATCGGGACGGCAACGGCAGGGGACGCGTGCAGGAGTATCATTATGTCCGTCCCATTCCGCAGACGCAGCTCGATGCGATTACCAATCCGGAGGCGTTCCGGCAGAATCCCGGTTACAATTAAGCCCGTTTTCCGGGACGGGAGTGAGGATAGGCAGGAAAGGCCGGAGCCTCGGCTTCGGCCTTTTTCGACTGAGAAACGAGAGTTTTAGAAAAAGCTGACCAGCAGCATGACGTTCAGGGCGGTGACGACGGCTCCGAGCAGGTAGAGCACGGCTTTGAGGTATAGGGAGTTTTTGAATTTTCCCATCACCTTTTCCGAAGAAGTCAGGTGCACCTGTAAAAAAATGGTGACCGGCAGCTGGATGCTCAGCGCCATCTGGGAGTAGATCAGACCCCGGAACGGGTCCCGGATGAGGAGGATGATCGCCAGAGCCAGCAGCAGCGAGAGCAGGACGCCGGTTCTGGAACGCCGGCTTCCGATGTGATAAGGCTCTTTGTAAATGCCTGCGAAGATGGTTCCCGCCGCCATGCCGGAGGTGACGGTGGAGGCGACACCCGCAAAAAGAAGGGCTACGGCGAAAATCACGGTGGCGTGTTTTCCCAGCAGGGGTTGCAGCAGGGAGTCCGCCTGTTGGAGTTCCGTCACCGAAATGCCCTCGGAGAAGAAGGTGGCGGCCGCCAGCAGGATCATGGCGCTGTTGATGGCCCAGCCGATCACCATCGAAAAGATGGTGTCGAAATACTCGTAACGAAGTTGTTTCCGGATTACCCCGTCGTCGCTCAGGTTCCATTGGCGGCTCTGAATCACCTCCGAGTGAAGGAACAGGTTGTGAGGCATCACTACGGCTCCCAATACGCTCATGATGATGACCATGGAGCCTTCGGGAAAGGAAGGTGTGACCCATGCCGTCGCTGCGGTCGGCCAGTCGATGGATACCAGCGTCAATTCGTAGATGAACGAAAGCCCGATCAGGGAAACGAACGTGATGATCCATTTTTCGATCGGCCGGTAACCGTGGGTGAACAGGAGGAAGAGCACCAGCAGGACGGTCAGGACGGCACCGATCCGGACGGGAATGCCGAAAAGCATTTGCAGGGCGATGGCTCCCCCCAGGATTTCGGCCAGCGAAGTGGATACGGAAGCCAGCATGGCGGAAATCAGAATCGGCCGGGCATAGCGGGGTGCGAGGTAGGTGGCGGCCGCTTCCGAAAGGCACAGCCCCGTCGCGATGCCCAGGTGGGCTACGTTGTGTTGCAGGATGATGAGCATGATCGTGGACAGGGTGACCATCCACAGCAGCAGGTAGCCGTAATCGGCTCCTGCTGCCAGGTTGGACGCCCAGTTGCCGGGGTCGATGAACCCGACGGTCACCAGCAGGCCCGGCCCGATGTAGCGGAGGATTTCGAGTCCTCCCGTATGTCGTCTGCGTTTTTTAGGGCGCGGTTGCGGTTCCCCGGATCCGGTGGTCGTTTGCATCGGTGAATACTTCTGTCGACGGATTATATCGAGTGTGATTTCCCCTTCGGGGTTCCGAAGCGTAAGAAAACAGCAAAGGATATGCCGGATTCTGCCCGTTCGCTTCGGCTGTTCGAAGAACGGATGCCAGGCCTGCGGGATGAATTCAGCCGGAAAGGTTTCGGGAATTATTTGGCTGTTTTGGACGTAAAAGCTCCGAATAAAGGCGTTTCCTCCCCGCTTTCTTCCAGGATGGAGGGATCGTAGGGCGATTTCCGCAAAAAGTCGTTCCGGATCGGCCATGCTTCCATCTCCCTGCTGGCGACGGGCCGCAGCAGGGCCGCGATCTGTTCTTCGCCTAGGTCGGGATCGAGCCAGCGGTTTTCCGCTTCCGGTTTCAGCACCATCGGCATCCGGCGGTTGGTGTTGTGAATATACGACATCAGTTCGTTCGCCGGGCCGGTGATGATCGAGAACGTGCGGAGGGTTTCCCCGGTATCGGGGTTGTCCCATTCGTCGTAGAGACCCGCCAGCGAAAAAATGCTTTCCGCCGGTACGGTGATGTAGTAGGGGATTTTCCTCCCTTTGTCGTGCCGCCAGTCGAAAAAGCCCGTACAGGGCACCAGACAGCGTCGCGTTCGGATGGCTCCCCGATAGGAAGGTTTGTCGAAAACCGATTCCGAGCGGGCATTCAGCGTTTTGTTCCGGATTTCCCGGGCGTCCTGCGGCGTCCGCACCCAGTAGGGAATCAACCCCCACTTGTACGGCTGCAATTCTTCGTCTTCGGTGACGACCGGATAGACGGGGTAGGAGAAGGCCGCGATGTGATACGCGGGCCGAAAGTCCCGGATCAGGTCGTCCCGGCGTTTATAACGGGCCGCCAGTTGTTTCGGCGTGGCGGTAAGCGAGGTGTGAAAACACATGGCAATCGTTTTTAGCGAGGTTCCGGCAGCGGGTGCAAAAATCCGGATGGTTCGTTCGACCTGATTCGACGCTTTCCCGGAGGCTTCCCAAAGATAACGCGAAAAAACGTTCCGGTCCGTTTCGAAGGCGGAATCCCGCCGCGCTTCTTTTCCCGGAATTGTCGTGACCGGTTTTTCCCATACGCTTTCGGAAGATTCCGGGCCGGAAGCGTTTTCGGGAATACTCGTTTTTCTTTCGGGAGCCTTGCCTCTTTTCCGGCGTCGGACGAATCCGGAAGCGTTTCTGTCCGGATTTGCCGGAAACCCGATCGTTCTATTCGCAATTTTTGAGCCATACGGCCGAACCGCTTCCTGTAAAAAGGGCGTGCAGGCTTTCCGAACCCTTTGCCGGATGCTAAAAAAATATTTTTTAGGGCCGATCGCGGGGGATTGAAGAATATGTTCTATTTTTATGTGCCGTAAATGGAATATTTTCGGTCTTTGGTTGCGCTTGGAAAAACCGGTTCGGTATTCCGGCGGCGTTCCGGCAGGAGAAGGGGCGGCACCGGGAAAGCGGAGCGGCGACCCTTCGGCAGGGAAAACCGGTTTCGTTTTTCAACCGGTGCCGCCGGCCTTCGGGATGTCTTTCCGGAGCCGGGAAAATTGAATAGTAACGGAAAATTTGATTGTCGTGAACGACCCTATTGCAGCGGAAAACGAAATGCTGCGCCGCCTGCTGGCCGATGCGGGGATGTGCTGGTGGAAGGCGGATTTCAACCGCAAGACGTATTTCCTTTCGGACAGCCTGAAAAAGTTGTTCGGAACGGACGGCAACGTGCTGAGTTTCGAAGCGATTATCGGTATGATCCGGGAAGACTACCGGATGCGGGTGCGGGCGCGGTTCGACGCATTCCTGTTCCATTACAAATACGATGAAACCTTCCCGATGCACTGCCCCTCCGGCAAACTCTGGATCCGTTCGAAAATGGTCTACAAGGAAGCGGACGAGACCGGGAACGTCATCGTGACGGGGTTTGTGCAGGAGATTCCCGATCCGGAGACTTCGCAGTCGGAAAAGGCCTCTTCCCTGCGGATGAACAACCTGCTTTACCAGTTGGGCAGCATATCCCATACGCTGCTTTCCTTTCTGCGGGCCGAAACCTCCGCAACCGTCATCCACAAGGTGCTTCGGGACATTCTGAAACAGTTCAAGGGGGGAAGGACCTACATCATCGAGTACGATCAGGAGTTACAGACGCAGACCTGCACCTATGAAGTGGTGGATGAGAATGTAGGTTCCGAACAGTCCCGTATCGATCATCTTCCCGTGTCGATGAACCCGTGGTGGACCCGTCAGGTGCTGTCGGGCCAGTCGATCGTATTGGAGACGCTGGACGATCTGCCTGCGGAGGCGGCCGCCGAAAAAGAGTTCCTGGCCCTGCAGCAGATCAATTCCCTGATCGTGGTGCCGATGATTTCCCGCAAAGGCGTATGGGGTTATATCGGCATCGATATCGTGGAGGGGCATCACCGCTGGAGCAATGAGGATTACCAATGGTTTACCTCGCTGGCCAACATCATCAGCCTTTGCATGGAACTTCAGCGTTCGGAGCAGGAGGCCCGGCGCGACAAGGCCTATTTGCAGAATCTGTACAAGCACATGCCGCTGGGATACGTGCGCATGAGGATCCTGCGGGACAGCGACGGAAAGGCGGTGGATTATTTGTTCATGGATGTGAATTACGCGGCCGAAAAGATTTCCGAACGTTTGAACCGGGATTATATCGGGCACCGGGGCCGTGAGATGGGAATGTCGGTGGACAAACACCTGCCTTTTCTGTTGAAGGCGCTGGATTCCGACGATTATGCGGAATACACCTATCCGATGGGCGATTACAACAAGTATTACCACGCCATTCTGTATTCCATCCACCGCGACGAGGTGATCTGTCTGTATTCGGACATGACCGAGGTCTTTCTGGCCCATCAGGCGCTCGACCGAAGCGAAAAGATACTCCGGAACATCTACGAGAACCTGCCGGCGGGCATCGAGCTTTACGACAAGGACGGCGTACTGGTGGATATGAATCCCAAGGACGTGGAGATATTCGGCCTGCGCTGCAAGGAGGATGCGCTGGGGATCAACGTTTTCGGCAACCCGAACATTCCGGAGGAAATTCTCGACAAGCTGAGGAACCGGGAGCAGGTTTCTTTCCGGCTGCACTATCCGTTCAAGGCGGTGGACAACTATTATCCCACGCAGAAAAGCGGAGACATTGAGATTTATACCATTGTCAGCATGTTGTACGACGCGCAGGGAGAGCTGATTCATTACCTGTTCATCAACATCGACAACACGGAAATCAGCCGGGCGTACAGCCGCATCGCCGAATTCGAAAGCTCCTTTTCCCTGGTCAGCCGGTTCGGAAAGATCGGTTACTGCAAGTTCGACCTCATTACACGGGAGGGTTACGGGGTGCCGCAATGGTTCCGGAACCTGGGCGAAAAGGCGGGCACGCCTCTCTCGGAGGTGATCGGGGTGTATCGGTATGTTCATCCGGAAGACCGGGCTTATATTTTCGACTGCATCCGCCGGGTGAAACTGGGCGAAATCGACAATTATAGCAGCGACCTGCGCATCGCTACGGCGGAAGGGGAAAAATGGACGCGGGTCAACGTCATGCGCAATACGATGAATACCGATCCGCGGAAGCTGGAGATGATCTGCGTCAATTACGACATCACGGAATTGAAGGAAACCGAAAGAGACTTGATCGAGGCCAAGAACCGGGCAGAAGTGAGCGACCGGCTGAAATCGGCCTTTCTGGCCAACATGAGCCACGAAATCCGGACGCCGCTCAACGCCATCGTGGGTTTCTCGAACCTGCTGGTAGACGCCGCCGATCCGGAAGAGCGGAAGGAATACATCGGTATCGTGCAGGAAAACAATGAATTGCTTCTGAAACTGATTTCCGATATTCTCGACCTTTCCAAGATAGAGGCCGGGACGTTCGACTTCGTCAACGGGGAGGTGGATTTGAACCAGTTGTGCAGCGAAATTCTGTCGTCCCTGCGGGTAAAGGTGAAAGACGACCGGGTGAAGCTGCTTTTCGGAGAGCATCTGCCCCGGTGCCGGGTCTTCTGCGACAAATCCCGACTGACCCAGGTCATTTCCAATTTTATCAACAATGCTCTGAAATTCACGGTAAAAGGCAGTATTACGCTGGGATACTGTCAGGTTGGCCCGGATGAGCTCAAGATTTATGTTCGGGATACGGGCAGCGGGATTCCGAAAGAAAAACAGCCGCTCGTTTTCGACCGCTTCGTCAAGCTCAACAGCTTCGTGCAGGGAACGGGGCTGGGACTGTCCATTTGCCGGAGCATCGTGGAACAGATGGGGGGCCGGATCGGGTTGGAGTCCAAGGAAGGAGAGGGTTCCTGCTTCTGGTTCACGCTTCCGTGGCGGCAGGGAGAGGCTTCTCCGGATGAGGGCGGCGCTCCGGAGCAGGAGAGCGTGCCGGGGGTGCTGCCGGAAACCGGTGAGCGGCCGCTGGTGCTGGTCGCCGAGGACACGGACAGCAATTATCTGCTGATTTCGCTCATCCTGAAAAAGGAGTTCCGGGTGATCCGGGCGCACAACGGGGTGGAAGCCGTGGAGTTGTGCGGGAAAATTCGTCCGGCCCTGATCCTGATGGATGTGAAGATGCCGGAGATGGACGGGATCGAGGCCACGCGGCGTATCAGGCAGTCGGACGACTCGGTGCCGATCATCGCCGTGACGGCTTTCGCCTTCGACCGCGACAGACAGCGGGCGCTGGAGGCCGGGTGCGACGACTACATGGCCAAACCGGTTCAGGCCGTTCAGTTGAAGGAAAAGATCCGGGCGCTTCTGGCCCGCTGATTTCCGCTTGACGATGCCCGCCTTCGGGCCGACGGACGGAACCGGTGCTTCCGGTTTCAGTTCATTCGTTTTCAGTCCGGACACACGAAGCGGTGCCGGCTCGCAGGAGGGAACCGGCACATCCGTGCTTTCCTTCGGTTCGCATTTTCAAGAATACATACCGGAAAAACCGGACGAAAACCGCATTGCCGGGCGTTTTGGGTCGGCTTTCTGGTGCCATATTTGCTGGAAAGGGGAAAACGGATTCGATCATTTTAAAACCTTGAACGATGCCGGCCAAAAGCGAAAAACAGCGCAGACTGATGGGCGCCGCTCTCGCCTACAAAAGAGGCGAAAGCGAAAACGTCAGCGACGAAGTGAAAAAGGTCGCGGACAGCATGACCGAACAGGAACTGGAGGATTACGCCTCCAAACCGAAAACGTCCGAAAAAGGGAATCGGAAACAGCGGTAAAACCGATCGTCCGGTTTTACGGGCGGTGTTGCCCCCGTTCGTGCGGTCCGTCCCGCATTGACCTGACCGGGCGGGGATATGTTTTGCGAACAGAAACGACGATAAGCCGATGGGAAAAATAGCATACAAACCGGATCGCACGATCCTTTCGACCGACACCAACGGGTACGCCGGCGACGGACGCGACGAGAATCTGGTCGATGAAAATCTGTGGGACAGCGAAATCCCCACCGACGACCGGATACCGGACGGGGTGAATGAAATCGTCCCGGACGCCCGGCCCGTTTACGACGAAGAAGGGTACGAGAACAAACCGGGAGAGTAGGAGAGCTTCCGACCTTCTGTCGCCTCACCTCCTTCCCGGGACGGTGGTCGTTACGGGGGCCGGAACCCGCTGCCTGGCAGACGGTTGTCGAACCTTTCCCGACGCCGTAACGTAACCGTTTCGTCGGGGGATAAAGCCGGAAAGCAAGTCCGGGCGGCACGGTATAACCGGTTTTGATTCGGGCACTGGGAACGGCTTTCCCCGCCTGTTCGGAAAAAACGCGAACGGAAGCAACCGCTCCCTGCCCCTTTTTGCTATTGCCAGCGATTAGGTTCGCCGCGGTAGCGATAGTAGCATCGCCATTTGAGTTCCCGAAGTCCGTTGAGAGCCTTTGCCCGCAGCCTGCCCAAAAACAGTCCCACCTTTCCCCGCTCTTTTTCCCCTTTCATCCGCCGGGCCTTGTAGCGATACCGCCAGCAGTCCGGATCGTCCGGCACCCCTTCCGTATCGTAAAGCCGCAGCCCTCTTTTCCCGATGGCCTCCACCCGGAAAAGATCGTCGATGCACATATCGTCCTCCTCTTCGATGGATGCCCGGCCGATGTAGAGTTTCCCTTCCCCGGCAAAGTAAGCGTAGAAGGTTTTCCACTCCGCCTCGGCCCTTACCTGGAGGGTGTGGATGCCATGGGGCGCGAACGCCCAGCGTATCTGTCCGGGAGAATAAGCTTCGTAAAGCCGCCAGCCGCTTGCCGTGCGCTCCTGCAGGCAGCGGATTTCCCACTTTTCGCAAAACGTATCCCTATCTGAGTAGCCCTCCGGGACAAAGGGCGCATGAGGATAAGGCCGTCCTTTTCTGTTTCCCTTCATGGCCCGGCTACCTGATCCTTCGGTAGGAGAATTTCACCAGCCCGCTGACCCACCAGTCGCTCCAGTCGATCACGTCCAGAATCAGGGCATCGAGCCGGGTCACGAGGGATACGCAGCCGCCGATGGCCAGTTGTTGCGAGTCCGGATAAAGGGTGTAGGGCATCCTTCGAACCGCCTCGTCGTCCTGAAAGATCGTGCACCAGCCGTCCCGGCTGAACTCCCGCTCGTGGCGGTCGGAAAAGGGGAGGAACTTTTTCCATCGGCAAAGGTTTTCCTCGAAATCGCAGGCGCCGGTGATTTCCCAGCGCCCTACGATGGAAGCGGTGATCGGAAGAGGCTCCCGATCCGGGGCTTCGGGAAAGGCGCCTTCGCCCGTCAGCAGCCACCGGATGCTGTAGGCCGGATAGCGATGGTGGATCAAAAGGGCCAGAAAGGGGCTGACGGGGTTTTCTCCCCGCAGGATTTGGGAAATCTGCACCGGGCGCAGCAGGCCGATTTCAAAAGCCAGTTCTTCGGGGGTGAGGTTCGCTCTTTGGAGCAGGTATTGGATTCTGGCCCGGTGGGAGCCGAAAATGTTTTTTTTCATGGATAGCCGAATTAAGGTGATAAATGTAAACGTTGAATTTCGGCGCCCTCGGATCCGTACGGAAGAAACAAAAAGAGAGCGCAAGGACAAACTTCATTCTGCCGGTACTAGGATACCTACGATCAGAAGTTGCCTTGCGCCCAAATCCGTTCAGTATAAAAAAGGGCGCAAGATGCAACCTCCGCCCTTCGGTCTTGCGAACCTTACTTGGCAGTTGCCCCTGCGCCCAAGCCCGCTTTACTCGAAAGAAAAGCATGGCTTGAGTGGACAACCATTTAGCCAAGGTTTAAACCCATTACATTGCTGTAATGGTCGCAAGTTTAAGAGCGGCCAAAGAGTTATCGTACCCTTTATGGTATGTTACGACGCTGTCTTACGTCGTGTCGAAGTACTTCCTGAAAGTCTGCATAGCGTTCGGTTTTAGGTGAAAACCCGTCCACGCGCCTTTTTCCTGCGAAGGCCGTCCGTTTGCCGGATTTGCGGGCAGCGACGCTGCCCCATGCGGGCGACAAACCGAGGGACGGCTTCCGACTTTCGGGAACATCCTTCGAGGACAAATATAGCCCTTTTGGGGTGAACGGCAAACGACTTCGGGCTTTTTTGCTAACTTTGCCCATATGAAAAAGTCCCTCAACTACCTGCCTCCGGATAAACGCCGGGATTTGCGCCAACTGGTGTCGATCATCCGCGAGGAGGTGCGCGGGTGCGTGATGGTGATCCTGTACGGCAGCTACGCGCGGGGAACGTTCGTGGACTACGACCAGCGGATCGAATACGGGGTGCCGACCTACTTCATGAGCGACTACGACATCCTGATCGTCACCGAAAGGCGCATCGGCACGGGGAGCGAGAGCAGCCTCTATGCGAAAATCCTGCGCCGGTTCTACGAAAACAAGAACTGGAAGTTCCACACCCGCCCCCAACTGATCAATGCCTCGATCGGGGAGTTGAACCGGGAACTGGAAAAGGGCCGTTACTTTTACACGGACATCAAAAAAGAGGGGGTGATGCTCTGGGATTCGGGCGGGTATACCCTGGCCCGACGCCGGAAGCTGAACTACGCGGAAATCGCTCAGATGGCCGGGGAGTACTTCGAGGAAAAGTTTTCCTTCGCCAATGATTTGTTGATAGATGCGAAATTCGATTATAGCCGGGAAAAATACAAACTGTGCTCTTTCCATCTGCACCAGGCCGCGGAGAACTTTCTGCGCACGATTCCGATGGTGTTCATCCTGTACGGTTACAAGGATCACGACCTGGAAGCGCTGCTGAACTACGCCAAGACCTACACGCTGGAGGTGTGCGACGTGTTTCCGCGCGACACGGAGGAGGAACGGCGGCTGTTCTCCCTCTTGCAGGCGGCCTACGTGCAGGCCCGCTACAACCGCAACTTCGCGGTCAGCCGGGAGGACATCGACGCCCTGCTGCCCCGCATCGAACGCCTGCGCGAGGTGACCGAAAAAGTGTGCCGGGAAAGAATCCGCTTCTACCGGGAGAAAGCCTGTGCAAAGGGTTGATTTTTAATCGACTGTATAATATGCTGAAAACGTCCCAAGACCGGAGTCGGAATGATCGATCCTGCTGAAAACCTCATATTGATTAAAGGCAAGATACTGACGGATCAAATCGAATCCTGCGCATACAATCCCTACACCGACAAGTATGATGTCCGCTTTGTCAACAGTCCCACGGTTTATCACTATAAGAAAGACAATGTCGTATGGTTGCGAAATCCGATTCGGCTGGATCCGCAGGCGTACCGTTTATCGCATGAAGGCCGGCAGTTGACGAACATCGATGCCATATGGGTGTTTACCCATAACGCATACACATATTGGTACATCCGATTCTGTAACGGCCGGGCCATCGCTTACGACAGCCGGAAGCTGCAGGCTGTAAAATCCTGTCTGACGGATCCCGGTTCCAAAGCTGTCTTCGGGTATCTGAAAGAAGTCGCAGCCGAAAACGGCATTCTCGCCGATGACGGAACCCGGTTGCTGTCGAAACAATATGCCAAAATCGATTTCATTCCGGATGACCGGGCCATCGCTTCCTATCTGAATCCTCTCCGGTTCCGGCCGCAAAAATATCCGGCGAAGCCCCTGATTTTTCCATTCGGATGCAACGCAAGCCAGCAAAAAGCGGTTCAGACCGCCTTTGAAAACCAGATCAGCGTTATACAAGGGCCTCCGGGGACGGGCAAAACCCAGACCATCCTGAACATCATCGCCAATATCCTTTTGTTCGATAAAACGGTGTTGGTCGTTTCGAACAACAACTCTGCGACGGCCAATGTGCTGGAAAAATTATCCGGGTACGGTCTGGGGTTTATCGTCGCCCCTCTCGGCAATTCGGATAACAAACTGAAGTTCGTCGACGCGCAGGAAGGAGAGAAGCGCTGCCCGGAGGATTTGGCATCGTGGTATCGTGCGGAGGTCGATCACCCTGCCTTTTTCGATGACATGTATCGGGATGCCGAACGGCTTCGTACCCTGTTCGCCGTCCGGGAACGACTGGCTTCGATCCGGCAGGAACTGCAGGCATTGGAGATCGAATGGCTACATTTTCATCGGGAAACCGAATGCGACGAACCCCGGTTCAGGCTTCGACGCTTTTTCGGTTCGACGCATCTGCTGAAATTGTGGCAGGAATGCCAGCGGTTTGTCGATCGTGAACATCCGTCGGGATGGGGGGCGATTGCGCGGATCGTCGGTCGGACGAGATGGTTCCTGTTCCGACTGAAATGCAGAATCGCATGCAACGCCGGCCGTGAGTTTTACCGGCAGGATGTTTCTGCCATCGTATCCGCCTTTCGGATCCTGTTTTATAAGACCCGGCTGGCGGAATTACGGGCGGAAATCCGGTCGCTGGAGAAATATCCTGCCGAGCGGGATGCAAAAAAACTACTGTCCGCCTTGTCCGAAAAGTCGATGATCTGTTTGAAACATACGCTTTCCTGCCGATACGGTAAAGATCCGGACAGACCCGTGTTCGCGTTGACCGAACTCAAGAGCCGCTGGAAAGAATTTTTACGGGAATATCCCGTCGTGTTGAGCACGACCTTCTCAGCGCGTACCAGCTTGCACGACGAAGCCGAATACGATTACCTGATCATGGACGAGGCTTCGCAGGTGTCTGTGGAAACCGGCGTTCTGGCCTTGTCCTGCGCACGGAACGTCATCATCGTGGGCGATTCCATGCAGCTTCCCAACGTGGTGACCGAAGACGACAGGCGGAAGCTGGATGCAATCGTCCGGAAATACGATCTGCCGGAAGGATACGACTGCGCCGCTTACAGCTTTCTGGAATCCGTATGCCGTATTATTCCCGATGTGCCGCAGACGCTTTTACGGGAACACTACCGTTGCCACCCGAAAATCATCGACTTCTGCAACCAGAAATTTTACGGGGGAGAACTCGTGTGCATGACGCAGGACAAGGGGGAAGCGGACGTGTTGAGCGCTGTCAGAACCGTGGCGGGAGATCATGCCCGCAACCACGCGAATTACAGGGAAGTAGAGGTTATCGAAGACGAAGTCCTGCCTGCGTTGTCTGGTGGAACCGGGGATATCGGCATCATAGCGCCTTACAACAATCAAATCCAGGTGCTCAAAAACCGCCTCGGCGAGAAGATCGACATCGCGACGGTGCATAAGTTTCAAGGCAGGGAGAAGGACGTCATCGTTATGACCACCGTCGACAATACCATCACCCCGTTCACGGATGATCCCCATCTGTTGAATGTGGCCGTATCGCGTGCCAAACAGAAATTTTGCCTTGTGGTTTCCGGAAACGAACAGCCGGAAAATTGCAACATCGGCGATCTAATCGCTTACATCGCCTATAACAATGGCTCCGTCACGCAAAGCAAGATTCATTCGGTGTTCGACTATCTTTACAAACAATACACGGAGGTCCGGATCGCCTACTTGAGAAAACACGCACGGGTTTCCGAGTACGATTCCGAAAACCTGACCTATGCTTTGATCGAAGACGTGTTGAACGGAGACGCTCGTATGCGGCATCTCGGCGTCATCTGTCACCAACCGCTCAATCTGTTGATCCGTGATTTTTCGTTACTCGACGGGGAGGAGTGCCGATATGCAAGGCATGGCAGTACGCATCTCGATTTTCTCATTTACAACCGGGTAAGCAAACGACCGATCCTGGCCGTCGAAACGGACGGTTACGCGTATCATCGGGAGGGAACGCAACAGTGGGAGCGCGATCGGATGAAGGATCGGATTCTTCATTTGTACGGGATTCCGCTCGTCCGGCTGTCGACCACCGGCAGCCGCGAACGAGAGATCATCGAAAACAGACTGAAAGACCTTCTTCAGATATCCTGATCCGAATCCTTTGGAAACTCCCGGTAAGCAGAAAATAATTATTCTTCCGGTTCGTTTTTCCGGTAAAACTCTATTCCAGTAAGTTCTCGCAGAAGTTTGAAACCACCGACTCCGAAGCCCGATTGGAACGGGATACAAAAGACTTCGGACGATTCAATCTCCTGATCGACAACTTCCCCGTCATACAATGGTTCCGGCAGAAATACCGCGAGTTTCAGAAAGCGATAGGAATAAACATCAAAGAAAGGCAGCAAGATAGAGGCGTGAAAGTAGGACGATAGGCCGTGTTCGCGTGGGGAATGCCTGTGCGGTTTGATTTATTGCTTCCTGTTTTATATTGATCCTTTCTTTTTCCTGCATGCTTTCTCCCAAAATCCGATTTAATTTGAGTATTTTTTGCCATATTTGATCGACGCAAGATTACTGCTTTCGGCAATGAAAGGATAATTATGGTTATAAAGCACCCTGGATCTTTCCCGAACCCCGACTCGGATATTTCGGTTTTCAACCGGATCTACCGGAGGTACCTTCCGGGGTTGACCGGATACGCCAGACGCTTCCTCGATGAAGCCGAGGCCGATGACGTGGTGCAGAATATCTTTTTGAAAATATGGCACGGGAAGCGCTTTCACTTGCCGGAAGAGGAATTGAGAAATTACCTCTATCGTTCTGTTCTGAACGGTTGCCGGGACCGGATTAAGCATCAGCGGATCGCAGATACTTATGCCGCGAAGAAGGTCTCTGAATTGAAACTGGAAGAGATCGCTTACCACGAATCTCACCTGGAGATGATCGACCGGGAGGAACGGATGAAAGCGGTATATGCCGCGATCGAGCACCTGCCCGAAAAATGCCGGGAAATCTTCCGGGAATCCTATCTCCATGATAAAAAAACAGCGGATATTGCACAAGAGATGAGCCTCTCCAAGCGAACCGTGGAGGCGCAACTTTACAAAGCGCTCAAGATCCTGCGTGGACTCTTGGGGTAATCGCCAAAAAAAGAAAAGTCCGGTAAGTAAATTGGATTTGCCGGTCGTTATATTAATAGACAGGCATAAAACAGATGAAGACCTTGCAGCCCATAGAAAACATCATCATTAACTACCTCGAAGGCACGTGTACTGAAGACGAGCTGCGGTGCTTGTCGGCCTGGCTGGACGATTCTCCCCGGAACCGGGAAGAATTCTTTGAGGTCAAAAACATCTTTGAGAAGGAGAACGTCTGTTTCCTGTCGGAACAAGAGATCAATGCCCGTTGGCTGAAACTGGTCGAAGCAGGCGGTCTCGCGAATCAAGGAGCGGAGCAGACAGGCTCATCCGATATGATATCCCGGAAAAAAAAACGGATATTCCGATCGTTTCTGCGTTATGCGGCAGTGGTTATCGCCGCGGCTTTTCTGGGATATGGAACGCAACGGTATATTGCCTCGCAGGAAGAGATCCTTTTCAATGAAATGACCATTGAAGCCGGGAATAAGTCGAGTATCATTCTTTCCGACGGGACGAAAGTCACCCTGAACGCTTCGACGACTTTGCGGTACCCGTCCCGTTTCGGACGGCAACGGGAAGTGTGGCTCGACGGGGAGGCTTTTTTCGAAGTGGCGTCGGACACCAAACGTCCTTTTATTGTGTACTCGCAGCAGCAGGCTGTCGAGGTTCTCGGAACCTCCTTTAACGTGCAGGCATACCGGGGAGATGTGTACAACACGGTCACCCTGCTGAGCGGTTCCGTAACCCTGAAGATCTTCGATGCTCAGGGGAATCGGATTGATGAGCGCAGGATGGAGCCCTACGAGCAGTACCGTTTCGATCTCGATAAAGGCCTACTCTCCTTAAATACCCTGGACAACGTCGATAAATACCGCTCCTGGACCGATGGGATTTACCGCTTCCGCGATGAAAAACTGGCGGTGATCGTCAGTCGGCTGGAGTTTTACTACGGCATCAAGATACGGATTGCCGACGAACAGATGAAGAATATGTTGTATACGGGGGCATTCCCGCTTGATCAGCCGATCGGTGAAGTGTTCTCTCTGTTGAATTACGAAAATAAATTCGTCATCAAGATCGAAGGACGAAATTTTGTTCTGGATAAAAAATAACCGAGCCCACCCTACTAACGACATATTAATAACCTGAAAATGAAGAAGCCTATGATTGTGAGCCGATAATCATCCCAAAAAAGCCGGAACCGGTTAGACCGGCCCCGGCGATTCCCTTTGTTTTAAATCCTGTAGAAACAACGCATCTGTCACGAACCGCAAGTTTGACGGACAGGGTTTGTTGTGTCGCATTTAAAAACATTCAAATATATGAAAAAAATTTTATATTCTATTCTTTGTCTTCTATTTTCAGGGAGTTTTTGCCTGGTTGGCAATTTGCAAGCCCAGAATGGCTCCCCGAAGAAAAGATTCAGCATCTCGGTTTCAAATACTCCGTTTTACGAAGCGATCTCCCAGATCGAGCAGCAATCGGGCTATCTTTTCCTCTATAAGAGTGAGGATGTGGATCCTGACCGGAGCATCACGCTCCACTTTCAGGAAGCCCCTCTTTCCGATGTCATGAGGGTCCTGCTACAGGGCACTGGGCTGGAGTGGACGCTTTCCGGACGGCACATTACGCTGGCCAAAGCTCCTCCTGCTCCCCAGGTCTATCCGGTGACGGTTTCCGGGAGCATTACAGATGCGGCGGGTGAACCGGTCGTTGGAGTGAGTGTCGTGATCAAGGGGCGCTATATCGGGGTGACCTCCGGTACGGATGGGAAATTCTCCATCTCTGCCCGTTCTAACGACGTCCTCGAATTCAATAGCATGGGTTATGTGGCCCAGTCGCTGCCGGTGCAGGGACGGACCACAATCAATGTCCGCATGGAAGACGACACCCAGTTTTTGGAAGAGGTTGTGGTAATCGGATACGGCACGGCGACGAAAGCCAGCCTGACCGGTGCAGTATCGGTCATTAAATCGGAAGAACTCACGACAGCACCGTTGGCCAGTACGACCAATGCCCTGGCCGGACGCCTGCCCGGTCTGATTACCAAGCAAACCAGCGGTCTTCCCGGTTCGGACGGGGCTACGCTGAGTATCCGCGGCTTCGATGCACCGTTAGTGATCGTCGACGGGGTCGAAGGTTCGTTCAACAACATCGATGCGAATGAGATCGAAAGCATCTCCATTCTGAAAGACGCTTCGGCGGCGGTATATGGTGCCCGGGCCGGTAACGGGGTAATCCTGGTGACCACCAAACGGGGAACCATCGGCAAACCGACCATCACGCTCAACAGTACGCTGACCTTCCAGAGGCCGACCAACCTGATGCGGATGGCCAGTGCCGGACAATATGCTGAAATGGTTCGCGAATCACACATCCAGGCCGGGCAGCCGGAAAACACTTCGCGCTTCTCGCTGGGCGACATCGAAAAGTATTACGCCGGTACGGATCCGGACTATCCGAGCACGGATTGGTTCGACTTCCTGATCCGCGACTGGGCGCCGCAGAGCCAGCACAACGTGTCGTTGCGCGGGGGTAGCGATGCGATCCGGTATTACGGTTTCGTCGGTTTCCTCGACCAGCAATCCATGATTAAGAGAGGCGGGGGGTATTACCGGCGTTACAATATTCGCTCGAATATCGATGCCCGCATTCTGCCGAACCTTAACATGTCCGTCGATTTTTCCGTCATCATGGATCAACGGCGCTTCCCCTGGCGGAGCGACGAGGGGAACAATTCGGTCTGGCAGGACATCTGGAATACCGAACCGATCTACCCGGCGGAATTACCGGATCCGACCAAAGTGCCGTATGCCAATGGCGGGGGAACTGGAGGAGCCCACATCACCAGCAACCGCAACCTGAGCGGGACGCGGGATTCGGATAACCAGACCTCCCGGATACAGGGTTCGTTGCGCTGGGACATTACCCAGATCCCCGGACTCTCGGCCAAATACGTCTTTACCCTGGAAAAATGGTATACGGATTACAAGTATTTCCAACACCTTCCGGATACCTATACCTACAATTTTGCCTCCGATACCTACACCAAGTTGGCCAAAGGTCTGGATACCAAACTGGATCAGAGCGCTTCCAGAGGACAGAACTGGCAGTCGCTGCTTTCGTTGGATTACCAGACCACCCTTGCGGAGTCTCACAACATCACGGCTCAGCTGTTGTACGAGTTGTATGACCAGGGTAACAGTTGGATCAGTGCGGGGCGTTCCGATTTCGACACCAATATGATTCCTTACCTGTTTGCCGGAGGCTTGGCCAACCAGATTGCCAACGGCAGTGCGGCGGAAATGGGACGGGCCAGTCTGATCGGTCGTTTGAATTACAACTACAAGCAGAAATACCTGCTGGAAGGAACTTTCCGTTACGACGGTTCGGCCAAGTTCGCAAAGGGACACCGCTGGGGATTCTTCCCGAGCGTGTCGGCCGCCTGGCGTATTGCCGAGGAACCTTTCCTGAAGGATAATGTCTCGTTCGTCGACAACCTGAAACTGCGCGCCGGTTTCAGCCAGACAGGGAACGATGCGGTGGCGAACTTCAATTATCTGGCCGGTTACAGCTTTGGGAACATCTACAACATCGGCGGGTCGGCCAAACCGGGCCTCCATCCGACCGGAATCGCCAATCCGTTTCTTTCCTGGGAAGAAATGACCATCTACAACGCGGGGATCGACTTCGGACTTTTCCGGAATCGTTTCTTCGGGGAAATCGATGCCTTCTACCGCCTGCGGGAGGGAATCCCCGGAAACCGCTCGACTTCGCTGCCGGATACGTTCGGGGCTTCGTTGCCAGTGGAAAACCTCAATGCGATCTCTACCCGGGGCTTCGAAGTGATGCTGGGCTACCAGGGACAGATTCGGGATTTCCGTTACCGGATCAACGGGAACATTTCCTGGGCACGTTCGAAATGGGACAAGTACGACGAACCGGATTACGAAGATCCGGATGACATCCGGATCAATAAACGAACCGGGAAATGGACCGATATTAATTACGGTTACAAATCGAACGGCCTCTTCACTTCGATGGAGCAGATCGAAGAGTTGCCTTATTACTACATGAATGGCACGCCTAACTCGTCGTTCCTTCACGAAGGGGACGTGATCCTGCTGAACACGAACGACGACAACGTGCTGGACTGGCGCGACCAGCAGGAAATCGGCAAAGGCAGTATGCCCAACTGGACGGGAGGTCTCAATATCGACTTTTACTACAAAGGCTTCGACTTCTCGATGCTTTGGCAGGGGGCGTTCGGATTTTCCCATCAGGTAGTCCTCAAACGGGGAATTGTTTTCCCGGAAGTGATATACAACGAACGCTGGACTTACGAGAACAACAACCCGAATGCAATCGTTCCCCGCCTAGGTGGAGCTTCGACCAACGACTGGGGGTCAGATTACCATATGATAGCCGGAGATTATCTCCGCCTGAAATCCCTCTCGCTGGGGTATACCCTTCCCGGGAAGTGGTTGCAATGGGCCAATATCGGCCAGATACGGGCTTATGTGGCCGCAACCAATCTGGTTACATTCAGTAAGTTGAATAAATACAATATAGACCCGGAAGCCAATTCAGGGGCAGGAGGTTTTTACTACCCGCAGATGCGCACGATTACTTTCGGTCTGAATATTTCACTTTAATTCGAAGACCTATGAAAAAGAGTATATTGATCTTAGCCGCCATTCTTTTCGGGACGACATCGTGTCTCGACATCCTGGATAAGCAACCCCTCGATATGATCTCCGACGAAGTGGTTTGGAAAGATCCCGTATTGATGGACAAGTACCTGCTCGAATGTTACGCGGAGATGGGTTTCTTCAACGAGATGCAGTTGGGTGGAAACCAGGACGACGTGGGAGGCAACACCCCCTTTACCATGACCGGTATTTCGGACGAGGCTCATGCGGCCTGGGTACCGACTCCCAAGACACACTGGATCTCACCCTCCTCGGAGGTCGCTTCGTGGTGGGGTTACCCTGTGGTGCGGAAGCTGAACATTTTCCTGGACAAAATGGAAAATTCGCCGATCGAAGAGTCTGTCCGCATCCAGCGGACAGCCGAGGCGCGTTTCCTGCGGGCGTTCTGCTACTTCCAAATGGTGAAGCGCTACGGCGGGGTTCCGCTGATTACCACGGAATTGGGTTTAGAGGATTCGGACGAACTGCTTTATCCGTTCCGGGAAAAGGAGGAGACGATCTACCAGTTTGTGCTGGATGAGCTGAACAGCATCATCGATAACAAACACCTCCCTGAGAGCTATGGCGGCGGCGACTTGGGGCGTCCGACGATCTGGGCGGCGGCCGCGCTGAAAAGCCGTGCGGCCATGTACGCCGGGAGTATCGCCAGTTGGGGGAAAGTCCAGCTGGACGGTGTGGTGGGTATTTCGCCTGCCCGCAAAGCCTACTTTTGGCAGCAATCGCTCGACGCTTCGAATTTCATCCTGGAAAAAGGGCCGTTCGAACTCTATTACAAGTATTTCCACGAAGATATTGTGAAGAACTACCGCCAGATTTTCCTGGATGAAAACAACAGCGAAGTGATCTTCTCCGAAGTCTTCGACGGCAAAGCCGGCAAGGGGCACTCTTATGACCACTGGATGAACCCTCCGGGTTACAACGCCTGGAACGAAGGACAAGCCTATGTGGTGTACCTGGAATTTGTCGAGTCTTACCAGAACCTGCAGGGAGAGGCGGATCCCATCGACCGCCAGAAGATTGCCAACCACCACCAGTGGACGATGGAAGAACTGTTCGGGAACAAGGATCCCCGTTTCCATGCTTCGATCTACACCCACGGCACGAAATGGAGCCACAACGGGGCGGAAGTCGTGCTGGACTACCACCAGGGTGTATACTGGCAAGGCCAGTGGTATGAGAGCGGGGTCGCCCCCAACGGGATGCCTGCCCAGGGGTTGAGTCAGACCAAATGGCGCCCTTCATCGTTCGGGATTCTGAAATACCTCGACGAAGATAATGCGATGGTTCCGGAGCGTTTTTATTCCCAGACTGACTGGATCGTCTTCCGCCTGGGTGAGATCTACCTGAATAAGGCAGAGGCCGCCCTCGAACTGGGCGACGAGCCGTCGGCACGGGTAGCCCTGAACGAGATCCGGAAGCGGGCCGGTATGCCGGAATTTACCCGCGCCATTACTCATGAGGACATTCGCCAGGAGCGGAAGATCGAACTGGCCTTCGAGGGCAATCGCTACTGGGACCTGCGCCGCTGGCGAATCGCGGAAGATGCGCTGACCAACGCTTGGTCCGGCCTGCGTTACAAAATGGACGGGGCATCAGGAAAACTTTACCTGGAGATTTTGCCGGATATTGCCGGAATGCCGGTTCCGTTCTTCAACGAGATGCATTACTACCTGCCGATTGCCCAATGGCGGATCGGACAGAATCCCAATCTGATTCAAAACCCCCTCTACCGTTAATTCATCCGATAACCGGGAGATTCCAGCCCCCATCCCACCTAAGGGGCCGGAATATTTCTCAAAAACGAACCACGATGAGAGAAAAAATGAAAAAAGGATTGTTGTGTGCCTGGATCTTCCTGTTGCCGTTTCAACTGTCGGCCTGTTCCAAGGACAGCGGTGGCGGTAAGGATAAGGGAGAGGAAGAACCGCCCGTCGAGATCCCGAAAGGCGATGTGACCGTGGCAGTCTATTATTTCCCGAACTGGGGGCCTGCGGCCGGTTCGGAATGGGGCACTCTACAGCGCGCGAAGCCCATGTTCGAGGGGCACCAACAGCCTAAGGTTCCGGCTTGGGGGTATCAGAACGAAAATCGACCGGAAGTCATGGCACAGAAGATCGATGCCGCTGCCGACCACGGGGTCGATGTCTTCATCTTCGACTGGTATTTCTACGACCATGCCGAGATGCCGGGAAACAAATATCTGTACATGGCCCTGGAAGACGCTTTCCTACAGGCGTCGAACAACGACCGGCTGAAATTCTCCATCATGTGGTGCAACCACGACCTGGGAGATATTGCCAAAGGCGCGGTAGAGCCGGAGACTTTTGAACGGCTGACCGATTACGTTATCGAACGCTATTTCAAACACCCGTCTTATTGGTTGGTCGACGGTTGTCCCTATTTTTCGATCTACGAGGTCAATACATTCCTGAAGACCTTCGGCGGCGACTGGACGGCAGCCGGAGCGGCCATCGAGCGTTTCCGGGAGAAAGTGAAGGCCGCCGGATTCCCGGATCTGCACCTGAACGGGGTACTCTACGGCATGGGAGGCATTATCGATCCGTCGGTCGAGGCGTTGAAGATTCAATCGACGACGACTTACGTCTGGATTCACCACAATCCTCTGTCCGATTTCCCGAAGACGAAATACGACAAGGCCGCCGGACAATATTTCAAGACCGTCCAATCCGGAGGAGGAGCGAACGGACTGGAGAATTCGGCCAACTACCTGCCTGTTCCTTATCACATCAACGTCAGCATGGGGTGGGATTCCTCGCCGCGTTGCGGGGGCGTCGATCGGGCGGAGTGGCTCTCCCGGAGGGATTACCCGTTCGGAGCGGTCATCGTGGACAACACGCCCTACCTGTTTAAGAAATACCTGGCCGAAGCCAAAAAGCTGACGATGGCCAAACCGGAAAACGAACGGATCATTGTTGTCAACTCCTGGAACGAATGGGGCGAAGGCAGTTACCTGGAGCCGGATAATGTCAACGGAATGGGGTACCTGGAAGCAATCCGGGAGGTATACGGCCCCGCAGCACATTAATCGATTAAAACGAAACCGATGAAAGCGATAAACCATATTTTGGTCTTCATGACCTTGCCTTTCCTGTTTTCCGCTTGCCGGGAGCAAGCGGTCCCGGCAGCCGATGAAATTACGGTGGCCTGTTATTATTTTCCAAACTATCATACCGGCGACCCTCGTGTAGAAGCACACAAGGGCAAAGGCTGGATGGAATGGGAACTGGTCAAAGAGGCGCGTCCGCGCTTCGAAGGGCACCAGCAGCCGAAAGTGCCCGCCTGGGGGTACGAAGATGAGGCCGATCCGAAAGCCATGGCGAAAAAGATCGATGCGGCGGCCAATCATGGGATTGACGTATTTCTTTTCGACTGGTATCATTTTAATGATGGGCCATACCTCAATCGGGGGTTGGACGAAGGCTTTCTGAAAGCCCGTAACACGAAGCAACTGAAATTCGCCCTGATGTGGGCCAATCACGATTGGGTGGAACTCCATCCGGCCACCCGCGGAATTCCCCAGGAACTGCTTTATCGGGGAACGGTAACCCCGGAAGTCTATGACGAAATCTGCGACCACGTTATCCGGGATTATTTCACCCAACCCAATTACTGGCTGATCGACGGGAAGGCCTACTTCTCGATCTACGACATCCAGAAGTTCGTCGAGAGTTTCGGTTCGCTGGAAGCGACCCGTGCGGCCATGAACCGGATGCGGGAAAAAGCAGTCCGAGCAGGTCTCAAAGGCGTACACTGGAATGTGGTGGCTTGGGGGAACCCGATCCTGCCGGTAGAGGTGCCGCCGGACAATTACGCCGAACTGATCGAAAAGCTCGGTTTCGATTCGGCGACCTCTTACGTCTGGATCCACCACAGCTGGCCGGCCGAAGAGAAGACCGACTACAACAAAACGCGGGACGAATACCTCGCTTTCTGGGACGAGGCCAAAGCCGAATATCCGGTTCCCTATTATCCGAACATCACGATGGGATGGGATTCCAGCCCGCGGACGAACCAGAACGAGGACTGGAAACCGGAGTACGGCTATCCGTATTCGGGCGTATTGTACAACAATACCCCGGAGAATTTCAAACGGGGGATGGAAGTGATCAAACAGAAACTGCTTGCCGACCCCGATGGGCCGCGGATCGTGAATATCAACTGCTGGAACGAGTGGACGGAGGGGAGTTATCTGGAACCCGACGAGATTCACGGCATGCAGTACCTCGAAGCGGTGAAAGAAGTATTCGGTAACCATTGACAGGAAGGAGACGATGAAAAATATCCTCATAAAAGGGATGCTCGTTTTGTCTGGCTTGTGCGGCTATATGGCACAGGCCCAGCAAAGCCCGACACTGGAAGAGCGTTTCAAAAACCCACCGATGGAGTATCGGATGAACCTGAACACACACGATGTTCCGCACGACCCGGCGCAACAGAAAGAATTGCTGGACCGTTACCAGGCCGCGGGCTACGGCGGATTGGCGACCAATGTCAACTGGACGGACGACTACATGCAAAATGCCGGGGAACTCGAAACTTTCTATCGTTTTGTGCGGTCGGCTAACGAACGGGGGATGAATGTCTGGCTGTACGATGAGAAAATATATCCTTCAGGGATGGCCGGAACGATGATTCTCGACGCACACCCGGATTGGGAGGCCGAAGGATTGTTCTTCCGCGATACGGTGATCCGGGGACCGGCGGCGGTTTCGCTGCCCCGCTTGCGGGGTGAACCGGTACGGACAGCAGCGGTGCCGGTCGAAGGGGAAAATCCCCGCATCGACCGAGCCGTCGATCTGGCTGGAGCCGTGGGAAGTGAAAACGTGGCCTGGAAGGTACCGGCAGGGGAATGGCATATCGTGCAGGTTACCCGGGATGCCCTCTATGAGGGGTTTCAAGCCGGTAACAGTCGGCTGGGGGTTGCTCCCCGCTATCCGAGCCTGCTGATGCCGGAGGTGACGGAGATGTTTATCGATGTCACGCATCAAAAGTATGCCGAATTTGCCGGTGAAAAATTGGGCAATCTCTTCACGGCCACTTTTACGGACGAGCCCTCTTTGATGGCCATGTCGTATACCGACCAGGGATTCGGGGTCTACCCGTGGAAACAAAATGTATCGGAGGAGTTCCGAAAACGTTCGGGATGTGTATTGGAAGAGGTCCTGCTCTCCCTGCTGTTGGACGAAGGTTCGGCAGGACAGCGGCTTCGGTACATCTATTTTGAGATCGTTTCCGATTTCATGAGTCGCCATTTCTTTCGTTCGGTTCAGGAGTTCTGCCACACGCAGGACTTGCTGTCCGGCGGCCATTTGCTGGTCGAAGAAACCCTGATGGCGCAGGTGCCGCTGTACGGCAACATTATGGCCTGTTTCCGAAAGATGGATGTGCCGGGGATCGATGTACTGACCGGTATGCCTTCGTTTACCCGCCGTTACCTCTATTCCTCCCGTTTGGCTTCCTCGGCAGCGGAACTGGAAGGCAACCGGTACGTGATGACGGAGATCTGCCCGATCGCCGACCCGATGTTCCACGACGGACGGGAAGCACCGACCGCAGATGTCCGAGGGACGATCAACCGGCAAATGGTCGGCGGCGTGAATCGCTTTAACAACTACTTGCAGCTTCATCACGAAGACGCCGCCGGGAGGGAACGATTCAATACCTATGTCGGACGAGTAACTTCCTTTCTGACAGGCGGTGTCCGAGCCGGAAAGATTGCGGTCTATTATCCCATCGAAACGATGTGGACGAAATTCCGTCCGCTCCCCATGGGGCTGATTAACTGGGATCAGTTGGCTGGCGGCGCTCCGCAGGCCCAGGCGTTGGATGGCTTGTTCGACCGGGTCAGCGACGCGTTAATGGAAAGCCAGTGGGAATTTTCCTATGTCGATGCGCAAGCCCTGGAGCAAGCCAGCGTGGAGGATGGAGCATTGAAGAACGGCGAATTGTCTTGGCAGGTATTGATTCTCCCTGGAGTGGAAACCCTTTCCGAGGCCGTTGCCCGTCAAATCGATCGGTTTATCGCTTCGGGCGGAACGGTGATCGCGCTGGAAGGTCTGCCGGTCAACTCCACAACAGCTTTCCCCTCGAAGCCGATTCAGGAGTGGGTTGAGCAGACCGGAAGAACGGGCCGGATGGGAAAGAATGTGTTCTACTGGCCGGAGTGGAGTGCGGAAAAACTGAACCGACAACTGGAGGGTACTGTAAACCGTGCATTGCGGTTAGACGATTCGCAAAACGTGCTGATCGCTCACCGGAAAATCGATGGAGAGAATCGCTATTTTATCACCA
Organism: uncultured Rikenellaceae bacterium; assembly: GCA_946486375.1. GTDB lineage: Bacteria > Bacteroidota > Bacteroidia > Bacteroidales > Rikenellaceae > CAMLTW01. Next base: position 258,065 of record CAMLTW010000002.1, read on the forward strand.
ACGACAGCGATTCACCCCGGACCTTCACTCTCACTTTTACCGGGACGGGAGAAGCAGAACAATGGGAACCGCAAACCGGAGAGATCCGTACGGTCGGAAAAACGGTTCGTTTTCAACTGGAAGAATACGGCGGGATGCTGTTTCGGCAGAAAGAATAAAGGATTGAAAACTCAGAATATATGAAAAAAAGAGTGTGGATTGCCCTGGCCGTTTTATGCGGTCTCTGGGGCTGGAGCGGTTGCGGCGAAGGAAATGATGCGGGAGATCGGTGGGAGCGGGCTTTCCTCGATCCGCCCGAGTCAACCAAGCCGTGGGTGTACTGGTATTGGATCAGCGACAATATCTCCAAAGAAGGAATCACGCGTGATCTCGAAGCGATGGCCGAGGTCGGTATCGGCGAAGCGTTGATCGGTAACGTGGTGGATCCGGCGGTTCCGGTAGGCCGGGTGTCGCTGTTCAGTGAAGAGTGGTGGAGTTGTGTGGAGCATGCGATCTACGAAGCGGAGCGTTTGGGAATCAAGGTCGGGATGTTCAATTGTCCGGGGTGGAGCCAGTCCGGCGGCCCCTGGGTTCAGCCGGAGCAGGCCATGCGCTACCTGGTTTCCAATGAATTCCGTTTGAGCGGGCCGCAGCGCCTGTCCCGGAAGTTGGAGGCTCCGGAGGCTGATTTCCAGGTGGTTGCCGTTCAGGCATTTCCTGCTCCAGCGGAAGACGATGACCGGATCGCCCGGAAATCGCCTCGGGTGAATGCCTCGGGGATCCGCAATCCACAGGCGCTTTTCGACGGTAATCTGTCGACAACGGCCGATTTTACGGAGTATCCGGCCCGGGTTGAGATTCGACTGGATCATCCGGTGACCGTCCGGTCGCTGGAGCTTCATCCCGCCGATGCGCCGATGAGTGCCGATTGCAAACTGGAAGCCCTGGGGGCCGACGGAAGATGGCAGCCGGTTTCCCGATTCAAAATAGACCGGGAGAAACTTGACGTGGCGATCGGGCCAATACGCTTTGGAGCGGTTTGCCACAGTTTTGAAGCGATCACCGCCCGGGAATTCCGCCTGACTTTTACCAATGGGGCGGGCGGACGGCTCCGTTCCATTGAATTGAGTGGAGCGGCACGCTTGAGTTCCTATGTGGAAAAACAGTTGGGCAAAATGAGCCCGGTTCCCGAGATCTATGCCGATACTTACCGTTGGCCGGAATCGGCAGAGCCCGAAAGCAAAAGCCTGGTGGTCGATCCGGGGCAGGTTATCGACCTGACAGCGCAGCTCGATGCCGATGCCAGGTTGGTCTGGGAGGTTCCGGAAGGAGAATGGGTGGTGGTTTACACCGGCATGGCTCCAACCGGTACCATGAACGCACCGACCACTCCGGAAGGGCGTGGCCTGGAAGTCGATAAAATGAACCGGGAGTTGGCTCAATTTCATTTCGACTCCTTTATCGGCGAATTGTTGAAACGGATCCCGCCGGAAAAACGGACCGGATTTCGCCACGTCGTGGCCGACAGTTACGAGCAAGGGTCGCAAAACTGGACGGAAGGTTTTGCCGAAGAGTTTATGCGGGTGTATGGCTACGATCCTTACCCTTGGCTGCCGGTGCTGACCGGTCGGGTTGTGGAGAATGCGGATCGTTCCGACCGTTTCCTGTGGGATATGCGTCGGTTGGTGGCCGACCGCATCGCCTCGGGGTATGTCGGCGGATTACGCGAACGGTGTGAAGAGAACGGGTTGCGCCTCTGGTTGGAGAATTACGGCCACTGGGGATTCCCCGGCGAATTCCTTAATTACGGCGGAGCCAGCCACGACTTGGGTGGGGAATTCTGGCTCTCGGCACCGTCGCTCGGACCTGTCGAGGTACGGTGTGCCTCTTCGGCCGGACATACCTACGGAAAAAATGTTGTTTCGGCTGAAGCCTTCACTTCTCATTGGAACTTTACCCAGATGCCGCGCGACCTGAAGATCCGCGGCGATTGGTCCTGGTGCGAAGGAATCAACCACTTTGTGCTACACGTTTACATCCACCAGCCGGACGAACGAAAACCGGGCATGAGTGCCTGGTTTGGAACCGACTTTAACCGGCACAGCACCTGGTTCTCCTCTTCGAAAAGCTATTTCGATTACATCCGGCGTTCGTGTGCGCTGCTGCAGAGCGGCCGTCCGGTGGCGGACATCGCTTACTTCATCGGCGAAGATGCGCCGAAAATGACCGGTGACATGGAACCGACCTTGCCGGCGGGATACGACTATGACTTCATCAACTCCGAAGTGCTGATGCAGGATGCCCGGGTGGTCGATGGGAGAATCGAACTCTCTTCGGGAGCCTCTTACGCCGTTCTGGTTCTTCCGCCGCAGGAGACGATCCGCCCGGAAATGCTGGAAAAAATCGCGAAACTGGTCGAAGCCGGAGCGGCGGTTTACGGCCCCCGTCCCGAGCGTTCCCCGAGCGGAAAGAATTACCCGAAGAGTGATGAGCGGGTGCGGGTGCTGGCGGATAAAATGTGGGGCGGCATCGACGGACGGCATACCACCAGCAACGCCTACGGGGCAGGTCGGGTCTTCTACGGCGGTGGTCTGAAGGAAGCACTGGTGCAATTGGGCGTTCATAGCGATTGCCTCCTGCCCGAAGGCTTCCTGTATACCCACAGGCAGGAAGAGGGGAGTCACCTATACTTTATCAGTAATCAGCAGGAGCGGGAACGGAATGAAACCGTAGCCTTACGAGTAACCGGCATGCGTCCCGAACTGTGGAATCCGGTGACGGGTGAGATCCGGGAGTTGTCGGATTATTCTGAAGCCGACGGCAAGATCTATATCCCGTTGCAATTTGGCGCAGGGGATTCCATGTTCATTATTTTCCGAAAAAGCGGCAAGCCTTCTTCTTCGGGAATGAATTTCCCGATTTTCGAAACACGACAACTGGTGGATGGGACGTGGTCGGTCGATTTTTCCCCGGTATACGGTGACCGTTTTCGGAAGAGCTTCCCGGTATTGACGGATTGGACCGCTCAAGAAGATCCGGAGGTGAAATATTACAGCGGTACAGCAACGTATACCCTCTCTTTTACCAGCCATGCTGCTTCGCCCGACGGGGGCGTCTTCCTGGATCTTGGCCAGGTCGAGGGGATGGCAAAAGTTCGCCTGAATGGGGTCGAGTATCCGGTCTTGTGGCGTTATCCCTACCGGGTCGATGTATCCGATGAACTGAACCGGGGAGAGAATAAGTTGGAAGTCGAGATTACGAATTGCTGGTGGAACCGCCTGGTAGGCGATCGGCAGCCGAGGGCGGAGCCGGTTACCTGGTCCGCTTATATCGGTTGGAACGAAGAAAGCGCCTTGCTTCCAGCCGGGTTGTTGGGGCCTGTCATGCTTCTCGAAGAAAAGAAGTGATAAAATAGAAAGAAACAACAAGGGGCCTTCCTCGTTTGGATTATCCTTGAAATGGTGCAACAAGTTGATAGATGACTTGTTGCACTTTTTTTATTGAGACAAGGTAACGAAAAGGCAATGGTTCTATTTTCCGTACAATGCGTCGATGTCCACAACCTCAAATAACTAATACAAAGATATTGAAACCGGCAACAAGAATCAATAGGAGATGTATTTATATTTCTTCTTTAAAAAATAGCTGATAGTAATACATCCCTGTATTTTCATCATAACCACGCTTAATATACTGATTATTTCCATGCACGTAAATGTGGAAATTTTTATCTAGTTTAATAACACTTTTAAAGTTGCGAGATTGCTTTTTTACTGCAGAAGAAGAAATTGAAAATTCTTCAGCAACCTTGATTTCATGATCCTCTTCGTATGATTGCTTATAGGCTTTGAAACTATCTATGACTTCTGGTTGGGCAATTACTTCATGAGTAAACTCGTCTAAATTAAATGATTCGTTTTGTTTGAAGTATTGAGCTGATTTATTTAACAATTCGGCTTGATCTGCTTTAGTAATATCAAACTCATTGGGCAGCCGCTTAACCATATAGTTTTTACATATATCTATCAAATTACGTGTATTGTAATACTCATCTTGGCATTGTTCTATATGCAAAAAATCATCAATCCAATATTTCGCATCTTGCCCTCTATTTGTATTATCAACTACAGAAAGGACATATCCATGATCTTTATTTACATTATAAATTAAACATCCTTTATCTAATTTATTAATATTTATTCCTATTTTGCTTTTTACATTAAACTCATTACCATCTGGTTGTATCTCTAAAAAAGTATTTTTATTTTCAGATTTGAAGATTCCTATTGCATCGGTAATTACGTTATCAACTTCACAATTACTAAAATATGCTACGTAGAATTCTCCTGATTTTATGTTGGGATGTAGAGACAATTCATATAAATAATTTGCCAAATGAACGGACTGTACATGCAGATTTTGAGGATTCTCGAATATTTTTGACACATAAGTATACACTTCATTCAGCTCAATAGCCGAATTATGTATAAATCTATACGATTCATCCTGTTTGAAAGATGACAAAAAGTATTTTAAAAGTACTGAAGAAATATCTTCTGAAAGTATTGTTAATGATTTTGAAAGGAAAATACTGTCATCATTTGTTTTATTACCAACCCAATGAATCGCTAACGATTCAAGATTTATATCGTAGTTATTAATAACCATATCAGTTTGAAATTTTATTCCACATGCAAGGAAACGTCCAAGTTACATATATTATGAACCCGTACAAAATTATCAATAATATATAAATATAACTTGTTACCCACAAACGGGAGATCAATGAGTTTTTTACATGTTCATCTAACTCTTTTTTGGGAATAGTTTCACTAATACATTTTCTCCAATATTTGAGTTCTTTACTTGCTAACCATAAATCTGATATATCTGTAATCAACTGCATTACTACAGAAGCGATAAAGTATATTGCAAGCCCTTTGAAAATTACATTAATCAAATTATATTTTTCTAAAATTTTAATCTCAGTAAATTTTGTAAATAACGTAAATCCGACTAATAAAATTCCTGCAAGGACATCGCGAGTAAAGTTATTAAGAAGAGATCTTATCTTGGATGAGTATAAGTCTGATTGGACTTTTAAATCTTTAAGAAGGGAAGCTAATTCTTTTGCATAAGAATCCCTGCGCTCCAACATGACAAAACTATATCTTTCTTTTGCTTGATCGAAAGCGTTATTTGCCACCAGAAGCAATTCATTTAGTAGAGGCTGCTCGTAATCTATATCCAAAGTTACTCTGTCTAAGAATAACTTACGTCGAATATCAATTTTAGCATGATCTGTATCTTGATAAATCCATTCGACAATTTCTTTCAGTAATAATAAAAAATTTAGATCAACCTTTGTCTTGTCATTATATAAAGGCAATTTTATTCTTCTGATACCTTGAAGAACAATGAAATCTTTATGTAATTCATTGGCAAACGTACTACATAAAGTTGCACAAGAATAAATTAAAGATATATTGCAATAATCTGTTTTAGACCTACTCTTTTTAGAGATGATAGAAGTGATTAAATACTTACAGCAATTAAAAGATAGTTCTTGTCCATTAGGGATTACCACATGTTCAGCAACAAGAGAATCGTTGGGCAAAAAATTCCCTTGGGTATCAAATGTATCATTAATATCTCCTGTTATTAATAGATTAGGGCCTCCGCAAGTGGTATTTAAACCATTTACGATAATTTTAATTTTCGAATATGGCAATTGAGTAAATGGTGATATATTTTTAAGCCATGCTTTAAAATTCGTTATTCCATAAAAAAACTGCACTTCATAATCATCAATAATTTTAAGATTCAGTTTATTAATGTTTACGACAAACTGGTTATCAGCATAATCGTCAATCTCATCAACAGAAATTGATTCTGTATTAACTCTGACCTGAGGAGTGATAAGATGATTATATTTTTTTATTTCATTATCCAGAGTTCGCACATCGACAAGTAATTTTGGATAATAATTAACCTTAATGGTTAAATTACCCCAAACCTCCGTGTAACTTCCTCTAGAAATTATTTTCTGCAGTTGGTTAAATATAACTTGCAACATATTAGATTGGGATGTCTTCAAAACTATTAGTTTTAATCACGATATGGTACATACCGTCGCCTTGAGGCTCTTTAGGTAGAGTAAGGTTAACCTGTTCTAGTTCGCCTGTCCATGTTAATGTTATACCTTCCGCTGTAATAGCTGTATGTTTTAACGTATGACGATTCAATGCTTTTTGGCTTATTCTAAATTCTTGCCCATAAACACCATCTTCCTGCAGGAATTCTTTAAAAGAATCTATCGCACGGGTTTTTCGTTCGATATTTTCATCAAATAAAATCGTATCGATAAACTCATCTGAATTAAATATAGAATGACCAGTAAGATAATTAATTGCTCGTTGTTTGTAATGGGCAGATGTGTCTGTATCATTCAATAAATCTTTATGTTGATTTGCCCATTTTGTTGCAGCACTTAATGCTCTTCTTGTCAAGGAGAAAATATCATCTTTTTCTGCAACGGCTAGAAAGTTTTGGAAATACTTTTTAATAGAATCTCCGGCATTCCTATCGAATGCTAATGCTTCCCAGGCATATTTATCAGATAAAGATATCAATGCCATTTTTTGGATGGCCTTCGTGTCTTCAACAAATGTATCCTTTATTTTTTTCAACGAGGCTCTATCGCGATTTATCTTATATTGGTATACTAACCGATTATCAATTTTTAGTAAAAAAATAAATGATGCTATGTTTCGAATCTTTACCAACGAGACAACAAATACTCCATCGGCCGTATTGCCTTTATGGTGTTCTCTAAATGAGGCCGTAATTTTTTTTGATAATTTCAAGAATTGAGAATTATCCTGAATAATAGAGTGGCAATAATTGTAAGTCGAAGAATTTGCTTTATCAGGAAAGATATATTGTATGCCTTGCGCGACATCTATTAATCTTTTTTTAAAAAACTCTTTTTGTTCAGGGTTAAGACTAACCTCATGCTTCAGATAGGCTGGTTTGTGCTCTTGCTCAATAATTATGTGAAAAATAAATTTTAGGATTTCGATAGACGCTTTATCGGCTTCAGTTAAGACGCTTTCTCGTTTCATAATTCTTATAAGCTTAAAGTTAATACTTATGAATGCCCAATAGTATATACAATTTTTGAAAATATTTCATCTGTATCAAAAATAATAATTAAAAAGGCATTTCCTGCGAACTATACTATTATTTCTATAATTGTTTTTAATTATTTATCATGAAATAGAAGGGAGGAATAAATTATGATAGTTTTCCACACCTCCCCCTTTCTCTCCGGTAGCGACCAGCCGAAGGATTGGGAGGCAAGCGTGCAAGGCCGCCCGCCAAAGGGCGCTTGTATAGCCTTGCTCGCTTGACCTACCAATCCGTATCTTTGCGTTCGGAGGGAAAGGAGGGAGGAAAAGGTTATATTCCCCGACTTTTTTTGAGCCGGGATTTTAAAGAAGGTACATGTTTTGCTTTCGGGCTGGGCTTTCTCGGATCACTCCACGATTCCTTGTACCCGGCAGCGGTCGGGCTTTCCTTCCACAGATAGGGCCGGGCCGTTTGTCCCGCTTCCCCCCACCGGACAAGAGCGCGGACAAGGTATCCTTGCTCGATCAAGTCCCTGTCCATGCGTCGCATGGCGTACATTCCGTATTTTACCCATTCTCGCGGATCGCGTAGATAGGCCCAGCCACGTTCCAATTTGTCGTCCATTACCAAATAACCATCGAAGGTGCGGCCCTCGTGCCGCATCCCCTGCAGATAGACGGGTTGCCCGTCTTTGATCTCGCGAACCTGCTCGCTTGTGAGTTGCAAACCGAAGATAACCGGACAATGCACGGCCTGTCCCTGTCGTTGCCGTTTTGCTTGCTCTGCCTGCTGCCTTTCGCGTTCTACCCGACTTGCTTCGATGGTCTTGCATAGATTACCGTAGCTGAACTTCCGGTCTACCTGCGAGGCTTTCAGGATTTGCCCGTTCATCGTAAAGGTAAGGCCCTGTACCTCTTTTTCAGGATCGCCGCCCCGGTGTACGAATGTCGTTACGATTCCCTGCCTTTGCAACGCTTCGGCCAGCTCCGTAAGGGAAAGGCAGCGGGGTAATGCTTCCTTTATCGCCTCGTAAATTGCATACTTGGGTTGATCCGGGCCGTGCAGCTTTTCGACTTTGACGTCCTGTTTACCTTCGGAGAACGTCAGGCCGTATTCCTTTTTCATGGCTTTGCAAACAGCGACGCTTCGGATGCGTTCGTTATGGCTTCTTACCAGCTTGGCGTCGTACCTTACCCGGTTGTAGAGGATATGCAGGTGGGGGTGCTGCGTGTCGGTGTGCCGAACGACAATGTATTGCGTTCCGGTGATGTGCATGCGCCGAAGGTACTCTCCGGCCAACTGTCGCATAAAATCGTCTGTCAGTTTCGGCGTATCGTCCCTGTGGAACGAAAGCGAGATATGCCCTACGACCCGGGAGTTTTCGGGACGTGCTTTTCTTTGGAAATTAAAACTCTCGGTAATGGCCTTAAGGCTTTTCATATCCACGCCGTCGCTATCCAACAGCCGGGCGTCTTCTCCTTTTTCAAGGAGATAGCGCACGGCTCCGCCGAAGGATTTGCCGGTTATGATTTTAGCGATCATGGAAATATCCCTTTATGTAATCTGCCAAAAGTTCGTAAAAGACGATCAAGGTTGTCAGCCGCGAAGCTATCCCTGCCGTGCTTTTTTCGGCGTTTGCAACCCTGGCCAGTTGGTTCAGATTGTTGCCTTGCCGGGCAAGCTCGGCAACGGCTGTGAGGACTTCGGGCGGAATGCGGCGAGGCGGTCTTCCAAACAGCACCTTTTCGCGGCAGTAGGAGGCAAGGTCTGTTCCTGCCGCTTTTGCCTCGTTTTGCAGCCTTCGTTTAACGGCAGGCGTGACGTGGAATTTGACTTCCTCGGAGCGTTTTTGGGCTTCCGGCTTAGGGGGTCTGCCCCCTGTTTTTCTACCAGCCGCCATAGCTTCCGATATTTAGAGGTGAAACCAAGCGACAGCAATAAGGGCGGCAGTTTTGGACGAGTGACCTATGGGAACCGTCCGCCGGCATCGAAGATGCCCAGAGGCCCGAATCCCCGGCGACCATCGGGAGCGGGGGATGTTTTGGTGTGCGACCGCAGGGAGCGAACCAAACGGGACAGCCCCGCAGGGCAAGGTTGCCCGGAAGTGTCCGAGAACGACCCGCCGGGGAGTTTCGAGGGCCTCCGAGTACAACCTTGCTCCTTTTGCTTTCGGGAGCGTTCGATGCCGGGTCTTTAGCCCCGATAGCGGTGCGTGGAAGTTCTCCCGATTGTCCCGACGCGCGAAGCGGGCCGGGGTAAGGGAGGACGGGAGCAAGGCGCAAAGCATCGAAGCTCACGCCGGGGTATGGGACAAGGCGAAAGGGATTTCAGGGTGCGAAAACAAAACAGGGGATGGGGTCGGTATCCAAAGCCGAAGACCGTACGACCCTTCAGGCCGGAAGGTAAAGGGTATCCGTAAGGGAAGAAAAACAAGCTGTCATATCAAATGCTTTTTAGTCCCTGCAAAGATATAATCGTAGCACGGTTTAGGTTGCACCGCACATTGGCTGTGAAAGCTTTTGCATTGTCCTGCTTTTTATCCACAAGTTCGCTTAAAAACTGTATCCATACAACCATAGGCGTAAGAAGCCCCCCCTTCAAAACCGGTCAATTCTTCTCAATCCCCGTTAGGTAAAGAAAAAGTTCCTTATCCGGATTTACCTATGGCTATCTTGCACCCTCGAAGGCTGACGGAAAGCCTTTTTACTTTGCTTAAAATTTATTTACTATGGGTATTATCTGTATCGAAGAGCGGGTATGAACGCTCCTTATCGGAAAAATGGAAACATTGGCCGCTCAGGCGCGGCAGTTGGAACGGCGGTACGAACCGGAAACGGACGGGAATTGAATCGACTCGCAGGAGGTGTGCCTTGCGTTGGGCATTACCAAACGGACGCTGCAAAGCTACCGTGAAAAAGGGATTATCCCTTATTCCAGTGTGGGTGGCAAGTATTTCTACAAAGAAAGCGACGTGGCAGCCTATCTGCAATCGAAAACCAAACGAAGGGAGGCGTAGCTATGGCGATGGACTATCTGACAATGGAAAGCGACCAGGTGCGGCAAGCCCTCGCGCTGCTTGGACAAGTCGAACGAGGCGTAAAAAAGGCGGCGGAGAACTACACGCCCTCGATTCGGGGCGAACGCTACCTGGCAGGGGATGAGGTGTGCGATTACCTGCATATCTCGCCCCGCACGCTGCAAACTCTCCGCGACACCCGACAAATCCCCTACACGGTCATCAGCGGACGCGTAATCCTCTATCCCGAAAAGGGAATCAAAGAAGTGCTGGAACAAAATTACAGAACCGTCGAAACCCCCTAACCGGGCTGTTCCGGAAACCGCTACCTGCGGGGCTGCCTGTTTCGATTCAGGTAGTCCCGCTTTATTTTACCACTCTTATCGCAGATTTATCCGGTTTTTTCTTATATTTACAGCGACAAACTTTCTTAAATATTCTCGTTGGCGCTCGGTCGATCTCACCTTTAGAGATGACGCAGCGCCGTTGGGGTGTAACAGCCCGCGAACGGTAAATTGACTTGAGTGCCTTCGGGTGTTTGAGAAAGTTTGTCACCTGCGTCTCTCTTTTATTATGACAAACTTTCTCAATGGCCAATGCTACGGCAAGGCACACTCAAACACCAATGATGGGCATACGCCCCGCAACCGTTTATCCTGTTTTCGTTTTCATCTGCTTAGCTGACAAAACTCTGTCGGTCAGATTATTATTCGCTTTTGCCGTGCCTTGCAGTACGGTAAGAGTTAAATCCTTATTACCAACTTTTTAACAATCAAACACATGGAAACGAATGAAATAATCGGGCAAGTACGACCCGGACAAAACACGCAACCGGAGGAGCTTCAGCCACAATCCGTAACCTTATCCCCATCATCGAAAGCAGAGCATCCAAAACTTTACAACCCTGCGGAAGCGGAACAAATCGTCAAGCATTTAACTTGCGGACTGTTCGACCCGGAATACATTTTGTTGTTCGGAAAGCTCGTTGGCGGAACCCCATTCAGCGACCCTGCGACTTACGATCTGTTAATGGTCGTGCGTGAAACTCCCGCTTACGACTGGATGCAGGTTAAACGCTACCTGCGTTATCAAATGCCTGTCCGCCGCCGGGAGATCATCTACCTTAATATCTATATCCTGCCGCTAAGCTATGTCGAGTCCAACCATACGCCTTTTCTTTATTTTACCCATAGTGAGGGCGAGCTGCTCTACTGCAAGGATCACTATCATTTTCGCCGCCCGAAACATCCCTGCAATTTTACGGCAGCCTATTGTGATGCGAAATACCATTTCGACACTTTTTCGGAGTTGGGAATGCTCTACATAGAAAAAGCAAACGGAGAGTATGCTCAAGGGCATAACCTGCGCCCGACAGCGCTCTTTACAGCACAAGCGGCAATTTATTTCTATCACACACTCTATTATGTTTTTCACGGCATGGAGTTCGATATTCACGACCCGGTTGTAATGCACGAACGGATGCGGACACTCTCCTCGGAATTGATGCTAATTCTGGACGATAACCACATCGACTACAACTTTACGCTGCCCTGTCTGAAAGGATTCATGCAGAAAGCGGCCTATCATCCGAAATTCGACGTTTCCCCGAAAGAATTGGAGATGCACATGGAACGCGTCGAGAAGATGGGAAATATCGTTCAGCGCCTCTGCGCCCTGCGGTTGGAATTGTATAAAGAGCTAAGCGAACAATAAACCGCCCGTTTACAAACAAAAGGGCTTGGGAATCATTAAAAATTCCTAAGCCCTTTTGTTTGTAGGCATATCCGTTGAATCCTTCGTTTCGGCTGGGGTTAATCGGCTATTTTGAACTTATCCCCGATTTTTGATTCAAGGGCATCCATATCCCGTCCGATCTTGTCGTTGGTGATTTTGGCGTATATCTGGGTAGTGGTAATGTGCTTGTGACCGAGCATCTTGCTGACCGTCTCCAACGGGACGCCCTGGGAGAGCATGACGGTCGTCGCAAACGTATGCCGGGCCGTGTGCATCGTGGGATTAAACGACAATCCGGCGTGCCGGGCCACATGGCGCATCGACATATCCATTGTCTTATAGGTTCGCACCGGAAAAACCGCATTCCCCGGCAAAGCCAAGCGGCTATACTTCTCGACAAGCTGCCGGGCTACGGGAAGCAGCTTCACCCGAAACTGCGTTCCTGTCTTGGCGCGGTTGTCGATAATCCACATTTCCCCGTTCGCGTCCGTGTGAATATCGGCGTGAGTAAGTGCCTTAACGTCTATGTGGGACAGACCCGTAAAGTAACAGAACACGAATATATCCCGCACTATCGCGGTTTTGTAGTTGGGAAGATGTACGTGCATCACGGCCTGCAATTCCACCTCCGACAAAAAGCGGCGGTCGCGGTATTCGACCTTAAACCGATATCCGGCAAACGGGTCGGCTGCGATCCAACCGTTTTGGAAAGCGGTATAGGTCATCAGATGTAGTTTCTTGACCGGGGTTCGCATGGAACCCGACCGCAAACCCAGATGATTGGACATAAAAACAATAAACTTATCCATAAAATCCCGTTTCAATTCTTTGAACGGAATATCCGAGAGGTTATATTCACGTAGGAGAAAGGCCGACAAATGCCTGTAGGCTTCCTGGTAGTTTTTGAAGGTGCTTTGTGCCCGGTCTTTGCCTACACGCTTTCCGAACTCCTGCAAATACGCCTCGAAGGTCTGCAGGAGCAATTTACACTCGCCGCCCATGCCGAGCCACGCGTTTTTAACTTTTTCAGCGGTTACATAGCTGTCCCGATCGCAGATGCGTTGGTACTGCTTGCCGATGTTGGTTTTGATGTTCTCCAGTTTCTCGTTGATGCGTTGCGCTTCGATGCTCTTGCCCGAAGCCTTGTTCGCCTTGGTGTCCCAGAGGGCCGATCGGACGGTCAGTTTGCAACTGAACTGGGCAATGGTTCCGTTGACGGTAATGCGGCCCATCACCGGGACTTTGCCGTTTTTCTCGGCCTGCCTTTTCAGGTAGAAAAGGACTTTGAAAGTGCTTCTTGCCATAACTCTAATTTTTGGTGACAAACTTACGTTGATTAGAGTTATTTGGTGCTGTGAAAAACAAAGCAAAGTACTGAAAAACAATCCATTAAAAAGTAAAGTCCAAAAAAAGCCGCGGTAACGATTTGGTAACGCAACTCTTTCCGAACTTTGCCTTTTCATGCGGTTTTACCGCTTTCTAACCTCCGGGGCAATAATACTAAATCACTATTGTAGTGATATTTGCATTATATTGCCTCTGTCCCGTTTTTTTAAGGAGGCTCCTCGTTTGGAAGGCCCCTTGTTGTTGTTCATGGCAGCCGAGCCCTTGACGCGATAATCTTTACTCTCTTTTACCTTTATCCTGGGAAGTCCTTCGTGCTGCGGAGCAGTATGGGGTTTTCCTGCTTTTGTCCGGCTCGGAACAGCAAGGTGGTGTTGGCAGAGAAAACAGGGAATCTGCTTTCCGGCGATCATCGATGGGGCCAGGCATCGGGGAAGTTGGGCGAAGGTACGCTTTCGGTTTGGGCGAGGGCTTCCAATTTGGCGGCGATTTCCGGATAGCGGTCGGCCAAATTGGTAGTTTCGCTGATGTCTTGTTCGATGTTATAGGGTTCGGTTGGCTGGTTCCATCGGCGGATGGCCTTCCAAGCCCCCGTCGAACGGCTCAGGAGTGTCCGGGAAATTCCCAGAAAAGGGCGCGCTCCCGGAAATGAACAGGCCCCTCTTTCAACAGAGGTATCCAGCTTTGGCCATCGAGACCTTGTGGAGCACGGGCACCTGTAGCTTCGGGAATCGTCGGTAGAATATCCGGAAAATAGACCATTTCGTCGGAAACCTGCCCTCTTCGGACAAAGGGAGCTTTCACCAGGATGGGCACCCGGATCCCTCCTTCATAAAAGTTTGCCTTGTGTCCGTGCAGCACTCTGTTGGTGCGCAGTGTTCGGTGGGGTGCCATGCTGACCCCGCCGTTGTCTGAGATGAAAATGACCAGGGTTTGGTTGTCCAGCCCCAGTTCTTCCAACCGGCCGAGTGCCCGGCCTACGTTTCGGTCGAGGCTGTTCACAGGGCAGCATACTGTTTTGTTGCGCTGTCCCAATGTTCGAATCGGGCATATTCCAGCGTGTCATTAATGATGTAGGGTTCGTGTGGAGCATCGTAGGCCAGATAAAGGAAGAAGGGTTTGTCGCGGTGCTTCTCCAGAAAATCGAGAGCCTCTCCCGTGGATATATCGTTGTTGTGGAGCAGGCGTTTTCCGTCGGCATTTCCGGGATATGAATCAATTCGCGGTTGCCGAAACGGTAGTAGGGATAGTAATAAGGGGCGTTCGAGCGTACGGTACTGACCAGCCAGCCGGTAGACTCGTCGAACCCGTTGTTCAGCGGTCCGGCTTCGGGGTTGAAGCCGTCTAAGTGCCATTTATTGGCTAGTCCGGATCCATAGCCGCTGAGCCCTAAAATCTAATAAGTTGTGTGCAAATTGTATGTACGCAAAAGAAAAGGGGTCGCGATTTTCATCGCAACCCCTTGATTTTCCGGCTCCTCAAGTAGGACTTGAACCTACGACCCCCTGATTAACAGTCAGGTGCTCTAACCAACTGAGCTATTGAGGAAGATGCTCTTTTTTTGTGTAACCGTCCGGAAATCGTCGTGCTTTTCCCCTTTCGGCGGTGCAAATATAGATGCTCTTTTTTATTCCTGCAAATTTTTGCCGGGGTTTTTTGGCGCCTTCCCGATTACAGCTGCTTATCCGGTTCAAAATCAGGTGCAAAAAAATCCTTTTTCCCGTTCAGCCGGAATTTCAGGTAGGTGATCGGGATGCCCCGTTGCAGGTACTGAGTTTCGTAGGCGGTTTTCACCGAAAGGGTTCGGTCGGCAAATCCGGTGCCATAGATATCGTCGCAGGCCGCCGCCGTTTCCAAATCGTTGAAGGCGATGACCGCTTTCGTGTACTCGTGCAGATGGCGGCTGTCGGTTTTCAGGTGAATCCAACCCTCCGGTTTGAGGAACTTCGCATACCGGGAAAGAAATTCCGGAGCGGTGAGGCGTTTTTTGACCCGGCTTTTTTTCAGCTGCGGATCGGGAAACGTAATCCAGATTTCGTCCGCTTCGTCCGGGCCGAAAAAAGAGTCGATGAATTCGATGCGGGTACGGACGAACCCGATGTTTTTGAGCTTTTCTTCCGTTGCCGTTTTCGCTCCGCGCCACATCCGGGCTCCCTTGATGTCCACCCCGATGTAGCCGGTTTCGGGATTTTGCCGTCCCAGCGCCACCGTATACTCTCCCCGTCCGCAACCCAGCTCCAGACATATCGGGTAGGACGCTTTGAAAAACGTTTCCCGCCAATGTCCTTTCAAGGGGTGATCGCGGTGGAATATTTCTTCGAATGCCGGTTGAACGAGACAGTCGAACGTCTCATTCTCCCGAAACCGTTTGAGTTTGTCTTTTCCCATGACTGGTCGATTGGAATTCGATTCCGATGCCGGCGATGCCTGCCAGCAGGGAATCGGGCATCAAATGAGCGAACCGGAAACGATAGGTGCCCGGCTGCCCGAATTTTACGTTTTGCAGGTATGGAAACCGGTAATCTTTCGAAGCGGTTCCGCTGACCGCGACCTCCCCTTCGTTTTCCTCCCGACAGGAAAGCGTAACGGTGTCGCGCCAAAAGGTGCCGGACGGCGCCTGTGTTTCCACCGAAAGCCGCAGCCCGTCGAAACCGTAGGAATCCGTGCACCGCAATACCAGAAATAAATCCGTCTTTGAAAAGGTGTCCGGAGGGGTGAAAAAGATATACGCCGGCTCGTTCCGATCCCATCGGCGGAAGTCCGTGTCCGCTATAAGGACGGGAGGCCGCGAGGGAGTGCAGGATATCGCCATCATGAACCACAAACCAGCCCCGCTTAACAGCACCCTACGACGGATCATTTTTCGGTTTCGGTTTCCGGTATCGGTTCCGTTTGGGCGGATTCTGCTTGCGCTGCCCGGTCTCCCCTTCCGGAGCTTGCCCCTGCGCCTTTCTTTCTTCGTTGCTGCGGGAAGGTTTCTGTTGTGCTCCCGCTTTTCCATTGGGTGCGCCGTTGCCCCCTCCCTTATTTCCGTTCCGGTTCCGTCCTCGGCTCCTTCCGCCGCGCTTGCTACTGTCGAAACGGGTGATGCTTTCTTCTCCGACTCCGCTCCGGTAATCGGGTTCGGTATCGGCGGCTTCCTGCATCCGGCTCATGTCCGCCAGCGTTTCCACTTTCTTGCCCTGCCGGTTCATCCGGATGATTTCCCGTACCCGTTCGACGGGCAAGGGAATCATGGCCACGGAAGAATGCGGGTCGCTGCTGAAATACATGGTTCGGTTGAAGATGTCGTTCTTCACCAGATAGTAGTTCCCGTCCAGCGCTTCCAGGGGAGCGTTGATGCGCGGAAACTCGCGCCGGGCGTCGATGTAGGAGTCGAGTTCATAGATCAGGCAGCATTTGAGTTTGCCGCACTGTCCGGCCAACTTCTGGGGGTTGAGGGAAATTTCCTGCACCCGGGCCGAATTGGTCGTCACGGAGACGAAGTTGGAAATCCAGGAGGCGCAGCACAGTTCCCGGCCGCAGGAGCCGATTCCGCCGATCCGGCCCGCTTCCTGCCGGGCTCCGATCTGACGCATTTCCACCCGGATTTTGAACCGGTCAGCCAGGATTTTGATGAGTTCCCGGAAATCCACCCGTTCTTCCGCGATGTAATAGAAGATGGCTTTGATCCGGTCGCCCTGGTATTCCACATCCCCGATTTTCATGTCGAGTTTCAGCCCTGCGGCGATCTGCCGGGATTCGATCATGGTCGAATGTTCGAGGGCGATGGCTTCCTGCCACTTTTCGATATCGTAAGGCTTCGCTTTGCGGTAAATCTTTTTGACTTCCGCGTTGGCCGGATTGAACCCCGTCTTTTTCATCTGCAGCCAGACCAGGTCTCCCGTCAGGGAAACGATGCCGATGTCGTGTCCCGGCGACGCTTCCACCGCCACGATGTCGTCTTTTTTCAGCGGCAGGCCGTTGACGTTCCGGTAATATCCCTTGCGGGTATTTTTGAAGCGAACTTCCACGATGTCGTCCGGACGATTTTCCGGCATTCCTTCCAGCCAGTCGTAAACATGCAGTTTCTGTCCTCCTTCGCAGACCGAAACCCGGATGTCGTTTCCCTCTTCCTCCGCACAGAAACAGCATCCCCGGCCGATATCTTTCACGCACTTATCTTTATCGCAACTCCTGCAACTCATATGTTCACTGGGTTTTGTAACGAAGACAAAGGTAGGGGATTATTTTCGATTAACCTAACGTTTACGCCCGGTTTTGCCTCCGCCGGAGGACCGTCCGGAAGCCGTTCAGTGGTACATTATTTGATGAATACAGAAGATAAATCCTTTTAAAAAGCTACATTTGCATTATGGTAACGGAAGATATGAAAGAAAATCCCGCTGAAAACGAGGAAGTTGCTACGGAAGAAAGAGATCCTGTCCAGTACGAGGAATTTATCTCCGCAAGCAGCGATTCTGACAAGGTGGCAGACCCGGAAACGCCCGGGAGTGACACGTCTGAAAATTTGGCAGCGGAAGTCAAAGAGTGGCAGGACAAGTACCTCCGCCTGTCGGCCGAGTTCGACAATTACCGCAAACGTACGTTGAAGGAGAAAATGGACCTGATCGCTTCCGGAGGAGAAGACGTCATCAAGTCCATGCTGGCGGTGCTGGACGATATGGGTCGCGCCGTGACGGCCACGGAGAAGTCCGACGACATCGAATCGGCGCGGCAGGGAATGAAACTCATCCGACAGAAGATGGTCGATGCGCTCCGGCAGAAGGGCGTAACGGAAATCCCGGCGTTGGGAGAGCCGTTGGATACCGACCTGCATGAAGCGGTGGCCAAGTTTCCGGCGGAAGAAGATCGGAAGGGGAAGATCATCGACGTGGTGCAGAAGGGGTACAAGCTGAAGGACAAGGTCGTCCGTTTCGCGAAAGTGGTTGTAGGAGAATAACACAGATATGGCAAAAAGAGACTACTACGAGGTGCTGGGAGTGTCGCGGGATGCGAGTGCCGACGAGATCAAGAAGGCATACCGGAAAGCGGCGATCAAGTACCACCCGGACAAGAACCCCGGGGATAAGGAAGCCGAGGAAAAGTTCAAGGAGGCCGCGGAAGCGTACGACGTGTTGAGCAATCCCGACAAGAAGGCCCGTTACGACCAGTTCGGACACGAGGGCATGAACGGCCAGGCCGGGTTCGGCGGTCAGGGGGGCTTCGGCGGAGGCGGATTCACGATGGAGGACATCTTCGGGCGTTTCGGGGACATCTTCGGCGGACATTTCGGCGGGTTCGGCGGCTTCGAGGGTTTCGGCGAACAGGGACGGGGAGGCCAGCGGGTGAACCGGGGTTCCGATTTGCGCGTCAAGGTGAAGCTGACCCTCAAGGAGGTCGTTCACGGGACGGTGAAGAAACTCAAAATTACCAAGATGGTCGCCTGCGACCAGTGCGGAGGAACGGGAGCGAAGAACAAAAACGATTATAAAACCTGTCCCACCTGCAACGGTTCGGGCTATGTGACCGAGGTGGTGAACACCTTCTTTGGGCGAACCCAGACCACGCAGGCGTGTCCGACCTGTCACGGCGAAGGGAAAGTGATTACGGAGGCGTGTCCCAAATGCCACGGAGACGGGATCGTGCGGGGCGAGGAGATCGTCGAAATCAAAATTCCGGCGGGCGTGGGCGAAGGCATGCAACTGACGGTGGCCGGGAAGGGGAATGCCGCCCGCCACGGCGGGGTGAACGGCAACCTGCTGGTGGTGATCGAGGAGGAACCGGACAAGGACTTGGTGCGGGACGGAAACGATCTGATCTACAACCTGAACATTTCCGTGCCGCAGGCGGTTCTGGGGGGAAGTGCAGAGATCCCGACGGTGGACGGTCGGGCCAAGATCAAGATCGAGCCGGGCACGCAGACCGGGAAAGTGCTGCGGCTGAAAGGGAAGGGGATTCCCGACGTGAACGGTTACGGCAAGGGAGACCTGCTGGCGATCGTCAACGTGTACATTCCCAAAAACGTTTCGGCGGACGAGAAGGCCGCTTTGGAAAAACTGGCCGATTCCCCCAACTTCAAGCCGGGCGCTTCGGGCGGCCGCGACCAGAATATTTTCGAGCGGATGCGGAACTTTTTCAGTTGAGTCATATTTGTTTCGGATAAACAAGCGGCGGACGATTCTCAGAATCGTCCGCTTTTTTGCGGGATTTCCGAAAATTAGCGCTATATTCGCGTCCTTTTTGCGAAATCGGCCTGTGGCCGGGGAAAACGGATACGAATGAGCGGGACGGGTATGGTGTGGCTTTTCTGGGCGCTGTTCTGCCTCCACAATCTGGAAGAAGGGCTTCTGCTGCCCCGATTTTTCCGGGTTGTAATGAGTTGCGGTATCTTTAAAAACAGTTTTCGTCGTACGGAAAAGGCGGTTGCGGACGGAGGATTTCGTTTCGCCCTATTCGCCGTCTCCGGTTTAGGGTTGGTGATGACTTTTCTGAAAACCTTTTTTCCGGCTGCTCGTGGAACGGGATTCCTTTATGCGGGTTTCGTATGAGCCGTCCTGCTGAACGTGGTGTTTCCGCATTTGTTGTTGAGCATCCGTTGCAGAAGGTACATGCCCGGGCTGGGAACAGGTGTGCTTTTGATCCTGCCGGCAGGCGTGTGGTTGCTTGTCCGGTCGGTGGAGGCGGGGGGAATGACTGTCGGTCGGATTGCGGCGGCCGCGGCCGTTTGGATTGCGGTGCAGGCGGTTCTGCTGCCGGTACTGTTTCGCATCGGTCGCCGAAGGAACGGGCCGGGAAGTGAAAATCGATCTCAAATAAAATAATTATGGAAGATGTTTTGGATCTGGCCCGGCAGTATCAGCGCCGGGCATGGGAAGTGATCGCCCGAACCGATGTGGTGAACATCTGGAAATCGGTAGGGGCGGAACCCAATCTGGTCGGTTCGCTGCGCACGGGTTTGCTGATGAAACACCGCGACATCGATTTTCACATTTATTCCGATCCTTTCTGGTTGGAGGACAGTTTCCGGGCGGCTTCCCTGTTGGGACAACGGCCCGGTATCCGCCGGATCGAATACATCAACGGGTTGGATACGGACGAAAAGTGCGTGGAA
Organism: uncultured Rikenellaceae bacterium; assembly: GCA_946486375.1. Lineage (GTDB taxonomy): Bacteria > Bacteroidota > Bacteroidia > Bacteroidales > Rikenellaceae > CAMLTW01. Next base: position 278,362 of record CAMLTW010000002.1, read on the forward strand.
TGGCATGCGTGGTACGAGGACGACGAAGGCGAAATCTGGCAGATCGACATGATCCACATGCCGAAGGAGTCTCCGTATGCCGGATGGTTCGAGCAGGTGGCCGACCGGATTTCGGATGCGCTGACCCCGGAGACCCGGCTGGCCGTTTTACGGGTTAAGCTGGACGTGCCGGACGGTGCAAAGGTGCCCGGAGTGGAAATCTACCGGGCCGTGCTGGATGGCGGAGTGACCGACTATGCGGGGTTCCTGGCCTGGAAGCAGGAACATCCGGAGGATGCCGGTCTGCGCTGGCTGCCGCAGGTGAAATGATCCTCCGAAAGGCGGTCGGTGGCGTCGGCGTGAAGATGCAAGGCTTATTTCCTTTCGTGTATTTTGCGGAGTTCAGGCGCTATCGCTGTTGCGCTCAGGCCCACGAGCGCCACGACGGCAAGGGCCCAGCGGAGGCTGAGGGCCTGGGAAACGAACCCGATTACGGGAGGCCCCAGCAGGAAGCCGAGGAATCCGATGGTGGAAACGGCGGCCAACGCCATGCCCGGACGCATCGTTTTGGATTTGCCCGCCAGACTGTAACAGATGGGAACGATGGAAGAAATGCCGAAGCCGACCAGCAGGAAACCGGCGGTGGCCGGGATGAGAAAGGGAAGCAGCACCGCCGTCATCAGTCCCGAAGCAATGAGAATGCCGCTGATCCGGATGACGGTGATGGTACCGAAACGGGTGATGATCCGGTCGCCCAGAAAACGGCCCAGCGTCATGGTTCCCATACAGGCGATGTAGCCCAGCCGGATCAGTTCCTTCGGAGGGGCGATGACCGATTGGAAGTAAACGGCGCTCCAGTCGTACATCGTGCCCTCGCAGGACATGCAGACGAATGCCAGCACGCCCAGCAGAACGATGTAGCGGTCGGGTTTGAAAAACGACCGGGGGCGTCCGGGGGACTCCTTCCTGCCCGGTTTCGGGTCGCGCGGCAGCATCCACCCCCGCATGGCCAGGAGCACGAGGATGCTGAAACCGAAAATCAGGCAGAAGTTGACGAGCGGGGAAACGTCCGCGCCGACCATCCAGGTGCTGAAAAGTCCTCCCACGAATCCGGCCAGGCTCCACAGTCCGTGGAACGTGGCCATGATGCTGCGGCCATAAAGCCGTTCTACGCCGACTCCCTGCGTATTGACGGCGATGTTGTACAGGTTGGCCGTGATCCCGAAGCAGCCGAGAGCCGCCGTGAGCTGCCAAACCGTCGAAATGGTGCCGAGAGCGATCAGCGTCAGCGGGTACAGGAAAGCGGCCGCCGTAAGCGTTTTCCGGCTTCCGAACCGCCCTACGAGGTAACCCGATATGCCCATGGCGAACAACTGCCCCAGCGGGATGGCGAACAGCACGCTTCCCAGTTGGGCGTCGTTCAGCCCGAGAGCGGTTTTGATGTCGGGAATCCGGCTGGCCCAGCTGGCGAACACCAGCCCCTGCGTGAAATAGAAGGCGCTGACTGCCAATCGGTAATATCCCCGCGGATGGAGGTACGGAAATTTCATGCGGTGTTTCCTCTTTTTGCCGTGCAAATGTAATGGATTCTCCGGTGCCGCAAAACGAAAAACGGATTTCCCTTTCGTCGGCTTCCCGTTTCGGACGGTTTTGCCGGCCTCCTGTGAATAGTGGGGAATCCGATTGCCCGTTTTCTTTTTTGCCGCCGGGAAACGTGCAAGAAACGTACCGGGGGGGCGGTAGGCCGACCTGCTTAACGGGCCTGAAGGGGACGGTTTCCCTGTCTGGGAACCGGCATGAAAAACGGACGGACAAATACTTGTCCGTCCGTTTCAGGAATATGGTGCGGGACGGCTTCAGACCGTCCAGCCGCTTTCTCAGAGCTTCGGGCCGGCAGCCACGAGGTCTTTCCCCGTCTGGGTGCCCGTGAATTTCACGAAGTTCTTCACGAAGCGTCCTGCCAGGTCTTTGGCCTTCTTGTCCCACTCGGCGGCATCGGCGTACGTGTCGCGCGGATCCAGAATCTTCGGATCGACGCCCGGCAGCTCGGTCGGGATGGTCAGGTCGAAATACGGAATGACCTTGGTCGGAGCCTGGTCGATCGAACCGTCCAGGATGGCGTCGATGATTCCGCGCGTATCCTTGATGGAAATCCGTTTGCCGCTGCCGTTCCATCCGGTGTTCACCAGATAGGCTTTGGCGCCCGATACCTTCATCTTCTTCACCAGTTCTTCGGCGTACTTGGTCGGATGCAGCGAAAGGAAAGCGGCGCCGAAGCAGGCCGAGAACGTCGGAGTCGGTTCGGTGATACCCCGTTCCGTACCCGCCAGTTTCGAGGTGTAGCCCGACAGGAAGTAATACTGCGTCTGTTCCGGAGTCAGGATCGATACCGGGGGCAGCACGCCGAAAGCGTCGGCCGACAGGAAGATCACCTTCTTGGCGGGGCCTCCTTTGGAAACGGGTTTCACGATGTTCTTGATGAAGTAGATCGGATAGGAGACGCGGGTGTTTTCCGTAACCGATTTGTCGTTGAAGTCCACGTTCCCCTTATCGTCCACCGTCACGTTTTCCAGCAGGGCGTCCCGCTTGATGGCGTTCCAGATGTCGGGTTCGTTTTCCTTGCTCAGGTTGATGACCTTCGCGTAGCATCCGCCTTCGAAGTTGAACACGCCTTCGTCGTCCCAGCCGTGTTCGTCGTCCCCGATCAGTAACCGTTTCGGGTCGGTCGAGAGGGTGGTTTTTCCGGTTCCGGACAAGCCGAAGAAGATGGCGGTGTTTTCCCCGTTCAGGTCGGTATTGGCCGAGCAGTGCATCGAAGCGATCCCTTTCAGCGGCAGCAGGTAGTTCATGTAGGAGAACATTCCCTTCTTCATTTCGCCGCCGTACCACGAGCCGCCGATGAGCTGCATCTTTTCGGTCAGGTTGAAGACCACGAACGTTTTGGAGTTCAGGCCCAGCCGCGCATAGTCGTCACCGGCTTCGGTCTTCGAACCGTTCATCACAACGAAGTCGGGTTCGCCGAAGTTTTTCAGTTCCTCTTCGGTCGGGCGAATGAACATGTTCTTTACGAAGTGAGCCTGCCAGGCCACTTCCATGATGAAACGGAGTTTCAGCCGGGTGTTTTCGTTGGCGCCGCAGAAAGCATCCACCACGTAGAGCACCTTATCGGAAAGTTCCTTGGCCACGATGCCCTTCAGTTCCTTCCAGGCTTCCTGCGAAAGCGGTTTGTTGTCGTTTTTGTATTCTTCCGACGTCCACCAGATGGTATCTTTGGTGGTATCGTCCATCACGAAGAATTTGTCCTTGGGCGAGCGACCGGTGTAAACCCCCGTCATCACGTCCACGGCACCCATGTTTGTCACCACTCCTTTTTCGTAACCCGAAAGACCCGGTTTGGTCTCGTCTTCGAAAAGCTGTTCGTAAGAAGGATTGTGAATGATCTTCTTGACATTGGTGATGCCGTACTTGCTTAAATCGATGTTAGCCATAACTTTAATTGTTGAATCCATTTGTACTCTCAAAAATCCGTGCAAAGGTATGAATTATTTTCCTATTGTTATTAAATTCACAGCATTTTTTTGAAATATTTTCGCACCTCCCTGCGGTATTCCGATAATCCGTTCAGGGTTCGGTGGTTCCGAAAAGCGTGCGGCGGACGATACCCAGCAGGCGGGACGGGAAAAGCGCGGTTCCCGCCAGCGCGCCGAGGGCATTGGCCGCTTCGTCCGCCAGGCTGCAACCGCGTCTGAAAAATTCGCCTTGCAGCCACTCGATACCGCCTCCGTAAGCCGCGGCGAACAGGAAAACGAGTGCCCTCCACGGGACTGTGTCCCGGCCGTGGATGTACAGGGCCCATCGGAAGGAAAGGCAGAACCCCGCATAGAACAAAAAATGAACCAGTTTGTCCGCATGGGGAATCCGGGAGAACCAGGAATCGGAAGGAAAATCCTCCGGCGGCAGCAGGCAGGCCCAGGTGATGACCAGGAGCACGACGGCCGGGAAAAGCCAGACGAGCCGTTTTTTGATTACCTTTGCAGCGTGTTTCGGCATGGCGGGATGCGATATGAACGAAGTAAAAAACTTCCGCCCGCAAAGGTAGCCGAAATTACGATTTCGGAAAAAACGACGTTTTGGCGGGAATTTACATTCATGTTCCGTTTTGCAGGCGGATGTGCAATTACTGCGACTTTCACTTCAGCGTTTCCCTTCGGCGGAAGGATGAAATGCTGGAAGCCCTGCTCCGTGAACTGGAAGAGCGGAAGGGGTATCTGAAGGGAGAGCCGGTGACCACGCTTTACTTCGGTGGGGGAACGCCTACGGTATATGCGCCGGCAGAGCTGGATCGGATTATCCGAAAAGTGAAAGACCTGTTCGGAGTAGAGGCGTTCACGGAGGTGACGGTGGAGGCGAATCCGGACGACCTGACAGCGGCGTATCTGGATGAGGTGGTTCGTACGGACGTCTCCCGGCTGAGTATCGGCGTGCAGTCGTTCGACGATGCCCATCTGCGCTTTTTCAACCGGCGGCACGACGGAAAAACCGCGTTCGAGGCGGTGAAGCGGGCGAAGGAAGCCGGGTTCGCGAATCTGACGATCGACCTGATTTACGGCGTTCCGGGGATGAGCCTTCAACAATGGGAACGCAATCTGGAACTGTTTTTTCGGTTGGAGATTCCCCATCTTTCGGCCTATCACCTGACCATTGAGCCCCGAACGATTTTCGGAAGGATGGCCCGACAGAAACGGTTGACGGCGGTTCCCGACCGAACGAGTGTTCTGCATTACGAATGCCTGGAGCGGCGGCTGGCGGCGGCCGGGTACCGGCACTATGAAATCTCGAATTTCGCCCTGCCGGGAAGCGAAGCGGTGCACAATTCGGGGTACTGGCAAGGCGTGCCGTATCTGGGCGTCGGGCCTTCCGCCCATTCCTACGACGGAACGGAACGGTCGTGGAACGTGCGCAGCAATCCCGCTTACCTGCGAGGGGTGTTCGGGGGAGAGGATTACCGGGAAAGGGAACTGCTGACCCCTACGGATCGCTTCAACGAGTACCTGATGACAGGGCTTCGTACGGCCCGGGGGGTGGATGCAGCCCGCATCGAAAGGGTATTCGGGGCACAAAAGTTGTTTGAGCTGAGGCGCTCCGCAACCGGATTTTTCCGGCAGGGCCTGTTGCGGGAGGAGGAAGGGAGAATTTTCATCCCGACCGAACATTTTTTATTGTCCGACCATATCGTTTCGGCGCTTTTTCGGCTCGGGGACTGTTAATATTAAAACAACGGAAAAAGTCCTCAAGAACAAAGGATATTTCCGAAAAAGGTTTATTTTTGAACTTTATTCCGGCAAGCGGCGTCAAAAGCCGGCCGGAATGTTTCAAAGTGTTTAATTAAAATTTCTATAAATGGAAGCAAAAAAGGAGCTGTCGCTGGACTACCTGTTCGAGGTGAGCTGGGAGGTTTGCAACAAAGTGGGAGGTATCCACACGGTGATAGCTACGAAAGCCCTGACGGTGGAACAGCAACTGAAAGAGCGGTATGTGCTGATAGGCCCCGATGTTTCGCGGGAAGTGGTGAATCCCGAATTCGAAGAAGACCCCAATTTGCTCCGTTCCTGGAGACAGGCGGTTTACGATCAGGGCATCCGCATCCGGGTCGGTCGTTGGAAAGTGAAAGGGAACCCGATTGCGGTGCTGGTGGATTTCAGCGGTTTTTTCAACCGGAAGGATGAAATCCTGTCCGAAATGTGGGAGGATTACAAGGTGGACTCCATCAGCGGCCAGTGGGACTATATCGAACCGGTGCTCTTCGGATACGCCGCGGGGAAAGTGATCGCCAGCTATGTGGAGACGTTCTGCAAGTCCACCGACCGGGTGGCCGCCCATTTCCATGAATGGATGACTGCCAGCGGCGGATTGTACCTGCGCAAGAATTCGCCCTACGTGGCCAACGTGTTCACCACCCATGCGACGGTCATGGGGCGTTGCATCGCCGGGAACGGACTGCCCCTCTACCGGGACATGGAACGGTACAACGCCGACGAGATGGCCCGGCAGTTCAACGTCATGGCCAAGCATTCGCTGGAAAAGAATGCGGCTACCGAGCTGGACTGTTTCACGACGGTGAGCGATCTGACTGCCAGAGAATGCAAGTATTTGCTGAAGAAGAATCCGGACATCGTGACGCCGAACGGCTTCGAAGACGATATCGTCTGGAAGGGAGAGGAGTTCGACGTCAAGCGCAGGGAAGCGCGCGCCGCCCTGTTGAAGGTGGCGGATGCCTGCCTGGGAACCGACAGCGCCGAAGAGGAACCGCTGATCGTCATGACCAGCGGCCGGTACGAGTTCCGGAACAAGGGGCTCGACGTTTTCGTGGACTCGATGGTGCGGCTGGCCGAGCGTCCCGACCTGAAACGGAACGTGCTGGCGGTGGTGGCCGTTCCTGCCGGTAACGGGGGGCCGCGAAAGGATTTGCAGCGGCACCTGACCGATCCGGCTTCGCCTATCGACCGGAGCCTGCTGCCCAATACCACCCACTACCTGTACGATCAGGAACAGGATCCCATCGTGCGGCGGATGCGCGGCACCCGGCTGATGGACCCGCAGAGCAGGGTGCAGCTTCTGTTCGTGCCCTCCTACCTCAACGGGGACGACGGGATTTTCAACAAGGATTATTATGAATTGATGGTGGGAGCGGATTTGACCGTTTTTCCGTCCTATTATGAGCCGTGGGGATATACGCCGCTGGAAAGCATCGCTTTCTCGGTTCCGACGGTGACCACCACCCTGGCCGGATTCGGTCTCTGGGTTTCGCAGCACTGCAAGGAACATGTAGGCGTGGAAGTGATCGAGCGGACGGACGACAACGATGCCGAAGTGGTCGGCGAAATCGCGGCAGCCGTTCATCATTATTCGACTTTGGGGACGGAGGAATACGAAGCAGTAAGGCGTTCGGCCCAGGAAATTTCCCGGATCGCTCTGTGGGAGAATCTGATCACCTATTATGCGGAGGCTTACGATCGGGCGATCGAGAGCGTTTCCTACCGGACGAACCGGGTTGTGATCGACGGCGGCGAAGCGGGAGAACAGATCAATTTCGTGAAACAGCAGTTGGAAAGTACGCGTCCGGGCTGGGTGCGGGTAATGATCGAGCGGGATCTGCCCAAGCGCCTGCATCCGCTGGAAGTCCTTACCAAGAATCTGTGGTGGTCGTGGACGATGGGGGCTCACGAACTGTTCGAATACATCGACGAAACGTTGTGGGCCGAATGCGACCGGAATCCGATCACTTTTCTCGATAAGTTGAGCTATGCCCGTTTTCGGGAGCTGGAACGGGACGAAACCTTTTTGGCCCGGCTGGACGAAGTGTATGCGGCCTTCAATGCCTACATGGCGGAAAAGGAAAAGGCGAAGGGGCCGAGGATCGCTTATTTCAGCATGGAATACGGGATTCACAATTCCCTGAAAATCTATTCCGGCGGTCTGGGGATTCTGGCGGGCGACTACCTGAAGGAGGCGAGCGACCAGAACGTGCCGATGGTGGCCGTGGGGCTGCTTTACCGGTACGGATATTTTACGCAGAAACTTTCCGCGGCGGGGGATCAGGAAGCCAGTTACGAGGAACAGAATTTCCAAAAGCTCCCTATTTCCCCGGTACGGGACGAATTGGGCAACTGGAAGACGGTTCAGATCGCTTTTCCGGGGCGTACGGTGACGGCACGAATCTGGCGTTGCGATGTGGGGCGTACGGAACTCTATCTGCTGGATACCGATCACGACCTGAATCTCAATGAAGACCGTTCCATTACCTATCATTTGTATGGTGGAGACTGGGAAAACCGGCTGAAGCAGGAATTGCTGCTCGGTATCGGGGGGATTCGCCTGCTGCGGGAACTGGATGTTCCAGCAGACGTTTACCATTGCAACGAAGGACATGCGGCGTTCATCGGCATCGAACGGATCCGGAACCTGATCGCCAAGCACCGGCTTTCGTTCAGCGAAGCGCTCGAAGTGGTGCGTTCGTCGTCGCTTTTCACGACGCATACGCCGGTTCCGGCGGGGCACGACGCTTTCCCCGAATCCATGATCCGGCAGTATATTTCCCACTATCCGGATCGGCTCAACATCACGTGGGAGCAGTTCATCAACCTGGGCAAGACCCGTCCGAACGATCCCAACGAGAAATTCTCGATGAGTTTCCTGGCCTCGAACCTTTCGCAGGAGGTCAACGGGGTGAGCTGGCTGCACGGAGAAGTGAGCAAGCAGATTCTGGGTGGCATGTGGCCCGGTTATTTCCCGGACGAGCTGCATATCGGTTATGTGACCAACGGGGTGCATTTCCCGACCTGGGCGGCTCAAAGCCTGCGGAAAATCTACAACCGGACTTTCGGGGAGGCTTTCGCGAACTATCATTATAATTTCGCCGACTGGCAGAAAATTTACGAGGTGGACGACAAGACCCTCTGGGACGCCCGGCTGGAGCTGAAGAAAAGACTTATCAAGCAGGTGAAAAAACGGGTGTCCGATCCGCAACAGTTCCGGTTCGATTCCCCGCGCCAGATGGTGCAGATTCAGGAATCCATCAAGACGGACGTGCTGACGATCGGGTTCGCCCGGCGTTTCGCCACCTATAAACGGGCGCATCTGTTGCTGACCAATCTGGATCGGCTTTCGCGGATCGTCAATAATCCGGAGCGTCCCGTGCAGTTCATCTTCGCAGGAAAGGCCCATCCGAACGACAAACCGGGACAGGATCTGATCAAACGGATCGTGGAGGTGGCCGCCATGCCGCAGTTTACGGGGAAGATCATTTTCCTGCAGAATTACGATATGGCCCTGGCGCGCCGGATGGTGCAGGGCGTGGATATCTGGATGAACACGCCGACCCGGCCGCTGGAGGCGTCGGGAACCAGCGGCGAAAAGGCCGTGATGAACGGGGTGATGCATTTCAGCGTGCTGGACGGCTGGTGGGTGGAAGGCTACAAGGAAGGCGCCGGTTGGATGCTTCCGATGCAGCGGACGTTCGACGATCAGCGTTATCAGGACGAGATGGACGCCGAAATGATCTACAACATCATCGAGGAAGAAATCGCTCCCAAATACTACGATCGGGATGCCGACAACGTGCCTCACCAGTGGATGAAGGCGGTGAAGATGTGCATCGCGGACGTGGCTTCCAATTTTACGACCAGCCGGATGCTTGCCGACTACGAGGAACGCTTTTACAGCAAGCTTTACAAGCGGGGGCAGGAAATCAAGGCAGACAATTTCGCGCTGGCGCGGGAGATCGCGGCCTGGAAGCGGCGCGTCAGCCGTTCCTGGGATCAGGTGAAGGTGCTTTCCGTGGATCAGCCCGATATGAGCCGGGCGGCGATGAAGACCGGAGAGGGGTACCACATCGAGGTGGACGTGGACATCGACGGTTTGCACCCGGAAGACATCGGAGTGGAGGTGATCGTGGCCGACCAGATTACCGGCGGACACGTGAAGATCGTCAACAAGCTGGAGTTCGAGATCGCTTCGGTGGACGGGAGCGTGGTCAAGTACGTGGCCGATCCGGTGATCGAGAATACGGGGACGTACGACGTGGCGATGCGGCTTTTCGCCCGGAATCCGAAGCTGCCGCACCGGATGGATTTCGCTTTAGTGAAGTGGGTATAATGGATTTGCATATGTAGAACGACCGGAAGGAAAAGAACCGTTAAATTTCAATTCCGGTATGGATAAAGAAAGGGGGCGACCGAAAGGTTGCCCCTTCTTTTATAAATAAACCGGTTTACGGCAAAGGATGAATACGAATGAAATATTACAATAAATACAATTAAATATATATTGCATTTGTGCGTCTGTTGCAAAACGAAAATATGGAATAGAGATAATTGAAACTTTATATATTTGTCCGAAAATTGCGAAGGGAGTCGCACGGGAAACCCGACGTCGGAAACGAGTTTTCAAGAAGTTCCGGAAGGAATGCAATTAAATTTCAAAATCGGGAAACGGGGCTTGCTTTATTCCGAATTTTTTTTTAATTTTCGCAAGAAAGGGTTAAAAACTAAAGAAAATATGTCGGTACTGCATTTTGATAAACAGGAACTGGGAAACCTCGAATATTCGCTGCAGCGGGAAATGCTGAGCACCAATCGGGCCGGGGGGTACATGAATACGACCATCGTGTGCTGCAACACGCGGAAGTATCACGGGCTGATGGTTTGCCCGATCGACGGCGCGGGATTCGAGGGGGAAGACTATGTGCTGTTGTCTTCGCTGGATGAAACGGTCATCCAGCACCAGCAGGCGTTCAATTTGGGGATACATCGTTTTCCCGGAATCTATGAGCCGAGGGGACATAAGTACATCGTGGATTTCGATTTCACCCCGACGCCGACGATCACTTATCGGGTGGGAGGGGTGTTGTTGAAGAAGGAGATGCTGTGGCTGCATTCGCGGGCGGAACTCTTGATCCGCTATACGTTGCTGGAGGCGAAATCGGACACGACTTTGCGGCTGAGACCGTTTCTGGCCTTCCGGCAGAAACACCGGCTGAGCAGCGCCAATATGATGGCGAACGGGCTTTCGGTGCCGGTGAACGGCGGGGTGAAGAACCGATTGTATGATGGTTTTCCGTGGTTGTATATGCAGCTCAATGTGGCCAATGAATTCGTGGCGGCTCCGGACTGGTTTTATAACTTCGAGTATGCCGAGGAGTATAGGCGAGGCTATCCGTCGCACGAGGACCTGCTGACGACCGGTTTCTTCGAACTGCCGATCCGGAAAGGCTGTCCGGTGATTTTTTCCGCATCCACTTCCGAGGCGGATCCGGACAGCCTGGAGCGTTTGTTCGAAGAAGAAATCGCCCGGCGCTCGAATAAGACGGAGTTTCTGCCGTGTCTGCGGCATTCAGCGCGGCAGTTCATCGTCCGGAAGGACGAGAAGACGGAAGTGATCGCCGGATATCCGTGGTTCGGACGATGGGGCAGGGACACTTTCATCGCGCTGCCGGGAATTACGCTGACGCAGGGCGGTGTGGAAACGTGCGGGGACGTGCTGGATACGATGGTCTCCGAGATGAAGGACGGCCTGTTTCCCAACATGGGAAGCGCCTATAATTCGGTGGATGCCCCGTTGTGGTTTTTCTGGGCGTTGCAGCAGTACGGAAAATATATTCCGGAACGGGAGCTGTGGAAGATTTACGGCCCGAAGATGAAGGACATTTTGGAGGCGTATCGGCGCGGAATCGGCGACGGAGCCATCCGGGTGGACGAAAACGGATTGGTGTGGGCGTCGAAGGAAGGGTATGCGTTTACGTGGATGGACGCCATCGTGGACGGAACGCCGGTGACCGGCAGGGACGGGTATCAGGTGGAGATCAATGCGTTGTGGTATAATGCGGTTTGCTATGCCCTGGAATTGGCGCGGAAGTTCCGCAACAAGAAGTTCGTGGAGGAATGGGAGCATTATCCGGGGCTGATCCGGGAATCGTTCCTGAAAACGTTCTGGTACGAGAGCGACGGCGGGAAGGAGCGGTATCTGGCCGATTACGTAGGCGGAGACGGGATTCAGAATACGTTTATCCGGCCGAACCAGGTGATTGCGGCGGCCATGCCGTACAGCATGCTCGCCGATGAGCAGAAGCAGGCCGTGTTGGAAGTGGTGCGCAGGCATCTGTTGACGCCGAAGGGACTGCGGACGCTTTCGCCGAGGAATCCGCTTTACAAAGGGCGTTACGAAGGGGATCAGTCGGAACGGGACAGAGCCTATCATCAGGGAACCGTGTGGCCGTGGCTGTTGGAACATTTTGTCAAGGCGTCGTTCGAGCTGTATGGGGACAAGTTTTTACCGGAGGCGAAGGAAATGCTGGCGAATTTCGAGGACGACATCACGGATTACGGAATCGGGTCGATTGCGGAAATCTACGACGGCGATCCTCCGCACCGGGCCAGAGGAGCCATTTCCCAGGCGTGGAGCGTGGGGGGAGTGCTGAGGATCAATCAGATGGTGGAGGAACGGGAACAAAAAACTGTAAAAGGAGAATAAGAACATGAGGGTACTAATGTTTGGATGGGAGTTCCCGCCGCACATCGCAGGAGGGCTGGGAACGGCCTGTTACGGATTGACCCGGGGGCTGGCCAAGCACCATGTCGAAGTGAAGTTCGTCGTGCCCCGCGCGTATGGGGACGAGGATCAGCGCTTCGTGCGCGTGCTGAATGCCAGCGACGTGGATACGCTCTACGGAGACAATTTCAGCGAAGACTTCTGGAAGTCGCTTACTTTCATTCATATCGACTCCAATATGGTGCCTTACGTTTCGCCGGAGGAATACGAGAGTTTCGCCACGGTCTACCAGGAGGGACGGAAAGTGGGAGAGACGACGTGGCGGGACGTGTGGAAGGAGCGCTACACTTTTTCGGGAAAGTACGGAGCCAACCTGATGGAGGAGGTGGCGCGTTACGCCATGGTGGCCGCACAGGTGGCGCGGGATCTGGCGGGGCAGTTCGACGTGATCCATGCGCATGACTGGCTGACTTATTATGCGGGGATCGCGGCCAAGGCGGTGTCGGGCAAACCGTTGGTGGTGCACATGCACGCGACGGAATTCGACCGGAGCGGGGAGCATGTCAATCCGCAGGTTTACGACATCGAGAGAGCCGGGATGAGTGCTGCGGATCGGGTGATCGCCGTGAGCAACCTGACGCGGAACATCGTCATTGAAAAGTACGGCATTCCGGCGGAAAAGGTGGTGACGGTACATAATGCGGTGCGCTTCAGCACGACCGATTCGAATGAGGTGGAACGGGGCGTGGAGGATAAGATCGTGACTTTTCTGGGGCGTATCACCTATCAGAAGGGGCCCGATTATTTCGTGGAGGCGGCGGCCAAGGTGCTCCGGCAGGTGCCCAATGTCCGGTTCGTCATGGCCGGAAGCGGGGACATGCTGAACCATGTGATCCGCCGGGTGGCGAAACTGGGGATTTCCGACCGGTTCCATTTCACCGGCTTTCTGCGGGGCGAGGAGGTGCAGCGGATGTTCGCTCTGAGCGATGTTTATGTGATGCCTTCGGTTTCCGAACCGTTCGGAATTTCGCCGCTGGAAGCCATGAAGTCCAACGTGCCGGTCATCATTTCCAAACAGTCCGGGGTGGCCGAGGTGTTGAAGTATGCGGTGAAGGTGGACTATTGGGACGTCGATGCCATGGCCGATGCCATTTACGGGCTGATTACCTATCCGGCCTTGTCGAAGATGTTCATTTCCAAGGGACAGGAGGAAGTGACCAACCTGAAGTGGGACCGGGCTGCGGCGGAAGTGGCCGAGGTGTACCGTTCCGTGTTGTAAAAAGTTAAAAATATAAAATAGAGCTTATGAAGACCATTTGTCTGTATTTCCAGGTTCACCAGCCTTTCCGTTTGAAAAAGTACCGGTTTTTCAACATGGGGAAGGATCACTACTACCTGGATGATTTCGCCAACCGCTCGATCATGCGCAAGGTGGCGGAGCGGTGCTACCTGCCGATGAACCGCCTGTTGCTGGAATTGATCCGGGAGCACGGTTCCGCGTTCAAGGTGAGTTTTTCCATATCCGGGATCGCGATCGAACAGTTCCGGGAATATGCGCCCGAGGTGCTGGAAAGTTTCAAGGCGCTGGCGGCCACCGGGCGGGTCGAATTCCTGGCCGAAACCTATTCCCATTCGCTGGCTGCGCTGATCAGCCGGGAGGAATTCGTGGAGCAGGTGAAGCGGCATGCCGCCCTGGTGAAGGAGGAATTCGGTCAGAAACCGGTGACGTTCCGGAATACGGAGCTGATTTATTCGGACGAAATTGGCGAGGTGGTGGCGGAGATGGGCTTCAAGACCATGCTGGCCGAAGGCGCGAAGCATATTTTGGGGTGGAAGAGTCCGGATTACGTGTATGCGAATGCCCTGAATCCGCGGCTGCGGCTGTTGCTGCGGAATTTCAAGCTGAGCGACGATATCGCTTTCCGCTTCTCGGATCGCAGCTGGCACGAATGGCCGTTGACGGTGGAAAAGTACGTGGACTGGATTCTGCACCCGGATATGCAGGGGGATGTCATCAACCTGTTTATGGACTACGAAACGTTCGGTGAACATCAGGGAGCGGATACGGGAATTTTCGAGTTCTTCCGGTACTTCCCGAAATACGCCCTGAAGACGAAGCAGATCGAGTTCAAGACGCCGCATGAGGTGACGAAGAAATACCAGCCGGTGGCGATCCTGCATGCGCCTTATCCGTTCTCCTGGGCCGACGAGGAGCGGGATGTGACCGCGTGGCTGGGGAATGAGTTGCAGGACGATGCTTTTCGGAACCTGTATGGGTTGCGGGACAAGGTGATGGCCGTAGGGGGAAAGGATTACCTGCATGTATGGGATTTCATGCAGGCGTCCGATCATTTTTACTACATGGCGACCAAATGGTTTTCCGATGGGGATGTGCATAGTTATTTCAATCCTTACGGGACGCCGTACGAGGCATATATTAATTACATGAACGTATTCAGCGACTTCAGCCGTGAGATCGAAAAGAAATACGGGGAACTGATGCAGGGCGGAGGCTCCGTGGGAGATGGCGGCCGGGAAGCCTTTGCGATGGGGGGAGACAGCCGGATTACGGTGACGGAGAAGGAAGCGAGCAAGGGAAAACAGGCACGGAAAACGACGGGAGAGATGAAGGGAGAAGATCGGGAAGGGGGTGAAGCATGCGTGTGCGTTTGCGAAGGGCGTGAGGCGGAAGAAACGAGAGCTGTGGGGGGAAAGGATGAGGGGAAGAATGCCGCGAAAGCGCCGAAGGCGGTCGCACGGAAAGGGGCGGCGAGGCCCGTCCGGAAGGCGACCGGAGATGTTGCGAAAGGCAACGACGGTACTGCCGTTGCTGCGGGCAGGAAGAAAAAGACCTCTACGCCGGCGGTGTCCTAAAATAAAAGGGGAGTGTTGTGATATATAGAGGGCGGTTCGACCGCGGGAAATGGAAACGGATGATCTTCGGATCGTCCGTTTTTGTTTTTTTGCATACCGGAGAGGGGAACGGAGGCGTTAGTTTTGCAGCGAATTTTTTGCGAATAGCGAAAAATTCCGTAGGTTTGTTTTACCGCTTCCAGTGAAGCGGAACATGGATTTGGCAATAAATTGTTCAGGATGAGTAGGATCGGTTGTATCGCTTTGTTGTCCTTGATGTTGGGTGCCTGCGGAGGCGGAAACGAAGCGACGATAAAAGGAACGTTCAGCGGCCTTGACCAAAATACGGTGTACTTGGATCTGATTGCGACCAGCGACATCACGCCGGTCGATTCGGCGAAGACGGATGAGAAGGGGCGGTTCAAATTCCGGGTCGCCTTGTCCGACAAACTTCCCGCGTTTTATAATTTGCGTTATAATGGTCAAACGATCACCCTGTTGCTGGCTCCGGGGGAAACGGTGCGGGTGAAATCGCTGGGGAACTATGCCCGCAATTATGTGGTGGAAGGCTCGGAAGATTCCCGGCGGATCAAGGAGCTGAACAGCATCATGCTGACGGCCCGCACTTCGCTGGATTCGATTTCCGATCTTTACGGAAGCCCCGCTGCGGGGGATGCGGAACGACGGTCGCTGTTGGGGCAATATTCCAAAATCTACCTGAAGCAGAAGCAGGACATGATCAAATTCATCGTCAACAACGCCACCTCCCTGGCGGCTGTCTATGCGCTCTATCAACGGACGCCCAATGGGGAAAACGTGTTCGGAACGGTGAACGACCTGCCTTATTTCCGGCTGGTTTCGGATTCGCTCAGCAGCAGGTATCCGGGATCGCCTCACGTGCTTTCGTTGAAACAGGATGTGAAGACGCTCGAAAACCGTTTGGAACTCAATAACATGTTGAGCAATGCCGAGGCGTCGGGGATTTCGTATCCCGACCTGGATCTGCCGGACATGTTCGGGAAGAAGGTGAAGCTGTCTTCCATCCGCGACAAGGTGGTGCTGCTGGATTTCTGGTCGGCTGCGGCTCCGGAAAGCCGGCTGTTGAATGCCGAACTGATGCAGCTTTACCGGAAGTATGCGGGGCAGGGTTTCGAAGTGTATCAGGTAGCGTTGGACGAGTCCAAGCCTCTGTGGATCACCGCCGTGCAGGAACAGAAACTGCCCTGGATCAGCGTGTGCGATTTTCAGGGCGCCAATTCTCCTGCTGTGCGGCTGTATAATGTCACCTCATTGCCGGCCAATTTTCTGATCGACCGGGAAGGGCGGATCGTCGCCCGGAACCTCACGGAAAGTCAGCTGGATGCAAGGCTGGATGAATTGCTCTGACCGGTTTCCGGTTCCGGAAGCCGATCCGTTTTTCCATTTTCCCGAATTCAAGGCGCAGGCATGGCTTACTATTTCGCTTCGGACACCCATATCGGACTCACGCTCGACGGCAGGCCCGTCGAAAGCGAACGCCGGTTGATGGCGTGGCTGGAGAAAATCGAGAAGGATGCCGATGCCGTTTTTCTGTTGGGCGACATCTTCGATTTCTGGTACGAGTACAAGCGGGTGGTTCCGAAAGGATTCGTCCGTTTGCTCGGCCGGTTGGCCGAAATGACGGATCGGGGGATGCAGATTCATTTTTTTCCGGGGAATCACGACATGTGGATCCGGGATTACTTCGAGCGGGAATGCGGATTGATCGTACACCGGGAAGGACTTTCGACGGAGTTGTACGGGAAACGCATTTACATGGCCCACGGGGACGCTGTGGGATACGGCGGTGCGAAGGTGGCTTCCATGCAGCGGGTGTTTCGTTCCCGGACGGCCCGCCGGCTGTTTTCCGCACTGGTGCATCCCGATGCCGCGCTCAAATTCGGACAGGGATGGTCGCAGGGAAGCCGGGCCCGGAAAAACATCGCTCACGCTTTCCGGGGAGAAGAGGAAGGGGTGGTGAAATTCGCACGGGAATACCTGGCAGCGGAAGATCCGGATGTGGATTATTTTGTTTTCGGGCACCTGCATTGTCCTGCGGAATATCCGTTGACAGAGCGTTCGACGCTGTATGTGCTCGGGGAGTGGATTTCGGACGGATATCCGGTATACGGAATGCTCACTCCGCAGGGCTTCAGCCTGGAGAAATTCGTTCCCTGATGAGCGGAGGCGGCGGAATCGTCGAATTTTTCCTTTTGCCGGGCAGATGCCACTACCGAAGGCGGGGAAGGAAAGAGGGTGTACGGATTCGGACGATCATCGCTCGATGCCGAAATAAAAAGGAAGGCCATCGGCCTTCCTTACTCGTATTTTCCTGTCGGTGACTTATCCGTAGATTTCTTTCTTCGCCGCCTTCAGGGTGTTTTTCATCAGGGAAATGATCGTCATGGGCCCTACGCCACCCGGTACCGGCGTGATGTAGCTGCATTTTGGAGCCACTTCGTCGAATTTCACGTCGCCCAGCAGTTTCCACCCCGATTTGGTCTTGTCGCTTTTTACCCGCGTGATTCCCACGTCGATCACCACGGCGCCCTCTTTGACCATATCCGCCGTAACGAATTCGGCCTTGCCGAGCGCGGCGATCAGAATGTCCGCTTGGGCCGCGATTTCCTTCAGGTTTTTCGTTCGGCTGTGGCAGAGGGTAACGGTGCAGTCCCATCCTTTCTGCGACAGCAGGTTGGCGATCGGGCGTCCCACGATGTTGCTCCGGCCGATGACCGCGCAGTTCTTTCCCGCCGTCTCGATCCCGTAATATTTCAGCAGTTCCAGAATGCCGTCCGGGGTGGCCGGCAGGTAGGCGGGCAGGCCGTTGATCATCCGCCCCGTATTCACCGGATGGAAACCGTCCACGTCTTTCTTCGGGTCAATCGCTTCGGTGACTTTCTGTTCCGAAATGTGGGCCGGCAGCGGCAGTTGTACGATGAACCCGTCCACGTCCGGATCGTCGTTGAGCCGCCGGATTTCCGAGAGCAGGAACGCCTCGGTGATGTTTTCGTCGAAACGCAGCACGGTCGAGCGGAATCCGACTTCTCCGCAGCATTTTTCCTTGTGCCCGACATAGGTCTGGCTGGCTCCGTCGTTTCCGACCAGGATCGCTACCAGATGGGGAGCCGGTTTTCCGGCACGCACGAGCTCGTTCACTTCCGCGGCGATCTCCGCCTTCAGGCTGTTCGCCACCTCTTTCCCGTCGATTCGTATCATGTTTCTCTGGTTTGGGTTATCTTCTCCGTTTCATGCCGGCCATCTTTTTCAGGCCCCCTCCCGCCACGGTTTTCATCATTTTCCGGGTGTCCTCGAACTGTTTCAGCAACCGGTTCACTTCGGGCACCGTCCGTCCGCTCCCTTTGGCGATCCGCTCCTTGCGGCTGCCGTTGATCAGCGAAGGATTCGACCGCTCGACCGGAGTCATCGAATAGATGATCGCCTCCGTGTATTTGAAGGCGTCGTCGTTGATCTCCACGTCCTTCAATGCCTTGCCCACGCCCGGAATCATGGACGCGAGGTCTTTCAGGTTTCCCATCTTTTTGATCTGGGCGATCTGGGCCAGGAAGTCGTTGAAGTCGAACTGGTCTTTCACCAGTTTCTTTTTCAGTTTGCGGGCCTCTTCTTCGTCGAACTGTTCTTGGGCTTTTTCCACCAGCGAAACGATGTCCCCCATGCCCAGAATCCGGTCGGCCATCCGTTCGGGGTGGAACACCTGCAACGCGTCCATCTTTTCCCCGGTGCTGACGAATTTCAGCGGTTTGTTCACCACGGCCCGAATGGAAATGGCCGCCCCGCCCCGGGTATCCCCGTCGAGCTTGGTGAGCACGACGCCGTCGAAATCGAGCCGGTCGTTAAACTCCCGTGCGGTGTTCACCGCATCCTGACCCGTCATGGCGTCCACCACGAACAGGATTTCGTCCGGATTCACGGCCGCCTTGATGGCTGCGATTTCGTCCATCATCTGAGCGTCCACCGCCAGACGTCCGGCGGTATCGACGATCACCGTGTTGATGTGCTTTTCTTTGGCGTACCGGACGGCGTTCTTCGCAATGGCTACCGGGTCTTTGCTTCCTTCCTCGGTGTAAACTTCCACTCCGACCTGCTGCCCCAGGATTTTCAGCTGGTCGATGGCGGCCGGACGATAGACGTCGCCTGCCACGAGCAACACCTGTCTCCCCTTTTTGCTTTTGATGAAAGAGGCCAGTTTGCCGGAGAACGTGGTTTTCCCGGAACCCTGCAGCCCCGCGATCAGGATCACCGCCGGATTGCCCGAAAGGTCGATGTCGGCCATCGTTCCCCCCATCAGCCGGGCCAGTTCGTCGCGGACGATTTTGACCATCATCTGTCCCGGTTTGACCGATTTCAGCACGTCCTGCCCCAACGCCTTCGCCTTCACTTCGTCGGTGAAGTTTTTGGCTACCTTATAGTTCACGTCGGCGTCGATCAGCGCCCGGCGCACCTCTTTGAGGGTTTCGGCCACGTTGATTTCGGTGATACGGCCTTCGCCTTTGAGAAGTTTGAACGACTTCTCCAGTTTATCGCTTAAATTCTCGAACATTTCTCCCAATTTTGAACGGGTAACAAAGGTAGCGAATTTTTTCGCTCCCGCAAAGCGTAGAGCCGGAAGCCGGGAAGCCTGCGGCGGTTTCCGTTCCGGGGGGAGGCGATCGGTTTTCCGGGGAAGCGTTTCTTCGATAAGGGCTGAAAAACAGGTGGAGAATTTTACGAAAGGTGATACTTTGTGTGTAAAAAAATCCAATACGCTTATCAATTTACTGTTTTTTATCATTTTTGCTTTTGATTCCGGAAAGTAACGGCTATCTTCGCCCCTAATTTAACATCCTTCGAACCGATTGTGACTTTAACCGGAAGTTTATAATGGAAGAAACAGAAAAGTGCGTCGATCTGGATGAGGCGATCATCCGATTTTCGGGCGATTCGGGCGACGGCATGCAGCTGACCGGAACGCTTTTTTCGGATACTTCGGCCCTGTTGGGAAACGGAATTTCCACCTTCCCCGATTTCCCGGCCGAAATCCGGGCGCCGCAGGGTACCGTTTCCGGGGTTTCGGGCTTTCAGCTTCATTTCGGAAGCCGGAAAATCAATACGCCCGGCGACTACTGCGATACGCTGGTGGCGATGAACCCGGCCGCACTCCGGGCCAATGCCAAATGGCTCAAGAAAGGGGCGACGGTCATCTGCGACGTCGACACTTTTACGGAAAAGGGCGTGGCCCGTGCGGGCTTCAAAACCGCCAATCCTTTCGTGGAGCTGAACATCAGCGATTACAACATCATTTACGCTCCGATCACTTCCATGACCAAGGAGGCGCTGAAGGAGAGTCCCCTCGACATGAAAAGCATCGTCAAATGCAAGAACATGTTCGCGCTGGGCATCTGCTTCTATCTGTACAGCCGTCCCCTGGAACATACCGAGGCGTATCTCGATCGGAAATTCCGGAAGAAGCCGGAAGTGGCGGCAGCCAATAAGGCCGTACTGAACGCGGGGTACAATTATGCGTCCAATACGCACAGTTTCGCCAGCACTTACTGCGTGGCTCCTGCCCCGATCGCTCCTGGAAAATACCGGAGCATCAGCGGGAATCAGGCGACTGCGTGGGGGTTGATGGCCGCTTCCGAAAAGTCCGGGAGGCCGTTGTTCTGCGGATCGTATCCCATTACGCCGGCCACGGCTATCCTGGAAGAACTGGCCAAACGGAAAGACCTGGGGGTGAAAACCCTGCAGGCGGAGGACGAAATCGCGGGAATCTGCACGGCCATCGGAGCCGCGTTCGCCGGAGATTTCGCCGTAACGACCACTTCCGGGCCGGGACTTTCGCTCAAGTCGGAAGCCACCGGGCTGGCCGTGATGACGGAACTGCCGCTGGTGGTCGTGGACGTGCAGCGGGGCGGCCCGTCCACGGGGCTTCCCACCAAACCGGAACAGGGGGATTTGTATCAGGCGCTGTGGGGCCGCAACGGGGAATGCCCGTTGGTGGTGATCGCCGCCAGCCGTCCGTCCGACTGCTTCCATTATGCCTTCATGGCGGGCAAGATCGCCATGGAACACATGACCCCCGTGCTGCTCCTTTCGGACGGGTTCATCGCCAACGGTTCGGAGCCGTGGAAAATACCTTCGATGAAGGATTTCCCCCAAATCGTGCCGCCGATCGTTACCGAGGCTCCCGAAGGAGGGTTTCTGCCTTATAAGCGGGACGAATTGCGTCTGGCCCGTTCGTGGGCGCTGCCGGGAACCAAAGGAGTGGAACACCGCGTGGGCGGGCTGGAAAAGGATTTCCTGAAGGGATGCGTTTCACACGATCCGATCAACCATCAGCGGATGGTGAACGTCCGGGCCGCCAAGGTAGCGCGTGTAGCGGACTTCATCCCGTCTCAGCAGGTGATCGGCGACGAGTCCGGCGATCTGCTGGTAATCGGGTGGGGAGGAACTTACGGACACCTGCTTTCGGCGGTGGAAGACCTGCGCAAGGAAGGAAAGAGCGTTTCGCTCTGCCATTTCAATTACATCAACCCGTTGCCGAAGAATACGGCGGAAATATTCGGACGTTTCCGGAAGATCGTGGTGTGCGAACTGAACCTCGGTCAATTCGCGGGATACCTGCGGATGAATTTCCAACAGTTCCGGTTCGAGCAGTTCAACAAAGTGCAGGGACTGCCCTTTACGGTGGTGGAACTGAAAGAAAAGTTTTATGAATTGCTGGCCCGGTAGCGGGCCGTGGGTTTTCCAAGGATTTCAATTACGAAGGTTATGGACGGACAAATGAAATATACGCCGCAGGATTTCAAGAGCGACCAGGAGGTGAAATGGTGCCCCGGATGCGGGAATCACGCGATTTTGACGGCGGTGCAGAAAGCGCTTCCGGAAGTGGCGGAAGCATTGAACTATACGCATGAACAGTTTACGTTCGTGTCCGGGATCGGATGTTCCTCCCGGTTTCCCTATTACATGCAGACGTTCGGTTTCCACGGAATTCACGGACGGGCGACGGCTATCGCCACGGGCGTGAAGGTCGCCAACCCGAAACTGACCGTCTGGCAGGTGACCGGGGACGGGGATGCGCTGGCTATCGGCGGGAACCATTTCATCCATGCCATCCGGCGGAACATCGACATCAACATCATGCTTTTCAACAACGAGATTTACGGGCTGACCAAAGGACAGTATTCGCCCACGTCCAAACTGGGGAAGATCACCAAGACCTCTCCTTTCGGGACGATCGAGCATCCGTTCAATCCGGGGGAACTCGTGCTGGGAGCGCGCGGAACCTTTTTCGCCCGGACGCTGGATGTGGAAATGGGACTGACGAAAGACTGTCTGATCGCCGCGGCCAAACACGACGGCACGTCGGTGGTGGAAATTCTGCAGAACTGCGTGATTTACAACGATCGGACGCATGCCGATTTCGCAAACAAGGACGTGAGGGCCGACCGCACGATCGTATTGCGGCATGGGGAGAAGATGGTGTTCGGCAAGAACCGGGACAAAGGACTGGTGCAGATCGGAATGAAGCTGATGGTGGTGAAGATCGGGGAAGGAGGCGTGACGATGGACGACATCCTGGTACACAACGCTCACGAACCGAATCCGGGGGTGCACATGATGCTGGTGAACATGTCCTATCCGAATTATCCCGTCGCTTTGGGCGTGATCCGGGACGTACCCGACCACACCTACGACGACAGCATCGAGGATCAGCTGGCGGAACTGAGGTGCAAGTCCAACATCTGTTGCATGGACGATCTGTTGAACAGCGGCGAGACCTGGGAGGTGAAATAGCCTCCTGCGACCGGAACGGACAAAGAAAGCGTTTAGCCGGTACGAAAAGGAGATGCCCCGGAGCGGAATCGAAAGACGCGTTCGGGGCATTTTCGTATCTGCACGGAACTACGGAAAAGGCGGCAGGGAGGCCGAAGCCTTAATTGCGATTCGTGCCTTTTACATCCGGCGCCGTTCTTTTTCCCAACAAATAGCGCAGTAAAATGGAGCCCCGGTAAACGGAGTCCGGTCGGCCCGTGCGCCGGGCCTGCACTTCCCGGCGTTTTTGCTTGAGCGTCGGAAGCGCCCGACGGAATTCCCGGTGCGCCCGGATCACCGACCGATACAGTTCCTTTTGTCCGTCGGCGCGGTAGCGCAGGGCTGCCAGACCGTCCAGCCCCATGCGGAAAAGGAGGACCGGATACAGGGAGCGGGAGGAAAGGTTCTTGTAAAGCATCGAAAGGTTGTTGCGGAAGTTCAGGAACACCTTCCGGGGGGTTTCGGCGGGCAGAGTACCCCCGCCCAAATGGTACACCGTCGAGGCCGGTTCCGCGAATATCCGGTGTCCGGCCTGTTTCAGCCGCCAGCAAAGGTCGATTTCTTCCTGATGGGCGAAAAAATCGCCGTCGAATCCGCCGTATTCCCGGAACAAGCGGCTCCGGATCGCCATACAGGCGCCGGTGGCCCAGAAAATTTCCCGGCGGTCATCGTATTGTCCCCGGTCTTCCTCCGTGACGTTCAGCACCCTGCCGCGGCAGAAAGGATAGCCCAGCATGTCGATATAGCCTCCGGCCGCTCCGGCGTATTCGAATCGGCCGGGATCGGCCAGCGAACGGATTTTGGGCATCGCCGCCGCCGCATCGGGCCGTTCGTCCAGCAGGCGGACGAGCGGACGAAGCCATCCTTCGGTCACTTCCACGTCGGAATTCAGCAGGACGAAATATTCCGCTTCCACCTGTGCCAGCGCCCGGTTGTACCCTTCGGCGAAGCCGTAGTTCCGACCGAGCCGGATTTGCCGGATTTCCGGATAGCGGCGGGTCAGGAATTCCGTCGAGTCGTCCTCCGATCCGTTGTCGGCCACGATGATCTCCGTGTCCGGTTCATCGGTGAACCGCACGACCGAAGGAAGAAACCGTTCCAGAAATTTCCGGCCGTTCCAGTTCAGGATGACGACGGCCGTTTTCATGCGTTCGGTTTCGAAGAACAGGATTTATCCAAACCTGCGTTTGCGGGAGGCTTGTGTTTCCATCGTTTGTGCGACCAGAGCCAGAGTTCCGGGGATTCCCGGATCATTTCCTCGAGCCGGGCCGCATACCGGTTCGTGATTTCGTAGGGTTCCACGGAGTCGGTGCCGTTATAAATCTCGATGAATTCCGCCTGGTAATATCCCCGCTTGATCTTCCGGATGTGCAGAAAATAAACGGGCAACCGGAATTTCCGGGCCAGTTTCTCCGTGCCCATGAAAAACGGGGTCGGTTGATTCAGGAACCGGAACCAGTGGTGGATTTCGTGGAACGGAGGGGTCTGGTCGGCGATCAGCGCCACGGCCAGCGGCTTTTTGCGCTCCTTCTCCGCCCGGATGATTTCTTTGGCGATGTCGTTCATCGGGACGGGACGGGTGCCGAACCGGGAACGGGCGTAGTGATAAAACTGGTCGAAAGCCTTGTTGTGCAGGGGGCGGTAAACCGCGGCTACATCGTGGTCGGTGAAAAGCTTGTAATTGGTGGTGTATTCCCAGGAACCGTAATGGGCCATGGCGCAGATCCATGTTTTCCCCTCCATCCGCTGCTCCTGTTCGCGGAAATTGACGAATCGGAACCGCTGTTCGATTTCCTTCCGGCTGATGGAACACATGGTCACGGTGTCGACGAAGATTTCGGACAGGTGCTTGTAGAATTTCCGTTCGACGGTTTTCAGCTCCTCCGGGGAACGGTCGGGAAACGAACGCCGCAGGTTGTCCCGTACCACGCTCGTCCGGTATCTTCCCAGCGTGTAAATGAAAAAGTAGATCACATCCACCATGCCGTAATAAAGCACCCGATAGGGCAGCATTCCTATCGCCTTGCAGAAGCCTACCAGAAGCCCGTATTGGATTTTATGCCACAGCCGCATGGGAATCAGTCGAGGATACGTTGCCTGAACGAATCGTAAATCGAGGAGTTGGAGGCGATGATTTCCCGTCCGAAGACGTAATTGTCCCCTCCGGCGAAATCCGTGACGCGTGCGCCCGCCTGTCGTGCGATGAGGGCTCCCGCCGCCACGTCCCACGGAGAAAGGTTTTTCTGGTAAAAGCCGTCGAAACGTCCGCAGGCTACATAGGCGAGGTCCGCCGCGGCCGATCCGAGCCGCCGCACGCCGTTGGTATGGCGCAGGAAATAATCCATGTGCCGGAGCAGTTCGGGGATGCTGTCGTCGGAAGCGTGCGAAAGTCCCATGCCGATCAGCGAATCGGTCAGCGTTCCGATGGTCGATGCGCGGATTTCCCGGCCGTTCAGGTATGCGGCGGAGTCTTTCCAGGCATAGAAGCACTCTTTGTGCGTCACCTCGTAGACCACGCCCACCACCGGCTTGTCGTCTTCGGTCAGAGCCAGGCTGACGCAATACGGTGCCAGTCCGTGCACGAAGTTGGTCGTGCCGTCCAGCGGGTCGATGACCCACTTGTACCGTTGTCCGGTCGCTTTTTCCACGGTTCCCTCCTCGGTGATGAAACCGGCTTCGGGCAGCAGTTCCCGCAGCTCTTTCACCACCATCTTCTCGGTTTCCTTGTCTACATATGATACGAGGTCTTGTGCTCCTTTGTGTTCTACGCGGTCGAAAGAAAAGGTGAGCCGCTGCCGGGCGATGAAGTCGCCCGCTTCCCCGGCGATGCGACAGACGTTTTCACAGAGATTCCGATAATCCATATCTCTTGAGTGCATTAAAATATTCAGCAAATATAGAAAAGATGTCTTACATATCATAAAACATGCCTCCCCGGATGGCGGAAAAGTTGTATTTTATGATAACCGATCGGGGAATGTTTCCTCTTTCGGGGGGAGGTGCGGCGGATGTTTTTCGAAAAGGGCGGAAGGGCGAGGCCGGAAGATGCATCGGGCCATAACCTGTTTCGGGTAAACAAAACCGGGAAAGCTGCCGGATTCCGGGTAAAAGCGGTCTGCTTATCGGAAAAATAACCGGGAAAGACGTAACTTTCGTAAACGGCGGAAAGAAACGGATTTCCGGAATCGGGTTGAAAACGGGAGGAATGTCGGCTGGCGGGGAAAGAATTTCTTTTCTGCGGGGAAAAGGAACGCATGCGGAGACGGAAACCGAAAGAAAAACAGGGGTTTGGCAAAATTTCTGCACTTTCACCCCGTAGGGAACGGGCCTGTTCGGACGGTGAAAGGGTCGGGGCGATCCCGCTGTCGTCCGGGGCCTGATCGAATCATCAACCATAATACCGGAGAAAATGAAAAAGATTGTATTGCTTCGCCACGGCGAAAGCATTTGGAATAAGGAAAACCGCTTTACCGGCTGGACGGACGTAGACCTGACGGAAAAAGGGGAGGAAGAAGCGGCTCGGGCCGGCGACCTGTTGAAAGAGAGCGGTTTCCAGTTCGATATGGCGTACACCTCTTACCTCAAACGCGCGGTCAAGACGTTGGACAAGGTGCTGGATCGCATGAACGAGGACTGGATTCCCGTGCGGAAAAGCTGGCGGCTGAACGAAAAGCATTACGGCGCTCTGCAGGGGCTGAACAAGAGCGAAACGGCGGAGGAATACGGGGAAGAACAGGTACGGCTCTGGCGGCGCAGTTACGATGTTGCGCCTCCCGCGCTCGGCGAGGACGATCCCCGCAATCCCGTTTTCGATGTCCGCTACCGGGAGGTGCCCGCGAGCGAACTGCCCCGGACGGAGTCGCTGAAAGATACCGTCAGGCGGATACTGCCTTACTGGAAGGAGACGATCTTTCCTTCGCTGGAGGCCTCCGATCAGTTGCTGGTCGTGGCGCACGGAAACAGCCTGCGCGGTATCGTCAAATACCTGAAACGCCTGTCGGACGAGGAAATCGTCAAATTGAACCTGCCGACCGGCATTCCCTATGTTTTCGAGTTCGACGATCACCTGAAACTCCGGAAGGACTATTTCCTGGGTGATCCGGAAGAAATCCGGCAGTTGATGGATGCGGTGGCGAATCAGGGGAAAAAGCAGACTCTGGTAGCGGAAGAGGCCGCAATGCCGGGGAAGGAACAATAGCCTGCAAGCGTCGGTAGCGTAGCAGCTTTGACGAGGGAAAAAAACGAAATCCCGGAAGAACGTTCTTCCGGGATTTTTCTTTTGCACAAGCTAAGGAAAGCCGGTCAGCGTATTACCGCATTCGCCGGAGCTTCCCCCGTGGCCAGGCCCGGTACCACCTGCGCCGTTTCCACCAGTTCCATACCCGTCCGGATGGCCGCTTCGTTGGCCGGCAGGGTTTTGTGCACCCGTTCCGGCAGGGATTTGGCCAGCCCTTTGTAGGCGTTCTCCAGGGTCACGTTCGGACTGACCTGTATCAGCGCCCCCAATACCACCATGTTGAACACCCTCGGATTTCCGGCCTTCGCCGCATGGGCGGTGGCGCCGATCCGGTAGATGCTGATGTCCTTTCGTTCCGGATGCCGGGTGATGCCGTTCGGGTCGTAAATCAGGATGCCGCCCGGTTTGACCTGCGGTTCGAATTTGTCCATCGACTGCTGGTTCAGCACGACCGCCGTGTCGAATTCATGCACGATGGGGGAACTGATCCGCCGGTCGCTCAGGATGACCGTCACATTGGCCGTGCCTCCGCGCATTTCCGGTCCGTAAGACGGCATCCAGGTTACTTCCAGTCCCTGCATCACCCCCGAATAGGCCAGTATTTTTCCCATCGACAGAACGCCCTGCCCGCCGAAGCCCGCGATGATTATTTCCTGTTTCATGACGATTTCCGCTTTTTAAATGTCCTTCAAATCCCCCAGCGGATAGACCGGATGCATGTGTTCCTCCATCCACCTGTTCGCCTCCACGGGCGAGAGTTTCCACCCCGAATTGCAGGTAGCTACGATTTCGATGAAAGACGTGCCCTTTCCGGCCATCGCCTTTTCGAATCCTTTCCGGATCGCTTTTTTCGCCCGCCGCACGTTGACCGGGTTGTTGACGCTCTGCCGGGTGATGTAGGAAACCCCGTCCAGGTGGGTCAGCATCTCGGCGATTTTGAACGGATAACCGTGCAGGTCGACCCGTCGTCCTTCCGGCGTAGTGGCGGTTTTCATGCCCACCAGCGTCGTGGGGGCCATCTGTCCGCCCGTCATTCCATAAATGGCGTTGTTGATGAAAATGATCGCGATGTTTTCTCCCCGGTTGCAGGCATGGATGGTTTCGCCCGTGCCGATGGCCGCCAGGTCGCCGTCCCCCTGATAGGTGAAAACCATTTTTCCGGGATTGAGCCGTTTCATCGCCGTGGCCAGGGCGCAGGCCCTGCCGTGAGCAGCCTCCGCCCAGTCGATGTCGATGTAGTTGTAGGCGAACACCGAACAGCCTACCGGGGAGACGCCGATGGTGGAATCCTGAATCCCCATTTCTTCGATCACCTCCGCAATCAGGCTGTGCACCGTGCCGTGGCTGCACCCCGGACAATAGTGCATCGTCGCATCCGTGGTAAGGGCCGGTTTCTGGTAAACCAGATTTTCGGGTTTTATTTCGACTTTGAATTCTTCAGACATGTTACCGAATGTATAAGTGAATGATTTCGGGTGACTTTATTTCGGGAAATGAGCTTTGAACGCTTCGTACACTTCTCCCGGCGAGGGTACCACCCCTCCTGTCCGACCATAGTGATAGGCCGGCACCCGACATTGCGAAGCCAGCTTGACGTCTTCGATGAGTTGTCCGGCGCTCATTTCCAGCGCCAGGATGCCCTTTACCTGCCGGGAAAGAACTTCGATCGGCCCAGTCGGGAACGGATAGAGGGTCACAGGCCGCAGCAATCCCAGCCGGTATCCTTCCTCCCGAGCCATTTCCACGACCTTTTCCCCGATCCGTGCCGCCGACCCGTAGGCCACCAGCAGGTATTCTGCATCATCCGTCCGTACCGTTTCGTAACGCACTTCGTTTTCTTCGATGTTGCGGTATTTGGCCTGCAGTTTCAGGTTGAACCGTTCGTGGGAATTCGGGTCGAGATCCACGGAAGTCACGATGTTCCGCCCCCTTCCTTTCTTTCCCGTCAACGCCCAGTCCATGCAGGTTTCGGCGATGTATTCGTCCGTCCACCGCGGCTGTTGAGGCCCCAGTACGACTTTTTCCATCATCTGTCCGATCACGCCGTCCGAAAGGATCATCACCGGCGTGCGGTATTTGAAAGCCAGGTCGAAAGCCAGGCCCACGAAATCATGCATTTCCTGCACCGAGAACGGAGCCAGCACGATCATGCGGAATCCTCCGTGTCCCGGAGCCTTGGTCGCCTGAAAATAGTCCGACTGGGACGGCTGGATGGTTCCCAGCCCCGGCCCTCCGCGCTGCACATTGACCACCACGCACGGCAGTTCGGCTCCGGCCAGGTAGCTCAATCCCTCGCTCATCAGGCTGATGCCCGGACTGGACGAGGAGGTCATCACCCGTTTGCCGGTGGCGGCCCCTCCGTACAGCATGTTGATCGCCGCGATTTCGCTTTCGGCCTGCAATACCACCATCCCCGTGGTTTCCCAGGGTTTGAGTTCCATGAGGGTTTCCAACACCTCCGACTGTGGCGTGATGGGGTAACCGAAGTAGCCGTCGCAACCGCAGCGGATCGCCGCTTCCGCCAGCACTTCGTTGCCTTTCATCAATCTTACTTCTTCCATATTTCGTGTCTCTTTTTTCGTTCAACGGACGGGCGCCGTGTCGAATTTTTGCCTGTAAACCGTGATGCAGCTGTCCGGGCAGACGATCGCGCAGTTGGCGCACCCGATGCAGGCGTCCGGATTTTCCATGTAGGAAAAATTGTAGCCTTTGGAATTGACCGACCGGTGGAGGGCCAACACTTCGGAAGGACAGGCCGCGACGCATACGCTGCAGCCCTTGCACCTTTCCGTATCGACCACGATCGTTCCTTTTATTTTTGCCATCTTATTCGTGAATTGAATTACAATAATTGAGTTTTTTCCTTTTCAATCCTTACAAATTTAATAAAAATAAACGAATGCGATTGATGATTTACAGAAAATTTTTATGATGCCCAAGGGCTGCGGAAAAAAGGCTTTCCTCGTGTAACGGGTTGTGGGTCAGCAGGTAGAGAGGGGAAGATTATGCGAAATTCAAAAGGAGGCAAAAAACGAAAAACGGTTTCCTTTCCGTTTTGGGGAAAGGAAACCGTCTGATAAATACCTCTGTCAGCCGGCGATGCATAAACCGGCGAAATGGCGGCGTTATGCCTTTTTACTGCAGGCGCCGCTCAGCTTGGAGAACAGTTCGTCGATACGCACCATCAGGTCGTTTCTCAGCGCTGCATAGTGTTTCTTCACCAGGCTGCGGTTGTGTTTTTCCGCCGGTTTGATCCGTTCGAACAGATCGTTCCGGATGTTCACCGCTTCTTCGATGATGCCATAGATTTCCGCCCGTTTTTCCTCTCCGCCATGAAAATAAAGGCAGGTGTAGCCGTTGGAAATCACTTCGCTGACCAGATAGTCTATCTCTTTTTTGAGTCCTCTTCTGCTTGCCATGGGTTTTTCGGTTTAAGTTTACAACAAATATCGGAATTTTTTTCAAACGGACAAACGGCGTTCCTCCTTTCGTTTCGGTCCGGACGAGGCGAACCGGTTCGTCTCCTTCCGGAAACCGAAGGCGGAGGCCGATGCGTCCGGCTCATACGTTCAGAATCCGCCAGTCGGTCGGGTAGAGGTTGTTGCAGCGCCGGTTCCCGATCTGCTTGATCCAGCCCAGCGGCAGTCCTTCGTAGCTGACCAGGTTGATTCCCGGTTGGAACAGGGCGGGCGGAAGCATTTCCCGGCGCAGGTAGCAGAGGGCTTTGGGCAGGGTGAGTTCCGTTTCAGGCACCGCCGTCCGGGAGACGTCGTGGAAAACGCCCAGCGTGTGGGCCGGCTTCAGCCGGTTTCCGAAAGATTCCCCGGCTTCGATGCCGGAATAAAGGATGCGCAGGTTTTCCGCCAGCAGGTTGACATATTCCATGGCCAGATCGTAGTAACCCACGATCCGGGAAGAATTCTTGATCCGGGTGAAACACATGTAATCGGGCTGTCCGAACCAGGGCGCGACTTCGGCATAGATGGGCTTTTTGACATCTTTCCAGGTCGACCGCCGATAAAGGGAACGGTCTCTTTTCGGGTGTCCGCCTTTGCGCAGGGCCGCCATGAAAAGGCCTTCCCCTTTGACCCGGTGGGGATAGAAGCGGAAAGTTTCGATGCCCGCCGTCTCTCCCCGTGCGATTCCCCAGCTTTCCTCGGTGGCGACGTGAACCGGTTCGCAGCCGTATTCGGAAACCAGCCAGGCGATGTTTTCCTCGTTTTCCTGTCGGTTGAAGGTGCAGGTGCTGTAAATCAGGATGCCGCCGGGCTTGAGCGAATCCCAGACGTCCCGCAGGATCCGGCGCTGACGGGCCGCGCAGAGGGCGACGTTTTCCGGCGTCCACTCCTTCCGGGCTTCCGGATTCTTGCGGAACATGCCCTCGCCCGAACAGGGCGCATCCACCAGAACCAAGTCGAAGAACGAGCGGACGAAAGAAAAGTCCTGCGGGTCGTTGTGGGTGACGACGATGTTTCCCGTACCCCATTTCTGTACGTTTTCGGTCAGTATCCGGGCCCGCGTCCGAATTGTTTCGTTGGCGACCACGAGGCTTTCGAGTCCGGCCAGCGCGGCCAGATGGGTTGCTTTACCCCCCGGAGCCGCGCAAAGGTCGAGAATTTTCACCGGTTCCCCTTCCGGGAAAAGTTGCCGGAAGACCTGTTCCAGAAACATCGAACTCGCTTCCTGAACATAGTAAGCTCCTCCGTGAAACAGCGGATCGGCGGTGAATAAAGGCCGTTCGGGCAGGTAGAACCCGTAATCGCTCCAGCCGACCGCCTCCCCTTCGGGCCGTTCGGCCGTCTTGTACGGATTGAACCGAATGGATACGGGAACCGGGGCATCGGTCAGCGCCTGGGCAAGCGGCTGCGCTTCGGCTGCGCCGAGCTGATCGGTCAGCGTGTTCAGAAAGGATGACGGTAACGGAATTTCGTTCATGCAGCGTCGGTTTACGGAATGGGCGATAGGGGTGGGTCTGCACCGGCAGGATCATTTCTCCGGTTTCAGTCCGGTTTCGATCATTCCGATGATGCGGTCGATGATTTTCGGATCCAGGATGAAATCGTTTTTGTCCACGTCGATCACCAGCGTCTTGCCCCGGTAGATGTGTTCGATCCAGTGGTCGTATCGGGTATTCAGCCGTTGCAGGTAATCCTCCTGAATGGACATTTCGTAGGCCCGTCCCCGCCGCTGGATTTGGCTGACGAGCGTCGGAACGCTCGCTTTCAGGTAGATCAGCAGGTCGGGCGTACGCACCAGCCCCTTGGAGAGTTCGAACACTTCCATGTAGGTTTCGTAGTCCCGCGTAGCCATCAGTCCCGATTCGTGCAGGTTGGCGGCGAAAATGTGGGCGTCTTCGTAAATCGTCCTGTCCTGGATCAGGTTTTCCCGGCTCTCCCGGATGTCGAGCGCCTGCCGGAGCCGTTTCCCCAGAAAATAAATCTGGAGGTTGAACGACCAGCGGTTCATGTCTTCGTAAAAGTCCCCGATGTAGGGGTTGTCGCTGTCTTCGTAAAGCGGCTTGTAGCCGAGCCTTTCGGCCAGAATCTCCGTCAGGGTGGTTTTGCCGCTTCCGATGTTGCCTGCTATCGCTATATACATAATTTCCTCGCTTCTGTCGGAACGCAATTTTGCGGTTCCGGGGTTTGTTGCCGGGGATCAGCGGCCTCCGACCTGGCGGTAAAGTTCCATGAACCGGTCGGTCATGGCCTCCCAGCTGAACCGTTTCTTTTCCGCGGCGACGTTTTTCCGGAACTCCGCTTCCTTTCCCTCGTCGTAGAAGCGGTCTACGGCTTCGGCGATCGCCTCCGGCGTCGTGTCCACCACGTATCCCGCCTTTCCGTCCGGGACGATTTCCGCCAGTCCGCCCACCCGCGTCACGATCATCGGGACGTCGAAATGGTAAGCCACCTGCGTCACGCCGCTTTGCGTGGCGCTCCGGTAGGGCTGGATCACCAGATCGGCAGCGGAAAAAAAGTACTTCACGTCGTCGTCTCCGATGAAATAATCGTAAAGCAGTATTTCATGTTCCAGACCGTGATGTCGGATTCGTTCTTCGTATTTCCCTTTGTCCGAGTAATACTCTCCGGCTACGACCAGCTGCCGTTTGCCGAGCGTGCAGTGCGCTTTCAGGAGCGCCCAGGCGTCGATCAGCAGGTCGAGGCCCTTGTAGTCCCGGACATAACCGAAAAAGAGCGAATAACGGTATTCAGGGTTCAACCCCAGTTTCCGGCAGGCTTCTTCCCGCGGAACCGGGTCTCCGTAAACGTCGAACAAGGGATGCGGTGCAAACAAGGCCGGTTTCGCGGTCGTGAACCGATCCAGATCGCTTTTCACCTGTTCGGACATGTAAATGAATCCGTCCGCGCTCCCTACGAAATACCGGGTGAACAGCCCGTCCAGCGGTCTTTTCTCATGCGGAACCACGTTATCCAGCAAGGCGAGCACTTTCGTGTGTCCGTTTTTGCGGGCCAGCCGGCAAATGGTACCGAAACAGGGAGCCATGAGCGGCAGCCAGTACCGGATTACGATCGCATCGGGTTTCTCCCGGCGCAGCCTGCGCCCTATCCGGAACCAGTTCAGCGGGTTGACCGTGTTTACCGTCCGGAGGATTTCGAGGTCGCCGGGCGCCGGGGAATCCGAATACTGGCTTTTGCCCGGAAACAGGAAAGACGGATACTGCACCGTGAAAGTATGGATACGCGCATCCACCCCTTTCCGCCGGAACATCCGCGCCAGCATCTGATTGAACGAGGTCAGCCCTCCCCGGTAGGGATGGGCGGTTCCGATGAAAGTCGCGCTTTTCATGTTTCCAGGGCGGTTGGTTCCAAGAGTTGTTCGATATAGCGGCGGTCGTTGTACAGCCGCGGCACTTTGTGCTGTCCGCCCAGTTTCCCCCGTGCAGCCATCCAGCGGTAGAACGTTCCCT
This sequence comes from uncultured Rikenellaceae bacterium, assembly GCA_946486375.1. Classification (GTDB taxonomy): domain Bacteria; phylum Bacteroidota; class Bacteroidia; order Bacteroidales; family Rikenellaceae; genus CAMLTW01. Next base: position 312,237 of record CAMLTW010000002.1, read on the forward strand.
TCGGCATCGACCGTACCACCGGCGCCTGAAGGGTGGTGTCCTTGAACCGCTTGGCCTCGTAATCGGAGTTGACCTGCTGCAACGTTTTGTCCAGCACTTCCGCAAAAAGAGCGATGTTTTCCGGCTCGCGGGAAAACTCGATCAGCCATTCATGCGCTCCTTTGGCCCGACCGTCCATATACACCGGCCCCGCCGTATAGTCGGCTACGGCGGCTCCCGTCGCCCGGCAGGCCGCCTGTACGGCCTTTTCCGCATTGTCGAGGATCACTTCTTCCCCGAAGGCGTTGATGAACAGCTTGGTGCGTCCGGTGATCCTGATCTTGTACGGACGGAGGGACGTGAATTCCACCGTATCCCCGATCATATACCTCCACAGTCCGTTGCTGGTCGTGATGATGAGGGCGTAGTTCTCTCCCGTTTTCACCCCTTCCAGCGGCACCGCGGCGGACGGATCGCTCAGTCGGTCGGTCGGCAGGAACTCGTAATAGATGCCGTAGTCCAGCATCAGCAGCATGTCCCGTGTGCCGGGATCGTCCTGAATGCCGAAGAAGCCTTCCGACGCATTGTAGGTTTCCATGTACTTCATGATGGGAGAGGGGATCATCTGCCGGTACTGTTCCCGGTAGGGGTCGAAGCTCATCCCCCCGTGGACGAACAGCTCCAGCCGCGGCCACACTTCCAGCAGGTTGTTTTTGCCCGTATAATCCAGAATCTTGCGGATCATGACCAGGTTCCACGACGGCACGCCGGCGAAAGCGGTGACCTTTTTGCCGGCCGTTTCTTCGCAGATTCGGATCACCTTTTCCTCGAAGTCCGGGATCAGAGCCGTTTCCACGGAAGGAACCCGTTTCCAGGCCGCCCATTTGGGGGTATTTTCGATCAGGATCGCAGACAGGTCGCCGCTTTGGGCATGCCCCCCCAGCGGATCGAGGCGGTGGCTTCCTCCCAGCGTCAGGGTTTTCCCTTCGTAAACCCGGCTTTCGGGGTAGAGGGAAGAAAAGAGGCCTGCGATGTCCTTCGGGCCGCGCAGGTGAGAATCGTAAAGGCCGTCGTCGGTCACCGGAATGAATTTGCTCTTATCGTCGGTGGTGCCGGACGATTTGGCGAACCACCGGGTCGCCCCCGGCCACAGCACCGACTTTTCCCCCTGCCGCACCCGGTCGATGTAAACCCGCAGCGTTTCATAGTCGGTTACCGGTACCCGGCGGCGGAAAGCTTCCGGGTCGTCGATGGCGGAAAAACCGTGTTCCTTTCCGTAATCGGTGCAGGAACCCGCTTCCATCAGCCGCAGGAATTGCCGGTGTTGTGCCGCTTCGGGGTTTCGCCGGAAATCGTCGATCTCCCGGAGCCTCCGGGAACAGAACAGACTGACCAGCCGCGCAGATAATGCCATAATTCCGTATTGTTGGGACGAAGCTATCCGGGTCGATCCGGAACTTCGTACGCAAATTTAATGATTTTTTACGAACCCCGGTACGCTGTCCGGTTTATTTGGAAAGGATGCGGAGAAAACGGAGCCCCGGTTCGGAAAAACGACGTTGTCAGCGGGAATATCCGAAAACTGTCAGAATGGCACGTCGGAATGTCCGATCTGACAGGAAAAAGGGTGTTTCGGGTGCCAAAAGGGTTTTGGCACATTATGTGTTGAGTTACAAGGCGAATTTGTTCAATATTCGGATAACTTCAAAGTCAAACAATTTAAAATAAGTGAGTTATGAGTATCAAACCTTTAGCAGACCGTGTTCTGATCGAACCCAAAGCGGCTGAAGAAAAGACTGCCAGCGGATTGTTCATTCCGGATACCGCAAAAGAAAAACCGCTCGAAGGAACCGTAATCGCCGTAGGCCCCGGAACCAGCGAAGTGACGATGGAAGTGAAGGCCGGCGACAAGGTGTTGTACGGCAAATATGCCGGCACCGAAATCACTGTGGACGGCAAGGACTACCTGATCATGCGCCAGAGCGACATTCTGGCCGTTATCTGATTTATCCGATTTCGCATTACAAATTCCGAACATCTAACATTATCGAATCATGGCAAAAGAAATCAAATATAATACCGAAGCGCGCGAGCTGCTGAAAAAAGGAGTGGACGAACTGGCCGATGCGGTCAAGGTAACCCTGGGTCCCAAGGGACGGAACGTGGTGATCGACAAGAAATTCGGTGCGCCGCACATTACCAAGGACGGGGTGACCGTAGCCAAGGAAGTGGAGCTGGACGACACGTTCGCCAACATGGGCGCCCAGATCATCAAGGAAGTGGCTTCCAAAACGGCCGACGATGCCGGCGACGGTACCACGACGGCTACCATCCTGGCTCAGTCGATCGTGGGCGTGGGCCTGAAGAACGTGACCGCCGGCGCCAACCCGATGGAACTGAAGCGGGGAATCGACAAAGCCGTGGCCGAAGTGGTAAAGAGCCTCAAGGCGCAGAGCGAAGAAGTGGGCGACGACATCAATAAGGTGGAACAGGTGGCTACCATTTCCGCCAATAACGACGGTTACATCGGCAAGCTGATCGCCGAAGCCATGAGCAAGGTGAAAAAGGAAGGCGTCATCACGGTGGAAGAGGCCAAAGGTACGGAAACCCATGTGGAAGTGGTGGAAGGAATGCAGTTCGACCGGGGATACATTTCGCCCTATTTCATGACGGATTCCGAAAAGATGGAAGCGGTGCTCGACCGTCCGGCCATCCTCATCACGGACAAGAAGATTTCCACGATGAAGGAACTGATGCCGGTTCTGGAACCGATCGCCCAGAGCGGAAAGGCACTGCTCATCATCGCGGAAGATATCGACGGCGAAGCGCTGGCCACGCTGGTGGTGAACAAACTGCGGGGAACATTGAAAATCGCGGCTGTCAAGGCTCCGGGCTTCGGCGACCGCCGGAAAGAGATGTTGGAAGACATCGCGATCCTGACCGGAGGCGTCGTGATTTCGGAAGAAAAAGGACTGCGTCTCGACCAGGCGAAACCCGATATGCTGGGAAGCGCCGAAAAAGTGACCATTGACAAGGAAAACACGACTATCGTGAACGGCGACGGCAAGAAGGAAGCCATTCAGGCCCGCGTCGCTCAGATCCGCAAGCAGATGGAGGCTTCCACTTCGGATTACGACAAGGAAAAACTGGCCGAACGGCTGGCGAAACTGGCGGGAGGCGTGGCCGTGCTGTATGTAGGCGCCGCTACCGAAGTGGAAATGAAGGAAAAGAAAGACCGGGTGGACGATGCGCTGGCAGCGACGCGTGCGGCCGTGGAAGAAGGAATCGTGCCGGGCGGCGGCGTGGCCTATATTCGTGCCGTGGATGCCCTCGAAAACCTGAAAGGGGACAACGACGATGAAAACACAGGGATCGCCATCGTGAAACGCGCCATCGAAGAACCGCTGCGCCAGATCGTGGCCAATGCGGGCGGCGAAGGTTCGGTCGTGGTGCAGAAGGTGAAGGACGGACAGGGCGCTTTCGGTTACAATGCCCGGACGGACAAGTACGAAGACCTGATGAAGGCCGGGATCATCGACCCGACGAAAGTGGCGCGGGTGGCTCTGGAAAATGCGGCGTCCATCGCTTCGATGTTCCTGACTACCGAATGCGTGCTGGCCGAAAAGAAAGAAGAGAATCCGGCCCCGATACCTCCGATGGGCGGCGGCATGGGCGGCATGATGTAATTTGAGCTTTCGGTTCCCTCTTTCCGCGGAAGTGTTGGAAGAGGGACGGAGGACGGCGAAGGAAGCCCCCTTTTCCCTGCATGGGAGAAGGGGGCTTTTATCGTGTTTTGTCGGCAAAATATGTTGTATTAAAAGGCTAAAAGTTTCATTTTATTTGAAAAATAGAATAAATTTGTAAATGCAACAGCCTATTGAGGAGGAGGTCCCGCACCATGTTTTGAAAATTTTGTTACCTTTGTTGGGTATGCCGTCGGGCGTACGGACATATTTTTAAACATGGAAAGTGTTTAGCTTTATTCTTGCGGATAAAATCTGGTAAATTTTTAGCAGGAGAATGAGCTGACTTCTTCCGCGTCATGATCCGTTTATGGCGTGGGCTGTTGCTTATTTTACTGCCAGGTTTACCAGAGCCCTTCCGTTGAAATGAGCGATCAGTCCCACGCTTTCTTTACCTTCGATCGATCCTTTTCCGGGGCTGGAAAGGACATTGGCGGTGGAAATGATGCACGTGTCTCTGGTAATTACGACTTACAACTGGCCCGAAGCGCTGTCGCTTTGCCTGGAGAGCGCGGCACGTCAGACCCTGCTTCCGGCGGAAGTGATGGTGGCGGACGACGGATCGGACGAACGGACGAAGGCCGTCGTCGACCGCTTTCGGGAGCGGGTTTCTTTTCCGGTGAAACACATCTGGCAGGAGAACCGGGGATACCGGCTGGCGGTCGTGTGCAATAGGGCGCTGGCCATTTGTCAAGGAAATTACGTAGTGCAGGTGGAGGGGGATGCGGTTTTGCACCGGCGCTTTCTGGAGGATCATGCCGCTGCGGCTGCAGAGGGATATTTCGTTTCCGGCGACCGGGCATGTATGGAGGAAAGACTGATGCGGAAGGTGCTGGAAACCGGTTCGGAAGCCGGCGTGTCCTGGTATGTGTCGGGAGTGCGGCAACGGGCTAAGGCCTATCGTGCCGTTTGGCTTTCCCGGCTGATGTGCCGGTACGGGACCGATTCGTTCCGCTGCGGTTCCGGGTGCAACCTGGCTTTCTGGCGCGATGATCTTTGGTGCGCCAATGGGTACGACGAGTCGCTTGAAGGTTGGGGACGGGAGAAAGAAGACCTGACACACCGGTTGATGAGGCTGGGAATCCGGAAAAGAACCCTGCGTTTTGCCGGCATCATGTATCGTTTGTGGTGTCCGGTGCAACAGGAAGCACCTTCTTTTGCCCGCAATGATCTCCGTCCGCTTCTTCCGATTTCCGACGGCCCGGCGGTTTGTCGAAACGGCATCTGTAAGCCGGAGGCGGTGGCCCCTCTCCGTGTTCTCAAATCCTTATCCTGATACGAATAGGACAGTTCGGTTCCCTGTTTAGCCCTCTCAGGAACCGGAGGCCGGAACATCGGGTCCTATCGTTTCCTTCGCAGCGGAGCCGGGCGTGCCGGAAGTCTGCCCGGACATGCCGGAAGACGGAGCGGAATGCGGAACCGCAGGAGAGGACGGGGCGGCAGGGGCAACGGGGCCCTCGGCCGGGGAGAGGTTGCGGTTTTCAAGCGTGCGGATGTCCGTCCCGGAAGGAACCTGGAACAGCCGCAGTCCGAAAACGGGAGCGAGCGCCATGACATGCTCCATGATGTCCGCCACTTCTTTCTCGTAGAGCACCCACGCCGTGGTTTTGGTGAACGCGTATATCTGGAGGATGATGCCGTTGTCCGTGTGGGGCAGGTAGCGGATGATCAGCAGCATGTCGGGATTGACGTTGGGATGGGTGGTGACGTAGGCTTCCACGTAGCTGCGGTACAGCCCCAGATTGGTGGCGAAGTTGCTGGTGTTGATCTGTTGGAACAGTTTCATCATCACGTCGGCCTTGGGCGCCACCAGCCGGTCGGCGGCGATTTCCCCGACCTGCTCGTCAGTGAGGATATTCATCGAATTGCTGTCGATGTAGAGCTGCCGGACGAACTGGCGCCCCGTTCCTTCCTCCATGCTCCGCCAGTTGGTGAACGATCCGGAAACCATGGAATAGATGGGTACCATGGTGGTGGTGTTGTTCCAGTTCAGCACCTTGACCGTTGTAAGGGTCACTTCGAGCACCGTGCCGTTGGCGTCGTGGGCGGGAACCACGATCCAGTCCCCGCGGCGGATCATGTCCTGGGCGGTCAGCTGGATGGAGGCGACGAACCCCAGGATGGTATCCCGGAAAACGAGGGTGAAAACGGCCGCCGAAGCGCCCAGACCGACGAACAGCTTGCTGGGGTCTTCGTTCAGCAGGATGGAGATCATGCCGACGATCCCGATGATGTATACCAGAATTTTGGCCGTCTGGACGAAACCTTTGATGGATTTCTCCCGCGTGCTGGATTCGTAGATGTCGTTGGAAGCGTCCAGAAAGGAAATGACGACTCCGATGGCCATGGCGATGATGACGCATTTGGTGATGACCCGTGCGGCTTCGATGAACCGGGTGTCGTATCCCGTAAAGATGACGTTGATCAACAGCAGAACTCCGATGGCCGGAACCAATCGGACGGTGCGGTGGAAAAAATGGTGTTGATAGAGGTAGTCGTCCCATTTGGTGCGGGTGCGGGTGGCGGCGTGCTTGATGTATTTGAGGGCGACCCGGGTCGCCAGCAGGTTCAGCAGCCAGACGATGACCGCCAGAAAAACGCATGCCGTCAGGAACGTGAGCAGGTCGGAAAGGGCCTGGGACATGCCCGCATGTCGGAGGAGCTCTTCCAGACGCTGTATGAACCAGAATTTGGAGGTAAGGGGTTCTTTCATGGTGCGCATGTGGTTTGCTGCCGGAAGGAACGTTGCAAATACCGTGCGATCCCCGCTGTTTCCGTTCCGGAGGTGCCTGCCGCCCGTATCCTTATCCTGCTGTTATCGGTTCGATTGTGCAAGAATTTGGGACTCCCTGTGTTGTTATTTGCGAAAATTTATGTAGGTTTGCAAATTAATTGACCGGAAGAATCAATAAGTCATAAATAAAATTTCTGAACAAATGCAAAGTAAAGGTGCACTAAAATTCTTGGCGATTGTGCTGGCGATCGCGTGTGCGTATCAGCTTTCTTTCACCTTTGTTGCCAAACATGTGGAAAAGAAGGCGGCGGAATACGCCCAGGGCGATCCCGCGAAGGAGCAGCATTACCTCGATTCGATGAAGTCCCAGACCGTGTACAACCTTGGATTTGTGAAATACAATTACAAGGAGTGCAAGGACAAGGAACTCAACCTGGGCCTCGACCTGCGGGGCGGGATGAACGTGATGCTGGAAATCTCGGTGGAAGACGTGGTGAAAGCGCTTTCCAACAACAATCCCGATCCCGCTTTCAACCAGGCGCTCGCCGCAGCGAAAGAAGCCCAGAAGACCAGCACCCGAGACTACATCACTTTGTTTCAGGAAGCCTATGAACGGATCGCTCCGGGAGCGCGGCTGAGTTTCATTTTCAATACCCCCGATTTGCGTGAACAGATTACGCCGGAAAGCACCAATGCCCAGGTGATCGAAGTATTGCGTAAACAGGCCGACAGCGCCATCGAAAATTCCTACAACGTACTCCGGAGTCGTATCGACCGCTTCGGGGTGACGCAGCCCAACATCCAGCGGCTCGAAAATTCGGGACGTATTCTGGTGGAACTGCCGGGCGTGAAGGAACCGGAACGGGTGCGGAAACTGCTGCAGGGAACCGCCAGCCTGGAATTCTGGGCCACATATGACAATACCGAGATTTATCCCCTCTTGGAACAGGTGAATGCCTATCTGCGGGAGTATGTGGCAGCCAAAGGGGATACGACGACAGTTGCGGTGACCGAAACGCTGGTAGAGGAAGCTCCGGCGTCGGGGAATGCCGCGGATACGAGCGTGAGCCTGCTGGCGCAGTTGACCGATTCTACCGCTGTGACCGCGGGAACGAGCGATGCGGCGAGCCGGGCCGAGTTGGAAAAACAGGCTCCGTTGTTCGCCAAGCTGATGCCGATCGTGGATTATCAGCAGGGTTACGTGGCTCCGGGGCCGGTGATCGGGCGTGCTCATGCGCTGGATACGGCGGCTGTCAACGCTTTCTTCGCCCTGCCGCAGGTAAGGGCGATGCTTCCGCGCGATGCTGCCCTGATGTGGGGTATCAAGGCCGAGGACGAAGCGGGGACGATTTACGATTTGTATGCCATCAAGAAGAATACGCGGGACGGCAAGGCGCCGCTGGACGGCGGTGTCGTGGTGGATGCCCGCGAACAGTATGCCCAGCAGGGTTCGGCTGCCGAAGTTTCCATGACCATGAACCCGACCGGGGCCAGACAATGGGCCCGGCTGACGGCGGACAATGTGGGGAAATACATCGCGATCTGTCTGGACGGGTATGTTTATTCGGCTCCGCGGGTCAATCAGGAAATTACCGGCGGACAGTCTTCCATCACCGGAGGGTTTACGATTACGGAGGCGAGAGACCTGGCCAACGTGCTGAAGTCGGGGAAACTGCCGGCTCCGGCCCGGATCACGCAGGAAGCGGTGGTAGGGCCTTCGCTCGGTCAGGAGTCCATCGATGCGGGGATCATGTCTTTCGTCCTGGCGTTCGTGCTGGTGCTGATTTATATGGTGTTCTTCTACAGCACGGCGGGCTGGGTGGCCAATATTGCTCTGGTGGCCAACCTTTTCTTCCTGTTCGGGGTGCTCGCTTCGTTCGGGGCGGTGCTGACCCTGCCGGGGATCGCCGGGATCGTGCTGACGATGGGGATGGCGGTGGATGCCAACGTCATCATCTTCGAGCGAATCAAGGAGGAAGTCCGGGCCGGGAAGGGTGTCAGCCTTTCCATCGCCGACGGGTTTAAGAATGCTTATTCGGCCATCATCGACGGAAACGCCACGACGCTGATCACTGGGATCGTGCTGTTCATCTTCGGTACGGGGCCGGTACAGGGTTTCGCCACGACGCTGATCATCGGGATTCTGACCTCGCTGTTCTGTGCGATCTTCATTACTCGGATGATTTTCGTTTCGATGCTGCAGCACAACGTGAAAATCAAGTTCTCCAACAGGCTGACCCGGAATTTCTGCGCCAACACCCATTTCGATTTCATCGGCATGCGGAAAGTGACCTATGGGATTTTGGCGGCTTTCGTGCTGATCGCTTTGGTATCCATTGTTGTTCGGGGCATGAGCTACGGGGTGGACTTCTCCGGAGGACGGGCTTATGTCGTGCGGTTCGACCAGCCGGTGACCACCGAAGAGGTGCGCCAGGCGCTTGCCGGGACGTTTACGGACGGACTCGAAGTGAAGCAGTACGGAACGGACAATCAGATGCGTATCGTGACCCAGTACCGGTATGACGAGGAAGGGGACGAAGTGACCGGCGAGGTGAATCGGATGATGCATGACGCGTTAGCGCCGCTTTTCCAGGATAAGATCACCTATGAGGATTTTGAAACGACGACCAATAATCCGTACGGGATCATTTCGTCGGACAAGGTCGGGCCGAGCGTGGCTACCGACATTAAGAACAATGCGATCATCGCCGTGCTGTTTTCGCTGCTGGCCATCGGCCTCTACATCGCCATCCGATTCAAGCGGTGGCAGTGGGCGATGGGGGGCGTGATCGCTCTGTTGCACGATACCATCATCACCATCGGAGCGTTTTCGCTGTTCTGGGGTATCCTGCCGTTCAACCTGGATGTGGATCAGGCGTTCATCGCCGCCATCCTAACGATCATCGGGTATTCGATCAACAATACGGTGGTGATCTTCGACCGGATCCGGGAATACCGGACGCTCTACCCGAAACGGGGCATGCGGCAGAATATCAACGATGCGGTCAACTCCACGCTGGCCCGTACCATCAACACGACGGGAACGACGTTCATCGTGCTGTTGGCGATCTTCATCTTCGGGGGGACGGTGATCCGCGGGTTCATCTTCGCGCTGATGCTGGGGATTCTGTTCGGGACGTTCTCGTCCATCTTCGTTTCCACGCCGATCGCTTACGATCTGATGCGGAAGAATGATGGCAAGGGGGGTGATAAGAAGTAGGGTGATATATTTATAATCCGAAAGCATTTATATGCTTGAAATCCGGCCTGTTTTTGTCAAACAGGCCGGGTTTTTTTGCATGAGTTTGGTATTTGGTCAGCTTGTTGTCGGTTGAGATGCCGGGTGTGCATGGAATGGATTGCGTTTCAGGCGGTCGGGGGCTATGGGACGGAGGCGACGATGAGAGTTCGGATCAGGGAAGGAGGAAGAAGAGAAGACCGCTTGCTTGTAGAGAATGGGATGCCGGCAACGGTTGAAAACCGACTTGCGAAGGGGCGGGAATAACCGAACCGGCCGGAAGAAATCGGGCAGGCTTTTATCTATCACCCGATCTCCCGACAGGAATAAAGACAGCTCGCTTGAAAGAGAAACCTTTCCGGCGGAAAGTCATTCCTGTTTTCGCTGGAAACGATAGAGAAACGACCGGTCGTAAAAACTCGGCAGGCCCGACTCGGGGCAGGAACAAAAATACCTGCCGGGAAGGGAGCTTTCCGGCAGGTGGGATTATCTTATTTTCACTTTCAGGGGATGGCGCAGCCGGTCGGCGAAGTTTGCCACGTATCGGAACCAGTCTTCTGCCGAGGGAAAGCCGCCCTTGCTCCATCCCCCGCCGCTGTAGTAAAGGTATTCCGTTCCCCGCTTGTAAACATCCGTTGCCAGCAGATGTCCGGAAGCGGACAGTACTCTCCGGAAGCCTTTCGGGGATACGACAGCGGTATACAGAACGCCTTTTTCTTCCGCTTCCGGTTCCGCATAAGCTGCATATCCTCTTTGGGCCGAAGATTCCAACCGTTCTCCGGCCCGGTTGCGAACGACGACTCCGGCGGCTACGGACATGTGCGGGGCGGTCATCTCGAACCGGACTCCGATCCGGTTGAACTGTTCTCCGGCATCGAGCGAAATCGTCCGGGTTTCGGTGACCGTATCGTTACCGACCCGGAACGGGGCGTAGATCAGCCGGAACGTGAACCTCAGCGGTCCGCTGTCCAGTACCTCATATGTAACGAAGTTCCGGCCTAACCACAGAGAATCTGCCGCGTAGGGCGCCAGCGCCCCTGCTCCCAGCGTTCGCCCTACGTTATAAAAATCCATGCCTTCCCCGTGATCCGTGTGATAGGAAGCGGTGCCTGTCAGGTCGTTCCGATACCATTTGTCGATCACCATTTCGGACGTACGTTTGACCCAGAGGTCGATGCCGTTGCTGACCTCTCCCGTGGCTTCCAGCGCGGGGCCGTAAACCCGGAAGGCGATTCGGTCGTTTTCCCAGGCGAAATCGTCCTTTCGTTCCGGCACGAAGCGTCCGTAAACCCGCCCGGTAAACGATTCCGGCGTTCCGTACCGAATCCGGTAAACCGTTTTTCCGCCGGGCGATACCCTGACCGGAAAAAGGATGCTTTGGATTTTCTGCCCGCCTTCCCGGATGAATTGGAAAGGAACGGAACGTTCATGGGCATCGACTACCACGATCCGGGACGTGTCCGGAAAAGCCTCTCTTTTCAATACTTGTTTCCAGGGGATTTCCAGTATTTCGGTTCTCGATGCGGACGGATCGGGGTTGATTACGGTAACGGAGACGGATCGACCGTAAAGGACGGAACCTGTCAGGAGCGCTGCAAAAAACAGGAAGGCGGTTTTCATCGCTTATGGGTTTGCTGATGTTTACAATGCCAAATTAAAAATTATTTTTCTATTTTTTATCGGGTCGGGACGATCGGGGTGACAAGATGGAACGAAATGGCTATGTTTTGCTGACCGAACAGGCAACGGAGGGTGCCTCCCTTCCTTTATTCTGAGGCGCGGCAAAACGTGCCCTCTTCCGTGATTAATACAGATTGCCGCGTCGCTGCGTCTCAAGGTCGGCGCGTAACCGGTTGCGGGTGCTACCTCCCTGCGCTTTTTCCGCACCGCCGCCGGGGCGGCGACTGCGGGCTCCGGTCGGTGAGCTCGCAGGGCCTTCGGCCCTGCTCGGTTCGCAATGACGCAGGGGCAGCGGTTCCGGGATGGCAGGGGAACGGTCGGAAGAACGCAGGGGCGGGAACGGCAGGAAGAATCCGGTTGCTGTTCGTCATCCTGAGGAGCAACGCAGTTGCGACGCGAGGATCTCTGCGCAGCATAATGACAGAAAGGAACAAACCGAGATTAACCCGCCTTCCGGCGGTTTTTCGTTGCTTCCGCTCGGCAGGAAATGAACGTCAGCGCATAATCGAGGGCGGATGTTATCAACCTGCGCCTAATCCGTGCCATTCCTGCGGAATGACCGCGGGCTGCGGTTGATGAGCTCGCAGGGCCTTCGGCCCTGCTTGGTTCAGCTCTGCTCTCGCTTACTCGCAACGTTGCCACGGCCTCTGCGAAGCCTCGGAATGATACAGTCAAACCGGATTCTTCCTGTCGTTTGGAAACTTCGTAGCCTCGCATCTTTCCGGCTACCCCACTACCATGCTGTGTCTCCGCTCGGACTGGAAGCGGATTGGTGAATGCTCCCTACACAGGGAACGCAGACCAACGCCGGCCGCGAATCGAAAAAACGTCCCCTGCACGGAAAAGCCGGCAGGGGACGGAATATGTCTTTGAAAAAACGATCCTACTTTGTAAAGGGTTCCGTCCAATCGTCCGAACGGAACGAAGAAACCGGAAGCCCCATCGTATTGTACAGGTCGCCTACCGTATAATTCTTGAAACAGTAACGCACCGCCACCGGATTCTTCACCCGGTCGCTCCGCACCACCACCGCATTCCGCTTCCCCTGTTTGCTGACCGTCGCTTCGGCCGGATGGAACACTTTGTCCGGGCCTGCCAGCTCGAAGCCTTCCACTTCCCGATCCCACGGCCACAAGCCGCCCCGGTCGGCATACTCAAAGGTTACGGTTACCCGATCCCCTTCAACCGACATGGATTTGTATTCCGGCGAACGGTAGGAGATGCCTTCGATACCATAGGTATCGCCCAATGCCCAATAAGACAGCCGTTCCCCGACAATTTGCTTGTCGATCGGATGAATGTTTGTCGAATCCCCTACGTCCAGCGTCACGGCCATGCCTGTGTTCGGAATTTCACGCATCGCCCGGAGCTGCTGTTCCCGCAGGAAAGCCGAGCTGGTGCCGTTCGGACCGTCGGGATAAACGTACGGGGCGATCTGTACGAAATAGAAGGGCAGTTGTTCCGGCGTGCCGCCCCACCTGTCCCGCCAGAGGGCGACCATCCGTTTCATCAGTTCGGGATAGTCCCAGTAATTGACCCGGTTGCTTTCTCCCTGGTACCAGATGAATCCCCGGATGCCGTAGTTGACCAGCGGCAGGATCATGGCATTGAACATCTGCGTCTGGGAAACGAATTTATCCTGCGGGGCCTTGAATCCCTGCAGGGTTTCGGCATCCATCCAGGCTTCGATGTAGGAACCCGACCAGCTGGTCGAAATGAGTCCGATCGGAATTTCCAGGATTTCGGCCAGATTGCGTCCGAAGAAAAAGGCTACTGCGCTGAAATCCACCGCCGATGCAGGCGAGCATACTTTCCAGGCTCCCGTGCAGTCGGTCCGGGGCGTGTCGCTTTTGGCCCTTTTGACCGTAAACAACCGAAGGTTTTTCAGCTTTCCGGCATGGGCGACGGCTTCGTTGGAACCTTCGACCCGCTGCCCCGGAAAACCCCGGAGGGTCATTTCCATGTTGGATTGCCCGGAACATACCCACACTTCCCCGATCAGCACGTTTTTCAGGACGGTGGGTTCCCCGTCGCTCACGGTGATTTCGTAGGGGCCGCCCGCATCGGGCGTGGAAACGAGTGTCGTCCAGTTTCCGCTTTTGTCCGCGGTTGTTTGGTAAGTTCGTCCGTTCCAAGAAGTGGAGACGGAAATTTTCGCTTCCGGTGCGGCCGTTCCCCATACCTTCACTTCGGTATTACGTTGCAACACCATGTTGTCTCCCACCAGGGCGGGCAATTTTACCGCTGCCTCCGTCGTTGTAAATACAAGAAGCCACGCAAACAAAAGCCACATTCTTTTCATGACCGAATTCTTTTTTCAGGTTTTGCCCAAAGTTAAAAAAATCCGGCGACAAGCGGGCCCTTGCGGTGTTTTTTTGTTACATTTGAATCACGTTTTTCGGAGAATGAAACAAAAATGAAACGATATGTTCGATAAAGAAACTTACCTGCGCCGCCGACGGGCGCTGCGTGCCAAAATCAAAAGCGGCCTGATCCTTTTTCCGGCCAACGGCGAATCCCCGGTCAACTATCCGGCCAACGGTTACCATTTCCGGCAGGACAGCAATTTCCTCTATTATTTCGGGTTGAATTGCCCGAACCTGGTCGGGGTGATCGACGTGGAAGCGGACACATCCTGCCTATACGGAGACGACTGTACCCTGGACGACATCATCTGGATGGGAAATCAGCCTACGCTCCGGGAGATGGGCGAACGGGTCGGGGTGCAGCACACTTTTACGATGCTGGAACTGCAACTGATGATGACCATGGCGATCCGCAAGGGGCGCCGGATTCACTTCCTGCCTCCCTATCGGGAATCGAACGTTTTGTTGCTGAAATCTTTGCTCGGCATCAAAAGCGACTTTATCGGCAATTACGTTTCCGAAGAACTCATCAAAGCGGTGGTTTCCATGCGGGAGGTCAAGGAACCGCAGGAGATCGAGGAGATCGAACGGGCCTGTGAAACCGGCTACCTGATGCATACTACGGCGATGAAAATGTGCCGTCCGGGGATCGTGGAACGGGAAATCGCCGGGACGATCGAGGGAATCGCCCTGTCGAAGGGAGCCGGAGTTTCGTTCATATCCATCGTTTCCCAGAACGGAGAGACCCTGCACAACCATTATTACGGCAACAAACTGCGTCCCGGTCGGATGCTGCTGATCGATGCCGGGGCGGAAACGGACATGAACTATTGTTCCGACTTCACCCGTACCCTTCCCGTTACCGGTCGGTTTACCGAACAGCAGAAGGCGGTTTACGACATCGTGTTGGCGGCCAATAACCGCACTTTCGAGTTGATTGCCCCCGGTGTGACCTACCAGAGCATTCACCTGGAGGCGGCCCGGGTGATCGCGGAGGGATTGAAAGGCCTGGGACTGATGAAGGGAAGCGTGGACGATATCGTGGAGAACGGGGCCTACGCGCTTTTCATGCCGCACGGGCTGGGACATCAGATGGGACTCGATGTGCACGACATGGAGGATCTGGGCGAAAAATACGTGGGTTACAACGAAGAGACGGAACGGAGCACGATGTTCGGCATCGGGTCGCTTCGGATGGGCCGGAAGCTGAAGGAAGGACACGTGTTGACCGTGGAACCGGGCATTTACTTCATTCCGGCCCTGATCGACAAATGGCGCGGGGAAAAGATCAATGCGGCTTTTCTGAATTACGAGACCATCGAAAAATACCTCGATTTCGGAGGAATCCGACTGGAAGACGATGCGCTGGTGCTGGCCAAAGGATGCCGGTTGCTGGGTAAGAAACGGATTCCGATCACCGCCGAAGAGGTGGAGGAGGCGATGCGCGGCTGATTCGGGCGCGGCCTCCCTGGGTGAAAATCCGGCAGAACGAAGAATGTTCTGCCGGATTTTATTTTTCCTGAATGGAAAAGACCCCTTCCCCGTGAAGGAAAAGGGTCTTTTCGAGATGGTGCCGAACGGTCGCTCCTGAGACGGACTCAACCGGTCGAATGGCTTTCCGACAGAGAAAAAGCCGTTTCCCCTGCCGTCCTACAAATAGCCCGGATTCTGGGACGTCTTTCCTTTGTTCGCGTCGATCGCCGCCTGAGGAATCGGACGCAGGATTTTGTTCATGCCGTCCTGTCCTACGAAACGGGTTGCGTCTCCTTCCAGATCGGGGTTGTATTTCACCGTGCGTTCGATGAGTTTCCCGGTTCGTTTCAGGTCGTACCAGCGGTCGTAATGTCCCAGCAGTTCCCGTGCCCTTTCGTCCAGAATGAAATCGACGGTCGCCTGGGAAGCGTCGATGCGGCATTTCGGATCGCCTGCGTCGATGCTCCTTTCCCGCACCGCATTGATGTAAGGTACGGCTTCACCGGGTTGGTTCAGCTGGATGAACGCTTCCGCCACGGTCAGATAGGTGTCGTTCAGCCGGGCGATGTCGATGTCCCGGAAGCTCCCCTTGTTGGAAAAAACGGTGACTTCCGGACAGTCGAATTTTCGGAAGGTGGGATAGTAGTAATTGGAATTGCTGTTGATCGTGTATTCGTCGGATGCCCGCTGGAAAGCGGCCAGATCGGTTTCGGGGTTGCCGGGATCGCCGATTTGCCGAACGAAAGTGCCCGTACGTTGTGCGGGGTTCTGCGCCCTCCATCCGTCCACGTCGTTGTAGTCCGGATTCCACCAGGTCGGATAGTAGGCCAGAATACGCGTGTTCCGCAACTCTTCATCCGTTTTGGTATAGAAGCACAGGGATTTGTCGTACACGTATTTCATGAACGTCAGGTCGTACCGGGAATCGTGATTCGGATCGGCGATATCCTTCGTGAACAGGTAGTGCGCGAACAGGGTCGGCGGAAGCGATCCGTCCGTGGATTTGTTCCCGGCGGGCGATCCGTCCAGATACCCTCCGAAATGGCTGGCCTGGCTGTTGCCGGAGGTGGTCGTTTCCATGCTCTGGGGACTGTAGATAACGCTCCAGATAACCTCCTCGTTCCGATAGCCGTAGGCGGTCGCCTTGTAAGCCTCGCCGAAGGAAAGGTTCAGCGTTTGCCCGTCGATGGCGGCGATGCCGTAATCCTTGGCCTTTCGGTAATCTTCCGGATCGGAGGTGATCCAGCCGCGCGTCAGATAGACTTTGGCCAGAAAATGGTTCACCGTCCGTTGATCCACCCGTCCGTAGTCGTCTCCGGTGGACCGTTCGAGCAGGTCGCCTTTGAGGGATTCCATTTCGGTAATGATGAAATTATACACTTCCGCTTCCGTATTCCGGTCGAATTCAAGGATCGGCCGGTCGGTCATTTCTTTCACCAGCGGCACGCCGCCGAACTGCTGTACCAGGTGGAAGTAAAAGAAAGCGCGCAGGAATCGGGCTTCTGCCAACTGGCGCGGCAACTGGTTGGTCGTTTCCGTGTTTTTTCCGTAATAAAGTACGGCGTTGGCGCGTCCGATGGCCTGATAGCAGGTTTCATAGAATTCCAGCACGGTGCCGTCGGTCGGTTCCAGGGTCTTGTACATGCCGAGCGGACTTTCGGTATGCCCTCTGGCCCGGCCTTCCAGGTAAAGATCCGTCCCGGCCAGCAGGATGGTCGGTTTATCCCCGTAGATGTCCCGCAGCGAAGCATAGGCCGCATTGACCAGGGTAGCGAACCCTTCGGGGGTTTTGTAATAGTCTTCGGAATTGGTGTTGGACCGGTTGTCTTCCTCCAGGAAGCCGTTGCATCCCGTCAGGAGGAGGGCAAGGGCGGCGAGTGCATATGCTATTTTTTTCATGGCGTCTTGCTTTTAGAATTTCACATTGAGGCCGAACTGCCAGATCACCGTGGCCGGGCCGCCGTCCGATTTGTTGGTGGCCGCGTCCGCCCATTCGGGGTCGTAACCCTTGAAGTCGGTGCACACGAACGGATTCAGAACATTGACATAGACCCGCAGATTCTGCATCCGGAGTTTGTCCGTGATCTTTTTCGGGAAGGTATAGCCGAGCGAAATATTCTTCACCTTGACGAACGAAGCGTCGGCGTAACCGTTCTGGAAGTCGTCGTTCCCCGTGTTGTAGTATTTTCCGGCATTGGCGTTGGGCATCGGAAGCGTTCCCGACGTGTTGGGCTTCAGCGGGAACTCCGCTTTGGCATAATCCGCGGGAAGATCCGGCAGGGAGACGTTTTCCGGAACGTAATAGTCCAGATTGAGTTTGTAAGTCTGGCGTCCTCCGGCTACGTTGTACGCGTCGTTCAGGAAGGGACTTTGCACATACCGTCCCTGATTCGCATACAGGCTGAAAGAGAAGTCGAAATTATACACCTTCAGGTTGGAGGAGAAGCTGCCGATCCAGTCGGGAAAAGCGGAGCCGGTGATCGTCCGGTCCAGCGAGGAAATGTAGCCGTCCGGCTTGCCGTCCGGGCCGCTGATGTCTTTGACCTTGCCGTTTCCTTCCACCAGTCCCCAGCGCTTGGCCCAGTCGCTCTTGGCATCTTCGGCCGTAACCACGCCGTCGTAAAGATAGGTGTAAGCCACCTTGATGGGCTCCCCGATGAACCATTTGTTCGCCAGGTCGTCTTTCTTTTCCCCGTACAGGGATTCGATCTTGTTCTTGTTCCGGGAGTAGGTGAACGAAGTGCTCCAGGTTACGTTCTTCTTATTGACGTTGATGGTGGTCAATCCCACTTCGATTCCGGTGTTGCGCACCGAGCCGACGTTATCCTTCACCTTGGATTTGTAAACCCCCGCTTCGTAAGGAAGCACCCGATCCATCAGCAGCCCGTCCGAAAGTTTGTTGTAGTAGTCGAACGTTCCGCTGATGCGTCCCCGGAAGAAGCCGAAGTCCAGCCCCGCGTTGATTTCCCTTGTCTTTTCCCACGTCAGGTTGGGATTGGCGATCCCGTTGGGACTGTAGCCCAGCGCGAGGTCGTTCCCCAAGCCGAATCCGTACCAGGATTTGATGCTGGGCAGCGTCCACTGGGAATAAGCGCTGATGTTGTTGTTCCCCGTGTAGCCGAAGCTGACGCGCAGCTTGAGGTTGGAAAGCCAGTCCTCGTCTTTCAGGAAGTTCTCTTCGGAGAGACGCCATCCGGCGGCGGCGGCGAAGAACGATTCCCATTTTTTCGCCAGCTTGGAGCTTCCGTCCCACCGGTTGGAAACCGTGAACAGGTATTTCCCCTTGTAGTCGTAGTTCAGCCGCAGGATGTGGGAAAGCATGGCCGTGGCGATGAAATTGCTCTTGGAGTAGTTGATTTTGGAGCCGGACCCCAGGTTGTAAATGCCCGGCGTCGCCAGGTCTTCCACCTGCGTGTCGGTGTCTTCGTAACGGGTTTCGTAAACGCTGAAAATGTAGCTGGCATCGAAGGAGTGGTCGCCGATGACACGGCTGTAGGTCACTGAGTTGTCCCACGTGTATTCCAGATATTCCCGTTTGGCGACCTGAGCCATATCGGTTTTAGCCGTCCGCCGTTTGTTGGTTTTGACGCCGTAGTATTCTCCCGACCGGCTGGTGCGCAGGGTGGGAGAGAACTGACTTTTCACCTTGAGGCCCTTGACCGGCTGAATTTCGGCGAACAGGTTCGCCAGCAGATAGTATCCCCGCCGGTTATTGTCCGTATTGGCCAGGTCGACCAACGGGTTGATGCCGCTGGTGTACTGTTTTCCGTTGGACGGTTCTCCCAGTCCGATGGTGGAGGCCGGATAATCGATGAGCTGGCCGTTTTCGTCGTACGCCTTCACCAGCGGGTTCATGCTGAGGGCCTTGTTGATGTAATCGGTAGCCCCCCGGTCGTTGTTGATGAACGACATGTTGGACTGGAATCCGATGGTGGCGATTTCCTTGATCTTGTGCGTCAGGCCCCCGCGCAGGCTGACCCGTTTGAATTCGTCCCCTTTGAAAATCCCTTCTTCGTTCTGGTAGCCCATGCTCACCACGAAAGAGGTGTTGCGCACGTTCCCGTTGATGCTGAGGAAATGGTTCTGCTGGCTGGCGTTCCGGAAAGCGGCGCCGATCCAGTCGAAATAATCCTTGTCCGCATACCTTTGCCAAATGCCGGCGTTGATGGTGGCGCTTTTGAAGTTGCCCGGCGTGATTTCGTACCGGGTTTCGTTGGTCGTTTTGTCGGGGTATCCGGACATTTTGGTCAGGTAAGCCGCCATCCGGTAGTTCTGGAATTCGTCGCCTCCCATGAAATCCGGCATCCGGGTCACCTGTTTGATCCCGTAGTAACCGTCGTAGGAGATGGAAATCCGGTCTTTCTGGGCGCTGGCGGCCTGCTTGGTCACGATGATGACCACGCCGTTGGAGCCTCTCGAACCGTAGATGGCATTCGAGGAGGCGTCTTTCAGCACGTCGATCCGTTCGATGTCGGACGGATTCAGAAAGCTGATTTCATCTACCACGATACCGTCCACTACATAAAGGGGTTCGCCTCCGGCCAGCGAGTTCTGTCCCCGAATCTGGATGGAGAATCCTGAACCGGCCCGGGAGGAATTGGTGGTGATGTTCACCCCCGGAATCTGTCCCTGGAGTGCTTCCATCGGATTGACCACCCCCCGCGAGGCAATGATGTCGCTTTCCACGCTCCCGATGGCTCCCGTGAGGTCGGTTTTCTTTTTCACGCCGTAGCCGATGGAAACGACGCTTTCGATGGCGATAGCCGATTCTTTCATCGTGACGTCGATCACCGAACGGGCCCCGACCGTTTCTTCCTGCGATTCGTAGCCGATGAAACTGAATTCAAGCACGGAAGCGGCTCCGGGTACCGAAATTTCATACCGGCCGTTGCCGGCCGTGGTGGTTCCCCGGCTGGTGCCTTTGACCATGACGCTGACTCCCGGTACGGGATTTCCCGCTTCGTCGCTCACCTTTCCGGTAATCTGCCGCTGGGCCCATGCTCCGGTGACTCCCAGCCACAATGCCGCTGCAAGGAAGGCTTTGGAGAGCCATCCTGCCGGGCGATGCATCCTGACGCATAGTTTTTTCATAAAGTTTTGGTTAAGTTAGTTAGGTAAAGTGGATTGAGGTGGGTTCGTCGTTGAGGAAACGTCGTCGCGGCGGACAACACAAAAAAGAGGAACATGTTCCGTAAAAACGGCATGTTCCTCTAAGTTGCAATAATGGTAAAGCGTTGAACTCCCGAAGGAATTCCGGAAATTTTTGCTTAAATTCCGCGCGTGGCCATTGTGTGTGTGTGTGTGTGTGTGTGTTAGCAAAATCCGGCAGACCGCCAAACATTAGGGCGGAAAAGATTCGTGCAAACCGGTTTTTTTCACACTTCCTGTGCATGGAGACGCTTGGGTTATAAGTCAACAGTCAGTTTTTCGATCGTAAATGTACCCTTCATTCCTTCTCGAGCCGGAACCAGTCGAAATCGGCATGGCCCTCGCCTCGTACCACGTTCGGGGAGGCGCAATAAATTCCTGTTTTCGCACCGATCCAGCCCCCTTTAGTCAGCTTGCAGACCCGGTCGAATTCCGTGTAATGCGTTCCGTCAATGCTGTACGCATAGGTACACGTGGCGTCCGGCCGTACCCGCACCCGGAACCAGACCGTCGCTTTTCCTGCCGGAAGTTCCTGCGGGGCATACGCCGTTTCTTCGGGCACCACCGCCAGCCGGTCGTATCGGCCTTCGTACAGGGAAATCCGGTTCCCCGTTTCCGTTTTTCGGATGCAGATGCAGGAATAGGCATTTCCCATCATCACCAATCCCGCCTGCTCGCCGACGGTCGTGAAATCCGCTTCCACTTTTGTCGCGGCGGTAAATTCCGGGGCCGGGAGCTTCTGTAACAGCAGGTTTCCCGCATAGTACAGGTTTCCCCGCTCCGTCGGACACGGTTCCGCATACAGACGCATCCATCCTTCCCGCTCCCGCAGCGAGTACCACTGGGGCCGTTCCGCCGCCTGCCACTGCCATTGCAGCCCCGGACGGCCGTTTCCCGGATCGAATTCGTCCGAGGTTCGGGGAACTTCCACGGGCCAGACTGCGCCCACGTTCGGTTTCCGATAGGCCGATACCGGTTCTCCGCAGCCGTCACCGTCCGGGTCGGTTCCCATGACCGGCCATCCGTCTTTCCATGCCGCGGGTTGCAGGTGCGCCACCCGTCCGTACGGCCCCCGATCCTGAAAATGCAGAAACCACCATTCCCCGGCCTGGGTCTCTACCAGACCGCCCTGATGCGGGCCGTTGATTTCCGTGTTTCCCTGCGCCAGCACCCGGCGGCTTTCATACGGCCCGTAGATGTTCCGGGAACGCAGCACGGTCTGCCATCCCGTCGCCACGCCGCCCGCCGGAGCCAGAATGTAGTACCAGCCGTCCCGCTTCATCATTTTGAGGCCTTCCAGCACGGGATTTTCCTTTTCGTCGTGATATACCACTACCCCGTTATCCAAGAGCTTCAGCCCGTCCGGGGACATGCGGTGCAGCACGGCGGGCCCTCCCCGGTGGATGCTGTGCACCAGATAGGCGTTGCCGTCCTCGTCCCAGAACGGACAGGGATCTTCCCACTTGGTCACATGCACCATTTGATGCAATTTCCACTTTTTCGCCGGATCGGTCGTGCGGGCGACGAATAGCCCCTCTTCCGGCGTACAGAAATAGACATAGTAAACCCCATTGTGATACCGGATGGCCGGTGCCCATGAGCCCTGCCCGTGGGCCGGGAAACGGTAACGGTCGAAAGGCAGCGTGTCGTAAACGTGATTGATGATCTTCCAGTTCACCAGGTCTTTGGAGTGGAGCACCGGAATTCCCGGCATGCAGGTGAAACTCGAAGCCACCAGATAGTAATCGTCCCCCGTGCGGATGACGTCGGGATCGGAATAGTCGGCGAAAAGCACCGGATTCCGATAGGTGCCGTCTTCGCGATCCGGAACCCATACCCGTTGCGCCGCCGAAAAGTTCGGGAGGAGGAAAAGAATAAAACCGATGAGAAATACGCGTGTATTTTTCATATAGTCGTTTTGGGTCGTCGTTTTTCGGCCGCTTTCTTGCGGCGGCCGGGATAAAGTTATGAATTCGTTTCTGAAAAACAAGCGTTCGGGCAGAAAATATAACGGGACAATATTCCGGTCGGGAAAACCTGTAAAAACATGAGGGCGGCCGGGAAACGGTCGCCCTCATGCCGGGTATGCTTTCGAAAAAGTTTACCGGGAAGGAGCTTTCGCCGGTTTGGATTTGGTTTTGAGGCTTTGCAGTTCGTACATCTCGTCCCGGAACCGGGCCGCGTTGACGAAATCCAGTTCCTTGGCCGCCTTTTCCATGGCCCTGCGTGCCCGTTCGATGGCGTCGTCGATGTTGCCCGTGGCGAAATAAGTGGCCGCATTGTCCGCCGCGATGCCGTATTCGCCCGTCTGGGTGTACTCCACGTTTTTCGCCGTTTCGCTGTCGAAGACCGGCTTGTGGCTGCGGACGATCTGCCGGGGCGTGATGCCGTGCTCGAGGTTGTAGGTTTCCTGCACGGCCCGGCGTCGGGCCGTTTCGTCCATGGTCCGGCGCATCGAATCGGTGATCTGGTCGGCGTACATGATGACTTTCCCCTGCACGTTCCGGGCCGCCCGGCCTGCCGTCTGGGTCAGGGAGCGTTCCGACCGAAGGAAGCCTTCCTTGTCGGCGTCCATGATGGCTACCAGAGAGACTTCGGGCAGGTCCAGCCCTTCCCTCAGCAGGTTCACCCCGATCAGCACGTCGAAAAGCCCTTCCCGCAACCCTTCCAGAATTTCGATCCGTTCGAGCGTGTCCACGTCCGAATGGATGTATCGGCACCGGATGCCCACCTTCTCGAAGTATTTCTGAAGTTCTTCGGCCATTCGCTTGGTCAGCGTGGTGACCAGAATCCGTTCGTCCTTCCGGGCGCGCTTGTCGATTTCCTCGATCAGGTCGTCGATCTGGTTTTCGGTCGGACGCACTTCGATGTCCGGATCGAGCAGGCCCGTCGGCCGGATGAGCTGTTCCACTACGGTGCCTTCCGACTTCATCAGCTCGTAGTCCGCCGGGGTGGCACTGACGTAGATCGTCCGGTCTACCAGCGCTTCGAATTCCTCGAATTTCAGGGGACGGTTGTCGATGGCGGCCGGGAGCCGGAAACCGTATTCCACGAGGTTGACTTTCCGCGAGTAGTCGCCTCCGTACATGGCCCGGATCTGGGGAATCGTCACGTGGCTTTCGTCGATGATTGTCAGGAAGTCTTTCGGGAAATAATCCAGCAGGCAGAAAGGACGCGTGCCCGGCGCCCGTCCGTCGAAATAACGCGAATAGTTTTCGATGCCGGAACAGTAGCCCAGTTCCTTGATCATTTCCAGATCGTATTCCACCCGTTGCTTCAGCCGGGCGGCTTCGAGGTTCTTCCCGATTTCTTCGTAGTATTTCAGTTGTTCGCCCAGGTCGAGCTGAATGCTTCGCACGGCGCTGTTGATCCGCTCTTTCGTGGTGACGAAAATGTTCGCCGGGTAGATCGTCACCTTGTCGAAGGAGGCGAGCCGCTGCCCTGTAACCGGATCGACCGACTGGATCATTTCGATCTCGTCGTCGTAAAACACGATCCGGTAGCAAATGTCGCCGTAGGCCAGGTAAATGTCCACCGTATCTCCCTTGACGCGGAAATTTCCCCGCTGGAAATCCGCTTCGCTCCGGCAGTAAAGGGCGTCCACCAGCAGGTAAAGCAGCTTCTGGCGGCTGATGACCTGCCCGACCCTCAGGTCGATGCTGTTGGCGTGGAAATCTTCGGGGTTCCCGATTCCGTAAAGGCACGAAACCGACGAAACCACCACGATGTCGTTCCGTCCCGACAGGAGGGAGGTGGTCGCGCTCAGTCGCAGTTTTTCGATTTCGTCGTTGATGGAGAGGTCTTTTTCGATGTAGGTGTCGCTGGAAGGCAGGTAGGCTTCCGGCTGGTAGTAATCGTAGTAGGAAACGAAATACTCCACCGCATTTTCCGGGAAGAAGCTTTTGAATTCCCCGTAAAGCTGGGCGGCGAGGGTTTTGTTGTGGCACAGCACGAGGGTGGGACGGTTGAGCTGCGCGATGACGTTGGCCATCGTGAAGGTCTTCCCCGATCCCGTCACCCCGAGCAGGGTATTGTGCCGGGAATGGTGGGTCAGGGCATGCGTCAATTGCCGGATGGCTTCCGGCTGGTCGCCCGTCGGCTGGAAATCGGATACCAGTTTGAAATTCATGGGACAAAATTAGCAATAATAATACTCGGAAACGTGCAAATATCCCGCATTTTTCCCGGCGGCCTGCCGGAAAACTTTTCCGGACGATTTTCCGAAGACGCCGGTTTTCGGGGGCATCGGATAAAAGCTGTTTTTCGCTCCGGTCGCCGTAAATGCATCCCACGCCGAACATAGCGGAACGAGAGTCGTTTTCATCTGTTTCTTCCGGAGCGGGACGGTAACCTCTGGCAACGTAATTTTCCCGTTGCCCGGATGCCGGGCGGATTCGCCCCTGTATAACGTTTCCGCCGCCCTCCGTAGTATGCGTTTTTCGAAGAGCGGCGGCAATGGTATCGATTGTTTCCGAGCAGGTTAGATGTCCATGGAAGGCCTCGTGCCTTCCTTATTTCCGGGGCCGGAACCAGGCCACGGCGGCTCCCCGGAACGGTGCGGTCAGGGTAATGGCATATCCCCCTTCCACCGGTTCCGTCTGCGGAGCGATTTCTCCCGTTGCCGGGTCGATCCAGCACACCCTGTACTTGTTCCGGTCGCCTGTTAGGTTGAGGCTGACCGTAGGCCGGTCGCTATAGACGATGTATCCCGTTCCCGGTTTTCCCAGTACTTTCTGGTTCAAGACTTGATTCCGTTGCAGGGTTTTGACCGCTATTTCTTCCATGGGGGACATGACGGCCGCATCCCGGTTGAAAGCCGGATCGGCGATGTGGGGAATACGCGCCAGCGAACCTCCCGCCATCAGCACGGCCCAGCCCGCCGAGGCCCCGGCCGTTCCCGTGTTGGCCGAATAGATAACGGCTTTGTCCGGGTATTTCGTGCGGTATTCCAGCACGGCCCGGTAAATCTGGTCGAAAGAGCTTTTGCCCGGATCGACCAGCCGCGCATGTTGCCGCGGGGCCAGGCTTTGTCCGCCCTTCGGCGCATAGAGACTGCCGTCTTCCCGATAGTGCCACTGCCGAATGTCGATGATGTCCACTTCGGCGTTTCTCCGGGGATCGGCCAGAACCACGTCTTCCACGTCTTTGGTCGCCGTGAGGCAGGCGAGCGCGTTCCGCCCGTTCTGCTTTTCCCAGTCTCCGATGATGTCCAGCCAGAACTTGACGAAATGGAGCGGCCCCGTGTATTCGTTTCCGAGGCTGTGGATCACACCGTCGTTGTCTCCGAAGTTTTTCAGGGACTGCAGGATGTAGTTCCGGTGGCACAAGGCCCGTTCCCGACGGCTGATGTCATAGAATTCCACCGCCATGTAGACCCGCTTGTCGCCTGCGAAAGGCGTATTTTCCATAAAACCCAGGTCGTTGACGTTGTTGGCGCTCCGCCACGGATAATCGACCCAGTGAGCGCCTTCTTCGATGATGTTGTGCTGGAGGTAGTGTTCGTGGAACAACACCAGTCCCTGCCGGTCGGCCCGGTCGGCGAACCCTTTCAGCCGCGACCAGTACCACGGGTTGAACCGGTAGAGATCATATTTGCTGAGCCGGTCATAGGCTTCTCCCTGTCCCGAACGGCTGAACGGCATTTCGAGGAAAGGCCCCCACACGTCCGCGCTGCTGCGCATGTTCCGTTCGTGATCGCTCCGGCGGCATTCGTACCAGAGAGCCGGGGCATGGGCATAGACGGCCACATGGTTCCGCACCATATCCCGCACCAGCGTGTCCAGATCGTCCGTTTTCCCGCGTCCTGTACGTCCCGGATCGAAATAGGTCAGGTTCGGGGCCGGATTCCGCTTGTCCCGTCCGCGGGCCGGGCTGATCCACATGGTCGAACGGGATTGTCCGCCCGTAACCAGCCGGTCGCCCCGTACGAGCTTCCCGTTTTTCACTTCCAGCGCAGGGGCCATCGACGAGACGACCGCCAGACGCGGCGTCCCTGCGATTTCGTCCGCGGACACGGCGCCGCCGGTTTCGGAAACCAGCGGATATTTTTCGATCATCAGGTCGATCCAGCGATACATGGTCGTATCGGGCGTTTGCGACATACGGCTCAACACGGCGGCGTATTCCGGCGTCACCCGCGTCGCTTCATGCGTGGCATAGGCATATACCTTCGCTTCCTCCGGAGAACTTTTTCCGGTGCGTGCCTTGAGCTGTGCATAAAAAATGCTTTCCGGTTTCACGAACGTGTGGGAGAGTTCATAGTGTCCGTTCCCGTAAGGCTGCGTCCAGCTTCCGTAAGCCCAGTTCATGGCCGTGGGAGGCTTCATGCAGCGGATTTGTCCGGCCCGGCACTGCCAGAACAGGGAATTCGCCGCGCACCAGCCGGCTCCCCGGTTGTCCATGTCGCGATAGTCGTAGGACAGGCTGCCCCCTTCCACCGTCACCTTGTCGAACAGCACGCCCGTGCACCAGCCGCCCGTGGCCCCGCTGAAATGGTAGGGGACGTGGGATTGGCATTGTACGAAGGCATTCGGCCCCGGAGCCGTGAAGCCCACCGAAAAATCGTGGTAGCCGTATTCCGCGTAGCAGCGCTGGAACAGCGTTTGCTGCCCTCGGGTCTGGAAGGAAAGGCGGCGCCAGTTGCCGATTTCACCCACCGGCGCCAGCGACTTGCAGTCTTCCACGGTGATGCGCCGGGCCGTTTCCCAGAGGGCCACCGCCGAGCTGACGAAATGTTCCGCCGTCAGCCGCCGCACCCAGCAGTCTTCCGCATTCTCGACCGTTACGGCCATCCAGCGGTGGTTTTCATCCTTCGGATTCGAGGCGTCGAAGTCGGAAACGCAGCGCAGGTTTTCCACGCCCGCGTTCCGGATGCGCCCGTCCCAGCTCAGTCCGGCCACCGCTCCGCCGCCGTACTGCGGATCGAGCGAAGCGGTCAGGGGAACGTCCAGCGTTACGGAGGTCGGCGTCGTCGAGGTCACCGTCCGTTCCCACCGGATGTCGTATTCGCCCGGTTTCCAGGCGACGAGGTTGTATTCCATTTCGTGTCCGAGGCGGTCGGTGCCCAGTTCCCGGAGCCATTCCTCCGTAGAAGGTCGCGTCACGATCACCCGGTCGCCCGCCTGAAAGCCGTGAGGGGCGGAAAGCGTCAGTACGTTTGCGTTGACCGGTACATAGCCGTCGGCCACGGGCATCGCTTCGCCGATCCGACGGTCGTCGCGTCCGGCGATCCGGATCAGGGTTTCGCGCCCTTCGCCTTTGGCCCGCAGTACGGTGCCGTCCGCTGCGGAACCGCTGCCCCGCAACACGACGCCCGAAGTTCGGATCAGCAGCGAGCCGTCGATTTCATACGTGCCTTTTTCCAGCAGCACCGTTCCCCGGAATCCGTCGGCATTCGCCGGCAGCGAGGATACGTAGTCGATAGCCCGCTGGATTCGCGCCGTGGCATCTCCCGCTTTCCACGGGACGATGACTTTGACTGCCACATTCGGTATCGGCGCTTCGGAGGCCCGGTAGCCGCAGTAGGAAAAATCGGGTACCCGGTCGCTGTTGGGGTAGGGTTTGTAATGCAGGTTACCCCGTTCGTCGATGTGGATCGGGGAATCGGGTGTGGTTTTGAAATGAGCGGATGCCGTCCCTGCCGCCAGAACGAGGCAGGCGCAGAGCAACAACGGCTGCAAGCATGTCGGTTTCATGTTTCCGTCGGGTTTGTTCGGATAAAGATAGCGATTTTTCCTGAAACAGAAATTGGAATTTTTCCGGTTGCCGGGATGGGGAAACCGGAAAAGGGCCGGATGCGTTCGTCATTCCCTTCCATCGCTAGGGATCGTCGGAAAGAATACGCCTACCTCAACTTGTTCTTTTCGTAGTGGGGCGCTACCCGTAGCCGGAAGTAGAGGGCCGAAACGACGGTCAGGCAGGCGCCGAATAGATAGGCTTTGTCGAAGGTGCTGATTTGGGCGATGTAGCCGCCCGCCAGCAGGCCCGCTCCGATCCCGACATCCCACGAGGTCAGGTAGGTGGACGTGGCCGTTCCGCGCTGGCTGTTGGGGGCGAGGTTGACGAACAGGGTGTTGAAGGCCGGAAACATCGTCCCGAATCCGGTTCCCAGGAACAGCGCCAGCCCGAAGAAGACCGCCGTGCCCGCCGCCCGGTTCCACTCCATCAACGTCGCGCAGCCCGCCAATATGAAAAAACAGACGCAGACGATGTAAATCCCGAAGGAGATGACCTGCGGAATCCGTCCCTTGTCCACCTGCCTGCCGGAGAAAATGCGGGAAACGGCCATCCCTGCGGCCATCAGGGTGAAGAAAAGGCCCGATCCGCCCGTGATGCCGATTTGCTTGGCGTACATGGCTACGTAAGTGGTGGTCATCCCGTAGGGAATGGAGAGCAGCAGCAGGTCGAGTCCGGCCGGGATGCCTTTGACGAGGAAAAACCGGTCGAGCGAAACCGGTTCCCGTTTGACGGGAGGCTTGGCCGGAGCCTTGACGAGGGTCGCCATGCCGAGTCCCAGCGTGCAGGATACCAGCGCACAGAGGAAAATCACCTCGAAAGAGTAGGCGTCATGCAGGAAAAGCCCCGTCATCGGCCCTACGGACATGGCGATGTTGTTCGCCAGTCCGTAATAGCCCAATCCTTCGCCCCGCCGGGAGGAAGGCATGATGTCTATCACCACCGTATTCCCGGACACGGTGACCGTGCCGAAGGCGAAGCCGTGGACGATGCGCAGCATGGCGAACAGGGTGAGGGTGCCGGCCAACAGATATCCGGCGAAAATAGCGGTGAACACCGTGAAGGCGAATAAGTAGAGCGGCTTCCGGGCGAACGTGTCGAGCAGGTAACCCGAAAAAGGCCGGATCGTCAGCGCGGCGATGGTGTAGCACGAGAGGACGATTCCCACGGTGGCGTTTCCCGTATGGAAAATTTCGGTCAGGTAGAACGGCAACACCGGCATCAGCAGGTAGAAACCGAAATACAGCAGGAAGTTGGCCGAAAGGATATAACAGTAGCTTGGTGTGACGAGACGGTCTTTAGGCATGGAAAATTTTTGACAAAAGTAACGCTGTTTCGGAAAATATGTTGCATCCGGAGCGTCTGTTTTTACCGGAAAACGTTTTGGCCGGGAGGCTCTTGCGGTTCGAATTGGTTCCTGCACGGATTCCGCAAGCGGTAATCTGTCGCTTTTCCGAATGTATCGCAAGGCGGGACGCGATTCTTTCCGGTTTTAGGAACGGAGGCCGGGAAAGATTTGCATCGTTTTTGAGACAATAAACGATCAACCCCGGATCGGAAAATGGACATTGCAGATTTCAGAAAGGAATATACGCGCGGCGGTCTGAGCCGGCGCGAGGTGCCGGACGATCCGTCGCTCCTGTTCGGACGGTGGCTCGAAGAAGCGATCGTCGCGGAGCTGCCCGAACCGAACGCCATGCTGCTGGCGACAGCCTCCGTCGAGTGTCGTCCATCCGCGCGCACCGTGCTGCTCAAGGGATTCGAGGACGGAAAGTTTCTGTTTTTTACCAACTACGAAAGCCGCAAGGGGCGGCAGATTGCGGGAAACCCCCACGTGTCTCTTTCTTTCGTATGGCTCCCGCTGGAGCGGCAGGTGCACGTGGAAGGAACGGCCGCACCCCTTCCGGCCGTCGAATCGGATGCCTATTTCGATTCCCGTCCTTACGGCAGCCGGATTGGAGCGTTGGTTTCGCCTCAAAGCCGCGTGATTCCCAGCCGGCATGAACTCGTGCGGCGGTTCGACGAAGCCTTCGATGCATACCGTCACCGTCCGTTGCTCCGGCCTTCCTGTTGGGGCGGTTATGCCGTTACGCCGCAGCGTTACGAATTCTGGCAGGGGCGGGAGAACCGCCTGCACGACCGGATTCTGTACGTCCTGCAATCGGACGGAGACTGGCGGATCGAGCGGCTGGCTCCCTGAAGCCGTACGATCCGCAATACAGAGAAAGGCTCTACCCGAATCGTATCTTTGGTGTATCGTTGTGGAATGCGAGCCGTGAGGCGACACCCGATGGATATTAGGGGGTCTTTGCGGAATGCGGCTTCCCGGAAGCCCGTTTTCCGGATCGGCTGGTAGAGGCGGACGGAGAAATACCTACATGTGAGGATTGCGGCAGGAAAATGAAAAGCCTACTTTTGTCTCCGTAAAGTCCGGCGGTAAAACGCCGGCGGCCGGATCGGATTTCCCCGTTTTCGTTCCGGCTGTAAACGAGACCGATCATGGAAAACCTGTACAAACTCGGTAAATACAAGGAAACCGACCGGATGTGCGATCTGATTTGCGATCATTATCCGATGCTGCTGGTGATGAGCCGTTTCGGAATCCCGCTGGGTTTCGGAGACAAAAGCATCCGGGAGGTTTGCGCGGAAAACGGGGTGGACACGGATACTTTTCTGGCGGTCGTCAATCTGTTGCGCGAGGAAGGGACGAAAGCGGATACGGGAAACGTTTCCGTCGAATCGCTCATTTCCTACCTGCGGAATTCGCACGACTATTTCCTGGAATTCCGTCTGCCGGCCATTCGCCGCAAACTCATCGAAGCCATCGACTGCCGACGCAGCGACGTGTCGTTCGCCGTTCTCCGTTTCTTTGACGAATACGCCGGGGAGGTGCGAAAACACATGCAGTACGAGGAAGAAACCGTGTTTCCGTATGTGGAGTCGCTGCTGACGGGCCGGACAGACCCGGCTTACAACATCGGTATTTTCCGCAAGCGGCACGATCAGGTGGAGGCCCGGCTGTCCGAGTTGAAAAACATCCTCATCAAATATTATCCCGCCGAGAGCAGCAACGAACTGAACGGCGTTCTGTTCGATATCTTTTCCTGCCAGCGTGACCTGGCTTCCCATAACTACGTGGAGGATCATTTGTTCGTGCCGTCGATCGTCCGGCTGGAACGGGAGAGGGGAGGAAGGTCATGACGGCGACGTTGAGGATAGCGGTGGCCGAACCGTCGATCATTCTGCGCAACGGCGTCATTTCGGTCCTGCAACAGTTACCGGGGTTGAACATCCACGTGGTGGAAATCCGCGATCCGGAACAACTGGCCGTTTCCCTGTGCAACCACCGTCCGGATATATTGCTGGTCAATCCCGCGTCGCCGGGGCTGCCGCCCGTGCATCGGCTTCGGCAGCAGACGGGATGCCGGGAGATGCGATGCGTGGCGCTGTTGACCGCGTTGACCGATCGGGAGTCGTTGAAAGCGTTCGACGAAAGCATTTCGCTGTACGACAGCGTGGAACAGATCGCCGGGAAATTGCAACGGTTGGTTTCCGCTCCTGCCGCACGCCGAGAGCCTGCCGGAACGTTGAGCGTCCGGGAACGGGAAATCGTGGTTTGCATCGTGAAAGGAATGACCAACAAACAGATTGCGGAGAAGCTGTTCATATCGACCCATACGGTCATCACGCATCGGCGGAACGTAGCCGCTAAATTACAGATACACAGTCCGGCGGGATTGACGATCTATGCCATTGTGAACCGACTGGTGGATTTGGACGACATTCGCGGTACGATTCCCGATGGAGGCGAGCGACCGGGCGGCAGGGAGTTATGAACAAGGGGTGTTGATAATCGGCCGTAAAACGAAAGATTGCGGGGACGTCGGAGCGGCGCAGAAAAGACTGGGCAACGGGTTATCAAAAGTTTTCCGGAGGTTGCTGACAAGGAGTGTTTATAAGTTGGGCCGGAGATGGAGCGGAAGGTCGGGAGGGAATGATTGCGAACAGTTATTGTTAATAACTTGTTCACAAGCGATGAAAGACAGAACGGCGGCAGGATGGGGGGGTAAAGAAGGGTTGGGGAGGCCTGCACAAGGTCTGCAAATGATTCCGGACAGATAATGATACTGTTCGCGAGGGGTAACTAAGACGGTATAAAGAGTGCAATACCGGGAAAGAAAATAACGAAGCGGGAAGTTATGAACAGTTGTGAACATCGTTGTTCATAAGTACGGCTCCTTTTCAGAGTTCGTGACAGATGGGAATGGCAGACGCCCACGGTTGAAAAGAGTCGTGGAAACGGAAGTAGTTTAAAGATACGGTTTATTAAAGGTTTTGAAAGTTGTTTGGATTGTCAGCGAGGGCGGCGGGAATTTTCCCGCCGCCCTCCGGCTTTTCCGCAACTGCCGTGTCCCGAAACTTTGTCCGGCCGACGCGAACCGAAAAACGGAATTATCGGGGTTCGGAGCCGTTTCCCTATTTCGGGACGATCTTTCCCGACGCTCTCCGTTTTTCCGGTATCGGAAACGGAAGACGTCATTTCCGGAAAGTCCATCCGGGATTTTAGCAGGTTTTCAGGGAAGAATTTTTCCGTCGCGGGTTCGGATTTCAGGCATTCACGGGTTGGAAAACAGGATTCCTGAATTGGACAGAGGATCTGAATGGAGCGTATTTTTCCTATCTTGTAACGCAATAGCGATTTTGACGATGAAAAGGAACATTCTGACTTTCGAGGAAGCTCTTCGAAGAAATGCTCCGACGGCTTTCTCGACGCTGGTTAAACCTGCCGGATCGGCCTGCAACCTGCGCTGCCGTTATTGTTACTATCTGGACAAGTCCCGTCTTTACGACAACCGTCAGCCGGTGATGAGCGAAGAATTGCTGGAAACTTATATCCGTCAGTACATCGAGGCGAACGAAGTTCCGGAGGTGACTTTCATCTGGCACGGCGGGGAACCGTTGTTGCTTGGAAAGGATTATTATGAAAAGGCGTTGGCCCTGCAGCGCAGGTATGCGGACGGCAAGCGGATCGAAAACGTATTGCAGACCAACGGAACGTTGCTGACGGAAGACTGGTGCCGTTTCTTCGCCGCCAACGGGTTTCTGGTCGGAGTGTCGGTGGACGGCCCGGAAGATATTCACGACGCTTTCCGGCAGAATCGGGATGGAGGCGTTACCTTTCGCCGCGTGGAGGAAGGCATCGCTCTGCTGCAACGGTTCGGGGTGGAATACAATACCCTCAGCGTAGTCAGCCGGGCGAGCGAAGAACGGGGAAGGGAAGTCTACCGTTTCCTGAAGTCACTCGGAAGCCGTTACATACAGTTTCTTCCGGCGGTGGAGCATATCCGGGAAGAAGGCGGGCGTCCGGTCGTCGTTCCGCCGGGAACGTCCGGTTCCCGTGCGGCGGAGTGGTCGGTTTCCGCGACGGGATACGGGAAATTTCTGAACGATGTGTTCGACGAGTGGGTGACGGCGGATGTCGGAACCTGCTTCGTGCAAATGTTCGATGCGACGCTGGCCGGGTGGTGCGGCGTCCGACCGGGCGTGTGCTCGATGGCGGAGACCTGCGGAGACGCATTGGCGGTAGAACACAACGGGGATGTTTATTCCTGCGACCACTTCGTTTATCCGGAGTACCGGTTGGGGAATATCCGGGAAGATACGCTGAAAAACATGTACCGCTCGTCCCGGCAATTCGCCTTCGGTTTGGAGAAACGGAATTCGCTCCCTGCGGAATGCCTGCGTTGCCGGTATTATTTCGCCTGCCGGGGAGGCTGCCCCAAGCATCGTTTCGAAAGGAACGGGGATGGCGGGAAACACAAAAACGCCTTGTGCGAAGGATTCCGGATGTTTTTTGCCCACGCGGAACCGTATATGGAGTACATGCGCGAATTGTTGGCGCAGGGACAGCCGCCTGCTTTCGTCAGACCGTGGGCCCGCCGACGGATGGGGTTGGATGGAATCGTGGAAAATTGAGGGGCCGTCAGGGAGTTTCCGTGTAATATGGAATCGGTGCTTTATGCGCCGATTCCCGGTCGGAAAAAAGGAAAACTTCTTATTTCGTTCATTACCGGAAACCGGCTGTCGGTTCGCCGATGGCATTATCTACGGGGTGGAAAGCGTGGTTCTTGATTTTTTCAACCGGTGTGATTCCTAACGATACGAATTATCCGACTGGAAAGGATGAAAACGGAGGTGGAAGAAATGAAAAAAGCTACTGAATCATTGATTCAACAGCCTTCCTGTTTTTGTCGGGGTGACTGGATTCGAACCAGCGACCACGCGCCCCCCAGGAGTGTGAAAATACTCCGTAAGTTATTTTAATTTCGATTCTTATTATTTTGATTCTCTGTAAATTGCAACTATATACTTGAAGCCGCGCCTACCCCACCGGTTATTAAATTTCGGGGTTTGCAATTTTTTTGCAAACATTAAAAAATTGTCCAGATAAATAAAAACCGCCTCCATTTTCGGGAGGCGGTCGGGGGATGTTACCGTTTTTTCCTTTTCTTTTTCAGCTCGATGTACCGGGCGTATTCCAGGCTGGTATGGGGATTCTTGCTGACGGCTTCCAGGCGGACGGCCTTGGTGCCCCAGCGAAAGAACAGAAAGCGGCGCGGGATGCGGTGAACGACCGTGACCAGGGTGTCGTAGGAGACGATCCGGCCCGAGAAACGCCCGCTGTCGATGCAGCCGTCCAGTTCCAGGTAAGGGTTTCTGAAATGAAGGCAGGGAAGGGTGTCGGGGCCGGTCCGGTCCCGGTATACCAGGCTGTCGCGCACCACGGTGCGGACCTCGTACCGGGTCCGGGTCCCCATGTCGGTCACGGATTCCAGCCGCCGGAGCTTTACGTTCAGCGCCTCGATGGTCCCGAGCAGGTCCGCCTGGTAGCTCTCCATCTCCTTTTTTGTCAGGGTCAGCCTTTCCACGGAGGCCGCCGAAAGGCTGTCGCGGGTGCGGTACAGGCGCACGTCCTCCAAAAGGGCGCGTTGGTTGTGCGAAAGCCGGCGGGCTTCCTGCCGCTGTCCCCTCCAGGCTCCCCACAGCAGGGCCACGGCCAGGGCCAGCAGGCCGATCAGCAGGAACAGGTATTTTTTCATGCTCGGAATTTTAAATCGTTG
Organism: uncultured Rikenellaceae bacterium; assembly: GCA_946486375.1. GTDB lineage: Bacteria > Bacteroidota > Bacteroidia > Bacteroidales > Rikenellaceae > CAMLTW01. The sequence goes on from CAMLTW010000002.1 coordinate 347,453, forward strand.
ATGCGGTTGACCCACCCCCGGCGGAAACGCCCGTTGGCGGGGCGGCTGCGGCAAATGTCGTCGATATACTGCAGGCGGGCGGTCCGGATGCGGTCGAAGATTCCGGCCGGCTCGCAGGCGTTGAGCGCCGAGAGGGTTTCGGGTCCGACTATCCCGTCCTGGGCCACGCCCAGGATACGCTGGGGTATTTTGATGCCCCAGACGCCGGAGGCCCACACCCAGTCCACCAGGATGTCGGCCACCGACTGGGAACGGATGGCGTCGCCCTTCCAGCGGTCCCAGTAAAGCGTTTTGAAAATCTCCATCCATTCGTTCAGGTCCATACTTTGCAAATCTTCCACGGTAGGAGCCGGCAGCCCTTTTCGCTTACGGTATTCGGTAAAGGTGCCTATGGTGACGCCTTTCATCGTCGCCCCGCCTGCGTCCTGGGGGTCGTTCACAAAACCGCCTTCCCATTTGAGGATGAAGGGGGCCAGCATTCTGAAATCAGCCATTGTTTTTTTCCTCCTTTTCTTGTTCTTGGTTTACAAATTCTGCCAGGAAAGGGATTTTCCGGACGAACTCCATACTGACGAAATAGTAGATGAAAGACAATCCCCGACTGGCAGGAAACAGCCGCCGAAGATTTTTCAAAATGTTGACCGCGTAGAAATAAATAAACGCATAGGTTACGGTCGTGACGCATTGTAAAGCTCCGCCGGGATTTCCCATCTTTTCCCCCACGGTATAGGTGCTTGCCAGGATCAGGAAAAATACAGCGGTTTCCTTCATACAGTTGAACGCTTTACGGAAGCTGAATACCTCCTTGTTGACCGTGATTCCGGCCACCAGGCCAAAAAGCAGGTTTAGCAGGAACAGATAGAACAGACTGAACAAAACGTTTGTGATGGGGTGAAAATAGGCGATCATGGCCGAAAGCGTACCTACGATCAGGGTGCGGATGTTATCCATTTTTTCATTATTTGAGGGTTTGGGAATTAATCGGGATTTCCTTTTCGCCCACGGAGGCCGTAACCGTCTCGTAAGCGGTCAGCAGGGCCGACGTTACTTTCAAGACGTCCGCTCCTTTGGGAAAAGTAAGTTGGAGGCGCGTACAGTCCGAGCGTAAATTTCCGCAGTGAGTTTTGGGGTCGTTCGATGTGAAGGCGTCCAAATTGACCGAGGTAATCAACTGGCTGCCGTCGATCTGGTACGCCCCTTCCAGGACAAAACCGTCTTGTTCATCCCGGATAACGTACGTTGCATTTTGCAAATTTGTGTTCATCATTGTAATTTTTAAAAGGTTAGTACAATCGATTATTTTAAATTATTACCTTTGCCTTATATGAAACCCAATCTACATGCGCTATGAAAAAAGTTATACTGTTAGGAATTATTACAATGCTTCTGCTGGCCTGCTCGAAGAATGACGACAAGGGGCGGACCCTTGACCCGAACGCGAAACTGGCCCTGAACGGCGCTCCCACCCCCAAAGCGGAAACCAACCCCGAACATTTGTCGGTGCGTGAAATCGTGGAACAAGCGGCGGCTATTAATTTCATCAGCGACCAATACGGGGAAACCGGCCGGGGATTCGCCGACGCCCAGCGCGATCTGGAAAATAACCGGCTTTTGATGTACGGTTCGGATATTATCGAACCCCACGAAGGGATGATGAATCTGACTTTTATAGGGGCACACGACAATGTTATCATACGACAAACCTATTTCCCCGGACAAACGGACCCCGTGGGACGCCCTTTGCGGGTGATCGATACGATTGCTTACCTTCCCAATGCAGAGTTTAGAGCTGCCCACGATGCCGTGGTAAAGGCCTACAATGCGGGAAATTTTGAGGAAGTATACCGGCTTTTTCAACAGGCCTATACCTTCTACCCCATCACGGGGGCCGAATGGCGGGCTTTGAAAGCCCTGGGGAAGCAATAATACGGCTGGTGTCATGCCCTATCTCCTATTAGGGTTAATGCAAAACCGTAGTCCGTGGATGTATTGTTTTGGCCCATATCGTACATGCCAACCACTATATAATTTGCAGTACGTTCTAAAATAACAGGGGCGATTCGGTGCCAGTTCGGACGCGAAGGGTTGTGAACGGGGGTGACAAAGGCATGGTACCGGGTATGTCCTAACTGGTGGCCGATCCAGTATTGACCGGCGGCCGTTTTTCTTACGTCCGGAGTGGTAAGATTTAAATACCCTTCCCACGTATCCACCACGCTCCCGTCAGGTTGCACCTGGGCTGAAACCAACACACCGGGCATGTAAACTCCGCTGCCGGCCCTTACATGGAAATTCCCGTTGACTTCCACATGACCGTCAAACGCAGCAGCTCGATTGAATCGATTGCCCAGAGGTGATGCGCTATATAAGAGCGCATTTCGCACGCCGGCAAGTGTACTTATCGATGCATTGGGACGTATTGCAAACATGTCGCCGTCGGCATTTGAGTACTCCATCCGGTCCGGATAATAGATGTTTCCTATGTCCAATGAGCCGAAGAAAAATCCCCCGATCTGGGCCTGTCCATACCGAGCAATCGTAATATTGTCAAAGAACCCTTCCGCGGATTTGAGGGATTCGGTGTCGATATGGCGGGCTGAAATTTTCCCGTTGTTGAAAAGGGCCGCCACGTTCCCGGCATTGTCCTGAATCATGGTGTTACCGGTCAGGGTGATTCGGTTGGCGTCGATGTCGATTCCGGTAGCCCGGAGCCGGGCCGGCAAATCTTCCGGGGCGGCGCTCCAAAGGGTCGGGCGGGAGCCTTCCTCCAGCTTGACTTTGTGCCAGGTAATGGACCGGTAGCCGGCGGCCCCGGCTACCCCGGCGTAGAGCAGGATTCCGTAAGTGTCGGAGGGCAGGGAGGGTGTTACGAACGTAACCCATTGCCGGGCCGAGGATATGGGAAGATGCACATGGTTGGCGGCGACGCTGTTTTTCAAATCGTACAAGACAATGGAATAGATATCCGTGGCCGTTCCGGAAACGATCTCGGAACGTTCGACGGAAAACGTATAGGCGGTATTTGAACGAATTACCTCCGTCTGCAGGTCCTTCAGGGATATGTAGGCATACGAGGCGGCAGATTCTCCTATGGTGTAGGAGTCGCTGTTGCGTAGCAGGTTCCGACCGCCGGTCTGCATACTGTCGACCGCCATGCGGATGCTGTCGGCCGTTTGGGTGATGGTGGAGTACGACGCCAGGGCGCCCGCCAGGTCCTGCTTGGAGACCCGGGCGGAAATCTGGTCGTCCCGGATTTTGAGTTCCGCGGCCAGCTCGACCTTGGCTACCATGTCCTCCGGGGCCGCCGTCCATCCTACGGGCGGTTTGTTTCCCCGCAGAATCCCGGCCGCATAGAACCGCCAGGAACCCTTGACAGAGTTGATTCCCATGCCATTCCCAATAGAATCCCCGCAAGAAAAGGCCGTCCAGTACATAAACCACCCGTTCCCCAAATCGGTCTTATTGCCGGTCAGAGCGGTAAGATGGCTAAATGTATTGACCCATCCTCCGAAATTCCAGCCTCCGTCGGCGTCAAGCTCCTTTGCAATCACATAGTAGACCAACGGGGCATTGGCAAGCGACCCGCGCTCGGAAACTTCATGCAGGGTCATGTACTCCCCGCCGCCGGCCGGCCGGGAATATTCGACCACTTTCCCCATGAACGGATCATCGACAAGGGTCGCGGTTCCTCCGTGCGGATGCCATAGGGCGGTGGTATCGTACCGGGAGCCGATCAGGTAGTTACGGGTGCCGGTTTGGGTGGCGTTGATTCTCTCGGTGGCGACCCGTTCCGCCTCGGCGGCGCTTTCGGCGGCCTGGTCGGCCAGGGAAGGGGACCATTGGTCCGAAGTTTTATTTCCTTCGACCAGTTTATACCAGTTGACCGTTGCCGTCCCGGCGCGACTGCCTTCATTGGGGGACATAAATGATTGTATCACATAGGTATCCTTACGAGGAACCTCAAAGGTGGCAGACGATACGATGTCTTCTAAAGACCTAATATCTATTCCTACAGCCCATGACCAGTCCGAAAGGTAGATAATTACATAAAGGAACTTTTCGTCGATTACGGCTTGTTGGTCTACATGCCCGCATACTTGGAGGGTATAGGTTTTGCCTGCTTCCAAATCGACATAGCGGCCTGCAAAACCATAAGCATTGCTTGTCTCGTTGATTTTGGAATCGTCGATCAGGTTCACGTCCCCGATTTGAAGGGTATTTACTTTCTCCGTCGAAATCCGTTCCGCCTCGGTGGCGCTTTCGGCGGCCTGGTCGGCCAGGGAAGGCCCCCATACCGGCATGGGTTTATTGCCGCGCACAAACCGGGGATTCGTGACGCTTCCGGAGTTCTTGCCATTTCGGTAGAAAGCCAGATAGTAATCCGTATCGACCACGTTTTCCAGCACGGTGAAGGAGTAGGTACCGGGGCCGCCTTGATGATGGTCTTCGATACCCACCGCTTGGTCCCAGTTCCCGTTCCATAAATAGGCATTCACCCCGTAGGCGTCTTCGTTATCCGGAACCTGCATATCATCCCAGGAAACGGTGTAGACTTCCCCCGGTTTGGGACGAACGGCCAAAAGGAACATAGCCACGATACCCCCAGGAATGAACGGGATAGTTCCTTTCGTGCCGTTTGCCAGGTTGATGGCGCTGAACTCCAGACTGTCCACCTGGCTTTTGACCGAAAGGTCGATAGCTCCGCCTGAAACGGTCAGAGCGGTAAGGACTTTTTGCTGGATAGCGTCGCCGGCCTGGTCGATGTACTTGTCCAGGGTCATGCCGTTGGAGAGCCGGAAATGCCCCGCCAGGTAGCAGTTCAAAGAGTAGAGGCCATAACCTTCCGGGTTCAGCTCCTTGTCCGTGATTCCGGATAGGTTGCCGAAACGGGCCTTTAGGCACCCGTCCAAAGACGGACCGGTGATCCCGTCCAGCACGTCCACCAGGGGGGCGCCGCTGTCGGAGGCGCTTATGTAAATGGCCGATTGCCGGGCCGTATCGGTCCGGTTTCCCAGTTGCACGATCTCGTCCATCTCCTCCGGTACGGCCTCCCCAAAATCCGCCTGGGACACGGTGATGGACTTTTCCGATACCGCCACCACCGGCACCCAGTAGAATTTCCCTTTCCCTTGTCCGAACACCTGGCAGCGCACCAAATCATCGGGCCGAAACGGATGCGGCTCATCCTCCAGGGAGAGAATGTAGTTTTCCCCTGCCGGGGTTACCCGGGTGATTTTGCTGCCGCCGGCGGAAACAATCAAAGACCCCTTGACCGCGCGGATCTTCTCCAAAAGGAGTTCCGGCACGTGGAGCGTCTGCCGGATGTGGGCCTCGTCCGCCTCCAGGGTCCATTTTCCCGTAACCGTGTCATGGCGGAGCGCACCGCCCGCACCCAGGATGCCGGAGACGTAATTGTCCGAGGAGAATCCTTCCGAGCTTATCATCTTTTGGGCTACGGCGTTTTTTTGAACCGTCAGAGAACCGGTCGTGGCCTCCTTCTGAACCTGCAGGGTCCGGGTGGCGGTATTCTCTACGGCAGAGAGGTTTTTAGCCGTCATGTTCAGTCCGGGGCGGCCTTCTTTCGGATGAAAAAGGTTTGCCAGATTCTGGACCACGGAGCCGTAGCCGTCCAGTACGGTCTTGATAAGAGCAGCCGGAAGGGCGAACCATTTATTACTGCTGGCGCGCTGAACGGGGATCAGCACGTCGTCCGAGGAAAGGTCGACGTATTCAAACTGGTTGAGTCGGGGCGCTAAAAAAAAAAGTTCGTCGGCCGGATCCACGATCTCCAGGTTTTCGGGAACCGGCACCCGCGGAAGGTTCAGATAGCGGCTTTGTCTGGAATAGGCAAAGGTAAATTCGTATCCAGCGGCTTCTCCGGTCGTCGCCTCCAGTTTGGGCTTGGACACCACAATACGGCGCAGCACCCCGTCAGCAAGATGATAGCGATTTGACGAATTGAAAAAGTCCAGAATCCAGAGCCGGGTCGCCTCGTCCGGGATATAGCCGGTGTACTTCGTCCAGCTTATGTTACGGTCGATGTCGTATTCCAGGGTGTCGTCGCCAAACACGGCCGCGGCGCTCTCCAGTTCGGCCACTTCCTTGCGGTCCCCGGTAAATAGCACCGTGTCAAATCCGCCCAGGGAGTTTTCCCAGACGAAGAAGTCATTCGTTCCGGGCAGCTCGTCGCGAAGCACGTAACGCTGGGTCCAGGTGAGAACGGTTCCCTGGGCGTCCTCCACCCATACGTCGTAATAGGTGGGCTGCTCGTTTAAAAGGCCCCGCACCCGTCCAAAAGACGTATCGAATGTATGGACGGTGCCCGCCTGAAGTTCGGCAAGCGTCGTTTCGGTGGTGCGCCCTTCTTTAAAATACGCCCGCATTTTGCAGCGCCCCGCGGTCAGGGCGGCATACCGCAGGGCGTGGGGAGTGTGGTAGAGCGTATAGCGGGTTTGCGGTTGCCAGGTCAGGAAGTTACTTTTCAGCCACCCATCCAAAGGGATGTCCACGGCCAGACCGCCCTTGAGACAGTAGAACTCCCCGGTTTCATCCTCGACCCGGTAGGTATAGCGGGGGATGGGGGCAGACTCGGTGCGAAAATCCGGACACGGAACCATGTTCTCCAGGATGTTCCGCAGCTTGATCGTTACCCTGCCCTCCGGATCCGGATAGTAGGTTTCCGTCACCAGCACCTGGCCCTCGTGGGAGAGGGAGAAGGAGACGGCTTCCGTCACCCCTCCCAGGACCAGATCGGGAAGGTTGCCGGCAAGGTTGTAAAGCGAAGGTTTTTTTTCAATGGTCGTCATACCCATTTCCTTTTCAGCAAAATTAGGTTTTGAGGTACCGGGCGAAAGGACAAATCAGGCTTCTATAAATTCGACCTCTGCCGGCAGGATGGTATCGGTTTGAAGGGTGACGGACAGCGTGCGGATAAAATACAGACGGCCCCCGATATAGAATTTGTCTCGCAAATCCAGGTTGTGAAGGTCCAGGGGAGTCAGTAGAAGGCTTGCCCGAAGCACCTGCTTGTCTTTTTCCACCCATGTGGCAAACTCCCGGTGGAAATTCTCGAAAAGGCCGTACTGGCCCGGGAAGGCCAGGGATAAATCCCCCAGCTTGTTGCCATACGCATCGTAGTTGCAATGCGACATGTAGGGATACTCTGCACCGCTTGCGAAGGAGGGATTGGGTTCGACTTTGTACCTCTTTCGCAAGTAGAGGCCCACGGTCAAATCTTCCGGCCGCTTTTTTTCGATGGGGTCTCCTTCCGGCAAGTAGTATAGTTGCTTTTGGGAGGAATCGGTACCCGCCGGAGTGTACGTCGGGTCATAATGTGCCCGAAGGTTGGTTTTTAGCACCGACCCGTTGAACGCATTGTCGTAGGATTGCACGCTTGTTTCCTCCCTTTGCTCCACGTCTTCGCGGGGCCGGTTCATCCGCTGTTGCATCACGTTGTATTTGCAGGTATTCTGCGTTTCGGTGTCAAACATGGTTTCGATAACCTGACCCGTGGAGAGGATGTTATAGGTTTTCATTTCTTCCTCCGAGGCGGTTTTCTCGGCTTCCCGGTGCATATCCCAGATGGTTTCCACCTGGGTCAGCACCTGGTCGGTGGGAAGGGTTTCATCCTCATCCGAATAACCGCAGACGTACGTTTGGCCTTTCTCGACGGAAAGGGAAGGCGTCCCGATCAGCTTATCGGTCCAGTCACGGACAATCCCGCGGGCCAGGATGTCCTTGTTCAGCTCGATACTGTATTCCGATCCTTTGATGTAGAGCGTCGCGCACGGCAATTTCAGTACCTCGGATAAAAAATCATTGGCCGGTAAGGAAGGCAGGAAGTCCGCATAGGTTACGCTGGCCTCCAGCGTATCGGGGTCGATGTCGTAAACGGGCGAATCGTCCCTTGTCTGGTAGTTGGGATGCCACCGGCCCACGAGCATCACCCGTCGAAGGTCTCCCCGGTCATAGACATTACTTGTTAGATGACCGGCCAAAAGCTGGTTTATTATCCAGCCGATACGAAAACACGGTATGATCTTATGAAACAAGAATCCACGGGTAGGGCTTTGATAAAGATAACCGCCCTTTTGGATGTATTCGTTGATGAAGTTTTCCCGGTCCGCGGTAGAATCCGTTCCCCGGACGGCGATGGTCGGGGCCACCATATCCGGCGCGTCTTCCTCCATCCAGGCCAAAAGGGTCTCGTTATAGGATTCCGCGACCCGCCGCCGGCTCGAATAGGTGTAAGGAGAAGTTCTTCGGCTCGATGTGTCGCGTTCAAGTTTTCCCAGGGACAACCGGCCCAGGGACTGGTACTGCAAAAATTGGCGGACATTCTCGGGAAAAACGGCCCCGTTGTAATTGACGCTTATCGTCTCTGCGGTCTCGTCCACCGTCTGCTGGCCCGAGGTAATCTCCATTCCGCCAAAGAGGATCCGGGTCTGCAAAGGCCGCAGGCCGCCGGCGGAGGCCGCCCGGTCCGAAAACCCGAATATAATTCGGTTGCGCGGCGAAAGGGGCAGTTCATACGTCAGACTGTACGGGGCCGGTATGTGGTCCGTTGCCAGAAACGGATTTTCATATTCCAGGGTGATTTCGGTGTCGGGGAAAAGGTCGGTTTCCCTTCCTTCCGTTATGATTTGAAGTAGCATGATTTATAAACCTTTACGGATTCTGTCGTATTTGTTTTGCGCCTCGTGAATGCCGCCGCGGCCTGTCAGGGAAACTTCGGACCGGATGGGTTTTTCCAGCCTCCGGGATAACTTTTCCAGAAGGTCCATTATCCGACCCAGTAAGCGGGGATCCGTGGTCTCGTCCGAAGGAGAGGGGGCAGGGATGGAGGCCGAAGCGGGGATCGGTGACGTGGACGTGGAAACATAACCGCCGGAAGCCCGGCCGGGGATGGTCGCCTCAATCACGGCCGGCAGATTGATGGAACGAAGGGTACCGGCCCTTCGTGCCTGCTCGATGATGTCCAGCACGGGGCGTACCGTGGGATTGCGGTACCCGTCATTTGGAACCACATACTCCGTCCCGTCTTCGGCGACAATCACGCGCGGATCCGACACGTATCCCCGCCGGCGGGGGTCATTCTTGGCCCGAAAACGTTTTCCGTCCTGGGCACGGACCACGTCCAGCCATCCCCCATCCTCCGCCCCGGGAAGCGGCGCTTTCAGGATAGCGGCCGTCTGGACGGCGCCCAGACCGGCAATCACACCCGCCAGGATCGGCCCGATGATGGGGCCGAGCTTCAGGGCTGCCGTAACGGCCACGGCCGTATTGATAATAGTCTCGAATACGGCCATAGCCCGTTGGCGAACCGCCTGCTTGCGTTCCATCTCCTCCCGTCGGCGGTCGGTCTCCTCGTCAATCTGCTGCACGGCATTATTGTATCGCTCTTGGGAAATCATGCCGGCTTTTAGCTGCCGGTCAAGGGCATTCTTTTTCCGCTTGGCCGTCTTCTCGTATTCTTTAAACTCGCGCTGTTCGGCCGCGCTCATCAGCTTAGAAATTTCCCCGAAGGCGTTTCCGATGGCACCCAGGGCCATCCGCCAGGAACCGAGACGGTCTTCGCCGGCCTCCAGATTGGTAAAAAAGTTCTCCCAGTCCGCAGTTGAAAATCCCAGAATATCCACTTTCTCCAGGGCGGTGTCCTTCCCGTCCGTGGGCGTGGTACTTCGTAGGGCCGCCAGGCGCTCGTTCAAATCGTCGATGATTCCCTGGATACGGGCCACTTCTTCCGGGTTGAGCGTACCGAGGGCCACCCCGTCCACACTTATATTTTTCGCCTCGGCCAAATATTTTTGGTACTGGGCAATCAGACCTTCCAGGTGTTTGCGGGCCGCTTCCTGTTCTTCACGCTCGTAGTGCTCTTTCAGCAACCGGTCGGCCTGGGCGTCCGTTTTGACTTTTTGCAGGCGGTCGGCGCTGTACCACCCTTGAAGAAGGGCTATCTTCTTCTCGAAGGTGTCCGCTTCTTTCAGCTCCTCATTGTGGCGAATTTTAATCTGACGAAGCTCCCGTTCCAGCCCTTGCTGCTGGGTTTGGATGTTTCTTACAACACCGTCCGTGTAGATGCCTTGGAGTTTCATCAGGTGTCGCCGCTCCAAATTCTCCAGGGCGGCCTGCTCGGTTTGGGTCAGGGTTTGGCGCTGCCGGCCGAACAATCCCAGTTCCTTCAGGCGCTTGTCATAGGCGGCCTGTTCGGCGGTCATGCGTTGCCGGTACTCGTTTTCCCCGGCCCCTTCCAGGCTGGCCGCTATCAATTTCTCGTACCGCGCCTGCTCGCTTTTAGTCTGTTGGAAACGCTTTTCTTCCAGCTCGGACTGAAGGCGCGCCAGCGCCGCCCCGCTTTCCTGACGAGAGGCGATCCGCTTTTCCAGGGTATCGATTTCCAGCGTCAGCAGTTGACGGTTAAATTCTTCTTCCGTTGCGATCTCTCCGGCCAGGTGCTTTTTGCGAAGCTCCGCGCGGGCTTTCAGAAAGAATTCATCCCCGGTAAGGGACCATTGCTTTTTGGGGGTAGTTCCCGGAAGGGTCGGTTTTGTCTTGTCGTCGGAGTCCCGGTCAGGGAGGGTAAGCGGGGCGGGATTCAACTGTTTTTCCCACTCCTTGATAAGATTGGCTGTCTTGCCAATTCGGGTTTGATATTCCGCCTCGAATTTGTCCACATTTTGAATCATACTATTCATTATGGACTGGGCGGACTGCTTTTGGAACCCCATGAACCCGAGCATGTTTCCCCAGAGGGATTGTAAGAAATTGAGCTTACCGGCCGACCCGTCCTCCAGGGCGTTCAGCCGTTCTTTTTCCAATTCGACAAGCCGGTCCTTGGCGGCTTGGATTTTGGCCTGAAGCAAAAGGGATTTACAGTAATCGTCCACGGCTTGTTTTGCCTTTCCGGTGGCGATGGTCTCCTCATTTATCAAATCGATTCCACCGGGCATGGCCGCCTGCAGATCTTCCATGGCTTTTTTTCGTTCCTTGTCGGAAACGCTCTTATCGGAAGCCACCCGGAGCAGTTCCTCCAGCCTAACCTTCTCTTCCACGTAGGAATCGTTCGCCTTTTTGTTGATTTCCGTTAAATCCTGGGCGGCTTTGGCCGCGGCATTGCTTCGGGTGGCGACAACCGACAGTACGGTGCCGATGGCCCCGATAGCCGTGGCAATCCATCCGATAGGCCCAATGGAGGCGAAGAACATTTTAAAAGCAGTTCCTGCGGCCCGGATATTCCCGGCCAAAAGAAGTTTTGCCGCCGCAAGTAATTTTGTTGCACCGGTTGCACCGGTCAGGGTGGCGACCTCCTGGACCATGGCGGTGCGGTTGGCTTTGGAATAAAAAACCTGAAGTTTTTGCAGGACGATGTAGGCTGCGACGGCGGCCGACAAGGAAACAATAACCCCGCTGTATTTGCTGCCGACCTCCACGATGGCGGCCAGCGCTTGCAGAAGGTTTCCGGAAAGGCCCAGGACTTCCGACCAGAGGGGGAACAGCTTTTCTCCCAGATCCGTCAGCGCCCGGTCCATCACTTTGCGCCGCTTCTCTACGATGGCCGCCGCGGATTCATTCTTGGTGTTGTATTCCTCAGTCAAAGAGGTAGCCTTTGCAAATTCCTCGTTCGCCAGGGCCTGCTGCTGCCGCAACATATCGGTGTTATCGGCCAAAACGCCCAATACCTGACTCGATCGTTGGCCGTCCAATTTAAGGGACGAAAGCATCTTCACGCGGGTTTCCATATCCACGGAACCGAGACCTTCCAGGAATTTCAAAAAGGCCTCGTTCGCATCTTCATCCAGAAGTTTACGAAAATCCTCAAGACTCATTCCGGCAATACGGGCGTAATCCTGGGTCTTCTTCTGCATACCCATCATAACCTGCCCGTAGGTCGTTCCGCTCACCTCGGCCGACTGGGCCAGGTTGTCCATGGTCGCACCGAGCCCCATCACGTTCTGGATCGATACGCCAGCTCCCGGAGCCACCCCGGCTACACGGTTGGTAAACTCGACGATGTACCCCTCGTTCGCTTTGGAGCTTGCCCCCAGGGAATTGATGGCAGACCCGACCGAAAGCATCGATTTTTCCAGCCCCAGTTCTTCTTCCAGATGGAAAACCCCGACCAGCTTTCCGACCTGGTTGATGCTTTCCTCCACGTTGCCCCCCAAATCTTCCGAAAGAGCTACTTTAATCTGGTCGGCCGCCCTCACAAATCCTGCTATGTCCTCTTTCCCCTGAATACCGAGTTTTCCGGCGACGCGGCCCAGTTCCAGCAGGTCTTCGCGGGAGGTTCGGGTGTCGATTTTATCCAACTCCTCATCCAACCCCTTTACTTCCTCTTTCGTCAGGCCGGTCGTTTTTTGCACGTCGGCCATTTTATCATCCAGGCGCGTGTAGGCCTTCACTGCCCGGTCGGCCAGTTGTTCCACGGAGGCAACGACAGCCGCTCCGCCCAGGTATGCGCCCCAGCGGGAGCTGCCGCCCGTTGTTTTCTTCCCTTGCGCCTGCTGAATCTGCGTTTCAATTCGCTGGATTTTATTCAGGGTGGCCGCGTACTCTTTAGAATCCCGGTTCAGTAGTTGGAGTTCTCTGCGAAGGGACCGATGGGCGGCCTGGAGTTGATTCAAAGGAACCCGGTTCAGGTTCCGCACATGGTCCACGTCCACCACCTCCTTGCGGTATTGGTTGAGTTCGGAGCGAACCTTGCGGACTTCTTTGTCCAGGGCGTTCGCCAGCCCCAAATCCCCGCCTTTGAGAGCTTCGCGCTTCTTTCGGGTCAAAGTCTCCAGTTCTTCGGAAAGTTCCGCCACCTTCTTGCGGGCGGCCTCGTTATTGATAACAACGTCCACCACCGCGCGTTCTTTACCTTTTGCCATACCTTCGATGCTTTGAAAACGAAGGTAGAGCGTGGCCAGGGCAGAGGAAAGGACACAAAAAAGCCACCCCCGATAAGGGATGGCTTTTGCCTGGTGCTTAAAAAAATGGTCCTAATTCTTTTCGAAGTTCAATGTCAGGCCGAGCGCCCGGGATAAGGTCAGAAACGTAGACATTTGCATATCGATACGTCCCTGCTCTATTAGACTTATATATTCCCGTTTTATGCCCGTCATATCGGATAACTGCTGCTGCGTCAGTTGGCGCTGTTTTCGCAGCTCTCGCAAACGCCTCCCATAGACCAGAGACATTTGTCTGGCGTCAATATCAGCCATTATGCCGGTTTTCCTATTTCGTAAAGAAATTCGGGCGCAAAGTCGGCGCCGTTTACCCATTCCAAAGTCATCGTAGACAGGCCGAACTGGGTAAACAGACTCTTATCAAGTAACGGCCCGAACACTTCTCCTTTGAGGTGAGGTTCAAGATCGACCACTTTTCGTTCTCTGTTGTTGAAGGTCAACAGAAGACTGTAATCCTTCAGGTATTCAACATCAATTATTCGTAACATATCCCTTTTATTTTAACGGTTCGATTCTCCCAATCGGTTCTCCCCGCTGTGCTCTTTTCCAGCACTCGAGAACTTCCTGTTCGTGAAGATCGAGCCACTTGTTCACCATTGCAACGACCTTTGCAGGAGCTTTACCATCTATGATCCGGTCCGTCACACTAATACTGCATTCGTATCCCGCATAGGAGAAATGAATATGGGGCGGGTTGTGATCTTTCCAATACAGGTAAAGATAAATTCCGAAAAATCGACTAATTTCAGGCATGTCGGTGGCTTCTTTTTATAGTGCAAATGTAATAAATATATTACATTCCGCCAAATAAAAGAGCAAAAAAAATGCCTGAATTTTCCCGTCGTGCAAAAACAAAAAGCAGCCCCGCAGGACTGCCTTTTCAGAGGGTGCGCCCTTGTCCTAAATCTGCCGCATCCTCGATATTGCGAACAATCATCAGTTGGATGTTACCGGCGGTGCGCTCGGAAAGGATGTAACGGAGTTTGGCGACCTCTTTATAGAACGTCGCGGTGAACCAGGGTTTCGGGCGGCGGGAGGTCAGACCCGCCCCGATCCGGGCGTCCCGGTTTCCGAGGTTCACCCCGCGGCCGACGCCCATATCCACGAATTTGCCGTAATACTCGAAGACAAACTCCACCTTTTGCATATCCCCGCCGGCATTCCACAAAACGTGGTTTACAAAACTTCGCACAAGCGCCCCCGTGGATCCGATCCGAAGGGCTACCGCCTTTTTATCCCACTCTTTTATCACAATGTCGGCCCAGGCCTGCACGGTGGGACCCAGGGCCAGGACTTCGTCATTCATGGTCGCGCGTCATCGTGAAACTGAATCCGTATCCGTAGCAGAGCATTCCGACCGGGCCGATGGATGAATACGTGACCCGGGCAGCGTCCAGCCCGTAGCAGGGACCGGTGATGTCGGATGCATCGGCCCGCATCCGCCTTATCAGCGCTTCCCCCATTTGGAAGGTTTCCTGCATGATCCGGGCTATGCGGTCCATATCTTCGGGCCGGTCGCCGACCGTATCCAGCACGTAGAAGGTGTGATAGCTCTCGGTGGTGTGTGCGGTCAGGACATTTAGTATGCCGTCCGCTCCGACCTCGACGGCCAGGCAGGGAAAGCGGGTTTCCCGGATGGAGCGGGCCAGCTCCTCCAGGCGGGAAAGGCCCGTTACGCGGTACACGTTGGGAATGCCGCATCCGGGGGCCGCCTCCCGAAAATATTCGTAGGCACGGAACATAGGTCACTTTTTTTGGCTGTTTTTGATTTTGAGGTTCAGCTCGTAGAAGGCCTCGTGAACGTCCAGACGCTTGATGGCGTCGTTGTCGGCCACCCGGCCGTCGTTCAGGCTCGAAAGAAGGCCCAGCAGTACCTCGTCGCCCGGAAGTGCCGGCGCCTCGCCTTCGGAGGTGGAAAACACATACGGATATTTTTTCATAAGCGCCTGCTTTGCCCCGCAGAACCACAAGAGAACGGCGCTCAGTTGCCACACCGGAAGATAGGACAGTCGACCCGCTTCCTTCTCCAGTCGGTCCGGATCGAACAAGCGGCGGGGATAGAGGGAAGCGGTCAGCATCCGCAGGGCATGGGGGTTCTTCGTTCGAAGGTAAGCCCCGCAGGCGGCCTCCGCTGTCATGTACTGCTCCAGGGTGATGCCGTAAAACCGGCTGTCGGGGGTGGAATAGCCGTCCAGCGGCGGGGCCTGCATCGGTCCCGGATCTCCGACTACCCATTTCAGGGCCGAGGCGATGGCGGCCATGTGCTCGGCGTTTAAAAGCACGTTCCCGTGGGTGCGGTGGTAGTACATATACATAATTTCCCCGTCCCGTTGTCGGGTGCCGCGGGGCTTCAGGTCGGAGAACTCCGCTCCCAGCCGCAGCAGCATTTCGGGTTCAGTTACGCCCAGGCTAAAATAGTAGGCGATCCGAAGCACCTGCTGCCCGGTCAAATCACCCCAGCCGGTGGGCAAGGTCAACGGCAGGGCCTGCAATACCGCGTTTTTCTTTGTCTTTTTCATAACATAACATAGATTGAGCCTTGTTCCGGTTTCCGGGCAGCGGCCTGCAGAAGACGCCGGTAAAGGGCTGAATTTTCAAAGGCGGGGAAGTTCTCCGGGTTCGCCTCCAGCGCTTCGCGCACCCGGCAGAGGGCCGATTCTCCCGCCGGCGCATCCCCGTTAAAGAAACTCCCTACGGCCATCCGCAAATCCTCTATAATCTCCCCATTGGCCGCGGACAGCTCCCCGGCCTGCACCTGGTCGATGATTTGACGGGATAGCTCCCGCGAAATCCGCGGTTCGATGTGTTGCAGGATGATCCGGCGGATGGAGGGTTGCGCCTCCATGTAATTGACGTATCCCCCGGCAAAGGAGGAATAGAGGCGGAAAGTGCGCAAAGACGGAAAGAAGGAAAAGGCCGTCGCGGTTCCGGCCGGGCTTCCCTGCCACCGGTCGCGGTGTTGGGGAAGCTGCAGGGACTCGACCAAGTGTTCCAACGCCCGGTTCAGATTCTCCCCCATGGCTGCCGTCAGGGCCGCCACCCGATCCCGCGATGCCGGGGCCAGGGTGTCGCTGGCGACGACGGCAAAACCGTTGTCCGTTTCCAAAACGTCCATCATGGGGATAGCCAGCAAGTACGCCTTATAGGCCAGGGCAAGCCGGGTTTGAAGGAAAAGCGGCGATGTGCGCTCCATGGCTTCGATTTCCTCCAGCCATTCCTGCCCGATGATCCGGCCGGCAAGCCACACCCGCGCGTCCTCGATGGGTTGCAGGTACTTATCCAGGGAATTTCCCGCGACGGTCGGTATCAGCGACCGGAAGGTTTCAATGTCTTCTATCATGGCTCGATGTTGGTTTTCTTGCCGGATTTATCCGCATCCAGCGTGGTGAAGATGTGTTCGGGAACGGCGAATACCAGGTTCACCGGCCAGCGGTTGTAGCGTTTTATAAGGTTCAGCGGCTTTAGCAGCCGATCCCGGAAGGGACGCATCATCGACTGCTTGATGTTGAACAGCTCGCGTTTGTCGGACCCCCCCAGCGACCCCTTGCTTTTTCCGGGGGTGGCCCCGATCAGGTTCGGATGCACGCCCATGGCATAGGATATGATGTTGCTGGCTTCTTCTGCATCTTCCAGGTATTCGCCCCCCTCGATGGCCGGCTTGATGGTCTCGATTTGTACGTAACGGTCCTCAAATGGTTTCGTTCCCCCGCAAGGGATGTTTTTCTTGGTCGAAACCATTCCGCCGCCCTTACCTCCGTCACCGGTTAGAAAATCCAGAATCTTGCGGATCTCCCGCTCCTGGATCTCCTTTTCCCGCTCCTTATCCCCCGCTTGGATGTTCTCCTTCCGGGCCATATCCTTCCAAAACTCGTCCGAAATGTAGATGATGTAGCGCACCGACAGGTGATTTTTTATCAGGGCTTTCTTGAAGGCCGGAAGCATCACGGAAAGGTCGTACCATCCGCTTCGGAAAATGGACCACCAGTAGGGGTGGGAATAATACGTTCGGCCCGGTGTCGGCATAGTGACCTGAAGCACGAAACGGCGGGACCGGTCGCCGGCAGCCATCAGATCGGTCAGGTGTTGCAGTGTGTGGTAGCGGCTTAGAACTGGGGTAAGGGTGAACTTTCCGTTTTTGGGCGATCCGTTTTCCCATTCGGCGTAGTAGTGCCGGGTGATTTCCCGGTCGTTCGGCCCCATCGATCCCCACCGGCTGTACACGGCTTCCAGATGTCGGAGACCGGTTATTTTTTTGCCGTCTGCACTCAAGATGATTTCGGGGAAGACGTTGAAAAAGGCCATCATATCCGAGAGCTGTTCCAGGAAATACCCGTCGATGTCGTTGTCCTCGAAAAAGTCAAGCACTTCCGCTGTCGTGCATTCGATGTAGCGCACCGCGCCTTCCTCATCCACGACTCTCATCATCGGTTTAATACCCTGCGCGTACCCCACCTGAATGTTGTAGAGAAGATTGGGGGATACGATGTCATTCGCGCCGATTTTCTCCAGAACGCGGGCCGGCAGGTCGTTGTCCCGCCCCCAGGGAGCGACCTTTTTTCCTTCGACCACTACCGGCGTGTCGGCCGTATTGAAAATATCGGCGCTCCCTTCCGAAAGGGCGACCACCGCAGCAGTATCGGGCGCATAGGCCAGGCGCTCGGTAATAAATTCAAGGCCGTTCATAGGTAGACCTCCTCTCCGTTGACTTCGACGATGGTAACGCGGTTGATTTTGCGAACCTCACCCGACTCGCATAGTTTGACGTTCATGGTGGATCCGCGCGAATAGAAGGAAGAACACACGCATCGGGGAAGGTGGACTACCTCTCCGTCGGTAGCCACAAAACGAAGGGAAAATTCCCCGTGCCGGACGATTTCATGCAAGTGAGACAAGTGCATAGCCATGGTTGAATCTTTACCACAAGGATAGCGAAACCGGCCGGCGGTTTAAAGGACAAGGCGGGACCCCGAAAGAAGGGGTTCCGCCCAGGTGAAGGGGAGGGAGAGGCCCCCCGGCATATTGCGTACCCGGCGGGGGCGTAATTACAAAAACCGCCGAGGGCGGCGCGGGGTTTCGGGGCGCAAAAAGGGAATATTTTCGCGTTTTTCGCTGTTTAATTTTTTACAAAACAGCAGGTTTTTAAAAAATAAATGCGAATGGGCGGATAGTCATCTGTGTTTGTAGAGCATCATATCCAGATACCGCGAACTGTAATTCAACTGTGCAGAACAGGTACGAACCTCGGCCCCATCGAAAGGATTTCGGAAGCCCGGATTATCGGAAAGCCACCGGCAAAGGTCTACAATAGCACTTTTTCCAGAGGTGAAATAAATATAATTACTCCCCTGCAATACCTTCAAAACGTCCAGGTAGTCCCGCAGTTTCCAGTATTGATCCGAATTATAGGTGGACGTGTCGGTCGAAAGATAGGGAGGGTCCAAAACGAATAAGACGCCTTCCTGCCCCTGGTAGTAGGTAAACAATTCCTGGTAATGGTATTTACAAATAACCAGTCCGTCCAGGTATCCGGCTGCGTTGTAATCATGGGAAATGAACCGGTTATAAAATCCTTCCTTCTGGAAGGCCGACCAGGTGGTCGCGTACCTGCCGGAAAATAAGAGTGAAGCCGAAAGGGTGATGTAATCGACAAAGCCGGCATTTTCCGCCTTTTCAACCGCCTCAAGAATGCGAGAGCGGTAAGTATCCACTATTTTGGCCTCTTTCGGTAAATGGGCCGCAAACGGGCGAATTTCAGAGAGCAGCGCATTGGTGCGATCTATGTTTTGCAGGCGGATGTGGTAGTCGTCATAATCGTTGTAGACGACCGTTAAATTGGGATACAGCCGTTTTGCCACGTGCGACAGTAGCCCGGATCCGCCGAACAAATCCACCAGGGTATGAATTTCGTTTCCCTCAACAAATTCTTTCAGCGCCTTTTGGTATTCGGTCAAAAACCGGTGTTTCTGCCCCTGAAACGGCAGGGGCGCCGTTTTAAAAGTGGTTCTTCTTTCTTGTTTGTGTGTCATTGTATGTGTTGATTTAAAAAATGGTTATCTTTGGGAAGCCAAAAAGGAAATACCCCCGCAAGGCCTTAGCCTTCGGCGTGGGGGTATTTCCTTTTTGGCGATTGTGAAATCCTCGAAGTTCTTTACAGACGAAAACGCCGGAGGCTTTTTCTATCCGGAGTAAACCGAAACACCACCGAAGATGGACGAGCCGGTGTACGGGTACTTCTGCATTCCGATGAACAGAGTGTCCCAGGCGTCCGTGCCGTCGGTGCGGTACTCCATCCGGTCTTCCTCGGTTTCGGCGTATTTTTCACCCCGTTTGTCTTTTTCCCATCCATTCGGCCCGATCCGGACCCCGGCCGAGCGCATGGCAATTAGGAGGGCCTCGTTGTTCGGTTCGTTAATCTTCACCCGCAGATAGCCGTCTACCCCCTTCAAAGCCTCATCTATCATGTGGTACTTCTCCGCATGGCGCATCGGCTGGCCGATGTATGTGCGTTCGACCCGCCAGCCTTTTTTGGTGAACTCGTCGGTGACGGTAGCGGCAAAATCCATATCGTTGACGGCGTAATTCGACCCCAGGGCGGTCGAATCGTAATAGTAAACCACCTCCCGGCAGTCGTGAAAGCGGTAATAGTTGCAGAAATCGTCCACCAGCTCCCGCAGTTTCCGCTCGTACTTTACAAAAAAGGTCTTGAGCGTCCGCATTTCATCCCCGGCCTGCTGACCGCAGGCCAACCAGTTGATGTTCGCATTGTAGTCAAAGGCGATACAAAGCGGCTGCCCCGGGATCAGGTCCGCGTCCTGGCGGCAGTCCTCCGCCTGTGCCGTTTTGAAATCGTATCCGATGATCTCCAGGCGGGCGTTATCGAAGGCCGTATACAGGTGAGAATCCCGAAGGCCCGAATAAAATCCGCCCTGGAGCTTGCCCGGTTTGATACAAAGAATAGAGGTCAGAAATACGAGCGGGGGCAAATCCCGCTTCATTTGCCGGATGTACCGCTCGCCGAGCAGTAGCACGTTTTCAATGGAGGAGCATTCTTTGTAATAGACGGCATGTCGGCGAAGTTGGGCCAGGGTCTTGCGGTAATAAGCCAGGGCCTTTACCGTGTAAGTGTTCGGTTCTTTTTCGTGGGACAGGCGCCATATTTCGGCCAGCGTCACTTTGATGGCCTCGATAATCTCCGGGGTGGATTTCTGTTCATAGTTCAAGAACCACGAGCCGCGCTTTGACGTTGGCATATCGGATGTGAAAAGCATCGAATTTAACCAGGGGCAATCCCTCCAGGGACCCGGGAAGCCTCCGTTTGCCGGAAAAGTCTCGTCTTTGAGTTTCTCGAAACTTAGAAACTTCGCTTCATCTCCCATCACGTATTGAAGTGTCAGGGAGTTGGACGAGCCGGGCACGTCCTGGGAAATCAGATGCCACACGCTGCCGTTGTACCAGGAAACCACCCGGTCATACGAGAGCGGTTCCCGCACCGGTTTGGCAAAACCGGCACTTTTCGGAGGCCGTATCCCCACGTAATAGTGCAGGTTTCGTTTATAGCCCATGTCCTCCAGCGCGGCCAGGGTGCCGGGCAGGGTCCGCGTCAGCGCCTGCTGGAAGGTGGCGCATACGATTCCACCGGCGGAACCGGGCATGTGCTGCGTGTTTCGGAGAATCCAGGGAGCATTCCCCCCGTGTGTTTTCCCCGTCCGGCGCCCCCAGACAAGAATAGCGGTATGGGGGGCCACGTGGTATAGCTCCAGTTGGGGATCGTTCATGTAGAGACGTCTATTTTCCATCCCTCACTTTCACTTCTTCGTACTCCGTTTCCGGAAGGTCGATATACTTGCGCTTGATTTTCTCGACAAAGGCCCGCGCCCCTTCCCGGGGTTCCGGAAGTCCTAAAATCTTCGGGTCGTTCAGGTACTCGACAGGGGCGGGGATGATTTCCTCCCACGGGATGGGGTCCTGCTCTTCCTGGTCCAGTCGGGTATACTTCGCCAATTTATCAGCGGCCATAATCATTTCCTTCAGCTTCCCTTTTTCTTCAGCCAGGGCCAGGGCGTCCTTGAGCTTTTCTACGACAAGGTAGCGGATCCATTGTTTTTCCGAAGACCGGATTTTCCCCAGCATCATTTCCGTGGTGGAAATATCCCGGTAGGCTTGAGCTATTGAGGTGATCCCGAAAGAATTTTTCAGAAATTCGGCTACCTCCCGGTTTGTGATGTGCGGCTTCTCTAATTTCAAAGTGAAAATGGCTCGGTAGCGCATAAGCTGGTCGCGCTCCTGGTCGGTCAAAACAAGCGTGTCCGCATCGTCGAACAGGTGATCCCGAAACTTTTCTATGGTGCTGGGCTTGGGCATAGATTTTTACAGAAGAAGACCGTACCGTTTGAGTATTTCGGCGTTCTTGCCGAATCCGCCCCCGGAAGCTATCACGATGTCCACCGACCGATGCAACCGTGCCTTCAGCTCGTCGATCCGCTCCGGATCCGTGGCCTTGACCAGCAGTCCCAGATTGCGTGTGATGGCAGCGCGGGCAGATACCAGCGCTTTGGGGTCGGTCGTGGGCGAAGAAGCGGCCGCGCTTTCCTCGTCCGGCAGGATTCCGTCGTTGTGCCAGCGGTCGATGATTCCCCAGCAGGCCACGCGGCGGGCTTCCATCTCGACCAGTTCCCGCCGCAGGGCGGCCCGCGCGGAATCGGAAGCGGCCAGCTTCATTTTTTCATGCCAGGCCCGCATTTTTTTGTAAAGCTCGCACACCTCCAGGTAGATCGTTTTGACGGACTGGGGCATGTCGTCCACGCGGATCCCGCCCGCGTACGCCCCTTTCAACCGCTCTTGGGGCTTTTCCGGCAGGGCCGGTACCGACAAGGGCGAAGCGGCGACCGGTGAACAGCCGCCCAGGGCGATTTTCTCCAGTTCGTAGCGAAGTTTGGCCCGGTCACGTTTTCGGGTCAAATACCCCTCGATGTGTTTGTTCCGGCTGTGTTTTCTAAACAGCTCAATCCCTTCCTCGAAAGAGCGGTTTTCCTTCAGCCAGGTTTTAATTTTGTCCATATTCCACGGTAAAAAGAAAAAAGGGGGACCGGCCCCCTTTTGGTTAAACGATTATGCGCCGGGGTTTTCGGGCGGCGTTGCTCCCGCCGGGGTGAATACCCCCGTTCCGCAGTTGAGCGTTCCATCCGGGAGCGGTAGAATACCCACATAGCGCGGTAAAGCGTAGTAGTCCGGAGCGGTTACCTCAATAGTGAGGCCTTTATCCGACCCTGGTTTATCCCCCGATGTTCCTTTGATGTTTACCTCGGGATCCATGTGCTCGGCTCCGATGACCACATAAGCTATCTTTCCCCCTGCCTCGTAGTGGGGAACTATGAAAATCCCGTTGGAATTGATATTTGCATTTGCAAAATCAATCCCTTCGTCGTTCATGTCGGGGTAAGACAGGGAAAGTTTGTTCTTATACACTCGATGATCTTTCCCGCCATCGGGTTCAAATTCGGCTTTCCCTACGCCTTGCGTGGAGTAGATGGAAATGGCCGTTCGTCCTTCTACGAACTCAAAATCCCCTTCAAAGGTGACGGCTTCGGCCGCGGAGGTCGGGGCGGCTTTCATCTTAGGCCAGGCCTTGATGTCGCCCTTGCGGCAGAAATATGCCTTGGACAAAATCCCTGACGGATTGGACAGACCACTATCCCAGGTCAGGTTTGCAAGTGTGCGTAATGACATAGTGTAGAATTTTTTACGGTTTTATACTCCAGGTTCAGATTCGGGGGCCGGTGCATTCTGGGTGTATTCCACCACATTCAGCAGCCGGGGGTCGATGGACTGGTATTCCACGCCAAAATACGAGGCCATGAAGAATTGTACCACCTTCGGATTGTCGGCCCGTCGGATTTCGACCGTTTCACGCGTACCGGTCTGGTCCAGACCCACGAGCATGTTGGATTTCGGGGAAATCAGAATCCGGCTATGGCTCATCCCTCCCATGGGAACCAGCTCGCATTTGCCGTCCGACCCTTCCAGAACGGTCTTTTCGTATCGGTCGTTATAGGGCGTACCCCCCGTCTCGATTTTGTAGCCGTCGCAATACAAATCGTAGATGTCCCAGGGCAGGAACATTTTCGTTGCCGTCTGCCGCAGGCGCTCGTGGGAGGCGCGGTAGGCCCTTTTGAGGGTGTCGACCACGTTTGAAAGGTTGATTTCGCCCACCGGGATCAGGTTCCCTTTCGCCTCGGCCACCTTACCGGCGGTTTTCTCGGTTTCGATGATTGTCTCAAAACCGTTAAACAGGTCCATGGTCGTACTTCCGGAGGCATTCCGCTTGGCTGTGAAGATGCTATCGGCCAGATGTTCTCCGACGCTCATTGCCATCAACATAGCCATCTGGCGGGCGATTTCCCACTCGTCCGGCTTGGTGCCGACGGTAGAGGCGTAGATGGTGGACCACAGGGCGTGGGGGTCGAATTCTTCTACCACGTCTCCGAGGAAAGTTTCAATTTCACGGGTCTCGATTCCGCTCGTATCGGTCGCCCCTTTTTCCGACCGGTAAGGGCGGAGCTGGGCGCCGTTTACGCCGGTCCCGGCTGTCTCTTTGCCCTGGATTCCATAGCGGGGGGTCATGTGCCGGATGGTTTCATCGATGGAAGCTACCGGAAGGGCCAGCAGTTCCCGCCGGTATTTGTGGCCCGAGGCCAAAAGCTGGGGTGTAATTTCAAATGCCATCTCGATTTAGTTTTTGTGTTGCTTTACAAAGGCCCGCGCGGAAGTGAGAGCTTCAGCAAAACTCGTTGCGGGCGCGTGATCTTCGCCCAGGGCGTCCGTCTCCGGAGTCACGGCGGCGCCTTGGTCGCCGGGTGATTTTTCCAGCTTTTGGATTCGCTCCAGGGCGGCGGATAATCCTTTCTCCACCTCCGCCCAGCGGGTGAAAGCTGCGGTCGCCTCCTCCAACGATTCTTTCAGGACGGCGGTTTTGTCGGGCAGGGCGGCTTCCACCTTCTCGGCCATATCGGCCGAGAGGGTGATGGTTCCGTCCACGGTCTCCAGCGCCGTAACGCCGGCCGCGGCGGCCAGTTTCGGTAAATGTTCTTTTGCCATATTTTCGTGTGTATTGGTTGAAGCAAGTTCTACCGCCCGGGCCGCAGCCTCCTCGAAGGTTCCGATACGGTCTACCAGGGTTCCCTGAACGTCCTTTGCAAAATAGACCTTCCCGGTCAGATGGACGTCTTCCACCCGGGGTCGGGAAGCGCGTACCACGTCCTGAAACTTGGAGGCGATAACTTGAAGACGCTCCCGGGTCAGGTCGTACTTCCCTTCCTTGATCTGCTGCGGTTCCTCCCGTTTGTGGATGGACTGCGGAGCAAGGATCTCGTGTACCTTGATTCCCTGGCGTTCGTAGTAGTCGGAAAAATCCCAGTAGGTGCAGAGCACCCCGATACTGCCCACTTCGGCCGTGGTGTTGTTGGCTATGATCTCCCGGCAGCGGGAGGCCAGCCAGTAAGCACCGGAACACGCGCAGTCGGACACGAAAGCCACCACCGGTTTGCGGACACCGCCTATAATTTCTCCCAGCTCCTCCGTCCCCTGCACTTCGCCCCCCGGCGAATCGATGCACAAAACGATGGCCGATACCTCCGGGTCGGCGTCCAACTGCCGAATCATTTGCCCGTAAGTCTCCATGCCGTAAGCACACACCGGATCATACTTGGTCAGAACGCCTGTGATGTTCACAACGCCCACGTTATGCACGGCCCCGGAACCTTCGGCCCGGTAGGGTCGGATATAGGCCACTCTTGCCTGGTCTTCACGCTCCACGGGCTCGAAGTCCTGCATCGGGGAGAATACCCCCGAAAGCAAATATCCGAGACCACCGGCCTTTTCCTTGGAAAGAAGCCAGGGTTCGGATAGGATGGAGCGGATGATATTGTAGTTGCGAATCATTGACGATAAATTTTTCACTACTACAATGTTAGAGGAAAAAGTGCCTTATATAAAGGACTCGGCCGCCGGCGGACGCGGGGTGTTCCACTCCACCTTGATTTTGTAGCCGCGGAAAGAACCGGGCGTTCCTTCGATGTTTTTTTCCCGCGTAATGACAAGGCGGATAGAGGAGCCTCCCAGCACGACGCCCCATCCGTTTATGTCGGTTATGCGGATGTTACGGGCCTTCCGAAAGCGGTTTACCGCCGCCTCGCTTTCGGAGGTGATTCCCGCGATTTTAAAACTTAGGGTGCATTTGTAGAGGGAACCCTGGCTGCTGCGGGTTTCCTTTTGCCCATAGGCGGCCGACCCCTTTTGAAAAGGCATAGGAACATAGGATTGTTCCACCCCGGCGATGGGGGCGGTCCGGCTCTCGATCCGGATAATGTAGGAAATGTTCATCGTTTGCAGGTTGGTTTGCGTCCAAAGAGGTACGAAATTTCCCATTTTGGATGCAAAATTTTATAATTAATTGATAATTAGTTGCTTGACTTCTTTTTCATGGTTTCGCGGGCCAGCGCGGCGGCCGCATACGCCTTTTTTCGCAGTTTTTCCTCGAACCTTCGAAGGGTCGAAAGTTCCTTGCGATAGTACCGCTTCTTCATCGTTTCGATGTCCCCGTGGAAAATCTCCATCTGGTTCTCGACGATGAACATGGCGATGATGTCTTTTAGTTTGAAACCTTGGATACGGGATTCGGTGCAAAAGGAAATGAAATTGATGTCGAATTCCTTGCGGAGTACCGCGTTGATCTTGGCCGTGCCTTCCGAGGTCACAAATAAACACTTATTTCGCAGCGATTCCGTGTACCGAGACTGTGGAAGGTGAAAGACGACGGTCGTATCATCATCCGCTTCCTGGACGGGGTAGTCGGCCGTTTGGACCAGGGAACATATCACGGTACCGGTGAACGTATCCATGGTAACGGCATAGCCGCCCCCAACCCGCTCGAAAAGCCCTGGAAGGTAACTTCGGAGAATAGGGTCCTTGATCTTAATCTTGACTTCCATAATGTGTGAAGAATTTATATAAAATTATTGATTGTTAGCTGGTTAAAAATGACAACGGGGACGTTTTCGCGGGCCTTGCCTATGGCTTTTTTAAAAACGAGCCTGTTTTTACATGATTTTTTTACTTTCTCAATTTAATTACTACTCGTTTTTATAAGTGCAATGCTTTGAAAATTAAATATATGCAGTAGTAAGAAGACTTCGCCGCGGGTAAAAAGTAGTAAGTAGGTAGTAAGTGCATGATTTAGTATTTAAACTAATGATAATCAATATATTAAGTTAAAAAGTAGTAAGTAGTAAGATGATAGTACAAAGGATTTTTATGTTCATTAAAAAAATATATTTATATAACCGCATATAGATATACACGAATGCGCGGGTATGTGTGCGGGCGGGGTTCATCCTATCAGGGATTTGAGGTGATATTTGTAAAGCCTTTCGCCGGCGCCGTAGATCATCTTGCGGGTGAAACCCAAACTTCGCAACGCTTCGCCCACGTGCCGGGGCGTGATGTATCGGGCTACGTCGGCTTTGACCAGGCGAAGCCGGTGCAGCTCGGCCACCACTTCGGTAGGTGTCAGCCAGGTTTCCGTCTCCTCGGTGCCGTCCGGCAGCGTAAAGACCTGCTGCAGCAGAACGCTTGCGGGCGACTCGATGATGTACCGTTGGTTCACTTCGGCAAATTCGGCGTAGTCCTCCCGGTTGAGCCGGTAGCCGAAATCCGGATTTTCGCAAAGGGCCAGGGCTTCGGCCCAGAGGGCGTCCACGTCCACCTGCCCGGCATAGTTCCAGTCGATGTGCTCTATGTGCAGACAAATGAACCGGCGCGTCCCCAGGGCCGGATACAGGAAGCCATGGCGGCTTCCCATCCGGTTATTGGTCGTAATCAGCACCGAGGCGATCCGCTGGCGGGGAATCGGACAAAGGTCCCCCCTCATTCGGACGGGGAGGGTGTGGGATGAAAGCAGCATCTTGAAATCTTCGGCCCGCGCGGGAGTGATCCCCCGCATCTCGTCGAACAGTACCAGAAAATTGGTCACCATGGCCTGGTCCGGATTGAAGGAGCGGTGGTCGGAACTGCTCGTGACGAACATGTCCTGAAGCGGGGCCGGACAAAGAGAGCGCGCCAGGGCGGACTTTCCGTCGCCTTCGTCCTCGTTTACCAGCACCAGGGCCGCCTCGTTGGCATAGCGGCCTAAAGCACATGCGGCCGCGGCCGCCAACCAGCGGCGTATGTACCGCCCGGCCCGCTCCTGGTAGTATCCGCGCGGCCGGTCGCCGAACTCCCGTACCCGGATGTGAGAAATCAGCTTGTCGATGTGGGATTCTTCCGGCAGGTGGCCCCGCAGTCCGTCGAAGTATTCCTTCACCGGGTCGTAACGCTTGATTTGATTGGGCGACCGCAGAATCATCTGAATCATTTGCCGGGTGTGGGGGATTCCTTCCTGCATCATGTGAAGGGAAATATCGTCGACCGAAACCGGAAAGTTGTATAACTTTTTCAGCGACCGAATCCGCATAACGGACGGATCGTAGCGGTTGGTCTCGATTTGGTAATTTGCCCGCAGAAAATCCGTGACCGGCGTTATCTTATCACAACCCTTGTCACTTGGAAGCGACAAGGGTTGTATTTTACGTTTTGAACGTACTTTCATAGGTTAAAAAGGTAGAGCGTTTGTAGGGGTAGAATCAGAAAACGCGGGTAGGTAATCCTCGATGGTGGACAAATCGGGCGAATAGCGGAATGACACCTGCCCTGTGGCCCCGTCGCGCTGCTTACGGATGAATAGAAGGCCCATATCCGACGGAATGGGTGCGCCATTATCGTCGCAAAACTCCGTGTCCTTGTAGTAGGAAGGTCTGAACGGCATGATGACCAGGTCGGCATCCTGCTCGATGCCCCCCGACTCGCGCAGGTCATAGAGCTGGGGTTGTTTGTCGGCGCGGCTCTCGGCCGCGCGGTTCAGTTGACAGAGCAGCAGCACGGGAATTTCCAGCTCCAGGGCCAGGCGCTTCAAACCCCGGGATATTTCCGCTACTTCCCGTTCCCGGTTGTTACGATAACCGGTTGCTCCGGCTTCCGTCTCGATCAGTTGCAGATAGTCGATGACCAAAAGGTCCAGTTTACCCTTCCGCCTTCTGGCACGGGCCATGGATGAAAGGCGCGTCAGGGTCGCACCCGGACTATCGTAGATGGAAATCTCCAGACGCTCCAGCTCCCCGACGGCCTGCTGGTAGGCTTGCAGGTCCCCGGGTCTCATCCGCCCGGATTTAAGCCGGGAGCTATCCACTCCGGCGTAGGTACACACCAGGCGATCCGTCAGGGAAATATCCGACATTTCCAATGAAGTGACCGTAACATGGGCGCCGGCCAGCGCGGCCGACTTGGAAAATTTGAGCGCCAGCGCCGTTTTTCCCATGGCCGGCCGGGCCGCCAGGATAATCAGTTGTCCGGGACACATGCCGTTTGTGAGCCGGTCCAGGTCGGTAAGTCCGTAGGAAAGCCCCAGCAGTTCCCCGCGGTTGGCCCGGGCTATCCGCTCGTCTATGACCTTGCCGTGGCGCTGCAGAATCTCCCGGATGTGCTTTTCCGCACCGGCCCCGGCAAAGAGGGAATCCAGATGCCGGGTAACGGAGGTGTATTCGGCCATGATAGCGTCGAAGTCCCCCTCGTAGCACTTACCGGCCAGGGTCGAAAGCGTGGCGGCCATGGTCCGCATAACCCACAACTGACGCAAAATCTGGGCATGGAATAAGGTATGGATGCCGGTTCCCACACGCTGGGTCAACTGGGCCAGACAAGCCGCCCCGCCCACCTTCTCCAGCATCTGGCTTTCCTCCAGGCGACGGCCGACGGTGTATAGGTCAACGGGCTGGCCGTGGGCGGCCAGGTACTCGATGGCCCCGAAGATGACCCCGTGCCTTTCATCATAAAACATATCGGAAGTAAGCCGGCCCGATAACTCGTGGTATAGCTGCCCTTCCAGGAGCAAGGCCCCCAAAACGGCCTGCTCGATCTTTTCATCGTGCGGTGGAACCAGGGCGAACGTGGATTCAGTTTTTCGGGACCGCGATGGTGATTTTTTGGCGTTGTCCATTATCGGTAGGGGTGTTGTTGGCGTTGCTTGTTTCAAAATTCACTTGAAAGAGGCTGGAGGTTCCCAGGGCCATGTAAAAGTCGATGGTTTTGCGGAAGACCTCCCGGTCGTTTCCGGAAAACTCCCGGATCGTGTTGAGCCGCGCCTGCTCCATGCGGCTTTTCATCAGAATGCCGTGCTGTTCGGCCAGGTAATCCTTGTAGAGTGCCCAATGGGCTGTAAACTCCTTATCCTGCCACGGGAACTTCACCGGCAGGGGTTGGACCGCTTCGGTGATCCGGCCATCCAGCTCGTTGGCCGTTTCGGTCACTTCCGCCCAGGATTTTTCCACGGCCTTGCGATGCCGTTCCCCGCCGCTCCCTGCCGGAAGGTTGGCGGCCATCGTCTCAATGTTCTTTCCGAGCTTCTCCAGCGCCCGGTAGTGCAATTCCCAAAATTTCAATAGGTTCATCTTTAGCGCAATTTCCGTTGTGTTATTTAAGCTCCATTATCCGACGAATAAAACTTGCGGCCAGATTTACGTATAGTTCCCGGTTCGTGGAGGTAATCGAAGGATTGAAAACCGTATTGATATTGATATGGTCTTCCAGCATTTGAAGGGTCAGAACCACGCGGTGATCCGTGCGGGTGTCGCGAAATGTGACCTCTACGGTTTCATCCTCGGAAATGGGGGGAGAATCCAAACAAACCTCCTTTACATGATGGAGGGGGATTCCCAAGCGATTGCCGGATTTCTGTCCCTTTAAAATTACATTCCCTTCTTCCGGGTCATACGCTTGGAAGGAACCCCGGTAGAGGCTTTCATCGTTCATCAAAAGGGCAATATCGGTCCCTTTGGCAATTTCCATCTCTTGAAATTCTTGTTGTGTCATAGGTGTTTGATTTTATGATTCGACTTGGTTGTTCCGCCATCTGGCGTAGGCCAGCACCAGGGCGCTGGTGTGTTCGCATTGGATCCGGGCGACGCGGTATTCTACCCCTTGCCGGGTAGTGAAAATGACTCGGTCCGTGGCCGGTTGGTAGATAAGTGATATGACGGCAGAGAAGTTATATTCCGTCCCGTTGTGGATGAAGCCATCCCGGTGTATTTGAAGTGTCGGTGTCATACTTGAAAGGAATTACCGGTGGTGACTGCTACTTCGGCCGGGCTTCTAAAATCGGCAAATTGGCCTCGGTAGGAACGTAGACTACTTTTTCGGGGACGTTGTTTTGCTGACGCACCCACAAATACTGGATGTAGGTAGGGGTGATCGAACCGTTTTCAATCCGGATAGCTTCGGCCGCACCTTTGGCCCGCTCCACTTCGGCCTGGGCGTTGAGCTTTTCGGCCTCCAGGTTCGCTTTGGCTTCTTCGATCTTGATACGGCGGTTCTGTTCGGCCTTTGCAAATTCCGCCTTCCCGCTCATCTCTTGTTGCCACACTTTGTAACGAGGACAGCCCGTCATACAAGTCAGGATGAAAAGAACCAGGAACCCGGCAATCATAAGCCAACCGGTCGCATAAAATGTGGTCCCTTCTGCGGCATACCTGTTTTTTGTCGAAAATAGTTTCATAGTATTAATTTTTAGTGCCTTACGGCGGTTGTTGTGTGATTACAGTTTTTCAAATTCTTCCTCCAGGCGCTCTTTCTCTTTCAAAACCGCTTGATATACGATTTCGGTCAGATTTACCGAGGCCAGCGGGGGAAGGCGGTAAGTCACCGTATTATCGTCCCAGTCGTTGGCCTGGATGCACACTTTCGGATGCCGGTCGATCAGGGTGCCGTCTTCGCACGTGTAGAGAAAACACTCCAGGATTTCTTCGCAGTTCTTGATTTCGGTGTATAACTCGTTGAGTTTTTCCAGTTGTTCTTTTTTCATGGCTTATGTATTTGATTATTAGAATTATATACTTCATACAGCATGGAAGTGCCGCCCGCCCCACAAAAGAGGTCGATGTACAGGCTATTGATTCTCTCTCGATTCATAGTTGTAGTTTTTACAAGGCCATCCTTTGCTGGGATTGGTGATACAGCAACCGCTGCCTGGCGTTGCGGAAATAGGTTTCATCCCGTTCAATAACCGTTAAATCAAATCCCAGGTTATAGGCCGCAAGGGCAATGCTCATAGACCCTCCATGCGTGTCCAAAATCTGCCATCCGGCCTGGGCGTAGTTGGTCAATAGCCATTCATAGAGACTGACGGGTTTTTGCGTGGGATGAATCTTCTTTTCCCGGTTAGCTCCTCCCGTGGTAGAAATGCGAACCATACGTGCCGGTTTGTCAAAGGAGGTCCAGGCAAGTTCAAATTGCGAAAAGTTGGTCCAGGGCTGTTTTTTGTCCCAGCAGATGATACCGCGCGAAGGAGGAAGGTCAAAATAGTTTCCGCCCCAGATAATCTGGTTTCGGCTCACACGGAATAACTCCGTAAAATATTCTTTGGATGGAACCTCGTAATCCCACGTAATATGCATTGTTTGTAAGGCCCTGCCTTTTAATTTTCCTCCGCCGGAGTTTAGCCGTCCTTTTTTCAGCTTTACGGCTACGCTCTCTCCCGGATAGCCACCTTTTGAGCGGTGCCGGTTGGTTCCCATCTGCATATTCGGGCTGTTGATTCCGTACGGAGGGTCGACAATAGCTAAATCAAAGGCATTGTCGGGTAGCTTGCAAAGAATATTCATGCAATCCTCCAAAATCAAATTGATTTTTCCGTATGTCTCTTTCGTTTCCATAATTCGGAGAAATCAAAATTCATCTTCGCATCCCCGGATGTTATAAAAGGGCGGCCTTTCCCCGCAGCAGTATTGACCTTGGAAGTCCGCCAGCAGAGACCACAGTTGATCCGAATAATCGTCACCCTCTTTGTAATCGGTCTTCCAGGATAAATGCGGCGAAATCTTTTGTAATCGGTGGTTTTTCTCATTCAGTATTTGCGCCCCGCAGGCGGCCAGCGTCACGCATACACGGTCGTTCAGTTCCATATCTTTATTATTTTTTGACTTCTTCCAAAGTTTTCTCAAGTGTCCGGATCAAGATTACGATGATCCGTTTCTCATCGGATTCCAGTTCACAATCCTGGACTGACCGGGACAATGCGTCCCGAATCATCAGCACCTGGCGGCGGTTCAGGTCGATCAGGTTGATACCGGTGATGGATTGCTCAGCGTACATGGTCAAAATCGTTTAACGGACTCCCTATGACGTTCGACCAATTCATCTAACTGCTTTACAGAATAAATGATATGTTTCCCTAAACGGCTCCAGGCTATTTCTCCTTGGTTTCTGAGTTTTAGCCAGAACGTACGTTCCCCGAAGCCTAAATAAACCCCTGCTTCCTCTTGAGTCATCCATCTTTTCGGAAGTGGTTCGACCTTACATAAAACGACTTCTTTCTTTTTGGCCATAGTGGATAACTTTTACGAAATTCGCGTAATTGTGATTGTTTCCTTTTCCCCTTTGGAGGAAAGGCTCCATACTCCCAAACCCTTCTTTTTTAAATAGCTTGCAGAACGCCGAATTTTAGTCTCCAGCGCCGCAGAATTGGGAATCGTCTCTACCTGTCCTTGCTTAAATGATAATAGGTAGGCCCGAAAATCAGGTCTTTCGGGAAATTGATGGGCGTAATTAGTTTTTTCCATAGTTTTTTATTACTCTTGTTATTACAATCGTAATTACATTTGCAATTACAAAAGCAAATATTACACAAATTTGTGAAGTAACAAAATAAATTTGTGAAGTTTTTTTAGATAAATTCAATCCTCGCATGGAGACTTCTATAAATCAAAGGATTGCCGAAATAATAAATCAGGAGGAAAAAGGTAATAGAACCCAATTTGCAGATAGGGTAGGACGAAAGTTGAACCAAATTTCTAACTGGACAAATGAAGGGGCAAGTATTGGATTGGAGGTAGTTAAATCCATTTTATTGGCTTATCCTCGTGTAAACGCAAACTGGTTGATTTTAGGGAAAGGAGAAATGTGTAGTACACAAATTTATGAACCAGTAGAACCTAAAAATCCGGTTTCGCAGTTTGTCGATCACGATGAAAATATTACTTGTTCCCGTGATGCCTGGAATATAATTGTTGATTTAAAAGACATAATATATTCTCAGCAACGAACCGCAGAATCTCAACAAAAAACGATAGAAAAGCTCCTTGACCAAAAAGAAAGAAGCATCTAACTATCTGTCTTCCTATTTTTGTAATTCGTTCAGCAAGGATAATATTTTAGTGAGGATTAATATGTTATCCAATACGTCTTGAGGATCATTAATCCCATCTCCAGAAGTCCCAAACTCTGCAAAATGTCTAATGATATCTTGTAATCCATCTTTTAAATATTTGATGCCTGCGTTGTCGTTCTCTTGTAATTTCGTAATCGTGTTTTTTGCCACAAGTGTTAGAATAGTTTCTTCCATAACTTTATAAGTTTAAGTGGATTAGTAATAGGATAAATTTAATGTATCTTCAATAGTTAAGGATACTAAAAATAGCACATTATATGCAATATATAGGCAATAATTTTTAAATTAAATATTAGTGTGTAACGGTGAGGGCAATTTTATTATGAAGGGGTTGCTACTTTTTTTGTCCTAAATCTTTATTTATTAAGTCAATAACCTTTCGCATAGCTTTGTCCACTTTCTCTTGGTCAAAATCAATATAAATATCAGTTACTGTTTCTTCTCCATGTCCCAAAAGGTGGGAAATCGTATCTTTGGGAATGTTGAGCTTATTCGCAGCCAGAGTAGCAACCGAATGTCGTGCGTAATAGCTCGACAAACAGGGGCACCCTACGGTCTTTAGTTTCCCGATTTTTTTCAATTCTTTCAAAAAACGTTTAGTAAAATTTCGATAATCTTTGTAATGTTCTCCCCATACCAATAGGATTTTATCCCCGTGATAACGGTTAATAATCTCCCTCGCTTCTGGTTCTACTTTGATAGAATAATAACGAGCTGTTTTTGCTCGATGAAAGTGAATCCTTCCATCCGTTATTTCAGTTAGATTCAAGAGGTCTATAATATTTATACCGGCCAAGTAAAAAATTAACATAAAGGTATCCGCATACGGTTTTAGCTTCGGATCCGTAACATCACGGATACCTCTCAACTGCTGAACGGTCAAAGAACGCTTAGGCGTCTTTTGAGTTCGAATGATATATTTCCCTTTACCGAAAGGGTATAATTTGGGGTCTATGATCTTATCACGGATAGCCGCGTTAAATATGGCTCGTATATTCCGAAAATGTATAGAACGCGCATTTAACGCAGGGGTATCGGGAACCATAAATTCATCGAAGTTTTGCAACCAAGTAGGCGTTACTTCGTGAAACTCTATATTCTCTCCTTTAAATGCCTTCAGTTTATTTAGCGTCGAAAGATAAATTTCTTGAGTACGATTTTTTTTACCCAGCGATATAAAACGTTTTGCATAGGCAATGAAAGATGGAGGCAAAATTTCCGATAGGGCCGACTCGGTTCCTCCTTCGGGGGGAATACGCTCAGGAACAGATTCGATATATTTTTTAAGCCCCTTAGCCGTAAAATCGTATATTCTTCGTGCTTCGGTCAGTTGAATGATGATTTTGTCAATACGAAGTTTCTCCTTTAAGATTAGGGTATTATAATAATTTTTTAGTTTATGATCTACTACTTCGTTCTCCTGCCATTGTTTTGAAGAAAGATAGATACCCAGGGAAAAATGGACCGACTGCCGATTATGAGTCAACTGTATTTTCAACGGATATTTTCCATCTTGCCTGACATAACGCATGTCCAACAGAAACTTCGTCGTAGCCATAAACCGTCCTCGTTTTTTGCAAACTTTTTGCAAACAATTTACTACAAATACGGTAAAATTCGGTAGAAAACGGTATTTTCCGCACGGAACCCCGTCCCCTAATACGACGAAAAAAAGCCTTGATAATCAAGGTTAAATTCTTGATTATCAAGGCTTTTAAAGTGTCGGGGTGACTGGATTCGAACCAGCGACCACACGCCCCCCAGGAGTGTGAAAATACTCCGTAAGTTATTTTAATTTCGATTCTTATTATTTTGATTCTCTGTAAATTGCAACTATATACTTGAAGCCGCGCCTACCCCACCGGTTATTAAATTTCGGGGTTTGCAATTTTTTTGCAAACATTAAAAAATTGTCCAGATAAATAAAAACCGCCTCCATTTTCGGGAGGCGGTCGGGGGATGTTACCGTTTTTTCCTTTTCTTTTTCAGCTCGATGTACCGGGCGTATTCCAGGCTGGTATGGGGATTCTTGCTGACGGCTTCCAGGCGGACGGCCTTGGTGCCCCAGCGAAAGAACAGAAAGCGGCGCGGGATGCGGTGAACGACCGTGACCAGGGTGTCGTAGGAGACGATCCGGCCCGAGAAACGCCCGCTGTCGATGCAGCCGTCCAGTTCCAGGTAAGGGTTTCTGAAATGAAGGCAGGGAAGGGTGTCGGGGCCGGTCCGGTCCCGGTATACCAGGCTGTCGCGCACCACGGTGCGGACCTCGTACCGGGTCCGGGTCCCCATGTCGGTCACGGATTCCAGCCGCCGGAGCTTTACGTTCAGCGCCTCGATGGTCCCGAGCAGGTCCGCCTGGTAGCTCTCCATCTCCTTTTTTGTCAGGGTCAGCCTTTCCACGGAGGCCGCCGAAAGGCTGTCGCGGGTGCGGTACAGGCGCACGTCCTCCAAAAGGGCGCGTTGGTTGTGCGAAAGCCGGCGGGCTTCCTGCCGCTGTCCCCTCCAGGCTCCCCACAGCAGGGCCACGGCCAGGGCCAGCAGGCCGATCAGCAGGAACAGGTATTTTTTCATGCTCGGAATTTTAAATCGTTGATGCGGTTGACCCACCCCCGGCGGAAACGCCCGTTGGCGGGGCGGCTGCGGCAAATGTCGTCGATATACTGCAGGCGGGCGGTCCGGATGCGGTCGAAGATTCCGGCCGGCTCGCAGGCGTTGAGCGCCGAGAGGGTTTCGGGTCCGACTATCCCGTCCTGGGCCACGCCCAGGATACGCTGGGGTATTTTGATGCCCCAGACGCCGGAGGCCCACACCCAGTCCACCAGGATGTCGGCCACCGACTGGGAACGGATGGCGTCGCCCTTCCAGCGGTCCCAGTAAAGCGTTTTGAAAATCTCCATCCATTCGTTCAGGTCCATACTTTGCAAATCTTCCACGGTAGGAGCCGGCAGCCCTTTTCGCTTACGGTATTCGGTAAAGGTGCCTATGGTGACGCCTTTCATCGTCGCCCCGCCTGCGTCCTGGGGGTCGTTCACAAAACCGCCTTCCCATTTGAGGATGAAGGGGGCCAGCATTCTGAAATCAGCCATTGTTTTTTTCCTCCTTTTCTTGTTCTTGGTTTACAAATTCTGCCAGGAAAGGGATTTTCCGGACGAACTCCATACTGACGAAATAGTAGATGAAAGACAATCCCCGACTGGCAGGAAACAGCCGCCGAAGATTTTTCAAAATGTTGACCGCGTAGAAATAAATAAACGCATAGGTTACGGTCGTGACGCATTGTAAAGCTCCGCCGGGATTTCCCATCTTTTCCCCCACGGTATAGGTGCTTGCCAGGATCAGGAAAAATACAGCGGTTTCCTTCATACAGTTGAACGCTTTACGGAAGCTGAATACCTCCTTGTTGACCGTGATTCCGGCCACCAGGCCAAAAAGCAGGTTTAGCAGGAACAGATAGAACAGACTGAACAAAACGTTTGTGATGGGGTGAAAATAGGCGATCATGGCCGAAAGCGTACCTACGATCAGGGTGCGGATGTTATCCATTTTTTCATTATTTGAGGGTTTGGGAATTAATCGGGATTTCCTTTTCGCCCACGGAGGCCGTAACCGTCTCGTAAGCGGTCAGCAGGGCCGACGTTACTTTCAAGACGTCCGCTCCTTTGGGAAAAGTAAGTTGGAGGCGCGTACAGTCCGAGCGTAAATTTCCGCAGTGAGTTTTGGGGTCGTTCGATGTGAAGGCGTCCAAATTGACCGAGGTAATCAACTGGCTGCCGTCGATCTGGTACGCCCCTTCCAGGACAAAACCGTCTTGTTCATCCCGGATAACGTACGTTGCATTTTGCAAATTTGTGTTCATCATTGTAATTTTTAAAAGGTTAGTACAATCGATTATTTTAAATTATTACCTTTGCCTTATATGAAACCCAATCTACATGCGCTATGAAAAAAGTTATACTGTTAGGAATTATTACAATGCTTCTGCTGGCCTGCTCGAAGAATGACGACAAGGGGCGGACCCTTGACCCGAACGCGAAACTGGCCCTGAACGGCGCTCCCACCCCCAAAGCGGAAACCAACCCCGAACATTTGTCGGTGCGTGAAATCGTGGAACAAGCGGCGGCTATTAATTTCATCAGCGACCAATACGGGGAAACCGGCCGGGGATTCGCCGACGCCCAGCGCGATCTGGAAAATAACCGGCTTTTGATGTACGGTTCGGATATTATCGAACCCCACGAAGGGATGATGAATCTGACTTTTATAGGGGCACACGACAATGTTATCATACGACAAACCTATTTCCCCGGACAAACGGACCCCGTGGGACGCCCTTTGCGGGTGATCGATACGATTGCTTACCTTCCCAATGCAGAGTTTAGAGCTGCCCACGATGCCGTGGTAAAGGCCTACAATGCGGGAAATTTTGAGGAAGTATACCGGCTTTTTCAACAGGCCTATACCTTCTACCCCATCACGGGGGCCGAATGGCGGGCTTTGAAAGCCCTGGGGAAGCAATAATACGGCTGGTGTCATGCCCTATCTCCTATTAGGGTTAATGCAAAACCGTAGTCCGTGGATGTATTGTTTTGGCCCATATCGTACATGCCAACCACTATATAATTTGCAGTACGTTCTAAAATAACAGGGGCGATTCGGTGCCAGTTCGGACGCGAAGGGTTGTGAACGGGGGTGACAAAGGCATGGTACCGGGTATGTCCTAACTGGTGGCCGATCCAGTATTGACCGGCGGCCGTTTTTCTTACGTCCGGAGTGGTAAGATTTAAATACCCTTCCCACGTATCCACCACGCTCCCGTCAGGTTGCACCTGGGCTGAAACCAACACACCGGGCATGTAAACTCCGCTGCCGGCCCTTACATGGAAATTCCCGTTGACTTCCACATGACCGTCAAACGCAGCAGCTCGATTGAATCGATTGCCCAGAGGTGATGCGCTATATAAG
This sequence comes from uncultured Rikenellaceae bacterium, assembly GCA_946486375.1. Taxonomy (GTDB): domain Bacteria; phylum Bacteroidota; class Bacteroidia; order Bacteroidales; family Rikenellaceae; genus CAMLTW01. The sequence continues at coordinate 385,673 of CAMLTW010000002.1, forward strand.
AGCGCATTTCGCACGCCGGCAAGTGTACTTATCGATGCATTGGGACGTATTGCAAACATGTCGCCGTCGGCATTTGAGTACTCCATCCGGTCCGGATAATAGATGTTTCCTATGTCCAATGAGCCGAAGAAAAATCCCCCGATCTGGGCCTGTCCATACCGAGCAATCGTAATATTGTCAAAGAACCCTTCCGCGGATTTGAGGGATTCGGTGTCGATATGGCGGGCTGAAATTTTCCCGTTGTTGAAAAGGGCCGCCACGTTCCCGGCATTGTCCTGAATCATGGTGTTACCGGTCAGGGTGATTCGGTTGGCGTCGATGTCGATTCCGGTAGCCCGGAGCCGGGCCGGCAAATCTTCCGGGGCGGCGCTCCAAAGGGTCGGGCGGGAGCCTTCCTCCAGCTTGACTTTGTGCCAGGTAATGGACCGGTAGCCGGCGGCCCCGGCTACCCCGGCGTAGAGCAGGATTCCGTAAGTGTCGGAGGGCAGGGAGGGTGTTACGAACGTAACCCATTGCCGGGCCGAGGATATGGGAAGATGCACATGGTTGGCGGCGACGCTGTTTTTCAAATCGTACAAGACAATGGAATAGATATCCGTGGCCGTTCCGGAAACGATCTCGGAACGTTCGACGGAAAACGTATAGGCGGTATTTGAACGAATTACCTCCGTCTGCAGGTCCTTCAGGGATATGTAGGCATACGAGGCGGCAGATTCTCCTATGGTGTAGGAGTCGCTGTTGCGTAGCAGGTTCCGACCGCCGGTCTGCATACTGTCGACCGCCATGCGGATGCTGTCGGCCGTTTGGGTGATGGTGGAGTACGACGCCAGGGCGCCCGCCAGGTCCTGCTTGGAGACCCGGGCGGAAATCTGGTCGTCCCGGATTTTGAGTTCCGCGGCCAGCTCGACCTTGGCTACCATGTCCTCCGGGGCCGCCGTCCATCCTACGGGCGGTTTGTTTCCCCGCAGAATCCCGGCCGCATAGAACCGCCAGGAACCCTTGACAGAGTTGATTCCCATGCCATTCCCAATAGAATCCCCGCAAGAAAAGGCCGTCCAGTACATAAACCACCCGTTCCCCAAATCGGTCTTATTGCCGGTCAGAGCGGTAAGATGGCTAAATGTATTGACCCATCCTCCGAAATTCCAGCCTCCGTCGGCGTCAAGCTCCTTTGCAATCACATAGTAGACCAACGGGGCATTGGCAAGCGACCCGCGCTCGGAAACTTCATGCAGGGTCATGTACTCCCCGCCGCCGGCCGGCCGGGAATATTCGACCACTTTCCCCATGAACGGATCATCGACAAGGGTCGCGGTTCCTCCGTGCGGATGCCATAGGGCGGTGGTATCGTACCGGGAGCCGATCAGGTAGTTACGGGTGCCGGTTTGGGTGGCGTTGATTCTCTCGGTGGCGACCCGTTCCGCCTCGGCGGCGCTTTCGGCGGCCTGGTCGGCCAGGGAAGGGGACCATTGGTCCGAAGTTTTATTTCCTTCGACCAGTTTATACCAGTTGACCGTTGCCGTCCCGGCGCGACTGCCTTCATTGGGGGACATAAATGATTGTATCACATAGGTATCCTTACGAGGAACCTCAAAGGTGGCAGACGATACGATGTCTTCTAAAGACCTAATATCTATTCCTACAGCCCATGACCAGTCCGAAAGGTAGATAATTACATAAAGGAACTTTTCGTCGATTACGGCTTGTTGGTCTACATGCCCGCATACTTGGAGGGTATAGGTTTTGCCTGCTTCCAAATCGACATAGCGGCCTGCAAAACCATAAGCATTGCTTGTCTCGTTGATTTTGGAATCGTCGATCAGGTTCACGTCCCCGATTTGAAGGGTATTTACTTTCTCCGTCGAAATCCGTTCCGCCTCGGTGGCGCTTTCGGCGGCCTGGTCGGCCAGGGAAGGCCCCCATACCGGCATGGGTTTATTGCCGCGCACAAACCGGGGATTCGTGACGCTTCCGGAGTTCTTGCCATTTCGGTAGAAAGCCAGATAGTAATCCGTATCGACCACGTTTTCCAGCACGGTGAAGGAGTAGGTACCGGGGCCGCCTTGATGATGGTCTTCGATACCCACCGCTTGGTCCCAGTTCCCGTTCCATAAATAGGCATTCACCCCGTAGGCGTCTTCGTTATCCGGAACCTGCATATCATCCCAGGAAACGGTGTAGACTTCCCCCGGTTTGGGACGAACGGCCAAAAGGAACATAGCCACGATACCCCCAGGAATGAACGGGATAGTTCCTTTCGTGCCGTTTGCCAGGTTGATGGCGCTGAACTCCAGACTGTCCACCTGGCTTTTGACCGAAAGGTCGATAGCTCCGCCTGAAACGGTCAGAGCGGTAAGGACTTTTTGCTGGATAGCGTCGCCGGCCTGGTCGATGTACTTGTCCAGGGTCATGCCGTTGGAGAGCCGGAAATGCCCCGCCAGGTAGCAGTTCAAAGAGTAGAGGCCATAACCTTCCGGGTTCAGCTCCTTGTCCGTGATTCCGGATAGGTTGCCGAAACGGGCCTTTAGGCACCCGTCCAAAGACGGACCGGTGATCCCGTCCAGCACGTCCACCAGGGGGGCGCCGCTGTCGGAGGCGCTTATGTAAATGGCCGATTGCCGGGCCGTATCGGTCCGGTTTCCCAGTTGCACGATCTCGTCCATCTCCTCCGGTACGGCCTCCCCAAAATCCGCCTGGGACACGGTGATGGACTTTTCCGATACCGCCACCACCGGCACCCAGTAGAATTTCCCTTTCCCTTGTCCGAACACCTGGCAGCGCACCAAATCATCGGGCCGAAACGGATGCGGCTCATCCTCCAGGGAGAGAATGTAGTTTTCCCCTGCCGGGGTTACCCGGGTGATTTTGCTGCCGCCGGCGGAAACAATCAAAGACCCCTTGACCGCGCGGATCTTCTCCAAAAGGAGTTCCGGCACGTGGAGCGTCTGCCGGATGTGGGCCTCGTCCGCCTCCAGGGTCCATTTTCCCGTAACCGTGTCATGGCGGAGCGCACCGCCCGCACCCAGGATGCCGGAGACGTAATTGTCCGAGGAGAATCCTTCCGAGCTTATCATCTTTTGGGCTACGGCGTTTTTTTGAACCGTCAGAGAACCGGTCGTGGCCTCCTTCTGAACCTGCAGGGTCCGGGTGGCGGTATTCTCTACGGCAGAGAGGTTTTTAGCCGTCATGTTCAGTCCGGGGCGGCCTTCTTTCGGATGAAAAAGGTTTGCCAGATTCTGGACCACGGAGCCGTAGCCGTCCAGTACGGTCTTGATAAGAGCAGCCGGAAGGGCGAACCATTTATTACTGCTGGCGCGCTGAACGGGGATCAGCACGTCGTCCGAGGAAAGGTCGACGTATTCAAACTGGTTGAGTCGGGGCGCTAAAAAAAAAAGTTCGTCGGCCGGATCCACGATCTCCAGGTTTTCGGGAACCGGCACCCGCGGAAGGTTCAGATAGCGGCTTTGTCTGGAATAGGCAAAGGTAAATTCGTATCCAGCGGCTTCTCCGGTCGTCGCCTCCAGTTTGGGCTTGGACACCACAATACGGCGCAGCACCCCGTCAGCAAGATGATAGCGATTTGACGAATTGAAAAAGTCCAGAATCCAGAGCCGGGTCGCCTCGTCCGGGATATAGCCGGTGTACTTCGTCCAGCTTATGTTACGGTCGATGTCGTATTCCAGGGTGTCGTCGCCAAACACGGCCGCGGCGCTCTCCAGTTCGGCCACTTCCTTGCGGTCCCCGGTAAATAGCACCGTGTCAAATCCGCCCAGGGAGTTTTCCCAGACGAAGAAGTCATTCGTTCCGGGCAGCTCGTCGCGAAGCACGTAACGCTGGGTCCAGGTGAGAACGGTTCCCTGGGCGTCCTCCACCCATACGTCGTAATAGGTGGGCTGCTCGTTTAAAAGGCCCCGCACCCGTCCAAAAGACGTATCGAATGTATGGACGGTGCCCGCCTGAAGTTCGGCAAGCGTCGTTTCGGTGGTGCGCCCTTCTTTAAAATACGCCCGCATTTTGCAGCGCCCCGCGGTCAGGGCGGCATACCGCAGGGCGTGGGGAGTGTGGTAGAGCGTATAGCGGGTTTGCGGTTGCCAGGTCAGGAAGTTACTTTTCAGCCACCCATCCAAAGGGATGTCCACGGCCAGACCGCCCTTGAGACAGTAGAACTCCCCGGTTTCATCCTCGACCCGGTAGGTATAGCGGGGGATGGGGGCAGACTCGGTGCGAAAATCCGGACACGGAACCATGTTCTCCAGGATGTTCCGCAGCTTGATCGTTACCCTGCCCTCCGGATCCGGATAGTAGGTTTCCGTCACCAGCACCTGGCCCTCGTGGGAGAGGGAGAAGGAGACGGCTTCCGTCACCCCTCCCAGGACCAGATCGGGAAGGTTGCCGGCAAGGTTGTAAAGCGAAGGTTTTTTTTCAATGGTCGTCATACCCATTTCCTTTTCAGCAAAATTAGGTTTTGAGGTACCGGGCGAAAGGACAAATCAGGCTTCTATAAATTCGACCTCTGCCGGCAGGATGGTATCGGTTTGAAGGGTGACGGACAGCGTGCGGATAAAATACAGACGGCCCCCGATATAGAATTTGTCTCGCAAATCCAGGTTGTGAAGGTCCAGGGGAGTCAGTAGAAGGCTTGCCCGAAGCACCTGCTTGTCTTTTTCCACCCATGTGGCAAACTCCCGGTGGAAATTCTCGAAAAGGCCGTACTGGCCCGGGAAGGCCAGGGATAAATCCCCCAGCTTGTTGCCATACGCATCGTAGTTGCAATGCGACATGTAGGGATACTCTGCACCGCTTGCGAAGGAGGGATTGGGTTCGACTTTGTACCTCTTTCGCAAGTAGAGGCCCACGGTCAAATCTTCCGGCCGCTTTTTTTCGATGGGGTCTCCTTCCGGCAAGTAGTATAGTTGCTTTTGGGAGGAATCGGTACCCGCCGGAGTGTACGTCGGGTCATAATGTGCCCGAAGGTTGGTTTTTAGCACCGACCCGTTGAACGCATTGTCGTAGGATTGCACGCTTGTTTCCTCCCTTTGCTCCACGTCTTCGCGGGGCCGGTTCATCCGCTGTTGCATCACGTTGTATTTGCAGGTATTCTGCGTTTCGGTGTCAAACATGGTTTCGATAACCTGACCCGTGGAGAGGATGTTATAGGTTTTCATTTCTTCCTCCGAGGCGGTTTTCTCGGCTTCCCGGTGCATATCCCAGATGGTTTCCACCTGGGTCAGCACCTGGTCGGTGGGAAGGGTTTCATCCTCATCCGAATAACCGCAGACGTACGTTTGGCCTTTCTCGACGGAAAGGGAAGGCGTCCCGATCAGCTTATCGGTCCAGTCACGGACAATCCCGCGGGCCAGGATGTCCTTGTTCAGCTCGATACTGTATTCCGATCCTTTGATGTAGAGCGTCGCGCACGGCAATTTCAGTACCTCGGATAAAAAATCATTGGCCGGTAAGGAAGGCAGGAAGTCCGCATAGGTTACGCTGGCCTCCAGCGTATCGGGGTCGATGTCGTAAACGGGCGAATCGTCCCTTGTCTGGTAGTTGGGATGCCACCGGCCCACGAGCATCACCCGTCGAAGGTCTCCCCGGTCATAGACATTACTTGTTAGATGACCGGCCAAAAGCTGGTTTATTATCCAGCCGATACGAAAACACGGTATGATCTTATGAAACAAGAATCCACGGGTAGGGCTTTGATAAAGATAACCGCCCTTTTGGATGTATTCGTTGATGAAGTTTTCCCGGTCCGCGGTAGAATCCGTTCCCCGGACGGCGATGGTCGGGGCCACCATATCCGGCGCGTCTTCCTCCATCCAGGCCAAAAGGGTCTCGTTATAGGATTCCGCGACCCGCCGCCGGCTCGAATAGGTGTAAGGAGAAGTTCTTCGGCTCGATGTGTCGCGTTCAAGTTTTCCCAGGGACAACCGGCCCAGGGACTGGTACTGCAAAAATTGGCGGACATTCTCGGGAAAAACGGCCCCGTTGTAATTGACGCTTATCGTCTCTGCGGTCTCGTCCACCGTCTGCTGGCCCGAGGTAATCTCCATTCCGCCAAAGAGGATCCGGGTCTGCAAAGGCCGCAGGCCGCCGGCGGAGGCCGCCCGGTCCGAAAACCCGAATATAATTCGGTTGCGCGGCGAAAGGGGCAGTTCATACGTCAGACTGTACGGGGCCGGTATGTGGTCCGTTGCCAGAAACGGATTTTCATATTCCAGGGTGATTTCGGTGTCGGGGAAAAGGTCGGTTTCCCTTCCTTCCGTTATGATTTGAAGTAGCATGATTTATAAACCTTTACGGATTCTGTCGTATTTGTTTTGCGCCTCGTGAATGCCGCCGCGGCCTGTCAGGGAAACTTCGGACCGGATGGGTTTTTCCAGCCTCCGGGATAACTTTTCCAGAAGGTCCATTATCCGACCCAGTAAGCGGGGATCCGTGGTCTCGTCCGAAGGAGAGGGGGCAGGGATGGAGGCCGAAGCGGGGATCGGTGACGTGGACGTGGAAACATAACCGCCGGAAGCCCGGCCGGGGATGGTCGCCTCAATCACGGCCGGCAGATTGATGGAACGAAGGGTACCGGCCCTTCGTGCCTGCTCGATGATGTCCAGCACGGGGCGTACCGTGGGATTGCGGTACCCGTCATTTGGAACCACATACTCCGTCCCGTCTTCGGCGACAATCACGCGCGGATCCGACACGTATCCCCGCCGGCGGGGGTCATTCTTGGCCCGAAAACGTTTTCCGTCCTGGGCACGGACCACGTCCAGCCATCCCCCATCCTCCGCCCCGGGAAGCGGCGCTTTCAGGATAGCGGCCGTCTGGACGGCGCCCAGACCGGCAATCACACCCGCCAGGATCGGCCCGATGATGGGGCCGAGCTTCAGGGCTGCCGTAACGGCCACGGCCGTATTGATAATAGTCTCGAATACGGCCATAGCCCGTTGGCGAACCGCCTGCTTGCGTTCCATCTCCTCCCGTCGGCGGTCGGTCTCCTCGTCAATCTGCTGCACGGCATTATTGTATCGCTCTTGGGAAATCATGCCGGCTTTTAGCTGCCGGTCAAGGGCATTCTTTTTCCGCTTGGCCGTCTTCTCGTATTCTTTAAACTCGCGCTGTTCGGCCGCGCTCATCAGCTTAGAAATTTCCCCGAAGGCGTTTCCGATGGCACCCAGGGCCATCCGCCAGGAACCGAGACGGTCTTCGCCGGCCTCCAGATTGGTAAAAAAGTTCTCCCAGTCCGCAGTTGAAAATCCCAGAATATCCACTTTCTCCAGGGCGGTGTCCTTCCCGTCCGTGGGCGTGGTACTTCGTAGGGCCGCCAGGCGCTCGTTCAAATCGTCGATGATTCCCTGGATACGGGCCACTTCTTCCGGGTTGAGCGTACCGAGGGCCACCCCGTCCACACTTATATTTTTCGCCTCGGCCAAATATTTTTGGTACTGGGCAATCAGACCTTCCAGGTGTTTGCGGGCCGCTTCCTGTTCTTCACGCTCGTAGTGCTCTTTCAGCAACCGGTCGGCCTGGGCGTCCGTTTTGACTTTTTGCAGGCGGTCGGCGCTGTACCACCCTTGAAGAAGGGCTATCTTCTTCTCGAAGGTGTCCGCTTCTTTCAGCTCCTCATTGTGGCGAATTTTAATCTGACGAAGCTCCCGTTCCAGCCCTTGCTGCTGGGTTTGGATGTTTCTTACAACACCGTCCGTGTAGATGCCTTGGAGTTTCATCAGGTGTCGCCGCTCCAAATTCTCCAGGGCGGCCTGCTCGGTTTGGGTCAGGGTTTGGCGCTGCCGGCCGAACAATCCCAGTTCCTTCAGGCGCTTGTCATAGGCGGCCTGTTCGGCGGTCATGCGTTGCCGGTACTCGTTTTCCCCGGCCCCTTCCAGGCTGGCCGCTATCAATTTCTCGTACCGCGCCTGCTCGCTTTTAGTCTGTTGGAAACGCTTTTCTTCCAGCTCGGACTGAAGGCGCGCCAGCGCCGCCCCGCTTTCCTGACGAGAGGCGATCCGCTTTTCCAGGGTATCGATTTCCAGCGTCAGCAGTTGACGGTTAAATTCTTCTTCCGTTGCGATCTCTCCGGCCAGGTGCTTTTTGCGAAGCTCCGCGCGGGCTTTCAGAAAGAATTCATCCCCGGTAAGGGACCATTGCTTTTTGGGGGTAGTTCCCGGAAGGGTCGGTTTTGTCTTGTCGTCGGAGTCCCGGTCAGGGAGGGTAAGCGGGGCGGGATTCAACTGTTTTTCCCACTCCTTGATAAGATTGGCTGTCTTGCCAATTCGGGTTTGATATTCCGCCTCGAATTTGTCCACATTTTGAATCATACTATTCATTATGGACTGGGCGGACTGCTTTTGGAACCCCATGAACCCGAGCATGTTTCCCCAGAGGGATTGTAAGAAATTGAGCTTACCGGCCGACCCGTCCTCCAGGGCGTTCAGCCGTTCTTTTTCCAATTCGACAAGCCGGTCCTTGGCGGCTTGGATTTTGGCCTGAAGCAAAAGGGATTTACAGTAATCGTCCACGGCTTGTTTTGCCTTTCCGGTGGCGATGGTCTCCTCATTTATCAAATCGATTCCACCGGGCATGGCCGCCTGCAGATCTTCCATGGCTTTTTTTCGTTCCTTGTCGGAAACGCTCTTATCGGAAGCCACCCGGAGCAGTTCCTCCAGCCTAACCTTCTCTTCCACGTAGGAATCGTTCGCCTTTTTGTTGATTTCCGTTAAATCCTGGGCGGCTTTGGCCGCGGCATTGCTTCGGGTGGCGACAACCGACAGTACGGTGCCGATGGCCCCGATAGCCGTGGCAATCCATCCGATAGGCCCAATGGAGGCGAAGAACATTTTAAAAGCAGTTCCTGCGGCCCGGATATTCCCGGCCAAAAGAAGTTTTGCCGCCGCAAGTAATTTTGTTGCACCGGTTGCACCGGTCAGGGTGGCGACCTCCTGGACCATGGCGGTGCGGTTGGCTTTGGAATAAAAAACCTGAAGTTTTTGCAGGACGATGTAGGCTGCGACGGCGGCCGACAAGGAAACAATAACCCCGCTGTATTTGCTGCCGACCTCCACGATGGCGGCCAGCGCTTGCAGAAGGTTTCCGGAAAGGCCCAGGACTTCCGACCAGAGGGGGAACAGCTTTTCTCCCAGATCCGTCAGCGCCCGGTCCATCACTTTGCGCCGCTTCTCTACGATGGCCGCCGCGGATTCATTCTTGGTGTTGTATTCCTCAGTCAAAGAGGTAGCCTTTGCAAATTCCTCGTTCGCCAGGGCCTGCTGCTGCCGCAACATATCGGTGTTATCGGCCAAAACGCCCAATACCTGACTCGATCGTTGGCCGTCCAATTTAAGGGACGAAAGCATCTTCACGCGGGTTTCCATATCCACGGAACCGAGACCTTCCAGGAATTTCAAAAAGGCCTCGTTCGCATCTTCATCCAGAAGTTTACGAAAATCCTCAAGACTCATTCCGGCAATACGGGCGTAATCCTGGGTCTTCTTCTGCATACCCATCATAACCTGCCCGTAGGTCGTTCCGCTCACCTCGGCCGACTGGGCCAGGTTGTCCATGGTCGCACCGAGCCCCATCACGTTCTGGATCGATACGCCAGCTCCCGGAGCCACCCCGGCTACACGGTTGGTAAACTCGACGATGTACCCCTCGTTCGCTTTGGAGCTTGCCCCCAGGGAATTGATGGCAGACCCGACCGAAAGCATCGATTTTTCCAGCCCCAGTTCTTCTTCCAGATGGAAAACCCCGACCAGCTTTCCGACCTGGTTGATGCTTTCCTCCACGTTGCCCCCCAAATCTTCCGAAAGAGCTACTTTAATCTGGTCGGCCGCCCTCACAAATCCTGCTATGTCCTCTTTCCCCTGAATACCGAGTTTTCCGGCGACGCGGCCCAGTTCCAGCAGGTCTTCGCGGGAGGTTCGGGTGTCGATTTTATCCAACTCCTCATCCAACCCCTTTACTTCCTCTTTCGTCAGGCCGGTCGTTTTTTGCACGTCGGCCATTTTATCATCCAGGCGCGTGTAGGCCTTCACTGCCCGGTCGGCCAGTTGTTCCACGGAGGCAACGACAGCCGCTCCGCCCAGGTATGCGCCCCAGCGGGAGCTGCCGCCCGTTGTTTTCTTCCCTTGCGCCTGCTGAATCTGCGTTTCAATTCGCTGGATTTTATTCAGGGTGGCCGCGTACTCTTTAGAATCCCGGTTCAGTAGTTGGAGTTCTCTGCGAAGGGACCGATGGGCGGCCTGGAGTTGATTCAAAGGAACCCGGTTCAGGTTCCGCACATGGTCCACGTCCACCACCTCCTTGCGGTATTGGTTGAGTTCGGAGCGAACCTTGCGGACTTCTTTGTCCAGGGCGTTCGCCAGCCCCAAATCCCCGCCTTTGAGAGCTTCGCGCTTCTTTCGGGTCAAAGTCTCCAGTTCTTCGGAAAGTTCCGCCACCTTCTTGCGGGCGGCCTCGTTATTGATAACAACGTCCACCACCGCGCGTTCTTTACCTTTTGCCATACCTTCGATGCTTTGAAAACGAAGGTAGAGCGTGGCCAGGGCAGAGGAAAGGACACAAAAAAGCCACCCCCGATAAGGGATGGCTTTTGCCTGGTGCTTAAAAAAATGGTCCTAATTCTTTTCGAAGTTCAATGTCAGGCCGAGCGCCCGGGATAAGGTCAGAAACGTAGACATTTGCATATCGATACGTCCCTGCTCTATTAGACTTATATATTCCCGTTTTATGCCCGTCATATCGGATAACTGCTGCTGCGTCAGTTGGCGCTGTTTTCGCAGCTCTCGCAAACGCCTCCCATAGACCAGAGACATTTGTCTGGCGTCAATATCAGCCATTATGCCGGTTTTCCTATTTCGTAAAGAAATTCGGGCGCAAAGTCGGCGCCGTTTACCCATTCCAAAGTCATCGTAGACAGGCCGAACTGGGTAAACAGACTCTTATCAAGTAACGGCCCGAACACTTCTCCTTTGAGGTGAGGTTCAAGATCGACCACTTTTCGTTCTCTGTTGTTGAAGGTCAACAGAAGACTGTAATCCTTCAGGTATTCAACATCAATTATTCGTAACATATCCCTTTTATTTTAACGGTTCGATTCTCCCAATCGGTTCTCCCCGCTGTGCTCTTTTCCAGCACTCGAGAACTTCCTGTTCGTGAAGATCGAGCCACTTGTTCACCATTGCAACGACCTTTGCAGGAGCTTTACCATCTATGATCCGGTCCGTCACACTAATACTGCATTCGTATCCCGCATAGGAGAAATGAATATGGGGCGGGTTGTGATCTTTCCAATACAGGTAAAGATAAATTCCGAAAAATCGACTAATTTCAGGCATGTCGGTGGCTTCTTTTTATAGTGCAAATGTAATAAATATATTACATTCCGCCAAATAAAAGAGCAAAAAAAATGCCTGAATTTTCCCGTCGTGCAAAAACAAAAAGCAGCCCCGCAGGACTGCCTTTTCAGAGGGTGCGCCCTTGTCCTAAATCTGCCGCATCCTCGATATTGCGAACAATCATCAGTTGGATGTTACCGGCGGTGCGCTCGGAAAGGATGTAACGGAGTTTGGCGACCTCTTTATAGAACGTCGCGGTGAACCAGGGTTTCGGGCGGCGGGAGGTCAGACCCGCCCCGATCCGGGCGTCCCGGTTTCCGAGGTTCACCCCGCGGCCGACGCCCATATCCACGAATTTGCCGTAATACTCGAAGACAAACTCCACCTTTTGCATATCCCCGCCGGCATTCCACAAAACGTGGTTTACAAAACTTCGCACAAGCGCCCCCGTGGATCCGATCCGAAGGGCTACCGCCTTTTTATCCCACTCTTTTATCACAATGTCGGCCCAGGCCTGCACGGTGGGACCCAGGGCCAGGACTTCGTCATTCATGGTCGCGCGTCATCGTGAAACTGAATCCGTATCCGTAGCAGAGCATTCCGACCGGGCCGATGGATGAATACGTGACCCGGGCAGCGTCCAGCCCGTAGCAGGGACCGGTGATGTCGGATGCATCGGCCCGCATCCGCCTTATCAGCGCTTCCCCCATTTGGAAGGTTTCCTGCATGATCCGGGCTATGCGGTCCATATCTTCGGGCCGGTCGCCGACCGTATCCAGCACGTAGAAGGTGTGATAGCTCTCGGTGGTGTGTGCGGTCAGGACATTTAGTATGCCGTCCGCTCCGACCTCGACGGCCAGGCAGGGAAAGCGGGTTTCCCGGATGGAGCGGGCCAGCTCCTCCAGGCGGGAAAGGCCCGTTACGCGGTACACGTTGGGAATGCCGCATCCGGGGGCCGCCTCCCGAAAATATTCGTAGGCACGGAACATAGGTCACTTTTTTTGGCTGTTTTTGATTTTGAGGTTCAGCTCGTAGAAGGCCTCGTGAACGTCCAGACGCTTGATGGCGTCGTTGTCGGCCACCCGGCCGTCGTTCAGGCTCGAAAGAAGGCCCAGCAGTACCTCGTCGCCCGGAAGTGCCGGCGCCTCGCCTTCGGAGGTGGAAAACACATACGGATATTTTTTCATAAGCGCCTGCTTTGCCCCGCAGAACCACAAGAGAACGGCGCTCAGTTGCCACACCGGAAGATAGGACAGTCGACCCGCTTCCTTCTCCAGTCGGTCCGGATCGAACAAGCGGCGGGGATAGAGGGAAGCGGTCAGCATCCGCAGGGCATGGGGGTTCTTCGTTCGAAGGTAAGCCCCGCAGGCGGCCTCCGCTGTCATGTACTGCTCCAGGGTGATGCCGTAAAACCGGCTGTCGGGGGTGGAATAGCCGTCCAGCGGCGGGGCCTGCATCGGTCCCGGATCTCCGACTACCCATTTCAGGGCCGAGGCGATGGCGGCCATGTGCTCGGCGTTTAAAAGCACGTTCCCGTGGGTGCGGTGGTAGTACATATACATAATTTCCCCGTCCCGTTGTCGGGTGCCGCGGGGCTTCAGGTCGGAGAACTCCGCTCCCAGCCGCAGCAGCATTTCGGGTTCAGTTACGCCCAGGCTAAAATAGTAGGCGATCCGAAGCACCTGCTGCCCGGTCAAATCACCCCAGCCGGTGGGCAAGGTCAACGGCAGGGCCTGCAATACCGCGTTTTTCTTTGTCTTTTTCATAACATAACATAGATTGAGCCTTGTTCCGGTTTCCGGGCAGCGGCCTGCAGAAGACGCCGGTAAAGGGCTGAATTTTCAAAGGCGGGGAAGTTCTCCGGGTTCGCCTCCAGCGCTTCGCGCACCCGGCAGAGGGCCGATTCTCCCGCCGGCGCATCCCCGTTAAAGAAACTCCCTACGGCCATCCGCAAATCCTCTATAATCTCCCCATTGGCCGCGGACAGCTCCCCGGCCTGCACCTGGTCGATGATTTGACGGGATAGCTCCCGCGAAATCCGCGGTTCGATGTGTTGCAGGATGATCCGGCGGATGGAGGGTTGCGCCTCCATGTAATTGACGTATCCCCCGGCAAAGGAGGAATAGAGGCGGAAAGTGCGCAAAGACGGAAAGAAGGAAAAGGCCGTCGCGGTTCCGGCCGGGCTTCCCTGCCACCGGTCGCGGTGTTGGGGAAGCTGCAGGGACTCGACCAAGTGTTCCAACGCCCGGTTCAGATTCTCCCCCATGGCTGCCGTCAGGGCCGCCACCCGATCCCGCGATGCCGGGGCCAGGGTGTCGCTGGCGACGACGGCAAAACCGTTGTCCGTTTCCAAAACGTCCATCATGGGGATAGCCAGCAAGTACGCCTTATAGGCCAGGGCAAGCCGGGTTTGAAGGAAAAGCGGCGATGTGCGCTCCATGGCTTCGATTTCCTCCAGCCATTCCTGCCCGATGATCCGGCCGGCAAGCCACACCCGCGCGTCCTCGATGGGTTGCAGGTACTTATCCAGGGAATTTCCCGCGACGGTCGGTATCAGCGACCGGAAGGTTTCAATGTCTTCTATCATGGCTCGATGTTGGTTTTCTTGCCGGATTTATCCGCATCCAGCGTGGTGAAGATGTGTTCGGGAACGGCGAATACCAGGTTCACCGGCCAGCGGTTGTAGCGTTTTATAAGGTTCAGCGGCTTTAGCAGCCGATCCCGGAAGGGACGCATCATCGACTGCTTGATGTTGAACAGCTCGCGTTTGTCGGACCCCCCCAGCGACCCCTTGCTTTTTCCGGGGGTGGCCCCGATCAGGTTCGGATGCACGCCCATGGCATAGGATATGATGTTGCTGGCTTCTTCTGCATCTTCCAGGTATTCGCCCCCCTCGATGGCCGGCTTGATGGTCTCGATTTGTACGTAACGGTCCTCAAATGGTTTCGTTCCCCCGCAAGGGATGTTTTTCTTGGTCGAAACCATTCCGCCGCCCTTACCTCCGTCACCGGTTAGAAAATCCAGAATCTTGCGGATCTCCCGCTCCTGGATCTCCTTTTCCCGCTCCTTATCCCCCGCTTGGATGTTCTCCTTCCGGGCCATATCCTTCCAAAACTCGTCCGAAATGTAGATGATGTAGCGCACCGACAGGTGATTTTTTATCAGGGCTTTCTTGAAGGCCGGAAGCATCACGGAAAGGTCGTACCATCCGCTTCGGAAAATGGACCACCAGTAGGGGTGGGAATAATACGTTCGGCCCGGTGTCGGCATAGTGACCTGAAGCACGAAACGGCGGGACCGGTCGCCGGCAGCCATCAGATCGGTCAGGTGTTGCAGTGTGTGGTAGCGGCTTAGAACTGGGGTAAGGGTGAACTTTCCGTTTTTGGGCGATCCGTTTTCCCATTCGGCGTAGTAGTGCCGGGTGATTTCCCGGTCGTTCGGCCCCATCGATCCCCACCGGCTGTACACGGCTTCCAGATGTCGGAGACCGGTTATTTTTTTGCCGTCTGCACTCAAGATGATTTCGGGGAAGACGTTGAAAAAGGCCATCATATCCGAGAGCTGTTCCAGGAAATACCCGTCGATGTCGTTGTCCTCGAAAAAGTCAAGCACTTCCGCTGTCGTGCATTCGATGTAGCGCACCGCGCCTTCCTCATCCACGACTCTCATCATCGGTTTAATACCCTGCGCGTACCCCACCTGAATGTTGTAGAGAAGATTGGGGGATACGATGTCATTCGCGCCGATTTTCTCCAGAACGCGGGCCGGCAGGTCGTTGTCCCGCCCCCAGGGAGCGACCTTTTTTCCTTCGACCACTACCGGCGTGTCGGCCGTATTGAAAATATCGGCGCTCCCTTCCGAAAGGGCGACCACCGCAGCAGTATCGGGCGCATAGGCCAGGCGCTCGGTAATAAATTCAAGGCCGTTCATAGGTAGACCTCCTCTCCGTTGACTTCGACGATGGTAACGCGGTTGATTTTGCGAACCTCACCCGACTCGCATAGTTTGACGTTCATGGTGGATCCGCGCGAATAGAAGGAAGAACACACGCATCGGGGAAGGTGGACTACCTCTCCGTCGGTAGCCACAAAACGAAGGGAAAATTCCCCGTGCCGGACGATTTCATGCAAGTGAGACAAGTGCATAGCCATGGTTGAATCTTTACCACAAGGATAGCGAAACCGGCCGGCGGTTTAAAGGACAAGGCGGGACCCCGAAAGAAGGGGTTCCGCCCAGGTGAAGGGGAGGGAGAGGCCCCCCGGCATATTGCGTACCCGGCGGGGGCGTAATTACAAAAACCGCCGAGGGCGGCGCGGGGTTTCGGGGCGCAAAAAGGGAATATTTTCGCGTTTTTCGCTGTTTAATTTTTTACAAAACAGCAGGTTTTTAAAAAATAAATGCGAATGGGCGGATAGTCATCTGTGTTTGTAGAGCATCATATCCAGATACCGCGAACTGTAATTCAACTGTGCAGAACAGGTACGAACCTCGGCCCCATCGAAAGGATTTCGGAAGCCCGGATTATCGGAAAGCCACCGGCAAAGGTCTACAATAGCACTTTTTCCAGAGGTGAAATAAATATAATTACTCCCCTGCAATACCTTCAAAACGTCCAGGTAGTCCCGCAGTTTCCAGTATTGATCCGAATTATAGGTGGACGTGTCGGTCGAAAGATAGGGAGGGTCCAAAACGAATAAGACGCCTTCCTGCCCCTGGTAGTAGGTAAACAATTCCTGGTAATGGTATTTACAAATAACCAGTCCGTCCAGGTATCCGGCTGCGTTGTAATCATGGGAAATGAACCGGTTATAAAATCCTTCCTTCTGGAAGGCCGACCAGGTGGTCGCGTACCTGCCGGAAAATAAGAGTGAAGCCGAAAGGGTGATGTAATCGACAAAGCCGGCATTTTCCGCCTTTTCAACCGCCTCAAGAATGCGAGAGCGGTAAGTATCCACTATTTTGGCCTCTTTCGGTAAATGGGCCGCAAACGGGCGAATTTCAGAGAGCAGCGCATTGGTGCGATCTATGTTTTGCAGGCGGATGTGGTAGTCGTCATAATCGTTGTAGACGACCGTTAAATTGGGATACAGCCGTTTTGCCACGTGCGACAGTAGCCCGGATCCGCCGAACAAATCCACCAGGGTATGAATTTCGTTTCCCTCAACAAATTCTTTCAGCGCCTTTTGGTATTCGGTCAAAAACCGGTGTTTCTGCCCCTGAAACGGCAGGGGCGCCGTTTTAAAAGTGGTTCTTCTTTCTTGTTTGTGTGTCATTGTATGTGTTGATTTAAAAAATGGTTATCTTTGGGAAGCCAAAAAGGAAATACCCCCGCAAGGCCTTAGCCTTCGGCGTGGGGGTATTTCCTTTTTGGCGATTGTGAAATCCTCGAAGTTCTTTACAGACGAAAACGCCGGAGGCTTTTTCTATCCGGAGTAAACCGAAACACCACCGAAGATGGACGAGCCGGTGTACGGGTACTTCTGCATTCCGATGAACAGAGTGTCCCAGGCGTCCGTGCCGTCGGTGCGGTACTCCATCCGGTCTTCCTCGGTTTCGGCGTATTTTTCACCCCGTTTGTCTTTTTCCCATCCATTCGGCCCGATCCGGACCCCGGCCGAGCGCATGGCAATTAGGAGGGCCTCGTTGTTCGGTTCGTTAATCTTCACCCGCAGATAGCCGTCTACCCCCTTCAAAGCCTCATCTATCATGTGGTACTTCTCCGCATGGCGCATCGGCTGGCCGATGTATGTGCGTTCGACCCGCCAGCCTTTTTTGGTGAACTCGTCGGTGACGGTAGCGGCAAAATCCATATCGTTGACGGCGTAATTCGACCCCAGGGCGGTCGAATCGTAATAGTAAACCACCTCCCGGCAGTCGTGAAAGCGGTAATAGTTGCAGAAATCGTCCACCAGCTCCCGCAGTTTCCGCTCGTACTTTACAAAAAAGGTCTTGAGCGTCCGCATTTCATCCCCGGCCTGCTGACCGCAGGCCAACCAGTTGATGTTCGCATTGTAGTCAAAGGCGATACAAAGCGGCTGCCCCGGGATCAGGTCCGCGTCCTGGCGGCAGTCCTCCGCCTGTGCCGTTTTGAAATCGTATCCGATGATCTCCAGGCGGGCGTTATCGAAGGCCGTATACAGGTGAGAATCCCGAAGGCCCGAATAAAATCCGCCCTGGAGCTTGCCCGGTTTGATACAAAGAATAGAGGTCAGAAATACGAGCGGGGGCAAATCCCGCTTCATTTGCCGGATGTACCGCTCGCCGAGCAGTAGCACGTTTTCAATGGAGGAGCATTCTTTGTAATAGACGGCATGTCGGCGAAGTTGGGCCAGGGTCTTGCGGTAATAAGCCAGGGCCTTTACCGTGTAAGTGTTCGGTTCTTTTTCGTGGGACAGGCGCCATATTTCGGCCAGCGTCACTTTGATGGCCTCGATAATCTCCGGGGTGGATTTCTGTTCATAGTTCAAGAACCACGAGCCGCGCTTTGACGTTGGCATATCGGATGTGAAAAGCATCGAATTTAACCAGGGGCAATCCCTCCAGGGACCCGGGAAGCCTCCGTTTGCCGGAAAAGTCTCGTCTTTGAGTTTCTCGAAACTTAGAAACTTCGCTTCATCTCCCATCACGTATTGAAGTGTCAGGGAGTTGGACGAGCCGGGCACGTCCTGGGAAATCAGATGCCACACGCTGCCGTTGTACCAGGAAACCACCCGGTCATACGAGAGCGGTTCCCGCACCGGTTTGGCAAAACCGGCACTTTTCGGAGGCCGTATCCCCACGTAATAGTGCAGGTTTCGTTTATAGCCCATGTCCTCCAGCGCGGCCAGGGTGCCGGGCAGGGTCCGCGTCAGCGCCTGCTGGAAGGTGGCGCATACGATTCCACCGGCGGAACCGGGCATGTGCTGCGTGTTTCGGAGAATCCAGGGAGCATTCCCCCCGTGTGTTTTCCCCGTCCGGCGCCCCCAGACAAGAATAGCGGTATGGGGGGCCACGTGGTATAGCTCCAGTTGGGGATCGTTCATGTAGAGACGTCTATTTTCCATCCCTCACTTTCACTTCTTCGTACTCCGTTTCCGGAAGGTCGATATACTTGCGCTTGATTTTCTCGACAAAGGCCCGCGCCCCTTCCCGGGGTTCCGGAAGTCCTAAAATCTTCGGGTCGTTCAGGTACTCGACAGGGGCGGGGATGATTTCCTCCCACGGGATGGGGTCCTGCTCTTCCTGGTCCAGTCGGGTATACTTCGCCAATTTATCAGCGGCCATAATCATTTCCTTCAGCTTCCCTTTTTCTTCAGCCAGGGCCAGGGCGTCCTTGAGCTTTTCTACGACAAGGTAGCGGATCCATTGTTTTTCCGAAGACCGGATTTTCCCCAGCATCATTTCCGTGGTGGAAATATCCCGGTAGGCTTGAGCTATTGAGGTGATCCCGAAAGAATTTTTCAGAAATTCGGCTACCTCCCGGTTTGTGATGTGCGGCTTCTCTAATTTCAAAGTGAAAATGGCTCGGTAGCGCATAAGCTGGTCGCGCTCCTGGTCGGTCAAAACAAGCGTGTCCGCATCGTCGAACAGGTGATCCCGAAACTTTTCTATGGTGCTGGGCTTGGGCATAGATTTTTACAGAAGAAGACCGTACCGTTTGAGTATTTCGGCGTTCTTGCCGAATCCGCCCCCGGAAGCTATCACGATGTCCACCGACCGATGCAACCGTGCCTTCAGCTCGTCGATCCGCTCCGGATCCGTGGCCTTGACCAGCAGTCCCAGATTGCGTGTGATGGCAGCGCGGGCAGATACCAGCGCTTTGGGGTCGGTCGTGGGCGAAGAAGCGGCCGCGCTTTCCTCGTCCGGCAGGATTCCGTCGTTGTGCCAGCGGTCGATGATTCCCCAGCAGGCCACGCGGCGGGCTTCCATCTCGACCAGTTCCCGCCGCAGGGCGGCCCGCGCGGAATCGGAAGCGGCCAGCTTCATTTTTTCATGCCAGGCCCGCATTTTTTTGTAAAGCTCGCACACCTCCAGGTAGATCGTTTTGACGGACTGGGGCATGTCGTCCACGCGGATCCCGCCCGCGTACGCCCCTTTCAACCGCTCTTGGGGCTTTTCCGGCAGGGCCGGTACCGACAAGGGCGAAGCGGCGACCGGTGAACAGCCGCCCAGGGCGATTTTCTCCAGTTCGTAGCGAAGTTTGGCCCGGTCACGTTTTCGGGTCAAATACCCCTCGATGTGTTTGTTCCGGCTGTGTTTTCTAAACAGCTCAATCCCTTCCTCGAAAGAGCGGTTTTCCTTCAGCCAGGTTTTAATTTTGTCCATATTCCACGGTAAAAAGAAAAAAGGGGGACCGGCCCCCTTTTGGTTAAACGATTATGCGCCGGGGTTTTCGGGCGGCGTTGCTCCCGCCGGGGTGAATACCCCCGTTCCGCAGTTGAGCGTTCCATCCGGGAGCGGTAGAATACCCACATAGCGCGGTAAAGCGTAGTAGTCCGGAGCGGTTACCTCAATAGTGAGGCCTTTATCCGACCCTGGTTTATCCCCCGATGTTCCTTTGATGTTTACCTCGGGATCCATGTGCTCGGCTCCGATGACCACATAAGCTATCTTTCCCCCTGCCTCGTAGTGGGGAACTATGAAAATCCCGTTGGAATTGATATTTGCATTTGCAAAATCAATCCCTTCGTCGTTCATGTCGGGGTAAGACAGGGAAAGTTTGTTCTTATACACTCGATGATCTTTCCCGCCATCGGGTTCAAATTCGGCTTTCCCTACGCCTTGCGTGGAGTAGATGGAAATGGCCGTTCGTCCTTCTACGAACTCAAAATCCCCTTCAAAGGTGACGGCTTCGGCCGCGGAGGTCGGGGCGGCTTTCATCTTAGGCCAGGCCTTGATGTCGCCCTTGCGGCAGAAATATGCCTTGGACAAAATCCCTGACGGATTGGACAGACCACTATCCCAGGTCAGGTTTGCAAGTGTGCGTAATGACATAGTGTAGAATTTTTTACGGTTTTATACTCCAGGTTCAGATTCGGGGGCCGGTGCATTCTGGGTGTATTCCACCACATTCAGCAGCCGGGGGTCGATGGACTGGTATTCCACGCCAAAATACGAGGCCATGAAGAATTGTACCACCTTCGGATTGTCGGCCCGTCGGATTTCGACCGTTTCACGCGTACCGGTCTGGTCCAGACCCACGAGCATGTTGGATTTCGGGGAAATCAGAATCCGGCTATGGCTCATCCCTCCCATGGGAACCAGCTCGCATTTGCCGTCCGACCCTTCCAGAACGGTCTTTTCGTATCGGTCGTTATAGGGCGTACCCCCCGTCTCGATTTTGTAGCCGTCGCAATACAAATCGTAGATGTCCCAGGGCAGGAACATTTTCGTTGCCGTCTGCCGCAGGCGCTCGTGGGAGGCGCGGTAGGCCCTTTTGAGGGTGTCGACCACGTTTGAAAGGTTGATTTCGCCCACCGGGATCAGGTTCCCTTTCGCCTCGGCCACCTTACCGGCGGTTTTCTCGGTTTCGATGATTGTCTCAAAACCGTTAAACAGGTCCATGGTCGTACTTCCGGAGGCATTCCGCTTGGCTGTGAAGATGCTATCGGCCAGATGTTCTCCGACGCTCATTGCCATCAACATAGCCATCTGGCGGGCGATTTCCCACTCGTCCGGCTTGGTGCCGACGGTAGAGGCGTAGATGGTGGACCACAGGGCGTGGGGGTCGAATTCTTCTACCACGTCTCCGAGGAAAGTTTCAATTTCACGGGTCTCGATTCCGCTCGTATCGGTCGCCCCTTTTTCCGACCGGTAAGGGCGGAGCTGGGCGCCGTTTACGCCGGTCCCGGCTGTCTCTTTGCCCTGGATTCCATAGCGGGGGGTCATGTGCCGGATGGTTTCATCGATGGAAGCTACCGGAAGGGCCAGCAGTTCCCGCCGGTATTTGTGGCCCGAGGCCAAAAGCTGGGGTGTAATTTCAAATGCCATCTCGATTTAGTTTTTGTGTTGCTTTACAAAGGCCCGCGCGGAAGTGAGAGCTTCAGCAAAACTCGTTGCGGGCGCGTGATCTTCGCCCAGGGCGTCCGTCTCCGGAGTCACGGCGGCGCCTTGGTCGCCGGGTGATTTTTCCAGCTTTTGGATTCGCTCCAGGGCGGCGGATAATCCTTTCTCCACCTCCGCCCAGCGGGTGAAAGCTGCGGTCGCCTCCTCCAACGATTCTTTCAGGACGGCGGTTTTGTCGGGCAGGGCGGCTTCCACCTTCTCGGCCATATCGGCCGAGAGGGTGATGGTTCCGTCCACGGTCTCCAGCGCCGTAACGCCGGCCGCGGCGGCCAGTTTCGGTAAATGTTCTTTTGCCATATTTTCGTGTGTATTGGTTGAAGCAAGTTCTACCGCCCGGGCCGCAGCCTCCTCGAAGGTTCCGATACGGTCTACCAGGGTTCCCTGAACGTCCTTTGCAAAATAGACCTTCCCGGTCAGATGGACGTCTTCCACCCGGGGTCGGGAAGCGCGTACCACGTCCTGAAACTTGGAGGCGATAACTTGAAGACGCTCCCGGGTCAGGTCGTACTTCCCTTCCTTGATCTGCTGCGGTTCCTCCCGTTTGTGGATGGACTGCGGAGCAAGGATCTCGTGTACCTTGATTCCCTGGCGTTCGTAGTAGTCGGAAAAATCCCAGTAGGTGCAGAGCACCCCGATACTGCCCACTTCGGCCGTGGTGTTGTTGGCTATGATCTCCCGGCAGCGGGAGGCCAGCCAGTAAGCACCGGAACACGCGCAGTCGGACACGAAAGCCACCACCGGTTTGCGGACACCGCCTATAATTTCTCCCAGCTCCTCCGTCCCCTGCACTTCGCCCCCCGGCGAATCGATGCACAAAACGATGGCCGATACCTCCGGGTCGGCGTCCAACTGCCGAATCATTTGCCCGTAAGTCTCCATGCCGTAAGCACACACCGGATCATACTTGGTCAGAACGCCTGTGATGTTCACAACGCCCACGTTATGCACGGCCCCGGAACCTTCGGCCCGGTAGGGTCGGATATAGGCCACTCTTGCCTGGTCTTCACGCTCCACGGGCTCGAAGTCCTGCATCGGGGAGAATACCCCCGAAAGCAAATATCCGAGACCACCGGCCTTTTCCTTGGAAAGAAGCCAGGGTTCGGATAGGATGGAGCGGATGATATTGTAGTTGCGAATCATTGACGATAAATTTTTCACTACTACAATGTTAGAGGAAAAAGTGCCTTATATAAAGGACTCGGCCGCCGGCGGACGCGGGGTGTTCCACTCCACCTTGATTTTGTAGCCGCGGAAAGAACCGGGCGTTCCTTCGATGTTTTTTTCCCGCGTAATGACAAGGCGGATAGAGGAGCCTCCCAGCACGACGCCCCATCCGTTTATGTCGGTTATGCGGATGTTACGGGCCTTCCGAAAGCGGTTTACCGCCGCCTCGCTTTCGGAGGTGATTCCCGCGATTTTAAAACTTAGGGTGCATTTGTAGAGGGAACCCTGGCTGCTGCGGGTTTCCTTTTGCCCATAGGCGGCCGACCCCTTTTGAAAAGGCATAGGAACATAGGATTGTTCCACCCCGGCGATGGGGGCGGTCCGGCTCTCGATCCGGATAATGTAGGAAATGTTCATCGTTTGCAGGTTGGTTTGCGTCCAAAGAGGTACGAAATTTCCCATTTTGGATGCAAAATTTTATAATTAATTGATAATTAGTTGCTTGACTTCTTTTTCATGGTTTCGCGGGCCAGCGCGGCGGCCGCATACGCCTTTTTTCGCAGTTTTTCCTCGAACCTTCGAAGGGTCGAAAGTTCCTTGCGATAGTACCGCTTCTTCATCGTTTCGATGTCCCCGTGGAAAATCTCCATCTGGTTCTCGACGATGAACATGGCGATGATGTCTTTTAGTTTGAAACCTTGGATACGGGATTCGGTGCAAAAGGAAATGAAATTGATGTCGAATTCCTTGCGGAGTACCGCGTTGATCTTGGCCGTGCCTTCCGAGGTCACAAATAAACACTTATTTCGCAGCGATTCCGTGTACCGAGACTGTGGAAGGTGAAAGACGACGGTCGTATCATCATCCGCTTCCTGGACGGGGTAGTCGGCCGTTTGGACCAGGGAACATATCACGGTACCGGTGAACGTATCCATGGTAACGGCATAGCCGCCCCCAACCCGCTCGAAAAGCCCTGGAAGGTAACTTCGGAGAATAGGGTCCTTGATCTTAATCTTGACTTCCATAATGTGTGAAGAATTTATATAAAATTATTGATTGTTAGCTGGTTAAAAATGACAACGGGGACGTTTTCGCGGGCCTTGCCTATGGCTTTTTTAAAAACGAGCCTGTTTTTACATGATTTTTTTACTTTCTCAATTTAATTACTACTCGTTTTTATAAGTGCAATGCTTTGAAAATTAAATATATGCAGTAGTAAGAAGACTTCGCCGCGGGTAAAAAGTAGTAAGTAGGTAGTAAGTGCATGATTTAGTATTTAAACTAATGATAATCAATATATTAAGTTAAAAAGTAGTAAGTAGTAAGATGATAGTACAAAGGATTTTTATGTTCATTAAAAAAATATATTTATATAACCGCATATAGATATACACGAATGCGCGGGTATGTGTGCGGGCGGGGTTCATCCTATCAGGGATTTGAGGTGATATTTGTAAAGCCTTTCGCCGGCGCCGTAGATCATCTTGCGGGTGAAACCCAAACTTCGCAACGCTTCGCCCACGTGCCGGGGCGTGATGTATCGGGCTACGTCGGCTTTGACCAGGCGAAGCCGGTGCAGCTCGGCCACCACTTCGGTAGGTGTCAGCCAGGTTTCCGTCTCCTCGGTGCCGTCCGG
This sequence comes from uncultured Rikenellaceae bacterium, assembly GCA_946486375.1. Taxonomy (GTDB): domain Bacteria; phylum Bacteroidota; class Bacteroidia; order Bacteroidales; family Rikenellaceae; genus CAMLTW01. The sequence goes on from CAMLTW010000002.1 coordinate 409,850, forward strand.
CAGCGTAAAGACCTGCTGCAGCAGAACGCTTGCGGGCGACTCGATGATGTACCGTTGGTTCACTTCGGCAAATTCGGCGTAGTCCTCCCGGTTGAGCCGGTAGCCGAAATCCGGATTTTCGCAAAGGGCCAGGGCTTCGGCCCAGAGGGCGTCCACGTCCACCTGCCCGGCATAGTTCCAGTCGATGTGCTCTATGTGCAGACAAATGAACCGGCGCGTCCCCAGGGCCGGATACAGGAAGCCATGGCGGCTTCCCATCCGGTTATTGGTCGTAATCAGCACCGAGGCGATCCGCTGGCGGGGAATCGGACAAAGGTCCCCCCTCATTCGGACGGGGAGGGTGTGGGATGAAAGCAGCATCTTGAAATCTTCGGCCCGCGCGGGAGTGATCCCCCGCATCTCGTCGAACAGTACCAGAAAATTGGTCACCATGGCCTGGTCCGGATTGAAGGAGCGGTGGTCGGAACTGCTCGTGACGAACATGTCCTGAAGCGGGGCCGGACAAAGAGAGCGCGCCAGGGCGGACTTTCCGTCGCCTTCGTCCTCGTTTACCAGCACCAGGGCCGCCTCGTTGGCATAGCGGCCTAAAGCACATGCGGCCGCGGCCGCCAACCAGCGGCGTATGTACCGCCCGGCCCGCTCCTGGTAGTATCCGCGCGGCCGGTCGCCGAACTCCCGTACCCGGATGTGAGAAATCAGCTTGTCGATGTGGGATTCTTCCGGCAGGTGGCCCCGCAGTCCGTCGAAGTATTCCTTCACCGGGTCGTAACGCTTGATTTGATTGGGCGACCGCAGAATCATCTGAATCATTTGCCGGGTGTGGGGGATTCCTTCCTGCATCATGTGAAGGGAAATATCGTCGACCGAAACCGGAAAGTTGTATAACTTTTTCAGCGACCGAATCCGCATAACGGACGGATCGTAGCGGTTGGTCTCGATTTGGTAATTTGCCCGCAGAAAATCCGTGACCGGCGTTATCTTATCACAACCCTTGTCACTTGGAAGCGACAAGGGTTGTATTTTACGTTTTGAACGTACTTTCATAGGTTAAAAAGGTAGAGCGTTTGTAGGGGTAGAATCAGAAAACGCGGGTAGGTAATCCTCGATGGTGGACAAATCGGGCGAATAGCGGAATGACACCTGCCCTGTGGCCCCGTCGCGCTGCTTACGGATGAATAGAAGGCCCATATCCGACGGAATGGGTGCGCCATTATCGTCGCAAAACTCCGTGTCCTTGTAGTAGGAAGGTCTGAACGGCATGATGACCAGGTCGGCATCCTGCTCGATGCCCCCCGACTCGCGCAGGTCATAGAGCTGGGGTTGTTTGTCGGCGCGGCTCTCGGCCGCGCGGTTCAGTTGACAGAGCAGCAGCACGGGAATTTCCAGCTCCAGGGCCAGGCGCTTCAAACCCCGGGATATTTCCGCTACTTCCCGTTCCCGGTTGTTACGATAACCGGTTGCTCCGGCTTCCGTCTCGATCAGTTGCAGATAGTCGATGACCAAAAGGTCCAGTTTACCCTTCCGCCTTCTGGCACGGGCCATGGATGAAAGGCGCGTCAGGGTCGCACCCGGACTATCGTAGATGGAAATCTCCAGACGCTCCAGCTCCCCGACGGCCTGCTGGTAGGCTTGCAGGTCCCCGGGTCTCATCCGCCCGGATTTAAGCCGGGAGCTATCCACTCCGGCGTAGGTACACACCAGGCGATCCGTCAGGGAAATATCCGACATTTCCAATGAAGTGACCGTAACATGGGCGCCGGCCAGCGCGGCCGACTTGGAAAATTTGAGCGCCAGCGCCGTTTTTCCCATGGCCGGCCGGGCCGCCAGGATAATCAGTTGTCCGGGACACATGCCGTTTGTGAGCCGGTCCAGGTCGGTAAGTCCGTAGGAAAGCCCCAGCAGTTCCCCGCGGTTGGCCCGGGCTATCCGCTCGTCTATGACCTTGCCGTGGCGCTGCAGAATCTCCCGGATGTGCTTTTCCGCACCGGCCCCGGCAAAGAGGGAATCCAGATGCCGGGTAACGGAGGTGTATTCGGCCATGATAGCGTCGAAGTCCCCCTCGTAGCACTTACCGGCCAGGGTCGAAAGCGTGGCGGCCATGGTCCGCATAACCCACAACTGACGCAAAATCTGGGCATGGAATAAGGTATGGATGCCGGTTCCCACACGCTGGGTCAACTGGGCCAGACAAGCCGCCCCGCCCACCTTCTCCAGCATCTGGCTTTCCTCCAGGCGACGGCCGACGGTGTATAGGTCAACGGGCTGGCCGTGGGCGGCCAGGTACTCGATGGCCCCGAAGATGACCCCGTGCCTTTCATCATAAAACATATCGGAAGTAAGCCGGCCCGATAACTCGTGGTATAGCTGCCCTTCCAGGAGCAAGGCCCCCAAAACGGCCTGCTCGATCTTTTCATCGTGCGGTGGAACCAGGGCGAACGTGGATTCAGTTTTTCGGGACCGCGATGGTGATTTTTTGGCGTTGTCCATTATCGGTAGGGGTGTTGTTGGCGTTGCTTGTTTCAAAATTCACTTGAAAGAGGCTGGAGGTTCCCAGGGCCATGTAAAAGTCGATGGTTTTGCGGAAGACCTCCCGGTCGTTTCCGGAAAACTCCCGGATCGTGTTGAGCCGCGCCTGCTCCATGCGGCTTTTCATCAGAATGCCGTGCTGTTCGGCCAGGTAATCCTTGTAGAGTGCCCAATGGGCTGTAAACTCCTTATCCTGCCACGGGAACTTCACCGGCAGGGGTTGGACCGCTTCGGTGATCCGGCCATCCAGCTCGTTGGCCGTTTCGGTCACTTCCGCCCAGGATTTTTCCACGGCCTTGCGATGCCGTTCCCCGCCGCTCCCTGCCGGAAGGTTGGCGGCCATCGTCTCAATGTTCTTTCCGAGCTTCTCCAGCGCCCGGTAGTGCAATTCCCAAAATTTCAATAGGTTCATCTTTAGCGCAATTTCCGTTGTGTTATTTAAGCTCCATTATCCGACGAATAAAACTTGCGGCCAGATTTACGTATAGTTCCCGGTTCGTGGAGGTAATCGAAGGATTGAAAACCGTATTGATATTGATATGGTCTTCCAGCATTTGAAGGGTCAGAACCACGCGGTGATCCGTGCGGGTGTCGCGAAATGTGACCTCTACGGTTTCATCCTCGGAAATGGGGGGAGAATCCAAACAAACCTCCTTTACATGATGGAGGGGGATTCCCAAGCGATTGCCGGATTTCTGTCCCTTTAAAATTACATTCCCTTCTTCCGGGTCATACGCTTGGAAGGAACCCCGGTAGAGGCTTTCATCGTTCATCAAAAGGGCAATATCGGTCCCTTTGGCAATTTCCATCTCTTGAAATTCTTGTTGTGTCATAGGTGTTTGATTTTATGATTCGACTTGGTTGTTCCGCCATCTGGCGTAGGCCAGCACCAGGGCGCTGGTGTGTTCGCATTGGATCCGGGCGACGCGGTATTCTACCCCTTGCCGGGTAGTGAAAATGACTCGGTCCGTGGCCGGTTGGTAGATAAGTGATATGACGGCAGAGAAGTTATATTCCGTCCCGTTGTGGATGAAGCCATCCCGGTGTATTTGAAGTGTCGGTGTCATACTTGAAAGGAATTACCGGTGGTGACTGCTACTTCGGCCGGGCTTCTAAAATCGGCAAATTGGCCTCGGTAGGAACGTAGACTACTTTTTCGGGGACGTTGTTTTGCTGACGCACCCACAAATACTGGATGTAGGTAGGGGTGATCGAACCGTTTTCAATCCGGATAGCTTCGGCCGCACCTTTGGCCCGCTCCACTTCGGCCTGGGCGTTGAGCTTTTCGGCCTCCAGGTTCGCTTTGGCTTCTTCGATCTTGATACGGCGGTTCTGTTCGGCCTTTGCAAATTCCGCCTTCCCGCTCATCTCTTGTTGCCACACTTTGTAACGAGGACAGCCCGTCATACAAGTCAGGATGAAAAGAACCAGGAACCCGGCAATCATAAGCCAACCGGTCGCATAAAATGTGGTCCCTTCTGCGGCATACCTGTTTTTTGTCGAAAATAGTTTCATAGTATTAATTTTTAGTGCCTTACGGCGGTTGTTGTGTGATTACAGTTTTTCAAATTCTTCCTCCAGGCGCTCTTTCTCTTTCAAAACCGCTTGATATACGATTTCGGTCAGATTTACCGAGGCCAGCGGGGGAAGGCGGTAAGTCACCGTATTATCGTCCCAGTCGTTGGCCTGGATGCACACTTTCGGATGCCGGTCGATCAGGGTGCCGTCTTCGCACGTGTAGAGAAAACACTCCAGGATTTCTTCGCAGTTCTTGATTTCGGTGTATAACTCGTTGAGTTTTTCCAGTTGTTCTTTTTTCATGGCTTATGTATTTGATTATTAGAATTATATACTTCATACAGCATGGAAGTGCCGCCCGCCCCACAAAAGAGGTCGATGTACAGGCTATTGATTCTCTCTCGATTCATAGTTGTAGTTTTTACAAGGCCATCCTTTGCTGGGATTGGTGATACAGCAACCGCTGCCTGGCGTTGCGGAAATAGGTTTCATCCCGTTCAATAACCGTTAAATCAAATCCCAGGTTATAGGCCGCAAGGGCAATGCTCATAGACCCTCCATGCGTGTCCAAAATCTGCCATCCGGCCTGGGCGTAGTTGGTCAATAGCCATTCATAGAGACTGACGGGTTTTTGCGTGGGATGAATCTTCTTTTCCCGGTTAGCTCCTCCCGTGGTAGAAATGCGAACCATACGTGCCGGTTTGTCAAAGGAGGTCCAGGCAAGTTCAAATTGCGAAAAGTTGGTCCAGGGCTGTTTTTTGTCCCAGCAGATGATACCGCGCGAAGGAGGAAGGTCAAAATAGTTTCCGCCCCAGATAATCTGGTTTCGGCTCACACGGAATAACTCCGTAAAATATTCTTTGGATGGAACCTCGTAATCCCACGTAATATGCATTGTTTGTAAGGCCCTGCCTTTTAATTTTCCTCCGCCGGAGTTTAGCCGTCCTTTTTTCAGCTTTACGGCTACGCTCTCTCCCGGATAGCCACCTTTTGAGCGGTGCCGGTTGGTTCCCATCTGCATATTCGGGCTGTTGATTCCGTACGGAGGGTCGACAATAGCTAAATCAAAGGCATTGTCGGGTAGCTTGCAAAGAATATTCATGCAATCCTCCAAAATCAAATTGATTTTTCCGTATGTCTCTTTCGTTTCCATAATTCGGAGAAATCAAAATTCATCTTCGCATCCCCGGATGTTATAAAAGGGCGGCCTTTCCCCGCAGCAGTATTGACCTTGGAAGTCCGCCAGCAGAGACCACAGTTGATCCGAATAATCGTCACCCTCTTTGTAATCGGTCTTCCAGGATAAATGCGGCGAAATCTTTTGTAATCGGTGGTTTTTCTCATTCAGTATTTGCGCCCCGCAGGCGGCCAGCGTCACGCATACACGGTCGTTCAGTTCCATATCTTTATTATTTTTTGACTTCTTCCAAAGTTTTCTCAAGTGTCCGGATCAAGATTACGATGATCCGTTTCTCATCGGATTCCAGTTCACAATCCTGGACTGACCGGGACAATGCGTCCCGAATCATCAGCACCTGGCGGCGGTTCAGGTCGATCAGGTTGATACCGGTGATGGATTGCTCAGCGTACATGGTCAAAATCGTTTAACGGACTCCCTATGACGTTCGACCAATTCATCTAACTGCTTTACAGAATAAATGATATGTTTCCCTAAACGGCTCCAGGCTATTTCTCCTTGGTTTCTGAGTTTTAGCCAGAACGTACGTTCCCCGAAGCCTAAATAAACCCCTGCTTCCTCTTGAGTCATCCATCTTTTCGGAAGTGGTTCGACCTTACATAAAACGACTTCTTTCTTTTTGGCCATAGTGGATAACTTTTACGAAATTCGCGTAATTGTGATTGTTTCCTTTTCCCCTTTGGAGGAAAGGCTCCATACTCCCAAACCCTTCTTTTTTAAATAGCTTGCAGAACGCCGAATTTTAGTCTCCAGCGCCGCAGAATTGGGAATCGTCTCTACCTGTCCTTGCTTAAATGATAATAGGTAGGCCCGAAAATCAGGTCTTTCGGGAAATTGATGGGCGTAATTAGTTTTTTCCATAGTTTTTTATTACTCTTGTTATTACAATCGTAATTACATTTGCAATTACAAAAGCAAATATTACACAAATTTGTGAAGTAACAAAATAAATTTGTGAAGTTTTTTTAGATAAATTCAATCCTCGCATGGAGACTTCTATAAATCAAAGGATTGCCGAAATAATAAATCAGGAGGAAAAAGGTAATAGAACCCAATTTGCAGATAGGGTAGGACGAAAGTTGAACCAAATTTCTAACTGGACAAATGAAGGGGCAAGTATTGGATTGGAGGTAGTTAAATCCATTTTATTGGCTTATCCTCGTGTAAACGCAAACTGGTTGATTTTAGGGAAAGGAGAAATGTGTAGTACACAAATTTATGAACCAGTAGAACCTAAAAATCCGGTTTCGCAGTTTGTCGATCACGATGAAAATATTACTTGTTCCCGTGATGCCTGGAATATAATTGTTGATTTAAAAGACATAATATATTCTCAGCAACGAACCGCAGAATCTCAACAAAAAACGATAGAAAAGCTCCTTGACCAAAAAGAAAGAAGCATCTAACTATCTGTCTTCCTATTTTTGTAATTCGTTCAGCAAGGATAATATTTTAGTGAGGATTAATATGTTATCCAATACGTCTTGAGGATCATTAATCCCATCTCCAGAAGTCCCAAACTCTGCAAAATGTCTAATGATATCTTGTAATCCATCTTTTAAATATTTGATGCCTGCGTTGTCGTTCTCTTGTAATTTCGTAATCGTGTTTTTTGCCACAAGTGTTAGAATAGTTTCTTCCATAACTTTATAAGTTTAAGTGGATTAGTAATAGGATAAATTTAATGTATCTTCAATAGTTAAGGATACTAAAAATAGCACATTATATGCAATATATAGGCAATAATTTTTAAATTAAATATTAGTGTGTAACGGTGAGGGCAATTTTATTATGAAGGGGTTGCTACTTTTTTTGTCCTAAATCTTTATTTATTAAGTCAATAACCTTTCGCATAGCTTTGTCCACTTTCTCTTGGTCAAAATCAATATAAATATCAGTTACTGTTTCTTCTCCATGTCCCAAAAGGTGGGAAATCGTATCTTTGGGAATGTTGAGCTTATTCGCAGCCAGAGTAGCAACCGAATGTCGTGCGTAATAGCTCGACAAACAGGGGCACCCTACGGTCTTTAGTTTCCCGATTTTTTTCAATTCTTTCAAAAAACGTTTAGTAAAATTTCGATAATCTTTGTAATGTTCTCCCCATACCAATAGGATTTTATCCCCGTGATAACGGTTAATAATCTCCCTCGCTTCTGGTTCTACTTTGATAGAATAATAACGAGCTGTTTTTGCTCGATGAAAGTGAATCCTTCCATCCGTTATTTCAGTTAGATTCAAGAGGTCTATAATATTTATACCGGCCAAGTAAAAAATTAACATAAAGGTATCCGCATACGGTTTTAGCTTCGGATCCGTAACATCACGGATACCTCTCAACTGCTGAACGGTCAAAGAACGCTTAGGCGTCTTTTGAGTTCGAATGATATATTTCCCTTTACCGAAAGGGTATAATTTGGGGTCTATGATCTTATCACGGATAGCCGCGTTAAATATGGCTCGTATATTCCGAAAATGTATAGAACGCGCATTTAACGCAGGGGTATCGGGAACCATAAATTCATCGAAGTTTTGCAACCAAGTAGGCGTTACTTCGTGAAACTCTATATTCTCTCCTTTAAATGCCTTCAGTTTATTTAGCGTCGAAAGATAAATTTCTTGAGTACGATTTTTTTTACCCAGCGATATAAAACGTTTTGCATAGGCAATGAAAGATGGAGGCAAAATTTCCGATAGGGCCGACTCGGTTCCTCCTTCGGGGGGAATACGCTCAGGAACAGATTCGATATATTTTTTAAGCCCCTTAGCCGTAAAATCGTATATTCTTCGTGCTTCGGTCAGTTGAATGATGATTTTGTCAATACGAAGTTTCTCCTTTAAGATTAGGGTATTATAATAATTTTTTAGTTTATGATCTACTACTTCGTTCTCCTGCCATTGTTTTGAAGAAAGATAGATACCCAGGGAAAAATGGACCGACTGCCGATTATGAGTCAACTGTATTTTCAACGGATATTTTCCATCTTGCCTGACATAACGCATGTCCAACAGAAACTTCGTCGTAGCCATAAACCGTCCTCGTTTTTTGCAAACTTTTTGCAAACAATTTACTACAAATACGGTAAAATTCGGTAGAAAACGGTATTTTCCGCACGGAACCCCGTCCCCTAATACGACGAAAAAAAGCCTTGATAATCAAGGTTAAATTCTTGATTATCAAGGCTTTTAAAGTGTCGGGGTGACTGGATTCGAACCAGCGACCACACGCCCCCCAGACGCGTACTCTAACCGGGCTGAGCTACACCCCGCGCTCTTTTCGGGGAGCAAAGATATAAAATTTATTCCGTTCTTTCCAAATCCCACCCTCCCTTTTTGCCGTTTTTCCCGGCCGGCGGGGGTGGAATCCTGTTTCTGATAGTCGGTTCGGGATAAGGTACGACTTCGAAGGGAAGGACGGAACGAATAAGCGGGCGGATGCAGAGGTTTCCGATGAAGCGTTCCGACCGGTGCGGTATGGAAACGGCGGCAAAAAAACGGTCGGCAAAGAAAGCGGAAGGAGATGGAGAATGCCGCGAAATGGTTACTTTTGTAATTCCGGGGACGGGAATTCCGTCGGTCGGACGATCGAAGAAACCGAATTTCAACACAAAAGGCGAAACCGTGTTACGAAAACTGGCGGGGCAGACCGCGATATACGGCATCAGCAGCATCGCGGCGCGGTTGCTGAATTACATGCTGACTCCTTATCTGACCCGGATCATGACCACCGGGGAATACGGGGTCATCACGGATTTGTACGCTCTGATTCCTTTCGTGATGATCCTGCTCACCATGGGAATGGAGACGGGGTATTTCCGGTTTGCGGGCCATGCTGCTACGGAAGGGGAGAAGCGGAACGTTTTCCAGACCGCTTGGGGAGCAGTAACGGCGGTCAGCGTCGTGTTTCTGGCGGCGGTCGTGCTGTTTTACCGGGACATCGCCGGAGCGATGGGATACGGAGCCACTCCTTCCTATGTCTGGATCGTGGGGACGATCATCGCGCTCGATGCCGTGACGGCCATCCCTTTCGCCAAGCTCCGGGAGGAAAACCGGGCGATGCGGTATGTCGCGGTACGGGTGTCGACAGTGGCCCTCAACGTCATTCTTTGCATTTTTTTCTATTCCGGATTGCCTTACATCGGCCTGTTGAGCGCTCTGTGGTCTCCGGAGTACGGTGCGGGTTACTATTTGGTTTCCAACCTGGCGGCCAGTTTTCTGGCGCTGTTGCTGCTCTGGCCCGCTTACCGGGGCTATCGTCCCCGGATCGACCGGCGGCTGTTCCGCACGATTTTCCTTTACTCCCTGCCTCTGCTGATCAGCGGAGTGGCGGGCGTAGCGAACGAGTTCATCGACCGGCAGTTCATCAAATACCTGATGCCCTCCCAGATCGCGATGAGTTCGCTCGGTATTTACGGGGCCGTAGTGAAAATCGCGGTCATCATGATGCTGTTCGTGCAGATGTACCGGCTGGCGGCGGAACCGTTTTTTCTTTCCGGATTCAAACGGGACGAATTCAAACGGACGAACGCCGAGGCGATGAAGTATTTCATGATCGTGTCGGTGTTCGTTTTTCTCTTGATCGCTCTCTTTTCCGATTTTTTCGCGCTGATCATCGGGGCCGATTTCCGTCAGGGAATTTACATTCTGCCGGTGGTGCTGCTGGCGAATATTTTCAGCGGCGCCGTGCTGAACCTTTCCTTTTGGTACAAGCAGACGGGAAAGACGAAGTTCGCCATCGTGATTACGGGAACGGGATTGCTGGTGACCGTCGGGCTGAATTTGCTCCTGATTCCCCGCATGGGATTCATCGGGGCGGCCTGGGCGCGGCTGGGGTGCGAATTCACGATGGCGGCGGTCAGCTATGCGCTGAATCAGCGGTACTACAAGACGCCCTACGACCTGCGCCGCATCGGCTTTTATTTTCTGGTCGGGGGATTGCTGTATGGCATCGGGCTTGTCGCGGCCCGGTTGGATACGGGCGTTCTCCGCGCCCTGATCGACCTGGCGCTGATCGGGGCGTTCGTGGAAACGGTGCGGCGGAAAGAACGGATCGACACGGGAGCGCTTCTGCGTCAATTGGTAAAACGTAAATAAAAAACATACTGCCATGAAAATCAAAGTCATCAACAAGTCGGGATTCGACCTGCCCCGGTATGAAACCGTTCATTCCGCGGGACTGGACGTGAGGGCCAGCATCGAGGAGACCGTTACGGTGAAACCGCTGGAACGGGTAATGGTACCCACGGGACTGTACGTGGAACTGCCGGAAGGTTACGAAATGCAGGTACGCCCCCGGAGCGGGCTGGCGGCCAAATTCGGTCTGACGGTGCTCAACTCTCCCGGCACCGTCGATCCCGATTACCGGGGAGAGATCAAAGTGATTTTAGTGAATTTGTCGAACGAGCCGTTCGAACTGAGGCCGGGAGAAAGAGTGGCACAATTGGTGGTGGCACAATTTGCGCGCGTCGAATGGGAACCGGTGTCCGAACTTTCGGAAACGGAACGCGGCGCGGGAGGCTTCGGTTCGACGGGAACCAAATAAGCATTTATGGACAGAAACAATACGATACCGGCAGAGCAGGAGAAGGCGGTGCTGATCGCCCTCATCCGGGACCGCGATCAGGAACGGCAGGCGGAGGAGTACCTCGACGAACTGGAGTTCCTGGCGGAAACCGCCGGAGCGAGAACCCTGAAACGGTTTACGCAGAAGCTCGACAAGGCCAATCCCCGCACGTTCATCGGGCAGGGAAAACTGGAGGAAATCGTGGCCTATATCCGCGAGCACGAGGTGGACACCGCCATCTTCGACGACGAACTGACCCCGTCCCAGATGCGAAATCTGGAAAAGGAGATGGAGTGCAAGATACTCGACCGCACCAACTTGATTCTGGACATTTTTGCGCAGCGGGCGCGGACGGCCTATGCCAAAACGCAGGTGGAACTGGCCCAGTACGAATACCTGCTGCCGCGACTGGCCGGGATGTGGACGCACCTCGAACGGCAGCGCGGGGGGATCGGAATGCGCGGGCCGGGGGAACGGGAAATCGAAACCGACCGCCGGATCATCCGCGACCGCATCAGCCGGCTGAAGGAACAGCTGAAAAAGATCGATCGCCAGATGGCCTCCCAGCGGAGCAACCGGGGAAGTCTGGTGCGGGTGGCGCTGGTGGGCTATACCAACGTGGGGAAGTCCACGTTGATGAACCTCGTCAGCAAGAGCGACGTGTTCGCCGAAAACAAGCTTTTCGCCACACTGGACACCACGGTGCGGAAAGTGGTGCTGGACAACCTCCCGTTCCTGCTGTCGGATACGGTGGGATTTATCCGGAAACTGCCCCACCAGCTCGTGGAGTCTTTCAAATCGACGCTGGACGAGGTGCGGGAAGCCGATCTGCTGCTGCATGTGGTGGACATTTCCCATCCCAATTTCGAGGAACAGATCGACGTGGTCAAACAGACGCTGGCGGAAATCGGAGCCGGAGACAAGCCGGTTTTTCTGGTATTCAACAAGATCGACGCCTACACCTACGTGAAAAAGGAAGCGGACGACCTGACCCCGGCCACGGAGGAAAACATGTCGCTGGAAGACCTGAAGAGCAGTTGGATCGCCAAAGCCAACACGCCGTGCATTTTCATTTCGGCCCGGGAGAAAATTAACATCGAGAAATTCCGGAAGGACCTTTACGGCATGGTGAGCGAAATCCATTGCGGGCGTTATCCGTTCAACAATTTCCTTTACTGACCGGGAGGACGGAAAAAGTCGGCCGGGGAGTGCGGAGACCGGTGACATTCGCAGGACGGAAGATACGGAGAAGGGAGATCGAACCCGCGGTGTCCGGCAGGATGGATGAAGCGGCAGGGATTCGGCACGATGCCGGGTCTTCGCCGCTTTTTTCGTGGCCTCGTCCGGATCGCGTCCGGCGGATGATTCCGAAAAGGGGAATCGGGGGCGTCAGGCTTTGGGAGCGACCTTGTGTGTCTTTTCGCTTTTTTGGCGGACGATCTTGATGTTGCCTTCCGATGTAATGATGTACAATCCTTCCCCGCGCGTCCATTCGGCGCAGAATATGTCTTTCAGGTCGCCGAATCCTGCTTTTCGCAGTTCCTCTTTCACCCATTGTTCCGTCTGCCCCGCCTCGGTGAGACTTTCCTTCAGGATTTCGCCGTTGCTCACGAGCAGGAAGGATTCCGGGTGCCCCGTGTTTTTGAATATGGTGAACTTGCCGTCGGTTTCGAAGCGCACTTCGTCCACTTCCATCAGGGAGTAAATTTCGTGTTCCCGCAGTTTGGCACGCAGCTGATCGATTCCGATGTTGTTGCGCTTGAGTACCCGCAGGTCGAGTTTCCCGTCGTGGATAAGAAGCTCGTCCTGCCCGTGTATGAGGCGGCTGAAAAAATTGATGCGGAGCAGCCGCCGGATCAGGAGGTTGACGAGCGTCCAAGTGGCGATGGAAAACATCAACACCCAGATGCTCACGTCGGGCATGTAGATGATGCTCCCTACCAGCGCTCCCAGGATGATGGTGTTGACCGCGTCGATCGGCGTCATGTGCGCCATCTGCGTTTTTCCGGTCAGCCGCAGGAAGATCAGGACGCCCAGCATCCCGATCAGCAATTTCAGTACGACGGTAAGATACAGCATGGTTTTCGCATTTTCGGTACGGTGCACCTCGTTTTCGCCCGGCCGGAAGGTCGGTTCGCAGCGTGCGGGCAAACCGAATGCCGTTCGGGCGGAACCGAAAAACAGCGGAACAAAAAACATGCTACGGGTTTTCAACAGCCTTTCCTGTGTTAACGTTTTGCGACGCGGGAATCTTGATTCGGTTTGGGAAACAGGGCTTCGGCCCATGCTGCCTCCCTGCGCTTTTCCCGTGCCGCTCTTTCAGACCGACCACGGGCTGCGGTCGGTGAGGCCCGTCATGCCTGCGGCATTCCTCGGTTCAGGATGACGGGAGAGTCAGGTTCTTTCGGGGATTCCGGAACCGTATTGTTCCGCGTCATTCCGAGCGAAACGAAGTGAAGCGTGGGCATCTCTGTTCGGTTTGGAAAAAGAGAAATCCTCACGTCGCGGCTTTGCAGCCTATGCTACTTCCCTGCGCTTGATCCGCACCGGCCGCTCCGGCGGCGACTGCGGGCTACGGTCAGTGAGACTCGCATGACCTACGGTCATGCTCAGTTCAGGATGACGAAAAAAAGATGTTTGGTCGCCGGGCAGGGGGCAAGCTCTAATCCGATTTTAAGACAGCGGGAAGACAAATCTTTTATATTTGTATCATGCATGGATGTTGCGTTCTCGTCCTTCCGACGGGGAATGGCAGAGCGTCCCGCAGCACGGCTAACCTAACCTTACACCATGAAAAAACGAATCTTGAGACTGATTTTGCCGGGGCTTCTTTTGGCGGGAAGTTTTCCGTCGATGGCACAGACTCCGGGGCGCGAAACGGTGCCCCTTTCCGGATACGAGTGGAAACTGACCCTCGATCCGCAGGCCCAGTGGCGCGCTGACGAACTTTATGTTCCGCCCGTAAATGTCGCGTCGCTTCCGGTCAATCCGCCGACCGGCGGCTGGGAGGCCCTCGAAAAAGCGGAGAGCAAGACCGTGCATCTGCCCGCTACCGTGGAACAGTATTTCTGGGGAAAGAACGGCGAAACTTTCGGGGTGACGGGAAATTATACCGGGGTGTCGTGGTTCACGACGAAGGTACGGATTCCCGAAAGCTGGCGTGGAAAGCGTATTTTCCTCGACGTGGAAAGCGTCCGGTTCCGGGCGGAGATTTTCATGAACCGGAAACTTTGCGGTTATGACCTGGTGAACAGCACTCCTTTCCGGGTGGACGTCACGGAGTATGCGCATTATGGACGGGACAACGAAATCGCTTTCCGCATTACCGATCCCAACGGAAATTTCAACTGGAAGGATTCGCAGGTGTATACCTGGGGGGATTACTACACCAACCCTTCGCACGGTTTCGGCGGGATCACCGGGCGGGTGGACCTGACGGCGACCGATCCGCTCTACGTGGAGGATGTTTTCGTCAAGAACCGTCCGAAAGCCGACGAAATCGACGTGCAGGTGACGGCAGCCAACCGGACGGGAGCGATGCGGAATGCGCAGCTCGTTTTCTCCGTCCGGGAACATGCGGGCGAACGGAAAGCGGTTTATACCAAAGCCTATTCATTGAAGGGGCTGACGCCGGGGGAAACGGAACGCACTTACCGGATCGCGCTGAAAGATGCGAAACTCTGGAGCGTGGACGAGCCGAACCTTTACGACCTGACCGTCACGCTGAAAGACGGGGAGAATGAAGATTCGTTCGGTCGCCGGTTCGGGTTTCGGTGGTTCGAAGTGCGGGATGTAAAGGGCGACCGGCAGTTTTACCTGAACGGAAAACGGATCGTGCTGCGGACGGCCATTTCGTGGAGCTTCTGGCCCGACAACGGCATCGTGCCTTCGGACGAACTGGCCCGGCGGCAGGTGGCTTCGGCTAAAGAACTGGGACTGAACATGCTGAATTTCCACCGGACGATCGGACAGCCCCGCGTGCTGGACTGGGCGGATGAACTGGGGCTGCTTTATTTCGAGGAACCGGGCGGAAACCAGTATCCGGCCGACCGGTTCGAACCTAAGGACGAACGGGGCCGGAAGCAGGCGGATTTTTATTTCGCCTACCGGAATGAAAAACTGACCCGGATGATCCGGCGCGACCGGAACCATCCGTCGCTGGTCATTTACAACCTCCACAATGAACGGGGAGCGGCTCCGCAGGCGGAGGATTATCGGCAGATGCGGCTGGGACATGCGCTGGACGAAACCCGCATATTGACGTATAACTCTTCCAACGGGCAGAATCCGGAACGGGAGCCGAATCCGCGGTTCAAACTGCACCTGATGCCTTACGATACCGTGTTCTACGATACGGGGTGGTGGGATCAGCACCATGCGGGCGGCCCCGGCGTCTATCACGACAACCTGTATCGCGGAAAGGACGACTATCACCGTTTTTCGAACAATCGGGGCGAGATCGTGTACTGGGGCGAAGACGGAGCCATCGGCACACCGCCACGACTCCAGCTGATCCGGGACGAAATCCTGAAAAGCGGCCGGACGACCGGCTGGGAAGCGGCGGACTACCTGAAGTGGTATGATGCTTACGACGCTTTCCTGAAAGAGCGGGGATTTTCAGAGGCGTTCCCTTCGGTGGACGCTCTGACGCGGGCGATGGGCGGCGTCTCTTTTTACTATCAGGGGCGGATAATCGAAAACATCCGGATTTCCAACACGGTGGACGCTTATGCGGTCAACGGCTGGGAGAGCATGAAGCTCGAAAACCATTCGGGCATCGTGGACAATTACCGTCACCCGAAAGGAGACCCGGAACTGATCGCGCGGTATAACCGGCCCTTGTACGTGGCGGTGAAGCTCAACCACAAGGTGCTCGGCGTGAGGGATACCGCGACGGCGGATTTCTACATCGTGAACGAAAAGAACCTGCGCGGGAAGTACACCCTGAACGCTGCGATGAAGGACGCGGACGGAAATGTGCTGGAGCGGGCCTCCTGGCCCGTGACCGTAACGGGCGGGACGACCTACGGGGAACCCCTGCACCTGGGGTGGAACCTGATGATGAGAAAGCCGGGGTATGCGACAGTGGAAGCCGAACTGGTTCGTGGCGGGGAGACGGCCGCTGCGGGGAGCGACGAACTGTTCGCCGTGAAGCTCGATGCATCGGGCATTCCGACGGGAGGAATGGTGGCTGACACATCCGGAGTACTGAACCGTTTCCTGTCGCTGGCAGGCGTCGGGCCGCTGAAGGAATACCGTGCGGGAATCCCGGACGGGGAGTGGCTGCTGGTGGGGGCTTTCGAACCGCAACAATGGGGTTCGGGTATGTCCGACATCATGGAATGGGTGTATAAGGGGCATACGCTCGTCGTCGCGGGGAATGCCGAACGCTGGGCCGAATTCCTGGCCGACAAGGAGGTGCTGGATTACCGGGGCGCCAAGAAGCTGGGCACGTCGTGGTACGGCGGAAATTTCTTCGTGCGGAAACATCCGCTGTTCGAGGGGCTGCCGACCGACTGCGCCTTCAACTGGGAATACCAGTGCTTCGCCACCTACAACCGCAACCGGGTGGGCCTGCGGAATTTCAACGGAGAGACGGTGGTGGGTTGTGTTTCCGACCACAAGAAAGAAGTTTATTCGGCCCTGAGCGTCATTCCGGCAGGCCGGGGACAGGTGATCCTGACCACGCTGGACATTTTCGCCTGCCTGCAGGATCTGCAGGCCCCGACCGGCCCCGTGGACATCGAGGGGATGAACGAATCCATGAACACGTTCAACAATTCGCGGGAGAACAAGGCCAATATCGTAGGGCAGCAGTTGCTGCTGAACCTGTTGAAAGCGGCCGGCCGGCTGCCGCAATGGTAGGAAAACGAATCGCATAAACCTAAAAATCGACTTATGAAACGTAGTTTGTTATCGTTTTTCGTGCTGGCGTTCTCCCTGAGCGCTGCGGCGGAAAGTCCGGCCCCGGGCGGAAGAGGAACCTTTACGCGGGACGGAAATGTGCTGACGTTCGCCGCTCCGGAAGGGGACGTGCGCCTGGAATTCTGTACGCCTGCCTTGTTTCGAGTGCGTAAGAGCCGGAACGGCGTGTTCGCCGAGAACGAAAGATGGATGGTCGTGAAATACGACTGGAGCCCGGTGAACATCCGACTGGAAGAACGGGAAGACCGCTACGTGCTCACGACCGATTCGCTGAACATCACGGCGAAAAAATCGCCGTTCCGGCTCGAAGTGGCCGACCGGCGCGGGAAAATTCTTTATTCGGAGCTTCCCGTTTCTTCGTTCGACGCCGATTCGGTGGTGAACACCTGCGTCATGCAGCCCGACGAACATTTCTTCGGGTTCGGGGAGCGGATGGATTTTCTGGATCAGCGGGGCAAAAAGGTTTACCTGAACGTGGAGCTGGGCCGCGGGCCGCGTCCGGCCGTAGGCGGCAAGGACATCCTGCGGGCGAACTATTGTCCGGTGCCGTTTTTCATGAGCACCAAAGGGTACGGTATTTTCTTCCACACGGGGTTCCCGACCCGCTGGGACATGGGCTGGAGCGACCGAAACGCCTATTCGTTCAAAGGTTTGGGCGGCGAACTGGATTACTATTTTCTCTACGGCCCGGACTTCTATTCGATGCTCGACACTTACACCGACCTGACGGGCAAATCCCCCATGCTGCCGAAATTCGCTATGGGGCTGCACGTGGGCACTTATTCGGGCGGCACGTGGAAAAACGAACAGATGACTTCCGATAAATACCCGCCGGAGCTGTGCCGGAAACTGAGGGAAGCGGGGGTGCCGTTCGATATTTTGTGGCTGGACTCGACTTGGCGCTTTTTCGGGAAGAAGTTCGGGAACGGGGGAGCCACTTTTGAATGGCGCGGCACGTTCAAGGACCCGAAAGGAATGTTCGACGCCATTTACAAGTACGATGTGCCGATGGCGGGGCTGCACATCCGCTCGATCATGGACAACGGGGAGTACACTCGTCTGCTGGATGAAGCCCGACAGGCGGGCGTGCTCTATCCCGGAGCCGCCGCGGAAGGAACGATCGATTTCTTCGACCCGAAGGCGGTGGACTGGTGGTGGGACAACGCCGTGATGAAAATCGCTTCCATCGGGGCGAAGTTCGTCAAAACGGACGTGGGCAGCGCCCTGCGCCCCGCTGCCGATCTGCCTGCGGACAAGAAGCAGGAAATGGCCGCGATGCACAACCTGTTCCCCATCGCCTACGCTGCGGCGCCGTACGAGAAATATCGGGAATACAACGGCATGCGGGGGCTGAACCATACCCGCGAAGGGTATGCCGGCATCCAGCGTTACCCCTTCATCTGGGCCGGCGACTGGGGCAGCGAATGGCAGTGGTTCGAACCCGTGATCCGGGGCGGCCTGAACATCGGGATGTCGGGAGTGGGGTACTGGACGCACTGCATGGGCGGTTTCGAACAATATTCCCCGTACGATACGGAACTCTACACCCGCTGGGTGCAGTTCGGGATGTTCAGCCCGATCGCCATGCTGTTCGGGATGGATCACCCGCGTTACCACGAACCGTGGACGTACGGCGAGGAAGCGCTGGCGAATTTCATCAAATACGATTCGATGCGCTACACCCTGATTCCCTATATCTATACGGGTGCCCGCGAGCTGTACGAAACGGGACGCCCGATGATGACTCCGCTGGTGATGGACTATCCGCAGGACGAAAACGTTTACGACATCACCGACCAGTACATGTTCGGCCCGTGGATGATGGTGTGTCCGGTGACGACCAAGGGGGCTTTGAGCCGGCCAGTTTACTTTCCGGGCGGGGAGTGGTTCGACTACGAAACAGGGGAAAAATTCACGGGACGCCACTACAAGTCTTTCCTGACGCCGCTCGACGTGATGCCGATTTTCATCAAGGGGGGAGCCATCATTCCACAGCAGCCGGCCATGCAGCGGGTGGACGAGAAACCGATCGAAGTCCTCACGCTGGATGTGTACCCGTCGGGAAAATCTTCCTACGATCTGTATGAGGACGACGGCAGAAGCCTCGATTACGAGCAGGGGGTATATGCCGTTACCCGGATCGTGAGCGACCTTTCGGCGTCGGGCTGGACGCTGACGGTCGCCGAACCCGACGGGAAATACAAACCGGCCGCCCACTCCTATCTGGTGAAGGCCCGGCTGGACAAGGCGCCGCAGACGGTGACCGAAAACGGGAAGGCTTTGCCGAAACTCGGCTCGGCGGCGGCCTGCACCGATGCCGCCGGATGGTATTATGATGAAGCCGCGGGAAGGCTGTGGATCAAAACCGCAGGTTCCAATGCCGATGACATCGTCTTGAAGGCGATCTGATCGGCTCATAAAAGAAAAAACTGTCTGAAGCACTCCGGAAGCCGGTATCCGGCTTCCGGAGTGCTATTTTATGAAAGGTCGTTCGGAAAAGAGCAACCGTGTTTTTGGCCGGAATAACCGGTCGGACGAACCGTCACTATTATGGACGGAAATGAGACGGCGACTGCTTCTCCGCTTGCGATCCGTACGGATTTTAAGGTGCCCGGATTGCCCGAAGACACTATTCATCACCGGATTCAGATGCCCGATTCGGGATAGAAATCCTTTCGACGAACCGCGGACGGGCCGAAAAAAAAGTCGGAATGCCGTATCGGGTGAAACGCACGGGGCTGCCTTTTGGGCAGCCCCGTGCGTTTATTAATAAAGAGTAGTGTTGGCGGAAAAAACAGTCCGGCCCAAACAATCGGGCCGGACTTTACGGCATCGGCGGATAACCCGGAGTTGCAAGTTCAGTATGTGCGACCGGTATCCGGAAGAGTTTTCCGTTATTTTTCTACCGCGTCTACCTTTACATTGTGCAGCATGACGCAGTTGTTGGTACCCGGCCCATAGCTATAAGAGGAACTGCCGGAATTGTGAATGCGGAAACCGAAGCCTCCGAAAGTGTTTTTACTCAACGCGCCGGAAGGGTCCGTCCAGGCGATGTCGACCGTTCCGGGCAGGTTTTGCTGGATTTGCAGCGGCGTCTTCACGGACTTCGTCGAAGCCTTTACGCGCAGGGTGTTGCCCGTGACCGAAAGGGTCAGCGTGCTCTGCGGCATGAAGGCGGCGGTCAGGATACCCGTCGTCAGTGCGGTTTGAGAGGCGTCGTCGTATCGGTACAGCGTCCACAAGGTCGCATTGGAACTGGCCGGAACGCGTTCCACGCGCAGGCCGTATCCCCGGCGGGTAGCCGGATCGTACTTGATGAAAATATCCAGGTAGCAGCCGCTGCCGCCGAATCCCTGACCTTCCACCTTGCCCGTGGAGTAGTTCAGCGTCAGGGTCATGTCGCCGTAGGCGCCCGGTTGGGCGAATACGAACCGGGGACGCGGCTCCTGGCTCCGGCCGTTGTTCATCAACCCCCAGATTCCGTCCGAGCCGTTGGTTCCGATTCCCCAGCCCCACGGCTCTACGGAGTCGCCCTCGTTGTCGAAGAACCACCTGCCGGTCGTGGTCAAACGGCTTTCATCGGCGACGTACAGATTCTTGAAATCGGTGTACAGCGACTTCTCCGTTACATCGTCCGCCGTGATCGGGCGTTTGGTATATACTGTGATGGAAGAAGCGGCGACCGGGCTGAACTCGTATCTCGGCGTGATCACCGCACGCAGGTAACAACCGATATCGTACTTGCTCAGCGCGTATTCCTGGAAGGGATCGTCCACGAAAAGCCCGTCCCCGTCGTTTTTCATGGTGCCGATATGAACGCCGTCCGTCGTGTTCGGGCCGGTTTCGCGGTACCACTCGATCCTGGATACATCCCTGTATTCAGACCGGTCAAGCGTATAGGCGAGCGTCGCCCGGTTCCGGTCGATCGTAATCGCGGGCGATGTCAGCACGGGTGCCGGAACGGGTACGGGGCGGATGCGGAGCGTCACTCCGGCGGAAACACCGCTCGGAAGGGTGCCGGTTACGGCCGTTTCCAGGATGGCGCCGGTACGGTTGGGCTTGGCGGTCAGCGTAAGGGTGCCGGCCGAAGGATCGGCTTCGCCATTCAACAGCGTCGCGTCGTACTTCCAGACAATCCGGCTGAGGTCCACGGAGGAAGCCGGCGCCGGAGCGGCTGTCAGCACGACCCGGTTGGCATCTCCGGTCTGGTCGGAACGGAGAACTTTACCCGTCGAGCCGATCAGGAAACGATAGGGAAGATCGGCATAAGGCGCCCACTCGGCGCAGTTCTGCCCTCTGGGATCCCAACCGTCCGTGCCCTTGAGCAGGTTGTAGATGTTATACCGGTCGCCGACCTTGAAGGCTTTCAGGGCCTCTCCGGTGTAGACGACCGAGGTTTGCGGCTGGTCAGAACTGATTGTAAGCGGTTTTTTGTCCGTGCCGATGGTGTTGCCCGAAACGGCGTGGCGGGCATCTTCGGGTACCTTGTTGGCCCATTCGACCGATTCGATCCGGCCCAGGAACTCGGTGTCGAAGATCGCATAGATCGAGCTGGCCGCCGCACCGTTTCCGGAGGCCGACTTGGCCAGGGAGAGGTGCGTGTGGGTCATTTGCGGCATCCCGATCATTTTGCAGCCCAGAATGGCGTTGAGGCCGCCCGCACTGGCTCCGGAAAAAGAGGGATGGCTGTCGTAAAGGTAAAACGTGCAGTTTTCGTAGACATTCATCTTCCCCCCGAAAATGGCATCGTCGGTGCATTGGAGGGTGCAGTCCTTGAAATACGAGCGGACGGGCGAGAAGCCGGCCATCATGTTCAGGTAGCCCACGAACCGCACGTTCTCGAAATGCATCCGGTCGATGCCCGGAGCGGCGGGGCGCAGGACTTCCGCGTGGTTTTTCGAGTCGATGCGTTTCGGGATGTTTTGCGACGGGTCGCGCGGATAGACCAGATCCTCCTGGGCATAGTTGGCGATGGTGATGTTCCGGCCGCGGAAACCCGTGGAGAGGGCGAGCGTGTACCAGCTGCCGCTTGCGCCCAGCCCTTTCGCTCCTCCTTCGCCCCGGTTGCCGCAGATGTGCACGTCTTTCGGGTCTGCGGTCAGGCCGATGAACGAGATGTCGTCTCCCAGAACGGTCAGTCCGATGTTCGGAGCAGGGATCACGAAGCCGCTGTCATCGAACGGGAAACCCTGTCGATACGTCAGATCCGTCCAGTAAACGCCGGGAGCGATGTACACCGTGGTGCCTTCGGGCAGGGTGAGGGTGCGCTGGTCTTCGGACAGCGTTCCCAGGGTTTGCAGCGTCGCAGCGACGTAGGGGTTTTTCAGTTCTTCTTCCGACGCATAGGCATTCAGCAAACGATGTTTTTCGTCCACCTGTACCCATTTGGCATAGAGCGTCATGGCTCCCGTTACCGGGTCGTTCCGAAAATCCCACATCCGGATGCTGGCGGTCGGATCCGTGTACCAGCCCACGAATACCCATCCTGCTTTGGCGGGACGCTCCGGAACCCTTATCCTGTCTCCGGTCCTTACGGACTGCGGAGCGATCGGGGTACCGCCGTCCGTATCGAAACGGATCGGCCATGTTTCACTGTCCGGCGTCCGGGCCGTAACCGTCGTACGGCTTTTCGCATCGGCAGACGTGTGATTTTGTCCGCAGACATCGACGGTTATCAGCAAGGCGCTCATGACCATCAGCAAGGTTCTTGTTTTCATATGATTCAAGTCAAGGTGTTTTTTCTTCCAAGTCTGTTCGAACATGCACGATAAAAAACAACAGTCGAAAGCTGCGCTGGTGCGATTCGTCTTCTGTCTCCGGATTTGCCGGACGGCAGGAATTCGCAAACGGGTATCCGATTCAGCCGATCGAAAGCAACATTTAACAATTTTAGCAATAATCGGCGACAAATGCAAACGGTACGGACAGCAAGGGATTTTTCGATTGCCTCCCGCAAACCGTTTGCGGTTGGAATGGTCATTGTTCCAGTTGGTTGTATGGTTGGGTTTGTTGCCCTCTGGCGTCGGTTTTCGTGTCCCGTCGAAAGCTTTTTTCCGGAAGATGGACGGGGATTTTCACCGGACGGCTTCACCCCGAAACCGGACGGTGAAAGAATTTGCGTATTTTTTGGAATATTTTTCTTTTTTTATTTTCTTTTTCTAAAAAGAATTTCTTAGATTTGTGACATACCCAGGACGCGATTTTTACGCCCAAACTTAAAAGACTGACGACTAAGATTTTTTAACATTTAAAAGCTTTTTTGAAATAATCCCAAACTACTGTTTTTCTTGCAAAACACAGCATAAAACAATAGAATAGCAAAGACAAAAGAAATAAAAGGAAGAAATCGGAGCCTTTCCTAATAAAGGATCATTTAAAAAGTTCTTCCCTCCTTCTTCTCTACGGCAATCGGCATCAAAGTCGGTTGCCGTTTTTTTGCTTCCGATTTCGAGCGACCATGCGTCGTTTTAAATGATCCTTTTTTCTTACAGAACAGGTTTTCGTTTTCCGAATGGGCCGGTAAGCCGGACGCATGACGGCTTTTTGAACTTCCTTCATTTCCTGCGCCTTTACGTATTCCCGGTTTCGTACCCACCCTAACTTTTAATAAATAAATGTTATGAAACAAACCAAACCAAAGAAAAGAACAAAGGTTCTGGCGGTGCTGGGACTTTCGTTCATGTTGCTGTGGGCCGGGAATCCCGTTTCCGCCCAAACGCGGCCGATTACCGGAACCGTCAGGGACGCTCAGGGGCCGATGGCCGGGGTCACCGTGATGGTTCAGGGAACCACGACCGGGGTTTCCACCGACTCCGAAGGCCGGTATTCCGTCAAAGCTCCCGCGGGAAGCACGCTGGAATTTTCTTTCGTCGGATACACCGATGTGAAAATGGAGGTAGGAGACCGACAGACGATTGACGTGGTGATGCGGGAAGCGGCGACCGATCTGGACGAAGTGGTTGTGGTCGGTTACGGTACCGTCCGCAAGCGCGACCTGACCGGAGCGATCCAGTCCGTCAAAAACGAAGACCTCGTGAAAACTCCCACCTCCAATGTGATGGAAGCCCTGGCGGGTCGGGTGGCGGGCCTGAGTATTTCGGTGAGCGACGGTCGAGCCACTTCGGGGGTGAACATGACCTTGCGCGGCAGCCGTTCCCTCTCCGGCAGCAACACGCCCTATATCATCATCGACGGCGTGCCCGGACAGTACAACGATTTGAACCCGAACGACGTGGAATCGATCGAAGTGCTGAAAGACGCCTCCTCTACCGCCATCTACGGTTCGGCGGGGGCCAACGGGGTAATCATCATCACGACCAAAAGCGGGAATAAAAACGGAAAGGTGACCGTCAATTTCGACGCTTATCGCGGGGTGAACGGTTACTTGCAATTCCCGGAAGTGCGCACGGGTGAAGAATATATCAAACTGCGGCGGGAAGCGCACCGGACGGCCGGCACCTGGAATCCCGGCGACTCGGATGCCATTCTGTTCTCGAACGCCGAATGGGAAGCCGTCCAGAACAACCAGTGGATCGACTGGCTGGATCTGGGCACACGCAACGGCGTTCTGCAGAATTATTCGATATCCGCTTCCGGGGGTACGGAAAAAACACGGGGCTATCTTTCGTTGAGTTACTACGAAAGGGAAGGCTTTTTGCCGGGCGACGAGCTGACGCGTTACGGATTGAAAACGACCGTGGATCATCAGATACGTCCCTGGGCGAGCATCGGGGTCAATCTGGTCGCTTCCTACACGAAAAGCAGCGAACGCAACGGACGGTATTTTACCCGCGTGTTCACCACCTTGCCGTTGGGAACGCCTTTCCTGGAAGACGGAACCATCAACCCGTATCCTCTGGCCGGAAACACGGGGACGATCAGTCCCATCGCCGACCAGAATCCGGTGCAGTTCGTCAACGACAGGCGGCAGCTGGCGTTCAATCCGACGGCTTACCTGGAAATCAAGCCCTTGAAAGGCCTTTCTTTCAAAACCATGCTCAGCGCTTATTTGTCTACTCCTCGTACGGGTACCTACAACGGACGCACTTCCATGTCGGGAACCACCCGGACATCCGCGGGCATAAACAGCAATAACATCTACAATTACAAGTGGGAAAACATCCTGAACTACAATTTCACCGTCAATCAGGATCACAATTTTGCGATTACGGGCGTTACCAGCTGGACGAAAGACCGGAAGGAGACTTACGGAATGACCGGATACAACATCGACTGGGACGGTTACACGTTTTACCGGTTGCAGAATTCGACGACCACCGACCGTTCGATCAATTCGAGTTACACCGAGCAGCAGTCTTTGGCCTTCATCGCCCGGATCAATTACAGCTACAAGGGGCGTTACCTGTTGTCCATCTCCAACCGGACCGAAGGAGCTTCCGTGCTGGCTTCCGGAAATCGCTGGGATAATTTCCCGGCCGTATCGGCAGCCTGGCGGATCAGCGATGAAGCGTTCCTGAAGGACTCCGGCATATACGACCTCAAACTGCGTGTCGGCTATGGGGTTACGGGCAATTCGGGCGCGAGCCCCTATTCGACCCAAAATATCGGAAGAATGGGAACCAACTTCGCTTTTCAGAACGATCCGGCTCCCTACTACGGATTCGCCCAGAGCATTCCCAACGCGAACCTGGGGTGGGAGAAATCGTACGGTACCAACGTGGGCGTCGATCTGGGTCTGTTCAACAACCGTTTGTCCATGACTCTGGACCTGTATCACGTCAAAACGAAAGACATCCTCTATAAGCGCACTCTGCCGGCATCGACCGGGGCGGCCGGAACGTCCAATCTGAAGATACTGGAGAATATTTGCGCCACCGTGAACCGGGGGCTGGACATCGTGATCAACAGCGTCAACATCCGGAAGAAGGATTTCGAGTGGACGACGGCGTTCACGTTCAATACCAATCATGAAGAAATCACCGACTTCACCCAGGACGTTCCCGTTTCCGGTTCCAACAAAACCTGGTTGATCAAAGGCCATCCGATTCAGTCGCTCTACGATTACAAATACGCGGGGATTTTCCAGACGGAAGAAGAGGCTCAGAAGTACAACCGTCACATGGGAGACGTAAAGATCGAAGAAGTGCCCGACGAAAACGGAAACGTCAACTATTCCTATGGCTCGGAAGACATGCAGGTATTGGGTCAGGTGGCGCCCAAGTGGACGGCCGGCTTGCAGAATACCCTCGTTTACAAGGGAATCGACCTCAGCTTCTTTCTGGATGCCCGTTGGGGCAACACGATCAACCACTGGGTGATGAGCTGGTACAACGGAAGCGGAAACGGGAACGGCCCCAAGATGCTCGACTATTGGACGCCCGAGAATCCCGGAGGACGTTTTCCCCGTCCCAACACCGCTCACGGTACCACGATCGGGAACAATCCGACGGTGGGCACCAGCAGTCTGACGTATATCGACGGTTCCTACATCAAACTGCGGAACATTACGCTGGGGTACTCGCTGCCCGCCCGATGGCTGAAGAAGATTCCCCTCGAAAGATTCCGGATCTATGCGACCGTATCGAATCCCTGGACGTGGACCAAGAGCAAGTATTTGAAGGACTGGGATCCCGAACGCGGCCACCGGCAGGACGAATGGCCCTTGTCCCGGCAGATGGTATTCGGTGTCAACATCACGTTTTAATGCATTGCTAACCTGGATTCAGACATGAAGAAAAAGATTTTTATGATTCCGCTGGCAGCGGTTCTGCTGGCAGGGGTTACCGGATGTTCGCTGGATGAGTTCAATCCGACGGGCGGCCCGACGATGGAAAACAAGGCTTCCACGCCGGAGGGATACGAACAATTGATCAACGCCTGTTATTTCCCGTTGACCCGGCAATGGACGGGGGGCGGCGAAGACTGGGTGGTTTATCAGGCCGAGGCCGGAACCGATCTGTGGGTTTCCGCGCAGGGACGCTCTTTCATGCAGCACCTGTTCAATTACAATGACCTGAACGGCGCGTCTGCCAATCTGGAAGAGGGATGGGTGTCGAGCTACGAAACCATCAACATGTGCAACGCAGCCATTTATTATGCCTCGAAACCCGACTTCGGCAGCGAAGAGGCGCGGAACGCGAAAGTGGCGGAAGCCCATTTCCTGCGTGCCTTTTTCAACTTCTTCGTGGTGGAATACTTCGGCGGAAAATATTTGCCGACGACGTTTACGACGGCTCCGATCACCGAAATACCCACATCGAGCGTGGATCAATTTTATGCGCTGATCTTTTCCGACCTGAAATTCGCCATGAAGCACCTTCCTCCGAAGCAGGCGCAGGTCGGGCGCGCGACGAAGGCCGCCGCCTGTCACCTGTATGCCAAGGCCTGCCTGCAATACGCGGCTTACGATTCGGCCACCGACAAAACGCAATTGTACACCGAAGCCAAAAATGCGGCGGCGGAAGTCATCGACAACCGGGCGGCGTACGGACTGGAACTGTATGCCGAACCTTCGCAGGTCTTCGATGTGAAAAACAACAAGAGCAACAAGGAGGCCGTCTGGGTGGCCACCCATTCGTCGGAGCCGGGATTGAACCCGCGGGGAACGTCTTTTTGGAACCGTGTCTACAAACAGTTCAGCGCCATGCGTCTGAACGGCAGCTGCGGAGTGGACTGGGCGCTGGATTCCGAATACGTCGGGGGCAATGCGCGGATCATGCCTACCCTGGCCCTGCTGGATATGTACGAAGACCCGGAAGACACCCGCTACAGCGCCTTCTTCCGGGAGGCATACTATGCGACTTCCGATTATACCTGGTCGGCCGGCGACTGTAACCGTTACGGAAAAGACCCGGACGTGTTTTCCGGGAAGAAGACGATCTCCAAGCACGATACGGCGATGTGGTTCACGCGGGAAAGAGTGCCCGATGCCAAAGCGAGGGATTACGCCTGCTTCGGTCGCGACGACGTTTACAATGCGGACGGAACGGCGAACGAACTGACGATCCAGCAGGGCTATACGGCGCTGAAGAAATTCGAGGCGCCGGGATGGTACATCGGCGATCTGGGAAATTCCTATACCTATGCGGATCAGATCGTATTCCGTCTGGCCGACACCTACCTGCTGGCGGCCGAAGCCTGCTACCGTCTGGGCGGAGCCGAACTGGCGAACGCCGCTGACTACATCAACGTCGTGCGCAACCGTGCCTGCAAGAATCACGACGGCAGCATGGATATCGCATCGAGCGATGTGGACGTCGATTTCATCCTGGCCGAGCGAGCCCGCGAGCTGTGCGGCGAGTATACCCGTTGGATCGACCTGAAAAGGATGGGAAAAGAGGTGATGGCCCGATACATCAACAGCAATCCGGACATCAAGGCGGTAGGGAAATTCAACATCGACATCCATTACTGCTGGCCCGTGCCGGAAGGCGCAGAGATCAATTACGTGACGAATCCGGACGAGCTTCAAAATCCCGGATACCTGTAAAGCCTGCGGCTGAAGAACGATTCCGGCACTGTTCATTTCATGAAACGAAGGAGGAATGCAGGGCCTCGAGCCTTGCATTCCTTTTATGCGGATATGTGGTTTGAAATGATTAACTTTGGGAATCGTCTCAAACAAGAAGACGATCGCCCTTCCGGTGAAAGCGAGAAGTTCGGCTTCACTTCTTCTTTTAAAAATGCATGAACAACGGACTCAACCCAACTTGAATATTTACTAAAAATTGGAAAACATGAATCGAATCCTTAAACATTCCGTTACGAAAGCGGTCGCGGCTCTGTGTGCGGCGATCCTGCTTCCTGCGGGTTCGGCTTTTTCCTCGTCTCCTGTGCCGGCGTCTTCTTCGCCGGCGGGGAACGAGATGTCGCAAAGAACGATCCGGTTTGCGCAAATTCCTGCCGGAACGTATAAAATGGGCGGCGGCACGGAAGAAATCGTGGCGGACGCCTTGCCGCGCCATGACGTGACCCTGTCCGAATCCTTCGAGATTTCGGTGGAACCGGTGTCTTATGAAGCCTTCCGAACCTTTTGCGAAAAGACAGGACGG
This sequence comes from uncultured Rikenellaceae bacterium, assembly GCA_946486375.1. GTDB lineage: Bacteria > Bacteroidota > Bacteroidia > Bacteroidales > Rikenellaceae > CAMLTW01. Next base: position 438,588 of record CAMLTW010000002.1, read on the forward strand.
GGGAATCCGGATGCCGAAAACGATCGGGGATACATCGTCGGCATCAGTTGGGAGGATGCCCGGGCTTTCTGCGATTGGCTGAATACGGCGGAGGGTGCGGCTTACCTCAAGGCTGCAGGGGCCGGGGAAGGGAATTTCATCTACCGGCTGCCCACGGAAGCGGAATGGGAATACTGCGCCCGGAACGCAAAGGCTTTCGGGGTAGACCGCATGTGCGACCTGTTGCTGCGCGAGTGGTGTCAGGATTGGTACGCTCCCTATACGGATCGTCCCGTGACCGACCCGCAGGGGCCGCCGGAAGGGATGTTCAAGGTGGTCCGCGGCGGCTATATGGATAATCCGTCCCGGTACAACGACTATCCGCTGGACTTGTGGCGCCGCGCTTCGCTTCCCCCCAACTTCCGGCACGATCCGCGGGACAAATTCAACGATTTCGGGCGGCACAACGTCGGGTTCCGTCTGGTACGTTCCAAAACGCCGCTGACGGGCCGGGTTTCCCAGGAACAGGCCGCCGAGATCGCCGCCGACAAACCGCTGGTCACCCTGTTCGTCAAGCAGCAGAATAATCAGGGGAACACCCATGTCTCCGGTCAGGACTCGCGTCCCTATTTCCGCAAACGTTATATCTTTACCGCTCCGCCGGACAACGCCACCCACGACGAGATCGTTTCCCTGGGGCTCGATCCGGTGCTCCGGAACCATCATCATTCTCCCGGATTCACGGTTTGTCCGAACGGGGATTTGCTCGTGACCTATTATTCGTCCTATCATGAATACGATGCGGAAGTGGGACTGGTGAGCATGCGTCTGCGGTACGGAACCGAAGAATGGGATATGGCGGATATTTTCATCAACCCGGTAGGGCTGAACGACCATGCGCCGCTGATCGCGACCACGGAGGACGGCGCTATCCACCATTTCTGGGGATGGGAGCAATCGTCGCCTCATGCTTATCCGTTCCAGTATATCACCTCTTATGACAACGGTGCGACCTGGGGGCCCGTCCAGTTTCCTGTTTTTTCGAACAAGGCCGATCGTTTCGACCGCCAGCCCATCAACTCGGCTTTCCGGGCGAAAGACGGTTATTTCTATATGGCCAGCGACGGAAACTGCGAAAAGGCGTCGTGTTCCGTTCTGTGGCGCACGAAGGATATGAAGGTCTGGGAGAATCCCAAAGGCCGTACGGGCGGTCGCCACACCACGGTGGTGGAGCTGAAGGACGGCAGCCTGCTGGGTTTGGGCGGTAAAAATTCCCAGATCAACGGCTACATGCCCCAATCGATTTCCAAAGACCACGGCGACACGTGGGAAATTTCCCAGTCGGTCTTTCCGGCCTATGCGGGCGGACAACGGCCTTCCGTTACCCGGCTGCAAAGCGGACTGTTGGTGATGTGCGGCGATTATATCGGCAGCCGGGGCGCCCGGCCTTATCCGGACGACGATCCGCGGAGCGGTATTTACGTGGCCTACTCCAGCGACGAGGGAGCGACCTGGACGTTCAAGACCCTGCCCGGCACCCAACCGAACAAGAGTCCCGACAGAAGCTACCACACCGTGGGGTACAGCGCCTGCCAGCAGTCCGAAGACGGTCTGATCCATCTGATCACTTCCCGGGTTCATCCCTGCGTTCATTACTGCTTCAACGAAGCCTGGCTGCTCGATCCCGATGCCAACGCAGGCCCGGCTACCAAATACGGCTGGCGCCCGGCTGTGGGTGACAATGCCACACTGATGAGCAGTACGGCTAAACGGATCGAGAAGGTGGAAACCTATCGGGAGAATTATCCTTCTTCGAGTCAGGTGCAATACGAATATTCCGGCGGTACGGCGGACGACGGACGCTTTTTGCTGCACGGGCCGGAACGCTGGTATTATCCTTCCGGTGCGCTGATGATGGAATGCAACTATGTGCTGGGCAAGCGGGCCGGCCGTTACGCGTATTATACGGAAGCCGGTGCGCGCATCTGGGAGTGGGACTACAAACCGGACGGCCTGGTCGTGTACCGGACTTTCTACCCCGACGAACCGGACGGACGGCTGAAATCGGTGGCCGCATTCCGGAACAACATCGCCGAGGGGTGTGCGCAAACTTATTCCCGAACGGGCGCACTGCTCAAGGAAACGTGGTATGAAAACGGGCATATCAGCCGGGTGACCAACCTGCGCACCGAAACGCCCGCGCGCATAGAGGAACTCTATGGGAAGTAAATATTGACCGGCGGTTTTCCCCCTGTCGGTCGGCAAGGCTTTTACCTGCCCGCTTTTTCCGGGCTTCGGCCGGGGAGAAATACCCTTGCAGTTGTGTTTGAATGCATGTTAAGGCGGATTCGTATTTTCGAATCCGCCTTTTTGTGTCGGGCCGGTTCCGGAAAGGACTGGATGTTTGTCGTGTTTGCTGTGTTCCTTTTCGGGGAAGAAATGCGGGGCGTTTTAGAAATGGTTTCAATTTTGCCCGAAAAGAGTTATATTTGTAATAGGAAGGGCATGTCCATGAAAAAACTATATATCATCGCCGGCTGCAACGGAGCGGGCAAGACCACGGCATCTTACACGGTTCTTCCGGAGATGCTCGACTGCCACGAGTTCGTCAACGCCGACGAGATCGCGCGCGGGCTTTCGCCGTTCAATCCCAAAAGCATGTCCATCGATGCGGGACGGCTCATGCTGATCCGCATCAAGACCCTGCTGAACGATGGTGCGGATTTTGCTTTTGAGACTACGCTGGCCACCAAATATTACGTGAACCTCGTCAGACAGGCGCAGGAGAAGGGATATTACGTCACGTTGGTTTATTTCTGGCTGAGAAGTCCTGAAATGGCCGTAGAACGGGTCAGAACGCGGGTCGAGGCAGGCGGACATGGCGTCGGAGAACCGGAAATCAGACGGCGTTACGCCAAGGGAATCAAAAATTTGTTCGATCTTTATATGCCCGTTTGCGATTATTGGATTATCTTTGACAGCTCGAACCTGCAAATCGACATGGTGGCCAAAGGGGCGAAAGATGAAACAAAAACGATTGTCAACCCGTTAATATACAAAACGATCAAGGAATATGAACGAGGCTGAAATCCAGGAGATGGAAAACAAGATACTCAAGGGGCTTTCCCTTGCGTGCAAGCGTCTCCTGAAACAGAAACGGAAAGAGAACGGTATCTTGGTCATTACGGACAAAGACGGAAATATCGTTCATGTAAAGGCCCGGGATCTGAATCTGAAAGGGTGATGAGGGTCTTCGGACGTAGGCTCAAGGCATCCGGCTCATAATCGAGCCGGATGTTTTTTTGCCGTCCGACAGCTTTTTCCCGGCATAAGGTTCCTGCAAAAAAGGAATGAAAAGCCTTTCCGTTCTGTCTCCTGTAAATCATGACGGCTTTGCTTCTTGCGATCGGGCGAGCACCTGTCGGAACCGTCGGGGAAGCCGGACGTTTTCCATTTCCGCCGCCTCCCGGAAAAGGGGGGCGATTTCCTCCGGAGAAAAACCCGCGATGCCGCACCCGATTTCGGTGACCAGGAAATGCTTTTCGGGGTGTTCGCGGGCGAACCGGATGAATTCGTCCACGTAAGGCCGTATCTCGTCCGCTTCTTCGAACATGGTCGGTATCGCATAGGTCTGCCCCTGAAGTCCGCTTCCCTGTCCCCAGCGGGCTCCCCATTCCATCGCCTGACGGGCCGCCCCTCCGCCGTGATGTCCGGCCAGGTTGCTTCCGAATACGAAAATTTCGTCCGGTTCCAGTCGGGTGATGCGGTCGGGCGTGACGTTTTCGGTACGGATTTCGTTCATTTCGCACGTATTTTTTAAAGGTCGGATTCGCTTGCCGAACACACCTTCCGCTTTTCCTGCTTTCGCCTCGGACGTATTGTCCCGCTGCTTTTTTACGGGATCGGCCCGTCCCCTGCCATGTCTGCGGTAGGAGAGTTCCGGTGTGACCGGTGCGGGAATGTTCGCAATCGGCATACCAAAGTTCCCGGTTACGAACGGAACCGGAAACTTCCGGAGGTCACAACCGGTTCTTTTCCAGAAATTCGAGGAACGCTTCCCGGTTGTGGTTGCCCAGCGGAATTCGGTTCGCTCCGATGATCACGTGGTTGTTCTCGAAGGCGTTGACCCGGTCGAGATTCACGATGAAGGATTTATGGATTCGAAAAAACCTGTCCTGCGGCAGTTTCTCCTCCACGTTTTTCATGGAACTTTTGGTCACGTAATTGCGGTCGGGCGTGGCGATTTTGACGTAATCCTTCAGCCCTTCCACGAATTCGATGTCGGCGATGTTGATCCGTACGGTCGAGTATTCGACCCGCACCATGATATAGTCCGGCGTGCCGGACGGCGTTTCCGCCGGAGTTGTGCCGTTCTTTTTCAGACAGTACAGTTCATAGGCTTTGGTGACCGCCTTGAAAAAACGGTCGAAGGAAAACGGTTTCAGCAGGTAGTCGACCACGTTCAGCTCGTAACCCGTCAGGGCGTAGTCCGGATAGGCGGTCGTGAAAATCACCATGGGAAGGTTATCCGTCATGCGCACGAAGTCGACCCCGGTCAGGTGGGGCATGTTGATGTCCAGGAACATCAGGTCGACCGGTGCCTGCTGCAGGATTTCTGCCGCTTCGATAGCGCTCGAAGCGGTAGCCGTGAGTTCGATGTACCCCACCTTCTCGCAAAAGCCTTCGATGATGCGCAGCGCCAGCGGCTCGTCGTCCACAGCCATACATTTCATATCCGGAAACATTTAGGTATCGTAAAGTTAATAAAAAAATCCCGGTTCCGGAAGGCTGCTTTTCCTGGCTGCAGGGAAAAAGCGGAATTGATCCCGTTTCTGTTTCGGGATGCCCGTCCGATGCCGATGACCCGGAAATCAGTTTCCCGGATTTTCCCGTCGATCCAAATTCAGCTGAAGCGTGACGGTGAAAACTCCGTTTTTTTCTTCCGCCTTCAGCCGGTAGCCGCCGCTGCCGTAAATTAGTTCGAGCCGCCGCCGGATGTTCCGGATTCCGATTCCCGAATGCCGGGCGTCCGTGTTCGGCTTTTTGACGATCCGGTTGCTGACGGCGAACAGGAATTCGCTTCCGGTAACGTCCATCCGAATGTTCACGAAAGAGGGTTCCACGCTGTCCACCCCGAATTTGAAGGCGTTTTCCAGGATCGGGATCAGCAGCATGGGTTCGATCCGGTGGGGCCGCGTATCTCCGTCGATCCGGATGGAAACGTCGGTTTTGTCCGTGATCCGAAGTTTTTGCAGGTCGATGTAATCGTAGATCACCGCTACCTCGTCGGCCAGCGGCACCCGGTCGCGGTTGGTTTCGTAGAGCATGTAGCGAAGGATCGACGACAGTTTCACGATGGCGTCCGCAGCCGGATCGGAGGCTCCGATGGTATAGGAGTAAATGGAATTGAGCGTGTTGAACAGGAAATGGGGGTTGATCTGTTGCTTGAGGTAAGCCAGCTCCGCGGTGATTTTTTCCTTTTCCATTTCCGAACGCCGCAATTCCGCTTTCCGGGATTTCTCGTAATAGGCGATGGCCACGGAAGCCATGTAGAAGAACAGCAGCGTGTAGATGTAGGGCATGTTGAACCGGGAGAGGGGATCGTAGCCGCTGCGGAGGAAGCCCCGGGCGAAAGCCCGCGACCTTTCGTATTCACGCCTCAGTCGCCCGTATTCTTCTTCCTGTTCGGTAAACGTCAATTCGGGCGGGAGCGGTGTTTCCCGGTCGAGGCCCCGCCTGCGGATTTCCCGGTGGAACCGTTCCCGTTCGCGGTCTTTCCGTTCGAACGACTCCCGGATATCGCCGTAACTTTCCATTTCGTTGCTGATCCGGGTGATGTTGTTGCGCACCGACCACATGGCCTGGTATTTTATCGCCACGAACGAGAAGGCGAACACGGCCAGCGCTGCGGCCACATAGGCGACGATGCGGCGCCGGAACAGCAGCCGGGGAATCAGCAGCAGATAGTTCACGTAGAAAATGAAGAGGTAGAAGAGCCACGTGATGATCGTGCTTCCCCAGTTCACGTCCACGGAATACCCCCGGATGATGAACAGGTTGATGACGATCAGGGCGATCCACACCAGCAGGTGTACGGCTGTGCCGGGAATCTTCATATCGGTAATCTTTATAAACGTTCGGTTGCGGTTTTCCGCATGGTCGTAGCCGGATCAGAAATGGCGTCCCCCTCCGTAGCCGCCACGGTAACCGCCTCCCCGCGGCCCGTCGAAGCCGCGCCGTCCGCCTTCGGGAGCGTCGTTCCGATCCCGGTTGGCCGATTTGCTCAGGGAGTTCATCGAATTGAACCGGAAACTCAGGGTCGCCATCAGGTATCGTCCGATGGTGTTCGTCCAGGTATCCTGAATGTAGTTGTCCCCGATGGTATGCTGAAGGTTTTTGTTCTGCTTCAGGATGTCGTACATCGTGATGCGGAATTCGGCCGTTCTGCGCCGGAGGAATTTCCGTCCGATTCCCGCATTCCACAGGCAGTAGCTTTGCGTAAAACCCGAAGTGGATGCATTGTGGTTGTAGCGGTAGGAAATATCCGTGTTGAACACGAAGCCCCCCAGAAAGATGACGTTGATCCGGGCCGTGACGTTTTCGCTGATGTACTTGGTGTCCGTTTTCGCGGAATTGGAAACGTAGCTGTAACTGGTGGCGGAGGAAATGTCGAAATCCACGTTTTCCGAAACGTTGCTCGATATGCCTATCCGGGCACCGATGTTGTTGCTGGTGGCATGGTTCAGTTCCGTTCCGCTGTAAGACGGCGAACGGGTGAAACTGTAATTGCCCGAAAGATTCAGTTTGGAACGGATGAAGTTCAGCGGCAGGCTGTAACCGACCATCGTGCTCAGCGAGTAATATCCGTTCAGGTTGACCGGAGTCCGGAGTTGCGAGCCCTTCTGCGCCTGGAAGCCGTTGTAATTCGTCAGCACCGTATCCCGTTCGAAAAACTGCGTGCGGTAGGCTACGCTGTTTCGCGTCGTCCGTGCGTTGAGCATCAGGAACAGGTTGGTCGATTTCTCGATGTTCGTCGCGAAATAGTGAAAAGTCAGCCGGTGGGTATAGCTCTGTTTCAGGAAGGGATTCCCGGCGGTCAGCTGCAGCGGGTTGGAATTGTCGATCACGTTCTGCAACTGCTCGATGGAAGGGAGGCCCGCGCTTCCGTTGTACCGGATGCGCAGGTTCTTGGAACGATCCAGTTCATAGCGGAACTGCACGGACGGCTCCCAGCTGTAAAACGTCCGGTCGAGGTTGAGCGTGCCGGGAAACGTTTCCTCCTTTTTCAACTCCGCCGCTTCGTAGTCCACCCCTACGCTCAGCCGGCTGTTTCCCTTGCGGAAACTGTAACCGATTCCCCCGCTGTTGGTCAGGTAGTTGCGGGTGAAGATGTTCGAAAGGGTCGTGTCCGGCACCGCTTCGTCGATCAGAAAATCGTAGGCCAGCTTTTCCGATTTGCTGTGTTCGTAGCTGATCCGGTAGTTGAACAGGATCCGGGAGGATTTACTGAGCGGTTCCGCATAGGTCAGCCGTCCGGTAACGTTGCGGTTCCATCCCCTGGAAAGGGTTTTCAGCCAGGTTTCGTCGGTGGTATTATCGGTAGTGTCGACCTGCCAGGCGTCGCTGCTGTTGTCGCTCAGGCTTCCCCGGAAGGAGGTGGTCAGCGCTCGCCCCGCTTTTTTTCCCAAACGCCTTGTCCAGATGAGGTTTCCTCCTACGTTATAGCTGTTCCCGTCGCTGGTGTTCAGCGTGTTGGTGTAGCTGTTCTGTTCCGCTTCCCCGCCGGTAACCACGTTGGACGCCATCCGGTGGTTCCACGAGTCGTTGTTTCGGAACGAGGCGTTCGGGGTAAAGAGAATCCGGTTGTTGGTGTCGGGCTGCGTTTCCAGCCGGATGAAAAAGTTATGGTTGTAATTGTTGCTTTTGGAGAGACTGGTATCCTGGTAAATCCGCGACTCGAACTGTTCGGTCGGGAAATAGTCCTGAATCCGTTCGGTTTCCCGTTTCGAGTGCCGGTTGCTGTACATGTAACCCCCCGTAAATTTCGTTTTCCGTTGTTTGCCCCATTCTCCCGCGTAATTGAGTCCGAAGGAATTGATCGTATTCATGCCGCTCGACCCTCCGAAACCGCCTCCGCCGTCGTCGGACATCGTAACCCGCGTTCGGTTGATGTTGTTGGTCGTCCCGTTGACTGACCACCGGTTCCGCTCGGTGAAGGTGTTGATGTTACCCCCGACGATGTAGCGGCTCTGGTATTTGCCGTCGATGTTCTTGTCCAGTTCCATGCCGTATCCCGCTTCGAGACGTCCCGTGGTGCTGCGGTTCACCTTGTGTTTGGTCACGATGTTCAGGGCTTTGCTCGTCTGCCCGTCGTCGTATCCGATGAATTTCGCTTCGTCGCTCAGTTCGTCGAAGGTCTGGATGCTTTCCACCGCACTGGCGGGAAGGTTGCGCAGGGCGGCCATCGGGTCGTCCCCGTAGAAAAGCTTTCCGTCCACATACACCCGCGTGACATCCTCTCCCTGCGATTGGACTTTTCCGTCTTCCACCGTGATCCCCGGCATTTTGTTGGCCAGGTCTCCCGCATCGGCGTCCGGGTTGGTCTTGAAGGCGCTGGCATTGTATTGGGTGGTGTCTCCTTTCTGGATGGCCGTGGTGGAGGTGCCGACCACTTCCACCTTCTCGATGGTGTTCCCTTCCTCGTGCATCCGGACGGTTCCCAGGCTCATCGTCGCCTTGTTGATTTTCACCTTGCGGTCGACGGTGCGATAGCCGAGGTAGGAAATGTTGACGTTCGCTTCCCGCATCGGAAGCCCCGTAACCGTGAATTCGCCCTTGGCGTTGGCCGTGCCGTGGCGGGTGCTGTCCACCAGTACGAGCGCTCCCACCAGCGGATCTCCCGTGGCCGCGTCCACGACGATCCCCTTCAGGACGGCGTTTTTGGTTTGTGCGTGTCCGGCAGGGACGGTCAGCAGGAAGAAAAGGAGAAGAGACAAAAAGTTTTTCATGGTTCTTGAATGTGTAGTCGGTACATAACAAAAGTATGACCGGAATCCGGAAAACCGGAACAAAATAGATGAACCGGCTTTTTTCGTAGACAAAATCCGATTGTTCCGGTTTATGGGGATAAAATGGGGGATTCGGAGAATTTGTCGTATTTTTGCAGGGACGGACTTCGATTCGGACGGTATCCGAACGGAGAAATCCGCTCGTTTTACAGGCCGGTCCGTAATATTTTTATCCGATTGGGAAAACAATTTTAAGACGACGATATGAAAAAGATTTGGATTTGGGGTACCGTGCTGTTGTTCGCCGGTGCCGTCGGCGCGGTTTCGGCGGAAACCGAAATGCGGGGCCGGTCGGTCAGTCGGCCGGAATGGTGCGGGATGCCCTGCGAACGGACTTGCGAGCCGGTTTCCGGCCGCGGTTGCGATGCATACGGGGATTGCTCCGCCTGCCGGGATGGAAAGTTTTGCCGGGAGCACCGGGAAGTCAGGGAATACCGGATGAACCGGCGCCGTTACGGAAAACGCCGGAATTACCGGGCCAACCGGGGCCGGGGATGCTGTCGGTACGAGGATGTTCGCCGGCCGGAAAATTGTCCTTCCCGTTGTCCGTACCGGGATTGATCCCGGATTCGGGTTTTTCTTCGCTTGAAAAGGCCTGTCCGTATCTGCACGGACAGGCCTTTTTTCGGAAATATTTCAGCGGCTTATTCGCTTTCCCGCAACCAGACGGACATGGCTCCCGGTCCCCGGTGCGCCCATGCATAATAGGGGATCAGGGTAAGATTCACCTTTTTCATTTCGGCTTTCCGGCCCGTTTCGGTTACGGCCTGCGCCGGCGTCCGCAAAACGGTGATTCCGCACAGGGAATCCGGCAGGGCCTGAATGTCGAACCGGGCGTTGCGGTTCAGCCGGACGTTCAGCACGTCGAAATCGTTGTCGCACCATTCCGCGCAGTAAACCAGCGGCCCCCGTTCCACGGCCACGCGCCCGCTGTCGGCCTTCACCAGCGGATGGGCGGTCACCACGCGGGGTTCCATGTCGAAATGCAGGGCGATCGCGTCTCCCTTTTTCCATTTCCGGGCGATTCCGAAATAACCTTTTTCCAAAGTTCCTTCCGCCTTTTCCCCGTTCACGGTCACCGTGTAGTTCAATTTTTTCCCGTCTGCGTACCGGTAGAGGTCGCCCGGCAGCACGTCGCCCTGCACCCAGCCCGGAATCCGCACCTTCACCGTCATCTTCCGGCTCTTTTCCGGGTTCACTTCCAGCCGGATGTCTCCGTTCCACGGGTAATCGGTCGTCTGGCGAAGGGCGACGGCGTTCCCGTTTACCTTTACCTCAGCTTCGTTGGACAGGAACAGGTTGACATACAGGCTGTCGTCTTTCACCGCATACACGTAGCCCGGCATCGAGGGAATGAATCGGCAGATGTTGGACGGGCAGCAGGCGCAGCCGAACCACGGCTGTCGTTGGTAGTCGCCCTTGCATTCCAGCGGGTTGGGATAGAAAAACGATCCCCCGTCCAGCGATACGCCCGAAATCAGGCCGTTGTAGAGCGTCCGTTCCAGCACGTCGAAATATTTGGCGTCCCCGTGCAGCAGGAACATCCGATAGTTCCAGTAGACGTTTCCGATGGCCGCGCACGTTTCGCAGTAGGCCGATTCGTTCGGCAGTTCGTAGTTCGCGCCGAAAGCCTCTCTTCGGTGAAGGGCCCCGATGCCGCCGGTGAGGTAGAGCTTTTTGGTGACCACGTTGTCCCAGATGTTTCCGATGGCCCGGATGTAGGCCGTATCCCCGGTGAGCGCCGCCACGTCCGCGATGCCCGAATACATATAGGCGGCCCGCACGGCGTGTCCCACCGCTTCATCCTGCTGCAGGATGGGCAAGTGCACCTGATTGTAGATTCCCCGCTGGCCGGACAGGTAACCCCGTTTGTCGAGGAAATATTTCGCCATGTCGAGGTATTTCTTTTCGCCCGTCACCAGATAGAGCTTGGCCAGCGCCATTTCGGCGATCTGGTGACCCGGTATTCGCGCCACCTGACCTTCCCCGTCCCCGATTTCGCGGCAGACGCAGTCGGCGTACCGGATGGCGATGTCGAGGAAATTCCGTTTGCCCGTGGCCTGGTAGTAGGCGATGGCCCCTTCGATCATATGGCCGAGGTTATAGAATTCGTGACTCAGGTTTTCCACCGTTTCCCAGCGTTTGCTGCCGGCATGGCGGTGGGGATGTTCCGGGTTCATCGTCCGGGCCGTGTAAAGGTAACCGTCCGGTTCCTGCGCGCCCGCCACGATCACCAGTACGCTGTCGATGTATCTTTCCAGTGCCGGATCGGGATGGGTCTGAAGCTGGTAGCTGGCTCCTTCGATGGTCTTGTAAACGTCCGTATCGTCGAAGGAATATCCCAGCTGCTCGTAGTCCGGACTGGGGTGGGCCGCCTTGATGAAGTTTTCGTATCGTCCCGTTTCTTCGCACTTGCTGAAAGCGAGGGGAATGGTGACTTCCCGGCTGGCCCGAAGGCGTTGGCCCCAGAAAGCGTCGTCCACGTTCACCGCGGTGAACGGTACGGGCGCGATGGGATAACCGTGCGGGTTTTCGGGCTGCGAGGTGCAGCCGGCGATCAGCAGAAGGGCGGAACCCGCTGCCGCGCCGAAAAGAAAATGAAGTTTGTTCATGATTTCGATGTTTGGGAAGTTGTCGGTTCGTATAAAATTCAAAGATAAACATTTTCGGAGTTTCGCGAAACCGTTTTCCGTTTCGGACAGCGCTTTTTGCAGGAGCCCGTCGGCTGCGGAGAAAGATTGGATTTCTGGTTGTGAAAAGGTAAATTTGAAAACCGGAAAAATCCGCTTTCCCGGCTAATATGTCGCAGTAAAACCGTTAACCGACCATGAAGAAACTGATTTTGTCGTTGTTCCTGATCGCTTCGCTTTTCCGGGATCGGGATCGGTTTTCCCGACCGGAGAAGGAGAAGATCGGAAACGAACGGCGACCGGTGCACGGGAGGGTGGGAAATAAGCCGGAGTTTGTTATCTTTGCCCGTTGGAAAATTTAAACCGAACCGTTATGAGTCTGGAAGCGCAAATCAACAGCGACATAAAGGCCGCGATGCTGGCCCGGGAAAAGGTCAAACTCGAGTCCCTGCGGGCGGTCAAGGCAGCCATCCTGCTGGCGAAGACCTCCGGAGCGCATGCCGATGAGATCAGCGATGCGGAAGTGCTGAAAATCATGCAAAAGCTGGTGAAGCAACGGAAGGAGACCGCCGAAATCTACCGGCAACAGAACCGCCCGGAACTGGCTGAAAACGAATTGGCCGAAGCCGGTTACATCGAGGCTTATCTGCCGAAGCCGATGAGTCCGGAGGAACTGGAAACGGTTTTGAAAGGAATCATGGAACAGGTCGGAGCCAAAGGACCTGCGGACATGGGGAAGGTGATGGGAGTCGCTGCCAAGCAACTGGCCGGGAAAGCGGACGGACGCATTATTTCCGAGGCGGTGAAAAAGTTGTTGCAGCCGTAGGGAAGGCAAACCGCTTCCGTCCGAGGGGCTGGAAGCAAGCGTGAAAAAACTTTCCGATTATCGCTTCCGAAAGGAAGCGTTCAAGAAGGATATGGAAAAGCGCAGACCGGAAACTTTCCGGTCTGCACTTTTTTATGGCGGGGCCGATCAGGCGAAAACGCGAGTATTGAGCGCTTCGAGCGCCCGTTTCTTGTCGTCGCTTCTGATCACGAGGGATACGTTGCTGTTGCTGCCCCCGTAGGAAATCATCCGGACGGGAATGTCCCGCAGGGCGCCGATGATTTTCGCCTCGAATCCGATGTTGTGCCATTCCAGATCGCCTACCACGCAGACGACGATCATGTTTTCCTCCACGGTTACCGTAGCGAACTTCCGCAGTTCGGTGACGATTTCCTCCAGTTGCTCCTTATTGTCCAACGAAACGGAAATGCCGGTTTCCGATGTCGCCACCATGTCTACGGGTACCCGGTGTCGGGCGAAAGCGCCGAACACCCGGTTGAAAAAACGGTAGGCGGGCAGCGTGCGGCTCGATTTGATTTTGATGTAGGTCATGTCGTCTTTGGCCGCTACGGCCTTGATCCTGCCTTTTTCGGCTTCGTCGCAGATCAGGGTTCCCGGAGCGTCGGGTTGCAGGGTATTCAGCAGCCGGACGGGGATGTGCTTTTCCCGCGCCGGGTGGATGCAGGTCGGATGGAGAATCTTGGCTCCGAAATGAGCCAGTTTGGAGGCTTCCTCGAAATTGAGCCGACGCACGGGACGGGTATGGCGCACGATCCGAGGGTCGTTGTTGTGCAATCCGTCGATATCCGTCCATATCTGGATTTCTTCCGCACCGGCGGCCGCTCCGATCAGCGAGGCGCTGTAATCGCTTCCTCCCCGCCGGAGGTTGTCGATTTCTCCGGCGTCATTGCGGCAGATATAGCCCTGGGTGATGAAAAGGCGGACACCGGGACAGGCCTCGAGCCTTTTTTTCAGGTTCCTGCGGATGAAGCGCATGTCCGGTTCTCCGTTTTTGTTCGTACGCATGAATTCCAGAGCGGGCAACAGCATGGACGGAACTCCTTCCTGTTGCAGGTAAAGGTGCATCAGAAGGGTGGACAGCAGCTCTCCCTGCGCCAGAATGCGTTTTTCGGCGGCAGCGGAACCGGAGGTTTTCAGCGCATCCCAAAGGGTGCGGAAAATTCCGATCACCGCATCCAATGCCTCTTTCTTTCGGGGTTCATCGTTGTAGAGGGCGTTCACTACTTCCACATACCGGAATTCGAGCAGGCTGATGGAGTCGGCAGCTTTCGTCCGTTCGTCGCGGGCGATCAGGGAAGCGATCCGGGACAGTTTGTCCGTCGTGCCGGACATGGCCGAAAGCACTACGATCTTGGGCGCATCGTCCCGTATGAGCCGGGCTACGGTTCGGATGCGTTCCGGCGAACCGACGGAGGTGCCTCCGAATTTCAGGATTTTTAATTTTTTCGGAATCCGATCGGATTTTTTTCCGGCAATATGCCCGGAAGCGGTTTCCCCTTTCATTCCGGCAGGGGTGTTTTTCAAAACGGCAGGTTTCGTATCCCCGCTTCCCGTTTTCTTGTGCGCCGCCGGATCGGTGTTCGATGAACTTAATCTTTTGTGTCTCATGGTTGTTGTAAATAGATTCGACTTTTGTTTCCCGTTTGCCGGGTTTCCCCTATCTTTGTTCCGTAAGTATATCGCACAAAGGATGTACCTGTCCCGACGTTTTTCGGTAAGCGGTCTGTAACATTCGGCGGGACGTAACGTTATACGGAAAAGACATGAAACACGGAAAAATGATAAGACGGCTGATTTTGGGAGGCCTGTTCGCTCTGGCTGTTCTGCCGGCGGCAGCACAGAACAGTCCCGGATTCTCCCTGAATGTGGAGCTGGGTTACCGGGACGACGATTATTATCGGGATCATTATTTCTACGACGACGAACCCATTTACCGGTACGGGTTCCTGCTGAACAATTATGCGGGGGTTTACCTGAAGGACTTCGAGGTGCAGATCGTCCGGGAATACCGGATTCCCCGATCGTACGTGCGCTATTACCTGAAGCAGGGCTTCTCGCCCGGAGACATCCTTTTCGGAGCGGAACTGGCCCGTCGGACGGGGTATTCTTTCCGTTCGGTCATGAACCGTTACTTCAACAGTCCCGACCGGAACTGGGTCGCGATCAGCATCGACTTCGGGTTTCCGCGCGGGTCGGCGGAATTCGGCCTGATCGAGGACGCTTTCCGTTCTCATTACCGCTACTGGAACGGGTACCACCTGAAGCGGCATCCGCATTATCCTCATCCGCCGGTTTACCGTCATCCGTGGTCGTATTTCCGGCCTCGGCCCGGAGCTCCCGACCGTCATCCGTCTCACAGCATCCGTCCGGGAAACCAGCGCCCGAACCGGCCCCATGCGGAAGGGGGACGGCGTCCGGGGACGACGGTTCCGGCACAACGACCGCAAACCCGTCCCGAAAGACCCTATCATCGTCCCGAACGTCCGGAAACCCGTCCTTCGCGGCGTCCCGGTTCGGGCGGTTCCGCCGCACGTCCAGAGAGTCGTCCGCAACAGGGGGGAGGAAAGGGAACGGGCGGCTTTTCCTATAAACGGCGGGGAACTTCTTCCGCTCCTTCCGGAAAGCAGGACAGCCAAAAGGCGGAAGGACAGCAAAGCGGCGGATCGGGCACCTACCGGCGACGGTAATCCGCATGCGGTAGGCCGCAGGCGATCCGAAACGAAAACCCCGGAAAGCGTTTTCGCCTTCCGGGGTTTATTGTGGCATGGCTCCGCATGAGGTTATTTTTCCGGGTAGGTCAGCGTGCTTTTCCCCAAGTCCTTGGACGTGGCCACGGCGATTCCCCGCCGGTCGTCCTTGTCTACCGAGCAGTAGAAATGATACACCACGCCATCATGCTTGATGACGCAGGACTTATGGGCGAACATCGCGTCGTACGGTTCCGTGGGATTGATCAGATCGGGCCCTGTCCAGTCCGTCCAGTTCACCAGGTCGTAGGAGGCGGCGAAGCGGTTCCATGCACTGATTCCCGGTCGTTCCTTCCAGAAGGCCCCGAAATAGAACATGACCCACACGTCTCCGATTTTCTGAATGTAGGCGTCGCCCGTAATGCCCGCATGATGGTTCAGCAGCGGGTCTTTGCCCCATCGTTTCCAGTGTACCATGTCGTCCGACACGGCCATGCCGATCCGTTCCGCTCCCCGTACTTTCGAAATCGAGTCTCCTTTGGCGTTGTAGTACATCACGAAGGGATGCCCCGTGGTTTTCGCCTTGTCCCAGATCACCGAGTTTTTGTACATGGTGATGTTGTCCCACCAGCCGGCGTCGGAGTCGGTGGACATCAGCACCGGTTTGTCCAGCCGTTTCCACTCGTGGGCCACTGTCGGATCCCCTTCGGTATAGGCCACGCCGATGGAAAGCAGTCCCGCCTCATACCCTTTGTCGGAACCTCCGAAGTAAGTCATCCAGTGCTTCCCATCGTATTTCGGCAATCTGTAGTCCCCACCCCACTCGTGGTCGGTTAGGGCCAGATAGCCCCCTTTCTGATTGCTGTCCCAGTCCTCCGGTGAAGAAAAAGAGAGCACGCGCCCCTGCTTTTTCCAGTGGAGCAGGTCGTCGCTTTCGGCCATCCAGGTTTCGTATCCCCGGCCGTCGAAGACGAAATAATACATGTACCATTTGTCCCCTTTGCGGAAAATGGTCGGACAGTCCGTCTTCCGCGTATTGTCTTCTCCGACCAGCACCAAGCCGTATTTGTAAGGCGTTTTCACTTCTTCGTAAATGCCTTGCATCACCTGATCCGGCACCTGTACCGGATGTTCCTGCGCGGTGCATCCGGCCGCGGTTCCGAGAAGGATGACGCAGGCCGCTAAAAAGTTCTTCATCGTTTTTTACGTTTTACTTTCGGCCAAAATAGGAAAAAAAATCGGACCCTCCAAAGCGGACGACATACGGCCTTTCCGAGGCCGCGCCTCTGCGTGGATTCCCGAAGGGCAGAGAGGTAAGCACGCTTTCCGTTCTCTGCTTGAAAAATGAAAGAAAGAGGTGAAATATTTTTTCGGATCGGTAGGATATGTTCCGGAAAAAGTTATATTTGTAATCGAACCGGGGATGAAATTCCTAAACTTTAATTTTATGGAGCGTATCGCAACCGTGGAGGAACTCCGGCAGCGGCGGGAGTCGTATCGCGAAAGGCTGGAACTGAGGGAACGGAGCAATGATCCGGAACGGGTCGTACGGATACGGGTCGGGCTGGACGATTGCGGGATCGCCGCCGGGGCGCGGGAAACGGCCCGTTATTTCCGGCGGGAGGTGGAACGGCGCGGACTGGAAGCGTTGGTGGTGCCCGTGGGATGCATGGGGTTTTGCGACCGGGAACCGACGGTGGAAGTGATCCTGCCGGGACGGGAGCCGGTGGTGTTCGGATCGGTCGGCCTTCCGGAAGCGGAACGGATTCTGGAGGATTATCTGGGACACGGTACGCTGCCCGAAACGGTGCTTTGCCTGCCCCGCCGTTTCTTTTTTCCGGGAGCGCCGGAAGGGCCGGGCGACGACGATTCCGGCCGGGAAGGAGGTGAGGGATGACAATCGGCTGGCAGGTACTGGTTTGCGGAGGCACCGGATGCCGGGCCTCGCAAAGCGAACGGATCGAAAAGGCGCTGAAAGAGGAAATCCGTCGCTGCGGTCTGGAAGATGAGGCGCAGGTGATCCGTACGGGCTGTTTCGGGTTCTGCGAGAAGGGGCCGGTCGTCAAGGTGATTCCGGACAACACCTTCTATGTGCAGGTCAGGCCGGAGGATGCGGAGGAAATCGTTTCGGAACACCTGCTCAAGGGGTGCCGGGTGCGCAGGCTGCTGTACGTGGATCCGGAAACGCATCTGAGGGTGAGCGACAGCAAGCATATCGGATTTTACCGCAAACAGTTGCGGATCGCTTTGCGGAACTGCGGTTTCATCGATCCGGAAAACATCGGAGAATACATCGCAAGGGATGGTTACGCGGCTTTGGGAAAAGCGCTGACGGGAATGACGCCGGAGGAAGTGATCGGAGAAATCGAGCGGTCGGGCCTGCGGGGACGCGGAGGCGGCGGTTTCCCCACGGGGTTGAAGTGGAAAATTACCCGGCAGGCTCCCGGGGAGCGGAAATATGTCGTGTGCAACGCCGACGAAGGAGATCCGGGAGCCTTCATGGATCGTTCCATTCTGGAGGGCGATCCCCATTCCGTTCTGGAAGCGATGGCGATCAACGGTTATTGTACGGGGGCTTCGAAAGGGCTGATTTATATCCGGGCCGAGTATCCGCTGGCGGTGGAACGGCTGAAGACCGCCATCGGGCAGGCGCGGGAAGCAGGCTTGTTGGGAGACGATATTTTGGGATCGGGATTCTCCTTCGACGTGGAGATCCGGTACGGGGCGGGTGCGTTTGTGTGCGGCGAAGAGACGGCCCTCATCCGGAGCATGGAGGGGCAGCGGGGCGAGGCAATGGTGAAGCCTCCGTTTCCGAGCGAACGGGGGTATGCGGGGTGTCCGACCAATGTCAATAATGTGGAAACGTATGCCAACATACCGGTCATTTTGCTGAAGGGGGCCGATTGGTTCGCCGGTATCGGCACGGAGCGGAGCAAGGGAACCAAGGTGTTCGCGCTGGCCGGAAAGATCAACAACGTGGGATTGATCGAAGTGCCGATGGGCACGACGTTGAGGGAGGTGATTTTCGGGATCGGCGGGGGCATTAAGAACGGGAAGAAATTCAAGGCGGTGCAGACCGGCGGTCCTTCCGGCGGATGCCTCACGGAGAAGCACCTGGATATTCCGATCGACTACGACAACCTGTTGGCGGCAGGGTCGATGATGGGTTCGGGAGGCATGATCGTGATGGACGAGGACGACTGCATGGTGTCGATGGCCAAATTTTACCTCGATTTTACGGTGGAGGAATCCTGCGGAAAGTGCGCTCCCTGCCGGGTCGGGAACAAGCGTTTGCACGAATTGTTGCAAAAAATAACCGGAGGAAAAGGTACGGAGGAGGATTTGGAACGGCTCCGGAACCTGGCGCTGGTCATCCGGGACACGGCGCTTTGCGGGCTGGGGCAGACTTCGCCGAATCCGGTGCTCTCCACGCTCGACAATTTCCGGGACGAATACCTGGCCCATGTGCGGGAACAACGGTGCTACGCCCATCAGTGCCGCGATCTGACGCAGTATTTCATCAGTCCGGAAATTTGCCGGGGGTGCACGCTGTGCGCCCGTGCCTGTCCGGTGAATGCCATCAGCGGGGAGCGCAAGCATCCGCATGCGATCGATCCGCTTTTGTGCGTGCGTTGCGGCAGCTGTCTGGAAAAATGCAAGTTCGGAGCGGTCAGGGTTCGGTGATGGGCCCGGTCGATGTGCGGATATAAGGTAAGCAGATAAAAACGGAAGATATGAACGGCAATACCGTGGGTTTGACCATAGACCGGAAAACGATGTCGGTGCCGCCGGGAACGACCATTCTGGAAGCGGCTTCGGCGGCCGGTATCCGGATTCCGACCCTTTGCCACATGAAGCTGGAAGACCTGGAATACGAGAACAATCCGGGGGCATGCCGCATTTGCGTGGTGGAAGTGGAAGGACGGCGCAATCTGGCTCCGGCCTGCAAGACGGAGTGTACGGAAGGGATGGTGGTGCATACCCATACCCCGCGGGTGATGAACGCCCGGCGGACGGTGATGGAACTGATCCTGTCTAACCATCCGGCGGAGTGCCTTACCTGCTCCAAAAACGGTTACTGCGATTTGCAGAAAGTGGCACACGACCTCGGCATCCGGGAAATCCGCTACCGGGGCGAAGAGTCGGTGTTCGTTCCCGACCGGTCTCCGGCCATCGTCCGGGATATGAACAAGTGCATCATGTGCCGCCGCTGTGAAACGGCCTGCAACACCATTCAGACGGTAGGGGCCCTCACGGCGGTGAACCGCGGTTTCCGGGCGGTGGTGGCTACGGCGTTCGGAAGGGACATGGCGGGGAGCACGTGCTCTTACTGTGGACAGTGCGTTTCGGTTTGTCCCACGGGGGCCTTGTCGGGCAGAAGCCATACAGACGAGGTATTGAAAGCATTGGCCGATCCGGAAAAGATCGTCATCGCGCAGACCGCTCCCGCTGTTAGGACGGCGCTCGGTCGGGATTTCGGCTACGAAGCCGGCACGCTGGTGACGGGAAAGATGGTGAGCGCCCTGCGGGAATTGGGATTCGATTATGTGTTCGACACCGATTTCGCCGCCGACCTTACGATCATGGAAGAGGGTACGGAGTTTCTGAACCGGTTGAGGGCGGAAGATGCGGACGGAGAGCGGGCAAAACTGCCCCTGATGACTTCCTGCTGTCCGGGATGGGTGAGCTTCGTGGAACAGCATTATCCGGAACTGCTTCCCCGGCTTTCGACGGCCCGTTCGCCGCAGCAGATGTTCGGCTCCGTTGCCAAGCGGTATTTCGCCCGTCTGTTGGGCGTGGAGAGGCGGAGGTTGGTCGTGGTTTCGGTCATGCCCTGTCTGGCGAAAAAGTATGAGTGCAGCCGCCTCGAATTCGCCGTGGACGGCAATCCGGATGTCGATGTTTCCATTTATACGCGCGAGCTGGCCCGGTTGATCCGCTATGCCAACATCGACTTCCGGGCGTTGCCCGACGGAGAGTTCGACCGGCCCTTCGGAGAGTCGACCGGGGCCGGAGTCATCTTCGGGACGACGGGAGGCGTGATCGAAGCGGCGATGCGCACGGCTTATGAGCTGTACACGGGACGGCCCTTGCCGGAAATCGAATTCGTGCGGCTGCGCGGCATGGAGGGAATCCGTTCGGCGACGGTGGATTTCGACGGAAAGCCCGTGCGGATCGGCATTGCCCACGGATTGGGGAACGCCCGGCGGTTGGTCGAGGAAGTGTTGGCCGGAAAGTCCCCCTATGATGCGATCGAGGTGATGGCCTGTCCGGGCGGATGTATCGGCGGCGGAGGACAGCCTTTTCATCGCGGAAACATGGAGGTGTTGCGGTGTCGGGCCGATGCTCTGTATCGGGAAGATGCGGGAAAGCCCCTGCGCAAGTCTCATGAAAATCCCTGCGTGCAGGAGTTGTACCGGGAAGTTTTGGAAGAACCCTGCGGACCGAAAGCGCACGAGTGGTTGCATACCCGTTATTTCGACCGGAAAAACGGCGGGACGGAAGATTCCGGCCCCGAAAAGTAGGAGCGAATCTATGGAAAAGGAAATTCGGAACGAATCCCTGCCGTCCTGCGTGAGGGAAAAAGTGCATGACATATGCCGGGAGCACGGCTGCGATCCGGGGGAACTGATTCACATTCTGCATGCTCTGCAACGGACTTTCGGGTACCTTCCCGAGGCGGTGCAGGAAGCGGTGGCCGCCGAGCTGGATATTCCGGTGGCACGGGTCTACGGGGTGGTGACCTTTTATTCCTATTTCACCATGGTGCCGAAGGGAAAGTATCCGGTGTCGGTTTGTTTGGGAACGGCCTGTTACGTGCGGGGGGCGGAGGCCGTGCTGGACGAGTTCCGGCGGCAGTTGGAGATCGGGGTGGGGGAAACCACTCTGGACGGTCTGTTTTCGCTGGACTGCCTGAGGTGCGTGGGCGCCTGCGGGCTGGCTCCGGTCGTGTCGGTGGGAGATCGGGTTTACGGACGCCTTACGCCGGAAAAAGTGCGGGGCATCCTGTCGGATTACTACCGGGCTGCGGAAGACTGACTTTTCTTGCATCGGGGCGTCCAAGTATAGGTATCCCCGGAAAGAATACCCTTTCCGGGGAATAAGCCTGTACTTTTTACTTTATCGCTCCTTCGGGATAGGTTACCTTTACCCGGGAGCGCTGTCTTTCATTTATTTCCTGTTCTCCTTTTAGGTAATAGAAAATTCTGGCAATGCTATCGTAGTTTCCTTCTACCATACCATACCATTTGAATCTTTTCCAATAGGGATCGAATTCCCACCAGTATAGCATGGTGTCCTGTCCGAACTTTTCAAAGTCACCCGCATCTCGTAGAATTCCGACTTTACCATCGGGATAGAATACCATCAGCCCGCTCATATAGCCGCCTAATCCGGTCCACATGGTTCTGACGAAGTTTTTCTCTTTGGAAAAATCGTGCCTGGGATCGAACTTTCCGTAGTAGAAATAATCTATGTTGCTGTCATTTACTCTGGTAACGGTAACCCCGTTGTACTGGTAGTAGATTACCTGCCGGGAGTCGCATCCGGTCATCAGGGAAATGAAAAGCAGTGCCAGCAGTCCGTGTTTTATGGTTTTTCTCATGGCATGAAAAGGTTTATCTAAAAAAGTTCTTTCCCGCTTCGATCCCCATTCGCGAAAGGGGGTGTTCTCCGAATCGGGCCCGTCTCAACATCACGCTTGCACCGATATAGGGATAGCGGTGAAGCAGCATCAGATCGCTGAACAGTAATAGGGCGCTCGTTGCGAAGTTGTTGCCAGACATGTTGTATAATCCGTAACCGTAATCGAAAAAGGCATTGGGCAGCATGGATTGCTGTGCAACCATTCCGGCAGCGAAGTTTCCCGCATCCCTTGCCGAGGCGTATTTTCCGAACAAAAGGGATCCATACAATGGATTTTTTCCCGGAGCATGCGTTTTTATATCCCATTCTCCGTTTCCTCTGGCTTTGAGCATGTAGGCGATAAAGTTGGGGTCGGCTTCCCGGATACTATTTACTTGCTCTTCTGCCCAGTTCGATTCGAAGTCGATAAAAGCATAAGGATCCGCTTTCAGTTCGCCGTTTTCGTAGGCTTTGAAATCGGCGAAACCGAAGGGGGTCAGGGTTTCTCCCATCCGGGTTCCGTTCTGTGCCAGAAGCTGACTTCCGTCGTAGCTTTCCTTGTTGATGGCATGGCGGTAGACGCCCAGATCGTTATCATCGTAAACGGCTACGACAAACCCCAGCGAATCGGTATGGGTGGACATTCCGTCGGGATCGAAATACCGCGCGGGATTTCCCAGACAATAAGCATACGGGCTTACATGGAAGTACTTTTCCAGCAATGGGTCTTGCGTTGTCCATCTTCCCAGGGCAGGGTCATAGGTTCTTTGTCC